>NZ_JBFUKY010000001.1:0-730089 GCF_056400625.1 Allobosea sp. P5_A5
AGCGTCCGCAAGGCGTTGGACGAGATGGAGGATACGGCGCTCGGCAGCGAGACCAAGAGCCAGATCGGGTTCGCGCGACAGGCCGTCGACGACTACCTCGCGCGAGCCGTGCCGGGCGACCTCGCCGCCGGCCGGGAAGGCATCAAGCATGTCGATGCTCGCTTCCAGGAACTCTCGCGCCAATCCGAAGGCCTGAAGCAGGGATCGTCCATTTTGAGCAACGAGAAGACGACGCTTTGGCCGCAGGAAATGGCTGACGCTATCAAAGCCGGGGTTCAGCCGGAGGGGCTTTTCGTCGGGCCTTCGGGTGAAATCTTCCGCATGCGGCAGGGAGTGCGCGCCGATATGGAGCGGATCGTCGGCAACCACAGCAACGACTATCTTGCCGTCAAAAACATGGTGAAAGGCGAGGGCGACTGGAACCGATCCAAGCTCACGCAGCTCTTCGGCGAAGACCAGGCGAACCAAGTCATCAACGCGGTCGATCGAGAAGCGGCGTTCAAGGAGGTTTATGACCACGTCGTTCAGGGCAGTCAGACGAAGATGCGCGATGCCGCCGAGGCGCTGGTCAAGATTCGGGACGGCAAAGGGGGCGAGAGCGCCGGAGTGACCGCAATCGTCGGTTCGGTGGGCGGACCGAAAGCGGTAGCAGGTCAAGCCTTGCTGAAGGGCGGCAAGGCGGTCAAGTCGGTGRTGGACGTGACCGCTGACGAGGCGCGAAACAACGACGTCGCCCGGATGCTGTTGCTGCCGGGCAGTAATATCGCTCCGGTGCTCGACGTACTGGCGCGGAACAGTCGCGGTCGGGCAGCGGCTGAAACGGGCGGCAAGGCGACTGAACGGATCGTGCATGCACTGCTACAGAGCCGGGGCTATGACACCGGCCACCTTGGCGCGCCCTATGCTCAGCGGTTCGCGCGGTCGGCTTTCCGCTGATCGCGCCGGTGAAAATAAAATCCGGCAGCGTAAAGGCCACTGATGCCGATCACGATGAAAGCTGAATTCGCCCAGGTTGGCCACGCATGTGTTTGCTCGCCGAACCACTCCGTAAATGGTCGGACCGCATAGGCTGCAAACAGGAATAGCAGCGCGGCCGTAAACACGACGCTGGCGAGCGCGCCGGAGATTCGAAGCCAAGATGGCCAATGCGGGTTCATGATGGCCAAAATGGCCTCTTGGCCGCTTCCCGTCAACGAGGTGCGCGCCGTCGCCGTTCGCCTCGGGAGGCTATTCGGTAACGGTGCCGCGCTATGGGTGCGGATGCAGGGCGCCTATGACACCTGGCATGCCGAGCGCGAGGTCGATGTGTCGGGCATCCCGACACTGGCAGCTTGAGAAAGGTGAAAGATGACGATTTGGGCCAAGTCCGAAGTCGCATGGTACTATGGCGACGGAATGGATACCGGCAAATGTACCGTGCGAATAGACGGCGACGAAATTGCTCTGGAATACATTTATGATGGCCGCCGCTTCGTTCTGACGGGGCGACAGGAGGGCGAAGGGCACTTTAGGCTTAGCGCAGCTCACGACCCTCGTTGCCGCTCCGATCTGCACCGATTTGCTGAAGACGACATGCTCGTTGGGACTTGGTTCGACAGCGGCTATGTCGGCATGTGCAAAATCCAGCTCATCAGCGATGATGATCTGCTTTAGACGCTGAGCATCCGTGGAGATGCGACCTGATTGGGCGCGGGCACATTTCTTCGCGCAGCATCCGTCAAAACGAGTGCCAGATCATCGGACCGGACGCTCACGGTCAGAGGCAATCCGCCGAGCCATGTGAAGCCAGCCGCCCAATGCCAGATGACGCAGAAGCTGATCACCGCCGACGATGACAGCATGGATTCCCGGAACTCTTCGTCCAAATAGATTTCGAAGAAAGCCGTCTCTCCCGGCGCAATCAAGCGGGCGTGGCGATTGCCTAGCTCATGCTCGATTATGCTTCGCGTGTCATCGTGAAGATGAACGGTAGCGACTTTAGTGGTCTCTATAAATGTGACGACGAGTTCGCGGTCTGACCTGTTGGCCAGCCTTAGGTACGGCACCCCATGGTCATCATAGAGGTGCGCAGCAGCTGTCAAAGACAGAAGCGGCCTGTTCCGTACTAGTCGATCGTACAGAGTGAACGCTGCGGTCCCAAGGCCCGCGATGCCGCCCAGCAATTTGATGCCTTCGACCAGCTCGCTCATCGGCGAGCTCAGGCGCCCGGCGCGCGGTTCACAGCGATTGCGCCATCATGGAAGTCGCGCCGCATGACGTGATGCTGGCCGTCCGACCGGATGCCATGAAAGCCGCGAGCGCTGAGCGCGTCCCATAGGTCGACGGCGGATGTCGGAATTCGCACCAGCGCCCCGATCTCTCGCGGCACCTTTTCAAGATCGGCCGCGCTCTCGATAGCGATAACGGGCTGGCCCAGCCGAACGCCTGGACTCCCATGGTTTAGGAACTCCACCCCGGCAGCCTCAAGTGCAGCCTGGACACGCCGAATGACGTCAAGGCCGCTGGAAAGTGTGCTAGCGCCCCGCTTTTCCATGCTGCTGATCGTATTCACATTGACGCCGGCCGCTTCAGCCAACGCCCCCTGGCCCACGTCGACAAGCGCACGAGCTGCACGAAGTTGATTTCCCGTTGTGAGCATGACCACTCCCAATTCTAGTTGGCTAGTTTTTTTTCATAGTTAGCTATTGACGGCAAGTCCCGTATTCCCACATAGTGAACTAGGAATTACACCTAGCCTAAAGGGATTAGGCCTTGCCACTCGCCTCCTTCACCGCCGGCCGCATCTCTTTCGAGAAAGCCGCCATCATGCGCCGGGCCTATCAGATCGGGCGGTTCGCTCTCCAGCTCGGCCGCGCTCGCCAGGAGGCGGCTTCCGAGATCAACCGCACCCTGTCCCGCTCGCTGACGAAGGCTTGGGCTGAGGCGAAGGCGGAGGCCTATGCGCTTCGCCAACGCGTCGCGATCGGCGCCGAGACGAAGGCCCGCGTCGCCCTGATGGAGCGGGACGCCGCCGCCCTTGCCGCGTCCTTCCGCAACGACCGCGCCGCGATCCGCTTCGAGATCGAGCGCGAGCATTACCGCCAGCACTTCAACCCGTCCCGCATCGACGCCCTTCGCGGCGCGCTCGTCAGCACCGGAGCCTGAGCAATGAACCTCACGCGTCGTCTGTTCCTTGGCCGGACCGGCAGCATCACGATTGCTGCAGCGGCGCCTGTCGGCGTGGCGGTTGCGGTCGCAGATCCGCTCCCCGCCTCTGCTGCGCTAGCAACCGCGCTCGAGGCTTCCCGACTGGCAGAGAACCCGGAATTGCTCGCACTCGGAGCGGAGCTTGCATCCGCCCGGAAACGGTATGCGGACGCGCAAGCCGCGCTGCCAGCAGTCCGCGAAGCAGCTCTCCGATTGGCTCCTAGCATTCCCGATGGTCTGCCCGTCCCCTTCGGTATCTCGGTCTTCGGGCAGATTGAGTGGTATTCGCTTGCCGAGCCGGCCGACATCCTCGGCAACCCGATTGAGCTTCCCCGCTTCGTCAGCCCTCGGAGCGGCAAGACGCTGCCCGTCCGCGTCCCAAAGACGGAGGACATCCTCAGCGACCGTCAATGCGGGCGGCGTTGGAACCACGGCCATCGACCCGCGTGGCAAAAAGGCGAGCATCGCCGGCTTTACGACCTCGCTGTGAAATTCGAGCGCGATACCGCCGACGCTCGCGAGGGTTCAGGTCTGAATGAGGCCGAAGGCGAGCTCTGGCGTTCGAGGTACGCGCTGACGAAGCTCGCGATGCGAGCGCGTGGGATTGAGGCCAAAACCATCGTGGGGCTGTTGATCAAGGCGCAGGCCGCAAATGCCGCTGGGAGCATCGTGGACGAGCACGACCCGAACGGGTCCCGCGTGAATGCAGGAGGTATCGGCGCCAACCTCGCTGAGGACTTCGAGCGCATCATGACAGGAGCGACGGCATGAGCTTGATCGATCTCCGACTATTAACTGCAGCCTTGGCATCAGCACCGCGCCCGACACCAGACATTGACCGCCGAGCCTTGCCGCTCGCCGAACGCGAAGCCGACCGCGTCGCTATCCTGGCCATCTTCCGCAGCGTCGCCTCTCAGCTAGAGCAACGCGCCGCCGGCGCTGGCCCCATACGCCCCGCCTGGGCGCCGTCATCGAAGGGCTGATAGCGGTCGCTGACGCGATCGACGGGGACGCCGATCTGGAAGACGGGCACGACGCGGAAGCGGTCTGCGAAGACGAGGGCGACGACAGCACCGAACCATCGATATCCTGCCGCGTGTGGCCCGGCCCGTAGGATCCACATGCGGAAAAAACATCCATTGCCACGGCGCAGCTTCTGAGCCGCTATGACTAATCTCGTTCTAGGACCTCATTTGGAAGGCCATGACGGGCATTGCGATTGTTTAGAAGGAACATTCCGATATTAGGCATACTCAGCTTCATCTGATCTGCCTGGCATACTGCATACCAAAAACAAAGTTGCAGGCTAAGTTTATTTACCCGAGCGAAGGCGTCTGATAGTTTACCTTTATCATCATCCGACATATGGATCACCGCATTTCTGGTCTCGGAAATCTTCTTGCTCAGCGCCTGCACTTGCTCGATCGAGCCTAGATTAAGCCGCTCCACCGCGCCCCCTATGATATGGGCGAGTACATCCGAATAAGACGCCTTATTGCTGGATTTTATTAGGTTCGTCGCCCTCTCTATGAAGCTCTCATCAAACTGCCCCTTAAGCGCATTCTTGATCAATGCCGCCGCCCGTCTTAGAAGAATCTTAGGCATTCTATTTGTTGGCCCGAGTTCCCGCCCTAACACTTCGAAAGCTTGGGCTACAGCTACAAATCGAGCTAGTCCATCTTCGCTCTCCCGCAGCGCTCGGACGAAAAGCCAGCGAGAAAGGCTGATCGTCGGAGATGCAGTGAACCATTTCCTACATACGTCGCGCAGCGTCTCACCGTCCTCCAAGTCAATCAGTATTTGATGCCTCATCGGCGACCGGAATAGCAGCCGATTTTCTCCAAGTCGCCAGACCAGGGCAATTCTCTCGAAATCGTCCGTGACATATTGTTCGAATTGGAACGTGAACGATTCGATCGAAAACGTCGAAATTATATCCTCAACACCATTTAAATGCTTGGATGCCTCTGAGATCGAAGTTGGGGTAGAACAGCTGACCGACAGGTTTACCAATGAATTTATGGTATGCCCACTGGTTGCAGAAGATGTCTCACTAGCATCTGTATAAATGCGAAGCTCCCAACCAGAGCTTCCTAGCGGTACCTGCGAAACTTCGGGGCCCTTAGCGGTCCAGATGTGCTCTGGATTGCCCAGAACATTATATATCTCTTTCAGGCTCGGATCGTATTTGCGAAGCACATTGAGCCCTGGCGTTCCAAAGAATCCTGCCAGCCGCGTGTCGCTTCCGATCGCGCTTGTCACACGCCCATCAACGCTTGATTTCGATGAGCCGGCCCAAATCGTCGTCGGAAGAAAATCTAGGCGGTATGTTGCATTCCCCGTATGAAAATTGCGGTTTGTGCGGACATTATACCTTGCACAGCATTCTAATGTTATAGTTCCAAGGTGCGGAGCTGAGCCCGTGATTGTGACTTGAAGAGGCGGCTTAGTCGCTCTGAAGAGTGGCAAGTCAGGGTCGGCGAAAAGAGAGTCATCTACGGAGTCGGCCTCTAAAAAAAGCGTGAGAATCGGCCTTCCATCGATCCAGATTAAGCTACCGAGAGAGCGCAGGTCGCCGATCGACCACATCGCCAGTAGCGGCTCGGTTGACGTTCGAAACGCATCGACAGCTTGTCTAGTGCTCATCAGCCGTCGCTACCAAATCGAGGAACGGATTCCATCTTTCACAAAAAAGTGAGACGGCGCTAGTTGCGCTCGCCTAACAAATCTCATGGTACGGCCGCTACATGCTCGAAATTACCCCCGACGATATCGCCGCATTGCCGGATGACGTATTGCGTGAGCTTGTAGGAAGGCTCTGCGAGGCGACAATAAGGATGAGGGGCCTGTCTCCCTCGGCAGTGACCTGGTCTGGACACCAGGATGCCGCGGATGGCGGTATCGACGTGCGTGTCGAAGCTAACAGCGCTCTCACCGGCTTCATTCCGTCACAGAACACTGGCTATCAGGTCAAGAAGCCCGACCTCGCTGCATCTGCCATTCGCGAGGAGATGGCTCCAGGCGGAATTATACGGCCATCTCTCAAAGAGCTTGTCGATCGATCCGGCGCCTATGTGATCGTGAGCTCCGGAGCATCGGTAACCGACGCGGCCCTGAAGCTGCGTAGGGACGCAATGCGCCAGGCTGTGATGGGCGTCGCCAACGGCTCTTCTCTTAAAGTCGACTTTTATGACCGCCGCCGCCTTGTGACCTGGCTCACGGAGCATCCAGGTCTCATCCCTTGGATCAGGGCAAAGGCCGGGCGCCCAATGTCCGGCTGGCAATCGTACGGCCAGTGGGCTGTTGCCCCAGAGGGGGACAAAGCGCCTTATCTGTCAGACGAAAGGGTTCGTCTGGTTGTCAGTGGCAACCGCTCGCAAACGCTAACCGCTCTCGATGGCCTGAAGCACGTCCGGGACATTCTCGGGAAACCTCGGAAGTCCGTGCGATTGGTAGGCTTATCCGGTGTCGGCAAGACACGGTTTGTCCAGGCATTGTTTGAGGGTATCGGAGAAAACCCGCTAGACCGCTCGGCGGTCATATATGCCGACATGGCGGATAGTCCCGATCCGTTGCCCACGGCCTTGGTAAGCCAACTGGTTGCTCAAAAGCGCCCAACAGTCGTCGTAGTCGACAATTGCCCGTCAGACCTCCATCGTCGCCTGACGGAGCTGTGCCGTGCGGCCGGAAGCCTCGTCAGCGTACTCACCGTCGAATACGACATCCGCGACGATGAGCCTGAAGGAAGCGAGACCGTCAAGATCGAGGCGGCTTCGGCCGATCTGATTGAACAGCTCATTCGGCTACATGTACCGGAACTGCCTTCGCTTGATGCCACCGCTATCGCGCGTTCCGACATTTCCGGCGGCAACGCGAGGATTGCCCTGGCTTTGGCCCGGACCTACAAGCCCGGGGAGTCGCTAAGCCGTTTGAATGACGCAGAGCTCTTCAAGCGCCTCTTTCAGCAACGGAACGAGCATGATTCCCATCTGCTGGCTGCCGCAGAAGCCTGTTCGCTTGTTTATTCGTTCGATGCCGAGAGTCGTGATGGCGATCAGGCGGAATTGCCGCTGCTAGCGGCTCTAATCGGCCAGTCACCGGACGAACTTTACCGGCATGTGGCGACACTCAAGGGGCGCGACCTCGTGCAACAGCGTAGCCAATGGCGGGCGGTGCTGCCGCACGCTATCGGCAATCGGCTGGCAATATCCGCTCTGAAGTTGTTGCCGATAGCCTCGATCGAGGCCCGTCTCGTGACCGAGGCTTCGGAGCGTCTCGCCCGATCGTTCTCACGTCGGCTTGGATATCTTCATGACAGCGCTGACGCTGTGGCAGTGGCGGAGCGCTGGCTCGGCCGGGAAGGTTTTCTGGGCGATATCGATGCGTTAAACGAGGTTGGCATGACCATGTTAGTCAACGTCGCCTCTTTGGCTCCTGCGGCGGCATTGCAGACTATTGAGCGCTCGTTGGCTGCTGGGGAGAAAAGCGTCCTCCTGGATGAAAGGGGAACTCGTCGACGTTATGCGGTGAATCTCGTTCATCACATTGCGTATGATGCAGTTCTCTTCGGTAGAAGTGTAGACGTCCTCGTGACCTTTGCGAAGGTCGAGAAGCCGAATGACAACCATGACAGCTCAATCGGCGCGCTGCGCGCTCTCTTCCAGGCGCGGTCTTCGCGAACACATGCAACGGTTGACCAGCGCCTTTCCAAAATTCGCGCGCTGCTCGGTTCGGCCGATAGCCGCGAGCAGGCGATGGGAGCGAAACTTCTGGCGAAGATGCTGAAAACGGGCCAATTCTCGCCGCGTCTGATCGCTGACTTCGGCAATCTCGCGAGAGATTTGGGGTATGAACCCCGTACTCCAGCCCAGATAGAGAAATGGTTCTCGCGATCGATCGACCTCGCGGTCGACCTGTTCAGTAATGCCGGATTCTGCGCGAAAGATCTGCGCATCGAACTCGCGCCCCTTCTGCCGGGACTTTGTACCGATGCGAACGTCCCCGAAGCCGTGGAGCGCCTCGTTGATGCGGCCTCAGCCAAGGAATACTGGCAAGATGCGTGGATTTCTGTTCGCCGGTCTATCCGCTTTGCTGACAAGCAGAACAAAAAGCAGAAACTCGAAAAGCTAAAGGCATTGGAGCGTAAGCTTGCCCCGTCGAACCTGAGCGAGAGGATCAAAGCACTCGTCTTTTGCCAAAGCCATATGGCAATCGACCTGATCGAGCTGGAGATCGGCAAAGAGAAGGACTATTCGGCGGCGCGCGACAAAGCTGATGCACTGGCAGAAGAATATGGGCGGCAGGTTGCGGGAGATGAGGCCCTTTTCGCAGAACTGCTGTCGGTGGTCGCCTCAGGGAGTGGCGCCTATCTAGGCGTTTTCGGGCGAGGCATGGGGCTTGGAGCCTTCGATCCGGAAGCAATGTGGCAATCGCTCAGGCAAGCTGTAGCTCAAGTTGCCGAACCTGATCGAAATCCGCAGGCGATGTTGGGCTTCATAGAAGGGGTCCAACAAAAATCGCCAGCACTGGCGACAAAGCTGCTGGATGCTGCCGTTGAGGATGATGTGCTTGGCCCATTTTTCCCGCCGATCCAGGTGGCAGCAGGCCTCGATATCGCCGGTATGGCTCGCTTGCAGCTTGCTCTAGACGGCGGCCGAGTGTCGATCTGGCAGTACCGATGCCTTATGTATGGCCGCGTTACCGAGAATGCTGATCCAGAAATGCTAGCTAAACTGCTCGGCTCGCTAGCCAGCAGGGAAGACGGGCATCTGGTGGCGATTGATATTCTCGGCATGTACTTCCACCGAGACGACAAAGAACCAAGGCCGTGGTCACCTCATGTTCTCAAGCTCGGCCTGTCGCTTCTTGCACGGGTGCGTTTCAGCGATGACGAAAATAAACTGGATTACGACTTAGCAAAGATTGCCTCTATCTGCCTGAAGGGTCGCTCAGGCCCCGCTGCCGCTCGGAACATTGTCCGAGAGTACCGAAGATCGTCAGTTGGACGTTATGTTTCACCGTATGCTTTCAATGACTTTCTATCGACTGTTTTTGCAATCCAGCCGGAGGCCTGCCTCGACGCAGCTCTTTTGAAGCCGTCCCGCTCTCGACGGCAATGGAGCGATCCGTTCGAAGATGAAGATCGCCCGAAGGGCATCTTTAGCAAGATTCCGACTCCAGCGCTGATGTCGTGGTGCCAAAAAGACCCAAGCGCCCGATTTGAACGGGTTGCTACATATGTTCCCTACATGGTCCCTCCCGCTTCGGAAGAGGACGAACCAGCTTGGATACCGGCGGCTATGGAAATCTTGCGTGCCGCTCCAAACAAGGCTGCTGTCTTGGAACGGTTTATCGTCAGGTTCCAACCCAACAGCTGGAGTGGATCGCGTGCCGCAATTATCGAGAAGCGCGCGAAGTTGCTCCTGGATCTCGATAGCGATGGCCAGATGGGGCTTCGGCCGACAGCAATGGCGGCCTACGCGAAGCTGAAAGACGCGGTGACAAAGGAGCGCGAATGGGAAAAGAAACAAGAGCGCAGGTATGATGAGGCGTTTGAGTAGGGCGTTTTATGCAGTACGGGTCCATCGGTGATCAGCAACTTCAAGCTTTTCCTGGCGGCTCTGGGCCGATAGCGGACCTTAAAAGGCGGCGAGCAGTTTAGCTGCACGACCCGCGGTGCCCTTCCAGAAAAGCTCCTGGACGATCCGACAACGATTCGGCCCTTCAAGGATGATCTGTTTTGACGATGAGCGGCCTTTGAGCACGCGCTTTACCGACTACGACATGATGATGGCGCTGCTGCACCTTTACGGGCGCTCGATCGTGCAACAGCATATCGGCAACGTGATTGGAGCTCCTGGCAGGCCCTCCGATTTGGAGCGGCATATCGGGGCTGGGGAGTTCACTCTCGAAGAGAGGGCGCAAGCGATGCGGTGCGCTCGCGAGCTTCAGGACTTGAACCTTATAGTTCCAACCTACGCGGATTTATCGGCGCCGGAGGAGTGGAGGCAGATCACCGCAGCAGGCAAGACGGCGCTCACACGAGGCGCGCTTGATGACCTGGACCGGGCTCTTGCGGAATTGTCACCCGATTTCGTCGGCATGAGGCGAGGCGCTTGGCGCGCTGCCAAATCGGTTACCGCCGATGCGGCACGTCAGGCGGCACATTCCGGGCGCGAACTGATCACCCAAGTGCTTCACTCACTGAGTCCTGACGCGGAGGTGCGGGCGCAGGCATGGTTCGCCACTGACCCCGCCAAGCCCGAACTGGTGCCTAGGAAATCGCGCTACCGCAATGCGATTCAAAAGCGCGCTCGAGGATGGTCCGAAAGCGATTTGGCAGTAGCGGTAAAGGCCAGTGAGCTGCTTGAAGCGCAATATCAAAAGCTGAGTAAGAGCGCTCATCAGCGCGGCGATGCTGATAGGCAGACCGTCATTGACGCGCTGACCACTGCAGAAATCGTTCTCCGAATTCTGCTGGTCTGACATCATCGAAACAAATCACTTAGCGGCCCCTCGGCGACTCGTTTCGTTGCGTGGTTGTGTTCATGTGTGCGCGTCGAGTTCTCAGGGCCGGGCTGGGCGGTGATATCGTCCAAGGGCCGCTCTCCCGGCGGAAGCGGAAGCTTGCTGCGGATCTCTTTGTTGATCCGATGCCCGATCGCATAGAGCCCTGCCTGGCGCTGCTGCGAAGCGAACCGCCCGCCGGCAACGACTGGGCCTTTGAGGTGAAGTGGGACGGCTACCGGCTGGCTGTGCATATCGTCGGCAAGCAGGTCCACATTCTCACGCGCGGCGGCCAGGATTGGACAAGCCGCTTGCCGACCATCGCTCATGATGCCCTCGAACTCGGGCTCGACAATGCTATCCTCGACGGTGAAGCAGTTGTGCTTGACGAGCGCGGCGCTTCTGACTTCGGAGCGTTGCAGAAGGCGCTCGGCGGACGCGGCGGGAAACGGTTCGCATCAGAGGCACGGCTGTATGCCTTCGACCTGCTCTATCTCAACGGCCATGACCTGCGCCCGATGCCGCTGACCGATCGGCGCGAGATGCTGGCGGATGCCCTGGCCTCGCAGCCGCATGGCTCGATCAGCCTGAGCGAGGAGATCGACACAAAGGGTGGGCCATTCCTCAAGCTTGCCTGCGAATTGGGTCTCGAAGGCATCATCGCCAAGCGTCGATCCGCGCCTTACCAATCCGGCCGGGGCGGTGACTGGCTCAAAATCAAATGCATCCAGTCCGAAAGCTTCGTCATCCTCGGCTATGAGCCTTCGACCGCAGCGCTTGGCGGCGTCGGCCGGCTGTTGCTGGCAGCGCGGAGCGTTGATGGGCTTGCCTATGTCGGCAGCGTCGGGACCGGTTTCTCCCAAGCCAGCGCGACCGCGCTGCGGAAGCAGATGGATGCCCTAGTCATCGACAAATCCGCCGTCACGACGCCTGAGCGCAGGCGCGGGCTGCGCTGGCTGACCCCAGCGCTTGTAGCCGAGGTCGCGTTCCGGGCATGGACCGATGAAGGCAGTCTAAGGCACGCGTCATTTAAAGGACAACGCGAGGACGCCGATGAAGCCAGCGTGTTCGAGCTCGGCTAAGACAGGCTGCCTTTCAGGGCTGCGTATCGATCGATGAGCGCGCGCAGCTGCGCGACGGCGGCCTCTCCGCGAATTTGCTTTATCCCGCGCAGCTGATCGGGCACGCCGTCGAGCGCGTCATTGCGCCGGGTGAGCGGCAACTCGGCGAGAAAGCGCACCTCGCATTCCAGCTTCCATTCCTCCGACCAGGTCGAGACATCTCGGCCGGCGAGCACAGAAAAGGTCATCGGCGGGTTGGCTGGCGGGTAGGTAGGCATGTGACCGCCTATTTCAGATTCCCGGATTGTCTGGAACCCAATGTCCGCGCGGAGCAGCGATGCGCTCCATATGCTCGAGGTGATGAGCCCAACCTTCCGGGCCTATGAATTCGAGATAGGTTTCTAGGGCCGGGCGCATCGCCGGCAGGCAGTAGTCGCGGGTGACGCCACTGCCTTCGACCGCCGTAGCCTGCCGCACCCCATTCGCGTAGCGCCCGGCATGGATATGAATGGTCCATGCCCAAGGCGGCAGGACGCCCGCTGCAGTCTGGTGCTGGACTATCGTCCCGACGCTGACGCCCTCGCATGTCACCGTCCAGAACATGTGGCGCTCCCACTCCGGAATGAAGCGAGGGCTTGAGTGCTGGAGCAAGAACTCAGGTTTCATAGCGCGCGGATCTGCTCCTCGAATTCCTCCGGGATCAGGCCGTGACGCGCGAGGACGTCGAGCGCACTGACCTCGCCGGTTTCGTCGTCGGCAGTGACATGGATGACGGCCACGCCCTCCGCCGTTTTCCCCAGCCGTTCGCCTTCGTTCAGAGCATGATGCCTTGTCTTTGCGAGCACGCGCTGCGCGGGAACGAGCCGCTTCCGATGCGTCCGGAAGGGCTGGAGGAAGAACGTATCGACGTTTGCCACGGCTTGACTCTCGAAAGCGATTTGTTCTCATTACGTTCTCATTGAACGGAATGCAATCGATGCACATTTCGCCCGCCCTAATCGGTCCTCCGGTCTATCTTCCGGTCTATCTCAAAGCGGTTCGAGCGGGTTTTCCGTCGCCTGCGGACGACTTCCTCGACCAGCCCATCGACCTATCGCGAACGCTGATCCAGAACGCTCCGGCCACCTTCATAATGACCGTGGCAGGCGATTCCTGCATCGATGTCGGCATTTTCCCTGGCAGCCTCATCATCGTCGATCGTAGCCTCGTTCCGAAGGATGGCGATGCCGTCGTGGTCGATGTGAATGGCGAGCGATCAATCAAGGTGTTCCGCATCACCGGAGGCCGCTCAAGTCTCGCGTTCGGCAACCGACGCTACCCCGACTACGACCCTGGCCCTAATCCCGAGATTGATATCTTCGGCGTCGTGACCAATGCGGTGCGGCGCTTCCGGAGATGACCGCCAGCTTCGCCCTGATCGACGGGAATAGCTTCTATTGCTCCTGCGAGCGCGTGTTCGATCCAAAGCTGAAGCGTAGGCCGGTCATCGTCCTGTCCAACAATGACGGATGCGCGGTGGCGCGGACGGCGGAGGCCAAGGCGCTCGGGATCAAGATGGGTGCGCCAATGTTCACCATCCGCGATCTGGTGAAGCGCGAGGGCGTCGTCGTTTTTTCGTCGAACTACACGCTCTACGGCGACATGAGCCGGCGGATGAACACCGTCTATGAGCGCTTCGCCTCTGACATCGAGGTCTACTCGATCGACGAGAGCTTTCTGGACATGACGCCGGTGGCGCCTGAGCACCGCCAGGAGATGGGCCGCGACCTGCGCTCGACCGTCTCCACATGGATCGGCGTGCCAACCTGCGTCGGGATCGGCCCGACGAAGACACTGGCGAAGCTCGCCAACAAGATTGCCAAGAGCACGCCACAGCTTTGCGGGGTCTGCGACCTCACCAGCGAGGAAGCGCGTGGCGAATGGCTGCCACTGTTTCCGCTGGAGGATATCTGGGGCATTGGTCGTGCCAGCCAAGCGAAGCTTGCTGCCTTCGGATGTCGGACGGCCGCCGATGTCGCTGCGCTCGATCCAAAACTCGCCCGCAAGACGCTGACTGTCGTCGGCGAACGCATCATCCATGAGCTGCGCGGGACACCGTGCATTGATCTGGAGACTGTGGCGCCGACCCGGAAGGGATGCGCCGTCACGCGGTCGTTCGCAGGCCGCGTCGACAGCCTGGACATGATGCAAGAGGCTATCGCAGCGCATGCGACCCGTTTGGGCGAGAAGCTGCGCAACCACGGCCTGGCGACGGACCACGTCACGGTATTTTTTCACACCTCTCCGCACGACCACGGGCCAGCGCGCAGCGTCTCAACGACAGTGGATTTCCCGGAGGCCAGCAACGACACGCTTACGTTAATCCGCGCCGCGAAGTGGGGCGCCCGGCGGATCTGGAAGAGCGGCTATCGCTACGCCAAGGCCGGCCTGATGACGGTCGACATTGTGCCGCTGGAAGCCTCGCAGCGCGCGCTGATCGGCGGGCTTAATCGTGAGAAGTCCGGCAGGCTCATGGACGCGCTGGACGCCTGCAACGCCAAACATGGTCGCGGCGCCGTGTTCTCGGCAGCAGCTGGCATTGAGCGCCAGCGAAAAGCGTGGATCACAAAATTCGAGCTGAGGTCGCCGCGCTACACGACGCGGATCGACGAAGTTCCCGTTGTAGGAGTTGCGGCATGAGTGCGTTCATTCACCAGGTGGAAATGAAGCTGTCGGAGGCGGAGACTCCCGAGCGCCTGCGCAGGATCGATAGCTGGTGCGGCGAATGGGAGATCGGCTTCCGGGTCGTCGATCGTGTCCCGGGCTCGGAGAACGTCCGGCTGGCCTTCGAGGAACCACGCTTGGCGCGCGCCTTCGTCGGCCACTTCGGCGGCGTCCTGGTTGACGAGCGGGAGGTTGGGAATGCGTTCGCCGACGATGCAGCCGACGAGGACGCGTATGACCGGATGGCCCACGAATTCAACGATTGAGCGGCAGGTCGGTTAGGCGTACGCGACCCATCCCCGGAATGCGAAGCCGGTGTAGAAGAGGCTGATCTCGGTAAATCCAGCCTCGCGAAGAAGCTGTTCGTCGCTCTCCGGAGAGAGGATCGGCAGACGCTCGGCGATTCCTGCGCGCGCCGCATTAGCCTGGGCCGGATCGATGCCTGACGATATCGAGAACGCCGCGTAACGCGACAGCCAGAGGTCAAGCTCGCCGTCAGGAATGCTGTAATGCGCGGCGACGAAGGGAGCGCCGGGCTTCAGTCGATGCCGGATCTCTTTGAGCGTGCGAAGTCGCTCCTCGCGCTCGATGAAGTGCAGCGTCAGGATGCAGGTCGCTCCGTCGAACGGGCCGGCGGGTGCGCTGTCGATGAAGCCCTCGTGAAACCGTGTCCGGCCGACATGGTCGCCGAGGGTCTTCCGAGCGAGATCGAGCATCGCGGCGGCGGGATCGACACCGACAAACGACCACTGAGGTTGTCCTACAGCGAAGACCTTGAGTTCAAGACCGCCGCCGGCGCCGACGACCAGCACCTGGGCGTCAGCCGGCGCTCGCTCCGCCAGCAGGAGCATAGCCATTCGCTGCATATCGACATAACCCGGCACCATGCGCGGCGGGTTTTCGGCGTAGCGGGCGACGGCCTGCGTATCAGAAAATGTGGTCATGGGAACGATATACTATAACGATTATGGAGCGGAAAGGTCGGCTGGGTTCAATAGCTGACATGCGGCTGTTCCAGGGCTAGCCTGTCCCGATGTGCAACCTCTACAGCCACACCCGCAACGTAGATGCGATGCGCAAGCTCTTTGCGGCGTTCGACGTGGAGGCGCAGGTCGTCCCGCAGTCGGGCATCTTCCCGGATTATCCAGCCCCCATCATCCGCAACGATAGCGACGGCGGACCGCCACGTCTGACGATGACGCGCTGGGGCATGCCTTCGTCCAAGCAGGCGATCTACCAAGCTGCGACCAAGCGAGCCGACAGGCTGCGGTCTAAGGGCAAGTATGCTGACTTCTCCGCGCTGCTGAAGGTCGAGCCGGATGGCGGCACGACGAACGTCCGCAACACCTCAAGCGCGCATTGGAGGCCATGGCTCGGCACCGAGAGCCGCTGCCTGGTCCCGTTCACCAGCTTCAGCGAGTTCGACCACGCCTCGAAGCAGGACATCTGGTTCGCCTTCGGGGCGGACCGGCCGACCGCGTTCTTCGCTGGCATCTGGTGCCCGCAGTGGACCAGCGTCCGCAAGATCAAGACCGGCGTGGAAACGATCGACCTCTATGCATTCCTGACAACCGAACCGAATGCCGAAGTGGGCGCAGTCCATCCCAAAGCGATGCCCGTCATACTGACGACGCCCGAGGAGTGTGAGGCCTGGATGACGGTGCCATGGGAGCAGGCGAGCGCGCTCCAACGCCCGTTGCCGGACGGGTCGCTCGATATCGTCGCGCGCGGAGCGAAGAAAGACGAGTCAGCGGGACTTATGGATGATGGGGGTGGTTTCGTCGGCAACGGCTGAATTGCCAGCTTACCCCTCCAAAAGAAGCCTGGGCTGCGTCGGCAGCAGTATCCACTCGACGATGTTCCCGGGCTTGATATTGAAGCCGCGCGCTTTCAGCGCCGCAGCATCTTTAGGGTGTAGGCAGCATCTCGACCCATGGCTAGCCGAGCCGTCGACATTCACCACCCCGATCTCCGTGCCTTTTCGTCCATAGACATGGGCATGTTTTTGGCCGGCGCCATGCGTTGCCTGGTCGACGCGAATGCCATTCGCGAAACGCCCGCTGATCCATTGGCCTTCAACCAGCCGCTGGAACGTCGTCTGCTGTGCGCCCACAGAAATCAAGATCTGGTCGAGCATGGGCAGATCAGTGATTTCGGTGATGCGCATGGTTCGTCCTCCAGGCCGCGCGAGGTAAGCAATTCCGCCAGCGTGGACCCCATGTGGACCCCGCAGAAAAACGGCACGCGTCAGCGCCGAAGCGCTTCGCGTCCAATGCTTTGATAAGATTGGCTTTGTCCTGGAGCGGGAGAAGGGATTCGAACCCTCGACCCCAACCTTGGCAAGGTTGTGCTCTACCCCTGAGCTACTCCCGCGTCAGGACAGTTGCGCCGCAGCGCGTGGCCGGGTTTCTGCCCCAAAGCAGTCGGGAGCGCAAGCGATTCGATGAAGATTTTTTGTCGGCGTCGCGCGAGACGGGCTGCAGCGCTTGTCGATCGCATCCGTCGCGGCTACGCAGTCGGCGCGGGGCGCGGCTTCCGCAGTGCCGGCTTCATGACCACCGCCCAACGTCCTTCGCCCCTTACGTCCCCCGCTCCTGCGATCGCTGAATGACCGAGCCTCTCACCCCGGACGAACTCTGCGCCCGTCTCACGCAAAGCGGCATCGCCTTTCACCGCACTGACCATGCCGCGGTCTTTACCGTGGCGGAGACGGCGCCGCATCGCGATCTGATGATCGGCTTGCAGACCAAGAACCTGTTCCTGAAGGACAAGAAGGGTCGGCTCTTCCTGATCTCGGCCCGCTCGGATGCGCGGATCGATCTCAAGCGGCTGCATGAAAGGCTGGGTGCCAGCGGCCGCCTCTCCTTCGGCTCGGCCGAACTGCTTTTCGAGAAGCTCGGCGTGACGCCGGGCTCGGTAACGGCCTTTGCCGTGGTCAACGACCGCGCCGGCGACGTCGCCATGGTGCTCGACGCCAACCTCATGACAGGCGAGGCGGTGAATTTTCACCCGCTCGTCAACACCGCGACTCTTCGCATTGCGCGCGACGATCTTTTGGCCTTTCTGCGCGGGACGGGCCATGAGCCGATGATCGTCGATTTGCCGGTACCCGACGATGGACAGAACGGCTAAGGCTTCCCATCTATGGGGCGCGCTTTCGAGAGCGCTTCAACCAACGAACGACGACCGTATCACGAAGGGCGATCCATGCTGGTCAATGGCGAGGCGGGCGCGCAGCCCAGCCTGATCAAGGACACCACCACCCAAGGCTTTCGGCAGGACGTCATCGACGAGTCGATTCGGCAGCCGGTGCTGGTCGATTTCTGGGCGCCGTGGTGCGGGCCCTGCAAGCAGCTGACGCCGATCATCGAGAAGGTGGTCAAGGAGGCGAAGGGCAAGGTCAAGCTCGTCAAAATGAATATCGACGAGCATCCGCAGATCGCGGGCCAGCTCGGCATCCAGTCGATTCCTGCCGTCATCGCCTTCAAGCAGGGCCAGCCGGTCGATGGATTCATGGGCGCGCAGCCTGAGAGCCAGATCAAGGCTTTCATCGAGAAGATCGCCGGGCCGGTCGGGCCGGGCGAGGCCGAGGAACTCGTCATGGCGGCGCAGGAAGCGTTGACGGCGGGCGATGCGGCGGGCGCCAGCGAGCTCTATGCTGGGGCGCTGCAGCTGCAGCCGGAGAACCTCGCCGCAATCGCGGGCCTTGCGCGGCTGCACCTGGACACCGGCGATATCGAGGGCGCCAAAGGCATCCTGGCTCTGGCACCGCAGGACAAGGCACAGGATCCGGTGATCGCTGCCGTTCGTGCCGGGATCGAACTCGCCGAGCAGGCGGCGGAGCTTGGCGATACGGGCGAGCTCGAAGCCAGGGTCGCGGCCGACCCGGCCGACCACCAGGCCCGCTACGACCTGGCGCTGGCGCTGAATGCCCGCGACCGTCGCGACGAGGCGGTGAGCCATCTGATCGCCCTGATCAAGGCCGACAGAAGCTGGAACGACGATGGTGCTCGCAAGCAGTTGCTGCAGTTCTTCGAGGCATGGGGGCCGATGGATCCAGCCAGCGTCACCGGGCGGCGGAAGCTCTCGACCCTGCTGTTCTCCTGAAGGACGAAAGGCGGATGGGCATGAACATGGTCTATGGCGGGCCGGGTGACTGCCCCGGAACAGTGCCGCTTTTCCCGCTCGGCGGGGCGTTGCTGCTGCCGCGCGGGCAGATGCCACTCAATATCTTCGAGCCGCGCTATCTCGCGATGATCGACGATGCGCTGCGCAAGGACCGGATCATCGGGATGATCCAGCCGCAGCCGGATGATGGGCGCCAGCCCGACGTGCCGGCGCTGCTGAAGGTCGGCTGCCTCGGTCGGATCACCCAGTTCGCCGAGACCGGCGACGGGCGTTACGTCGTCACGCTCACCGGCATCAGCCGTTTCCGGATTGTCGAGGAGCTGCTGGCGGATACCGCCTATCGGCAGGCGCAGGTGGATTGCGAACCCTTCGCGGTCGACTTCATTGCCCGTGCCGGCGAGGACGAGGTCGATCGCGACGGGCTGCTCAAGGCGTTGCGCGCCTTCGCCAAGGCCAACGAGCTCAAGATCGACTGGAAGGGCGTCAACGAGGCTCCCAACGAGGCGCTGGTGAATGCCTTGTCGATGATGTGCCCGTTCGGACCGCGCGAGAAGCAGGCGCTGCTGGAGGCCGGTAGCCTCAAGGACCGCGCCGAGGTGCTGGTCGCGATCACCGAGATCGAGCTGGCGCGCAGCGGCGGCGACGCGGATACGACGCTGCAGTGAGCACCGTTCCGCCCGACAGCCTCGCGGCGGAGCCTGCCGCCTCCTCGCGCCGGCCGCAGATCTGGCCGCCGCGCCGGGCTGTCGCGGCGTGGATCTTCTTCGACTGGTCGACGCAGCCCTTCTTCACCCTGATCACGACCTTCGTCTTCGCGCCGTTCTTCGCTTCGGCGTTGGCGGGCGATCCGGCGGAAGGCCAGGCGCTGTGGGGCTATGCGACCGGCTTCGCCGGCCTTTGCATCGCGCTGGTTTCGCCGCTGCTCGGCGGCATCGCCGACCGGACAGGGCCGCGCAAGCCCTGGATCGCGGCCTTCGGCGGGTTGCTGGTGCTGGGCTCTGGCATGCTGTGGTTCGCGGCCCCCGGTTCAGGATGGGCGGTGCCGATCGCGCTGGCCGGTTTCATCGTCGCGACGATCGGGGCCGAATTCGCGACGACCTTCAACAATGCGATGATGACGCGGCTGGTGCCGCCCGAACGCCTTGGCTGGCTGTCGGGGACCGGCTGGGCGGTCGGCTATCTCGGCGGGCTCGTCTCGCTCGCGCTCACGCTCGGACTTCTGGCGGCCGATCCGCACACCGGCAAGACGCTGGCCGGGATCACGCCGGTTCTGGGGCTGGATGCGGCTGCGCGCGAGGGAGACCGCTTCTCAGGGCCGCTGACCGCGCTCTGGTTCCTGGTCTTCGTGGCGCCGATGTTCCTGATCACGCCTGATTCGCCGAAGACGGGTATGGGTCTGAAGGAGGCCGCGCAAGGCGGCGTCGGGCGGCTGAAGGCGACGCTCGCCGAACTGCCGCAGCTGCCCGCGCTGGGGCGCTTCCTGCTCGCCAACATGATCTATCAGGACGCGCTGGTCGCGCTTTTCGCTTTCGGGGGCATTTATGCGGCCGGTGTCTTCGGCTGGCAGACGATCGAGCTCGGCATCTTTGGCATCTTACTGACGGTAACAGGAACGTTCGGTGCCTGGATGGGCGGCAAGCTCGACGATGCGATCGGCGGCAAGCCTGTCGTGCTGGGTTCGATCGCCTGCCTGCTCTTCGCCTGCATCGGCATCCTCTCGCTGGGGGCCGACCACGTCTTCTTCGTCGTGCCCGTGCAGCCGCCAGTTCCCGGGGACGGGCTTTTCGCCTCGCTGCCGGAGCAGATCTATCTGGGTCTCGGCCTGCTTATCGGGCTCGTGGCCGGCCCGATGCAGGCGGCATCGCGTAGTTTGATGGCGCGGCTGGCGCCCGAGGGTCGCATCGGCGAGTTCTTCGGGCTATTCGCGCTGTCGGGGAAGGTCACGTCTTTCATGGGGCCGACCCTGGTGGCGCTGGCGACGAGCGTCTTTGCCAGCCAGCGCGCCGGGCTCGCGGTGTTGATCGTGTTTTTCCTGGCGGGTGGTGTGCTGCTCGCCGGGGTAAAGCTGAAGCGGGTGGGCTGACCCCTTCGTCATTCCGGGGCGCCCGCAGGGCGAACCCGGAACCCATGACGGGCCGCCACGCGATTACCTTCCCACGAACCCAGTCGTGGGTTCCGGGTTCAGGCGCTGCGCGCCTGCCCCGGAATGACAAGGATCACCGAACCAGAATATTCCGGAACTGCCAGGGATCGCTGGTGTCGATATCCTCCGGGAACAGACCCGGGCGGCCGTCGAGCGGGGTCCAGTCGGTGTAGTAGCCCTGAACAGGCCCGAGATACGGCTTCTGGATTTCGAGGCAGCGGTCGAGATCCATCTCCTCGACCTCGACGATGCCGGCGCGCGGGTTCTCCAGCGCCCAGACCATGCCCGCGAGCACAGCCGAGGTAACCTGAAGGCCTGTCGCGGTCTGGTAGGGCGCCAAGGTGCGTGCCTCGTCGGTCGAGAGCTGCGAGCCGAACCAGTAGGCGCCCTTGTCGTGCCCGTAGAGCAACACGCCGAGTTCATCGATGCCGTCGACGACCTCGTTTTCCTCGAGGATATGGTGCTCTTCCTGCGGCCGGCCGGCATTGCCGAACATCTCGTGCAATGACAGCACGGCGTCGTTCGCGGGGTGATAGGCGTAGTGGCAGGTGGGGCGATAGACGGCCTTTCCGGTCTCGTCGCGGACGGTGAAGTAGTCGGCGATCGAGATCGATTCGTTATGCGTCACCAGGAAGCCGTATTGCGGGCCGGGCGTCGGGCACCAGCTGCGGACCTTAGTTTCGGCGCCGGCCTGCAGCAGGTAGATCGCCGCCTGCGAGCCGGTCTCATGGGTGCGGGCATTGTCCGGCATCCAATTTTCATGCGTGCCCCAGCCGAGCTCGGCCGGCTGTAGGCCCTCGGAAATGAAGCCTTCTACAGACCAGGTGTTGACGAACACGCCCGGCGGTTTGGGGTTCTTCGAGCGCTGGGTGTCGCGCTCGGCGATGTGGATGCCCTTGACGCCGACCCGCTGCATCAGCGCCGCCCATTCCTCGCGGGTGGTGGGCTGGGTCGCATTGAGGCGCAGATCGGCGGCGAGATTGGTCAGGGCTTTCTTTGCCAGCCAGGAGGCCATGCCGGGATTGGCGCCGCAGCAGGAGACGGCCGTGGTCGTCCCGGCCGGCCGGGCGCGCTTGGCCGCCAGCGTCATCTCGCGCAGCGCATAGTTCGAGCGCTCGCCCGGCCCCTTGCTCTCGTCGAAATAGAATCCCAGCCAAGGCTCGTTGACCGTATCGATGTAGAGCGCGCCCAGGCTGGAGCAGAACTCCATCAGGTCGCGCGAGCCGGTGTCGCAGGAGAGATTGACGCAGAAGCCCTGGCCGCCGCCGGCGGTCAGCAAGGGCTCCAGCATGGTCTTGTAATTCTCGAGCGTGATCGCCTCCTGAATGAAGCGAATGCCGCGCTCGTCGAGCAGATGGCGGTTGGAATCGTCGGGAGCGATGACGACGAAACGGCTCTTGTCGAACTTGAAGTGCCGCTCGATCATGGGCAGCGTGCCGCGGCCGATCGAGCCGAAGCCGATCATCACGATCGGGCCGGTGATCTCGCCGTAGACGGGCCAATTCGTCATTCTTCCGAACTCCTGGGTTCTTGGTACGGGGATATTCAAGCTTGAAGAGCAGCTTCGGGAAGGCTGGTATGGACGCAAAGACGCGCCGTCAACGCCCGATGCTTTCCTGCGCGAAGCATGGAAAGCGCTCAGGCGTGACGGCGCGATGACGAATGCGGCGGCTCAGGCGGCGCGCGCAACCTGCTCGACGGTGTTTGCCGACGCGACAGGCTGGCCGGCGGCGACGAGCACGCCGCGCGCACCCGACAACGCGCCCTGGCGCAGCTCGATGGCGAGGAAACGCTCGCGCTCGACCGGGCCGGGCATCGCGATCTCGCGGGTCAGGCCCGCATCGAAACCGAAGCGGGCATAATAGGGTGCGTCGCCGACGAGAATGACCGCACCATGACCGCCACAGGCGGCGCGCCACAGCGCCTCGCGCATCAGCGCCTTGCCGACGCCCGCGCCCTGCAAGTCCGGCTTGACCGCGAGCGGGCCGAGCATCAGCGCGCGCACGCCGCCGGCCTCGACATGCCAGAGGCGGACGGTGCCGACGACTTCGCCGTCGCGTTCGGCGGTCAGGGCAAGACCCTGCGCCGGCAGGCGGCCTTCACGGAGGCGCTCGCTCGATTTGGCGGTGCGGCGCTCGCCGAGACAACGGTCGAGCAGCGCCTCGCGGGCAGGGATATCGGCAGCGATCTCGTCGCGGATCCGGATCATGACGCACCTCCGGCCGGAGCGCCCGCACGCAGCGGACCTTCCCGGCGCCGCGTCGGAGAACGCGGCCACATCGATAGGGATGGGTGGAAGAGGGTCCGGCGGGAGCCACATGCATGGCCTCGCTTCTGGAGGCACATGAACGCTCCGCCCGTTTCCTTCGGACGGCCTGCTTTCGCAGGGCGCTTCGCCGGACCCAATTTGGAAGGGGAGTGTCGTTATCGACCCTCCCGCGTCAGATGACGTACTGCTTCAGCGGCGGGAAGCCGTTGAAGGCGACGGCCGAATAGGTCGTCGTATAGGCACCCGTGCCCTCGATCAGCACCTTGTCGCCGATCTCCAGCGAGAACGGCAGCATGTACGGGGTCTTCTCGTACATCACGTCGACCGAGTCGCAGGTCGGGCCGGCCAGCACGCAAGGCACCGTCGCATCGCCGTCATGGGCGGTGCGGATGGGATAGCGGATCGCCTCGTCCATGGTCTCGGCGAGACCGTTGAACTTGCCGATATCGAGATAGACCCAGCGCACGTCGTCGCTTTCGGCCTTCTTCGAGATCAGCACGACCTCGGCCTCGATCAGGCCGGCTTCGCCGACCATGCCGCGGCCCGGCTCGATGATCGTCTCGGGCAGCTGGTTGCCGAAATGCTTCGACAGCGCCCGGAAGATCGCGTCGCCATAGGAGGGCACGCCCGGAATCGGCTTCAGGTAGCGCGCCGGGAAGCCGCCGCCGAGGTTGACCATCGACAGCGAGATGCCACGGGTGGCGCACTCCTTGAAGACCGCCGAGGCCGAAGCCAGCGCCGAATCCCAAGCGTTGACGTTAGCCTGCTGCGAGCCGACGTGGAATGAGATGCCATAGGCCGACAGGCCGAGACGATGGCCGTGCTCGAGCACGTCCGCGGCCATCTCGGGCACGCAGCCGAACTTGCGCGAGAGCGGCCAGTCGGCGCCGGCACCGTCGCAGAGGATGCGGCAGAAGATGCGTGCATCCGACACGTCGGTCTTGTCCGCCGAGCGGGCAACCTTCTCGACCTCGGCCGTGCAGTCGACGGCGAACAGGCGCACGCCGAGCTCCATGGCGCGCACGACGTCGCGCTCCTTCTTGATGGTGTTGCCGAAGGAGATGCGGTCGGCGGTGGCGCCAGCAGCGAGCGCGAGCTCGATCTCGACGACGGAGGCGCAGTCGAAGCAGGAGCCGAGCTTGGCCAGCAGCCCGAGCACTTCCGGCGCCGGGTTGGCCTTCACCGCGTAGAACACGCGGGTGTCGGGCAACGCACGGGAGAACGCCTTGTAGTTCTCGCGAACGACGTCGGTGTCGATAACGACGCACGGGCCGTCATCACGGCGGGTGCGCAGGAATTCACGGATACGGTCGGTCATGAGACGCGACTCCCCTACGGCGCGAGCGGCGCCGATGCGATGTATTCGCCGAATGAATCGCAGCCATCGCCAGGCGCTGTGGAGACGCCGACGACAACGGACGAAACGTCCAGACCCGAAACACCATTCGATTGGGGAAAACCCCGCACGGCCGGCAATGAAGGACAAGCCTCTTCGGTGTTGGCCTTTGGAGGACCAACGAGACCAAAAAAGCCCGCTCCGTCGTTGCTTTAAGCTACGTCCCCCGTGGAGATTCGGGGTTCGCCGGTTTAGCCTCCGGCTGCTGGTCTGTGTCGGGGAACGGCTTTCTTACGAAAACCGGGAAGCGTGATTTGAGGGATGTCCATCCCCTCCATCCGTCTTCCAATCCCCTGGCGGCTGTCCGGCACTTGTCCGGATGCCCACCGACCAGCACG
Source organism: Allobosea sp. P5_A5 (assembly GCF_056400625.1). Lineage (NCBI taxonomy): Bacteria > Pseudomonadati > Pseudomonadota > Alphaproteobacteria > Hyphomicrobiales > Alloboseaceae > Allobosea > Allobosea sp. P5_A5. The sequence goes on from NZ_JBFUKY010000001.1 coordinate 24,731, forward strand.
CGGCCACAGGCACGTGCGAATTGGGTGAGGCGGATATACGGATGCTCGCCCCCCACCACAAGAGGTTTGTGAGCCCGGTGCCGATTTTTTTCGCAGCACCGGTGTGCGTGCCGGACACGACAGGTTAACCGTCGTTAACCACTTGCCGGCGCAGCTTTATCCGCGCTTTTCGCAGAAGCGGATCCGGTTGCCGAAAGGGTCGGGCACTTCCAGCGTTGGCCCGCCCGGGCCGTCGCTCTGGATGCCCGGCCGCGAATAGGAATAGCGCTTGCTCGCAAGCTCCCCGTGAAAGGCCTCGATGCCGTCCATCCAGACAAAGACGGTCGAGCCGGGGCTAGCGTCGCCGTGATGCTCGGAGAGATGGAGGATCAGGCCGGAGCGCGAGATCTGCATATAGAGCGGCAGGTCGGGCGCGAAGCGATGTTCCCAGTCTGCGTGGAAACCGAGGAAGTCGAGATAGAACTCCCTCGCCTTCGCCTCGTCGAAGATGCGCAGGATCGCGATGCCCATCTGCAGGCGCACGGCCTCCTGCGACTGGTCCTCATTCGCGATCGGCGCGGCTAAGTCGATCTTCGCCGCCAGCACGTTCCAGTTGTCGTAGCCGAACTGGCGCGCCACGATCTCGAGGGTTTCCGAATGGCTGAGAGGCACCTGCCGCTCGGCCATGGCCGCGCGCAGACTTTTGGCCATCAGTTTCGCATCGCGGACATCGCGCATCGTCATGATCCTTTTCGCTCGGACGGTCGATCATCGGGGCTCGCCTTGCCGATATCCGTCCAGGAGTCGATCGGGATCAGGACACCAACGGTCTGAGGATGCGTTCACCATGCCCTTCCGGGCGCGAGCGGCTGGCCGCATCCGGCCATGGAGCAAAGCTTGCCAACTCTTCATCCATTGTCAATCGCACTGCCCTAGACCGGCCCTATTCAAAGGCCTTAACTCGCCGCCGCGATACGAGTGTTCACCGCAGCGAGCGACGAGACGACGGATTGACGATGACCATGCTGGACCGCCGCCACGTTCTGGGCGGGCTTTCCGCCACCTTGTGCCTCTCGGTCGCGCCTGCGGCCCTGCTGGCCCAACAGCCGCAGAACCAGCCGCCCCCGGTCCAGGCGCCGCCGCAGCCGCGCTTCGGCTTCGAGGATGTGCAGCGGCGGGCGCGCGAGGTCTCGGCGGTTCCCTATGAGGCGCCGCCGATGCTGCCCGAGGCGCTGGCCAAGCTGGATTACGATTCCTGGCGCGATATCCGCTTCCGGCCGGAGCGGGCGCTGCTGCAGAACGGCTCGCCGTTCCGCATGCAGATGTTCCATCCCGGTTTCCTGTTCACCCGGCCGGTGACGGTGAATGTCGTGCGCGACGGCGTGCCGACGCCGGTGCCCTATTCCGCCAGCCTGTTCGATTACGGCAAGGTGAAGTTCGACAAGCCGCTGCCGGTCAATCTGGGCTTTGCCGGCTTTCGCCTGCATTATCCGCTGAACGATCCGCGTGTCCTCGACGAACTGATCTCCTTCATCGGGGCGAGCTATTTCAGGGTGCTGGGGCGCGATCAGCGCTACGGGCTTTCGGCGCGCGGGCTCTCGGTCGGGGCCGGCACCTCGAATGAAGAGTTCCCGATCTTCCGCGAGTTCTGGATCGAGGCGCCTGCCGCTGCCGCTGAGCGCATCGTGGTTTATGCGCTCCTGGATTCGCCTTCGCTGTCGGGCGCCTATCGCTTCACGATCTATCCCGACGCCGACGCGGTGGTCGATGTCTATGCGACGCTGTTCCCGCGCAAGCCGATCGAGAAGCTGGGTCTGGCGCCGCTGACCTCGATGTTCTTCACCGGCGAGAACGACCGGCGCTCCTTCGACGATTATCGCAGCGAACTGCATGATTCCGATGGGCTGATGGTGCATTCGAGTACTGGGGAATGGATCTGGCGACCGCTGCGCAATCCGAAGCAGCAGGCAGTGTCCTCCTTCGTCGAGCGCAATGTCCGCGGTTTCGGCCTGATGCAGCGCGACCGCACCTTCGAGCATTACCAGGATCTCGACCTCGCCTACGAGCTGCGGCCGTCCTACTGGATCGAGCCGCAAGGCGATTGGGGCGAGGGCGTCGTCGAGCTGATCGAGATGCCGACGACAGACGAGACCAACGACAACATCGTCGCGCTGTGGCAGCCGAAGGCGCCGCTCGAGCCAGGCAAGGAATTCGCCTTCGCCTACAAGCTGACATCGATGCTGGATTCCAGCGACCTGCATCCGGGCGGGCGCGTCATCAACACCTATCAGGCGCGGCCGAAGGCGCTGGGTTCAGGCGAGCCGGTCACCGATGGAGCACGCCGCTTCATCGTCGACTTCGCCGGCGGCGACCTCGATTACTATCTGAAACAGCCGGAGAAGGTCGAGATCGTGCCCTCGATCGCCTATGGCCGGATCGACCGGGCCTTCATCGTGCCCAATCCGAAGACGCAAGGGTTTCGCGCCTTCATCGATATCGTCGTCGATCCCGGCCAGCTTGCCGAGATGCGGGCCTTCCTGAAGAGCGGCAACAAGACGCTGACGGAAACCTGGAGCTATCCCTGGCGTTCCGAAGCGCAAGGATAGTCGCGTAGGAATCAGCCATGGATGTCGTCGAGAGACACGAGCAGGACCGCTTCGAGATGCCGCTCGACGGCGGAACCGGGATCGTCGCCTATCAGCGCGACGGAAACCGGCTGATCCTGATCCACACCGAGGTGCCGGATGCGCTGTCGGGGCAGGGCGTCGGATCGCGGCTGGCGAAGGGCGTCTTCGATCTGATCCGCGCCAGCGGGCGCAAGGCTGTGCTGCGTTGCCCATTTCTGGAGGCCTGGGCGGCGAAGCACCCCGAATACGACGATATGGTTGACGGTTGAGAAAGCGGAAAAGGAGACGATCATGGGTCTGCTCGTCGAGGGCCGCTGGCAAGACCAGTGGTACGATACCAAAAAGAGCGGCGGGCGGTTCCAGCGCTCGGAAAGCGCCTTCCGCAACTGGGTCACAGCCGATGGCGCCCCCGGCCCGGCTGGTAAGGGCGGCTTCAAGGCAGAGCCCGGTCGCTATCATCTCTACGTCTCGCTCGCCTGTCCCTGGGCGCACCGCGCGCTGATCTTCCGCAAGCTCAAGGGGCTGGAGGGCATGATCTCGCTCTCGGTCGTGCACTGGCTGATGGCGGAGAACGGCTGGACCTTCGCGGAGGGCGAGGGCGTCATTCCCGACCCGATCGGGCAGGCGCGCTACATGCACGAAGTCTATACCCGGGCTGATCCGCATTATTCGGGCCGCGTGACCGTGCCCGTGCTGTGGGACAAGCAGCAGAACACCGTCGTCAGCAATGAATCGGCCGATATCATCCGGATGATGAATTCGGCTTGGGACGAGGTCGGCGCCAAGGCCGGCGATTATTATCCCGTTGCGTTGCGCGAAGAGATCGATGCGATCAATGAGCGCGTCTACGACACCGTCAATAACGGGGTTTATAAGGCTGGCTTCGCCACGACGCAGGCCGCCTATGAGGAAGCGGTGGCACCGCTGTTCGCGACGCTGGATGTGTTGGAGGAGCGGCTGGGCTCGCGGCGCTATCTTGTCGGCGATCAGCTGACGGAGGCCGATTGGCGGCTCTTCACCACCCTGATCCGCTTCGACCCGGTCTATGTCGGGCACTTCAAGTGCAATATCCGCCGCATCGCCGATTACCCGCAGCTCTCGGACTATCTGCGCCGGCTCTATCGGATGGATGGCGTGGTCGAGACGGTGAATTTCGATCACATCAAGCGGCACTATTACCAGAGCCACCGCAACATCAACCCGACGGGCATCGTGCCGGTGGGGCCGGATATGAAGGCCGTGCTGGAAGGGTAAGCTGCTCGTTTCTCGTCAATGCGAGCGTAGCGAAGCAATCCAGGGGACTTGGTGGAAACGTTCAACCCCGTCTTCCTGGATTGCTTCGCTTCGCTCGCAATGACGATGAGGCTGTATCAGGCCGATTCTACCGGCGCGCTTTACGCGCCGCCGGCTTCTTGCGGCCATAAAGCTCGAGCCGGTGGCGGACCAGCTCATAGCCGAGCTCGGCCGCGATCCGGCGCTGAAGCTCCTCGATCGCGTCGGACGAGAACTCGATTACGTCGCCCGTGTCGATGTCGATCAGGTGGTCGTGATGATCCTGGCTGGTGTGCTCATAGCGCGAGATGCCGTCCTCGAAGGCATGACGCTCGATCGCGCCACGCGATTCCAGCACCTTCATGGTGCGGTAGACGGTGGAGAGCGACAGCGTCGGGTCCTGCGTGAAGGCGCGGGTGAAGATGCCCTTGGCGTCGGGGTGGTCGTCGGCTTCCGCGAGCACGCGCAGGATCAGGCGGCGCTGCTGCGTCATGCGCAGCCCCGCCCCCTTCAACTGGCCTTCGAAAACGGCCACGCGCCGATCGGTCTCGCTCATCAGCCGGACATAAACCGATCCGGCATTTTTGCAAAATCGTCTTGTCGAACCTCAAAGCGATGCGTCGGCGGGACCTTTGATCTTTCGTCAGGCCACCGCTTTCGCCGGTGCGATCGCGGCTGCTGCTTCGGTCAGGATCGTGAAGGAGCGTTTGCGCTTCTCATGGTCGAAGATCGGAGCGGTCACCATCACCTCGTCGGCCCGCGTCTCGCGTAGGAAGGCGGCGAGCTTGCGTTCTACGGTGCGGCGCGAACCGGTGATCACGTAGCGCAGCATCTGCGAGACATGGGCCTTCTCTGCCGGTGACCAATAGGTTTCGATGTCGTCGATCGGCGGCTGCAGCTTGCCTCTGGCGCCCCGCACCATGCCGACGAAACGCTGCTGGAGCGAGGTCGCGAGATAGGTCGCCTCCTCGTCCGTGTCGGCCGCGATCACGTTGATGCCGGGCATCGCATGGGGCGCCGCCAGCTGCTCGGACGGTTTGAAGCGCTCCCGGTAGACCTCCAGCGCTTGCATCAGCGCATCCGGCGCGAAATGCGAGGCGAAGGAATAGGGCAGGCCCAATTCCGCGGCGAGCTGCGCGCCGAAAAGGCTGGAACCAAGTATCCAGAGCGGCACGTTCGAACCCTCGCCCGGCACGGCGCGGATGGCCTGGTTCGGGCCGGCGGGGGCTAGCAGCGCCTGCAATTCGAGAACGTCCTGCGGGAAGTTGTCGGACGCCATCGGGCTGCGGCGCAGTGCCCTCAAGGTCATCTGGTCGGTGCCGGGCGCGCGGCCCAAACCGAGATCGATGCGGCCGGGAAAGAGCGCATCGAGCGTGCCGAACTGCTCGGCGATGACGAGCGGCGAGTGGTTAGGCAGCATGATCCCGCCGGAGCCGACGCGGATCGTGTTCGTCGCAGCGGCGAGCTGGCCGATGACTACTGCGGTGGCGGCACTCGCGATGCCGACCATGTTGTGGTGTTCGGCGACCCAATAGCGCGTGAAGCCCAAGGTTTCGGCATGGCGAGCCAGATCGATCGATTTCAGCAGTGCCTCGCGCGGGCCCTCGCTTTCGACGACGGGGACGAGATCGAGAACGGAAAGAGCGACCATGGCGGCGTATCCGGGCTGGGCGCCGAATGCGGCGCGTGAAGCGTTCGCTCCATCAGATGGGAAGCCGGCAAGCCCCGGTCCAGTGCTGCACGCTGACGCTCATGGCGCGCCTGTGCAGGGCTCATGGCGGAACGGCCGGGATCATGCCGCGTTGATCCGTCGAAGCGCGCCGCTGGGCGGCGCCGATCAAGGGGAATCCCATCATGACCGAGACGACCAACCCGGCGACCGAGAGTCTCAAACAGGAACAGAAGGAGCAGCGCGAGATCGAGCGCAAGCTCGGCAAGGACGGGATGCTTGAAAAGGCGCTGAAAGACACGTTCCCGGCAAGCGACCCCATCGCCGTCCAGACGCCGATCAAGCCCGGCGCCAAGGATGAAGAGAGCTAAAGCGTTCAGTCGCGCTGATAGAGCAGGCGGGCGCGGATCGTGCCGTCCAGCGCGCGGATCTCGCGCAAGAGATCGCGTGCCGTCTGGCTCGTCACTCCATCGACTTCGATCACCGCGTAACCGACCTCGCCATCCGTGTGATAGTTCTGGGCGGCAATGTTGACGTGCCGATCGGCAAAGACGTCGTTCAGGCGCCGCAGCATACCCGGCACGTTCCGCTGCACATGGATGAAGCGGGTGCCGGTGCTGCGGACGGGAATCTGGACCTGCGGGAAATTCACCGCGCCCACGGTCGAGCCGACATCGGAATAATCGACGAGCTTGCGCGCTACTTCTGCGCCGATCCGCTCCTGCGCTTCTTCGGTCGAGCCCCCGACATGGGGTGACAGGATGACGTTCGACAAGCCCTGCAAGGGGGTGACGAAGCGATCGGCGTTTGAGGCGGGCTCAATGGGGAAGACGTCGACGGCGGCACCGGCCAGCCGGTTCTCACGTAAGGCGGCGGCGAGCGCATCCAGATCGAGGACCGTGCCGCGCGAGTTGTTGATGAGGTAGGCTCCGGGCTTCATCCGGGCAATCTGAGCCGCGCCGATCATGCCGGCCGTCTGCGGCGTTTCGGGCACATGCAGCGAGAGGATGTCGGCGGTGGCGAGCAGCGTGTCGAGGCTGTCGACCGGCTCGGTGTTGCCGTGGCGCAGACGGTCGGTGTGATCGTAATAGATCACCCGCATGCCCATCGCCTCGGCCAAGGTCGAAAGCTGGCTGCCGATATTGCCGTAGCCGACGATGCCGAGCGTCTTGCCGCGGACCTCGAAAGAGCCGTTCGCCGATTTGTCCCAGCCGCCGTCATGGGCAGAGCGCGAGCGGTCCGGAATGCGGCGCAGTAGCATGACGATTTCGCCGATGGTCAATTCGGCGACACTGCGGGTGTTGGAGAAGGGCGCGTTGAAGACGGGCACGCCCCGATGACGCGCGGCTTCCAGATCGACCTGATTGGTGCCGACGGAAAAGCAGCCGACGGCGAAAAGGCGGTCGGCCGCGGCGAAGATCTCCGGGGTCAGCTGGGTGCGCGAGCGGATGCCGAGGACGTGGACGCCCTGGATTTTCTCGATCAGCGCCGCCTGATCGAGCGCCTTCGGAAGCCGCTCCATGTTGGAATAACCAGCCTGCGTCAGCAGATCGGCTGCGGAATCGTTGATGCCTTCCAGCAGCAGGACCTTGATGCGGTCCTTGGGCAGGGAAAGGCGTTCGGCGGCGATGGTCATGGAGGTCACGCTCGTAAAGGAGCGGTTGCTATAATCCCGACCATGTCGAACGCCAATGCTTCAGATGCAACGCCGCGTCAGGGTTGATCCTCGCGCATGTGGAACGCTCATGCCTTTTCGACGACCAGCGTCGCGCCATCGACCCGCACGACACGGACATCGCTGCCGGCGAGCAGTTCAGGCCCGGTGATGCGCCAGGAGGAATCGCCGACGCGGATGCGTCCCTCGCCGCCGATCATCGTCGCATCCAGCCTGTAGACCTTGCCGATGAGCTGGCGGCCGCGATCGTTGAGGCCGGTCGCGGCGTCGGGCTCCTCAGCGCTGCGCCGGGTGAGCATGCGCCCGGCCGCGACGCAGATCACGGCCAGGATGGCAAAGGCAATGCCGGCCGCCTGCCAGCCGAGCCCGAAAAGGCCTACGAGCCCGCTTGTCGCCAGGGCGGCGACGCCGAGCCAGATCAGGAAGACGCCCGGCGCCAGCGTTTCGCCGGCGATCAGGACAAGGCCGAGGATCGCCCAAAGCCAGCCATTATGGGAGGTCAGCCAGTCGGGCATGGGTCCAAGGCTCCTCAGCGTTCGATGCGGCCGGAACCCGGCACCGAGCCGGGGGCACGACGCGCGGCGATGGCTTCTTCGCCGAAGACCGCCTTGGTGAGCTGGGCGATGCCGCCGACCGTGCCCGCGAGCGCTGCGGACTCGATCGGCACGATCACCACCTTGCTGTTGGGCGCCATCGCGATCGCTTTCAGCGCATCGGTGTAGCGCTCGGCGATGAGGAAGTTCGCGGCCTGGATATCGCCCTTGCCGATCGCCTCGGAGACCATGGCGGTGGCGGCGGCTTCCGCCTGCGCCGAACGCTCGCGCGCTTCGGCATCGCGGAAGGCGGCTTCCTTGCGCCCCTCTGCCGCCAAGATCTGCGATTGCTTCAGGCCCTCGGCCCGCAAGATCTCGGCCTGGCGCATTCCGTCGGCTTCGAGCACGGCGGCGCGCTTCTCGCGCTCGGCCTTCATCTGCCGGTTCATCGCGCCGACGATGTCGGCGGGCGGGAGGATGTCGCGAATTTCGATGCGCGTCACCTTCACGCCCCAAGGCGAGGCGGCCGCATCCATCACCCGCAGCAGCCGCTCGTTGATCTCGTCGCGATGCGAGAGCAGCTGGTCGAGGTCCATCGAGCCGACCACGGTGCGGATATTGGTCATGGTCAGGACCATCAGCGCGTCGTTCAGCGACGCGACCTCGTAGCAGGCCTTGGCCGCGTCGAGCACCTGATAGAAGGCGGCGGCGTCGATCCGGACACCGGCATTGTCCTTGGTGATCGCCTCCTGCGAGGGAATGTCGAGCACCTGCTCCATGACGATCACGCGGTGCCCGATGCGATCGATAAAGGGCACGATCAGACCCAGTCCGGCACCGAGCGTGCGCGAATAGCGGCCGAAGCGCTCAACGGTGTAATTATAGCCCTGCGGGACGGTGCGAACCCCGCGCGCGATGGTCAAAACGACCAGCGCCACCACGACGATGACGGCGACATTGTAGGCCGACAGTTCCATCCGATTCCCCTTCGCGCCTGGCAGGCCGCCTGCACCGGGGCGCTTCTAGCATGGATGGGCCGGCTGAGCGGTGGCCGACAGCTCAGGATGCGATGATGCTCAGACGTATTGGCCGTGGCAATGCTTGTATTTCTTGCCCGAGCCGCAGGGGCAGGGCTCGTTGCGGCTGACGTGCCCCCAGGTGGCGGGGTCGTCGGGGTTGCGATCGAGCACGGCGGTATCGGTATCGAGCGCGGTAAACTGCACGCCGCCGCTGCCACCAAACGGGTTTGCTGCCGCGCCGCCATCCTGCACCTGCAGGGGGGCCTGCTCCTCGGGCTGGTCGAAGCGCACCTCGATGCGCATCAGATGGCCGGTGACCTGCTGGCGCAGCTGGCCGATCAGCCCGTCGAACAGCTCGAACGCCTCGGCCTTGTATTCCTGCAGCGGGTCACGCTGGGCGTAGCCGCGCCAGCCGATGACCTGGCGCAAATGATCGAGCGTGACGAGATGCTCGCGCCAGAGCTGATCGAGCGTTTGCAGCAGCACCTGCTTCTCGACATAGGTCATCACCTCCTCGCTGTTGCGGGTGATGCGCCCGGCATAATCCTCGTCGGCCAGCTTGCGAATGCGCTCGCGCAGCTCGCCATCGGCGATGCCCTCTTCCTTGGCCCAATCCTCGATCGGCAGCTCGAGATTGAGATACTGCACCACCTCCTGCTTGAGGCCGGGCGTGTCCCACTGCTCGGGATAGGCCTCTTCGGGAATATGGCGGGCGACCAGATCCTCGACCGTGCCGTGGCGCATGTCGTCGATGGTCTCGCGCACCGTCGGCTGCTTCATGAAGTCGCGGCGCTGCTCGAAGACGACCTTGCGCTGGTCGTTCATGACGTCGTCGTATTTCAGGATGTTCTTGCGGATGTCGAAGTTGCGCGCCTCGACCTTGCCCTGCGCCTTCTCGACGGCCTTGTTGATCCACGGATGGACGATCGCCTCGTCCTCCTTCAGGCCGAGCTTGGTCAGCATGCCATCCATTCGGTCGGACCCGAAGATGCGCATCAGATCGTCCTGCAGCGACAGGAAGAACTTCGAGCGGCCGGGGTCGCCCTGGCGGCCGGCGCGGCCGCGCAGCTGGTTGTCGATGCGGCGGCTTTCATGGCGCTCGGTGCCGACGATGTAGAGCCCGCCCGACTTCAGGACACGCTGCTTGAAATCGGCGACCTCAGTGCGGATGACGGCGGCCTTGGCGTCGCGCTCGGGGCCTTCCTCGACACCGGCGAGATCATGGCTGATCCGCATATCGGCATTGCCGCCGAGCTGAATGTCGGTGCCGCGGCCGGCCATGTTGGTCGCGATGGTGATCGCGCCGGGCACGCCGGCCTGGGCGACGATATAAGCCTCCTGCTCGTGGAAGCGGGCGTTCAGCACGGCGAAGGCCTTGATCGTCTTGCCTTCGCGCGCTGCGGCATAAACCGGTTCGAGCGCGGTCGGGTCGGTGAAGTCGAGCAGCTTGTAGCCGGCCTTCTCCAACATGTCGGCGATCAGCTCGGAGCGCTCGATCGAGGTCGTGCCGACGAGCACCGGCTGGCCGTTGTCCTGCGCCGACTGGATCTCGCGGATGACGCCGCGGACCTTCTCCTCGAAGGTGCGATAGACCTCGTCATCCTCGTCCTTGCGCGAGACCGGGACGTTGGTGGGGATCTCGACGACCTCCAGCTTGTAGATCTGGAAGAACTCCTCGGCCTCGGTCGCGGCCGTGCCGGTCATGCCGGCGAGCTTCGAATAGAGCCGGAAATAGTTCTGGAAGGTGATCGAGGCCAGCGTCGCGTTCTCGGGCTGGACGGTGACACCCTCCTTCGCCTCGAGCGCCTGGTGCAGGCCTTCCGAATAGCGCCGGCCCGGCATCATGCGGCCGGTAAACTCGTCGATGATGACGACTTCGTCGTTACGGACGATGTAGTCCTTGTCGCGCGTGAACAGGCTGTGCGCCCGCAGCGCCTGATTGACGTGGTGGACGATGGTGATGTTGTGGGCGTCGTAGAGATCGCCCTCGACGAGGATGCCGGCCTCGCGCAGCAGCACCTCGATATGCTCGTTGCCGTCCTCGGTCAGCGCGACGGTGCGCTGCTTCTCGTCGACCTCGTAATCGGTCGGGACGAGACCCGGCAGGACCTTGTCGATCGAGACGTAGAGATCCGATTTGTCATCGAGCGGGCCGGAGATGATCAGCGGGGTGCGGGCTTCGTCGACCAGGATCGAGTCGACCTCGTCGACGATCGCGAAATGGTGGCCGCGCTGGCTCATCTGCCCGACTTCGTACTTCATGTTGTCGCGCAGATAGTCGAAGCCGAACTCGTTGTTCGTGCCGTAGGTGATGTCGCAGGCATAAGCCTTCTGGCGGTCTTCGTCGTCCAGCCCGTGCACGATGATGCCGACGGTGAGGCCGAGGAAGTTGTAGAGCTTCGACATCCACTCGGCGTCGCGCCGGGCAAGGTAGTCGTTGACCGTGACGACATGCACGCCCTTGCCGCCAAGCGCGTTGAGATAGGTCGGCAGCGTCGCGACCAGCGTCTTGCCTTCGCCGGTCTTCATCTCGGCGATGGAGCCTTCGTGAAGCACCATGCCGCCGACGAGCTGCACATCGTAAGGCCGCTGGCCAAGCACGCGCTTGGCGGCCTCGCGTACGGTCGCGAAGGCCGGGACCAGCAGATCGTCCAGTGTCTTGCCGGCAGCGATCTGCTGTTTGAACTCTTCGGTGCGGGCCTTCAGCGCCTCGTCGCTCAGCGCGGCGATCTCGCTTTCGAGCGCGCCGATCGCCGCGACGCGGGGCTGATAGCCCTTGACGCGGCGGTCATTCGACGAGCCGAAGAGTTTCTTTGCGAGCGCGCCAAGCATGTTGGGCCTTTCAGATGGTGTCTCGACGCCCAGGCGGGCGCCAGCCGAAAGGCCACGCCCGGGCCGAAGCGCGGGTATTCTCAAATGCGACCGCGTGTTTAGCCGCGTGCGCGGGCAGGGTCCAGCACGCGTTTCGTCCCCGACAGGCCGAAGGCGCGGATGAATTCGTGCTGCATGTGGTGCGTTTCACCGATGCTTCCAAGAGAGGCGCGGCGGATGCGGCAGGGCCCCGCGGCGATGCTGCATCCATAGCCGCGGCCGCTTGCCTTACCGTAGCGGATCCGCCTTGCCTTTGCCGCGTTCAACTGGCAGTGCACCGGCAATCGTTCCGGTTCCCCTGCGAAAGGCCGTTCCGCATGAAGTCCAACCGTTTCATCGCCGCGTTCGGCCTCGTCGTGCTGATGGCGGGTCCTGCCCTGGCGCAGCCCGCCCCGGTTGCGGCGGACACCGTCGTCGCCAAGGTCAACGGCATGCCGATCACGCAGAAGGACGTCGATCTCGCGACTGAGGATCTCGGCGATCGCCTGGCTCAGTTGCCGGAAGAGCGGCGCCGCGACGAGGTGATCAATTATCTCGTCGACCTCAAGCTGGGGTCCAAGGCCGCTGCCGAAGCCAAGATCGGCGACACGCCCGATTTCACGGCGCGCCTCGCCTATTACCGCGACAAGGTGCTGCTCGATCAATACCTGACCAGCGAAGGCAAGAAGGCGGTGACGGAAGACGCCGCCAAGAAGCTGTTCGACGACACCACCAAGGCCATGGCGCCGGAAGAGGAGGCCCATGCCCGGCACATTCTCGTCGAGACCGAGGACCAGGCCAAGGCGGTCGAGGCGCGGCTGAAGAAGGGCGAGGATTTCGCCAAGGTCGCCGGCGAAATCTCGAAGGATCCCGGCTCCGGCAAGGAGGGCGGCGATCTCGGCTGGTTCACCAAGGACAAGATGGTGCCGGAATTCGCTGAAGCTGCCTTCAAGCTGAAGAAGGGCGAGGTCTCCGACCCGGTGAAGAGCCAGTTCGGCTGGCATGTCATCAAGCTCGAAGACAAGCGCAGCAAGCCGCTGCCGGATTTCGCAGCAGTGAAGCCGCAGATCGACCAGTATCTGGAGCGCAAGTCGCAGCAGGATCTGGTTCTGGCGCTGCGTGAAAAGGCCACGATCGAGCGCCTCGACAAGCCGGCTGCTCCCGTGACGCCGGCCCCGGCCGCCCCTGCGGCGCCGGCTCCGGCGCAGCCGAAGAAGAACTGATCGGTCGAACTCGTTATTCTCGGGTCGAGCCCGAGCACGACGCCAGCTTGAAATCGAAGGGCGGCCGGAAGGCCGCCCTTCTTGTTTTCGTCATCGCTCTGCGGCAGAGGGCAAGGCAGCTTCAGATGGGGCCGGGCCTGGATCCGATTCGGGACGGCCGATCCGCAGGAGATGCCCGATGGCCGGCAAGGACGTTCCCGTTTCTCCTCTGGCGCCGAAGCGCCAGCCCAAGGTGCCGCCGATCGCCGGTGTGCGCTTCGCCACGGCCGAGGCCGGCATCCGCTACAAGGGGCGGCAGGATGTCTGGTTCGCGCTGCTCGACGAGGGAACCCAGGTCGCCGGCGTCTTCACCCGCTCAAAATGCCCCTCCGCGCCGGTCGACTGGTGCCGCGAGAATCTGGCCCAAGGCTCGGCGCGGGCCGTCGTGGTCAATTCCGGCAACGCCAATGCGTTTACGGGCGTGAAAGGCCGCGACTCCGTCAAGCTGACGGCCGAGATCGCCGCGAAGGCGGCCGGCTGCAAGCCCGAAGAGGTCTTCATCGCCTCGACGGGCGTGATCGGCGAGCCGCTCGACGCGACCAAGTTCGAAGGCGTGCTGCAGCATTGCGCGAAACGCGCCGCCGATGGCCCCTGGATCGACGCGGCCAAAGCGATCATGACCACCGATACCTTTCCAAAGGCACTGACCCGCAAGGCGAAGATCGACGGGCACGAGGTCGTCATCGCCGGCATCGCCAAGGGTGCCGGCATGATCGCACCGGACATGGCAACGATGCTCTCCTTCGTCTTCACCGATGCAGCCATCGCCGCACCGGTGCTGCAGGCTCTGCTCTCCAAGGGCGTGAAGGGTTCGTTCAACGCGGTCACGGTGGATAGCGACACCTCGACCTCCGACACGCTGATGCTGTTTGCGACAGGTAAGGCCAAGGGCGCGCCGCCGATCACCGAGATCGGCGATCCGCGCCTCTCCGGCTTCAAGCGCGCGCTGAATTCGATCCTGCTCGAACTCGCGCATCTCGTCTGCAAGGATGGCGAGGGCGCGCGGAAATTCGTCGAAGTGCGCGTCAGCGGCGCGACATCCTCGCGTTCGGCCAAGCGCGTAGCGCTTTCCATCGCCAATTCGCCCCTCGTCAAGACCGCGCTCGCCGGTGAGGACGCCAATTGGGGCCGCGTGGTCATGGCCGTCGGCAAGGCTGGCGAGCCGGCCGACCGGGACACGCTCGACATCGGCTTCGGCGAGATCGTCGTGGCCCGGCAAGGCGCCCGCGCGCCGTCCTACGATGAGGCGGCCGTGTCCGAGTACATGAAGGGCGACACCATCGTCATCACCGCCGACCTCGGCATCGGGCGCGGCAAATCGACGGTCTGGACCTGCGATCTCACCAAGGCCTATGTCGAGATCAACGGCGATTATCGTTCCTGAGGACAAGCGGGTTTGTCGGGTGCTCTCGATGGTTGCAGCCACGCATCGGCGGCGGCATCATCGCATGTGGGCGGCGATCGATCAGGTGGGGCAGGGCAGATGAAATATGCGATCGTGGCGGCTGGTCTTGCCGCTGCCCTGCTGACGGCCTGCGTCGAGCGCAAGCCGTCGACGGTGGCGTTTTCGACCGAGGAGGCCGCCTTCATCAAGAAGAGCGGGACCGGCGTCATCACGGGTCATGCCTTCCGCACCAAAGCTAGCGCGGTCGTCGTCAATGCGGCGGGGCAGGTGGTGCGGCTGATCCCCGCCACCGGCTTCGCCCGCGAGCGCTTCGCCAACCTCTACGGCAACCGCAAATACATTCCGCACGCGGCCTATCCGCGCGAGGATGGCGTCGATCCCCTGTATTCGGAGTATACCCGCACGACCAAGGCCGAGGCGAACGGCAAGTTCCGCTTCGAGAACGTCGCGCCGGGCAGCTACTATCTGACCACGCAGATCATCTGGGGCGACGAGACCGCCTTCACCCGCGAGGGCGGCTCGGTCTACGACACGGTGACACTGACGGGCAAGGAAACCGAGCCTGTTCATGTCATCCTCTCCGGCAACTGAGACTTGCTGTCCGTGAAACTGCTCCTCGTCGTTGCCTGCGCGCTGATCGATGCCGACAACCGCGTCCTCGTCACGCAGCGGCCCGAGGGCAAGGCCTTGGCGGGCTTATGGGAATTCCCTGGCGGCAAGCTGGAGCCCGGCGAGCGACCGGAGCCGGCGCTGATCCGCGAACTGGCGGAGGAACTCGGCATTACGGTGAAGGAGGCCTGCCTCGCGCCTTTGACCTTCGCCAGCTACGCCTATCCGGACTTCCATCTTCTGATGCCGCTTTACATTTGCCGGCGCTGGGAGGGCACGCCCTCGTCGCAGGAGGGTCAGGCGCTGAAATGGGTGCGCCCCGGCAAGCTGCGGGATCTCGCGATGCCGCCCGCCGACGAGCCCCTCATTCCGCCGCTGATCGACCTTCTGGGAGCGTGAGGGGCGATTCCTCCGCCAGGACATTGTCGTCCCGACCGAGCTGGAAGCGCTCGAAACGCTGAAGTTCCTCCTCGATCGCGATTCGCGTCTCCGCCCGCTCATGACCTTTCGCCCAGGTCCAGCGCTGCATCAGCAGTTTGCCCGCCATGCGATCGGTCTTGAGGTCGAGCACGGCGACGACCTCATCGCCGACCAGAACCGGCAAGCCGAAATAGCCGTAGACGCGGTTTTCGGGCTTGAGATAGGCCTCGAAGGCGTGGTTGTAGCCGAAGAACAGGCTCGTCCGCTTGCGCTGGATCATCAGCGGGTCGAACGGCGAGAGGATATGGACGAGACCGGGCTCGGGCTCCGGTGCTGCCCCCAACGTCTCCGGGGCAGCCCAATGAGCGGTCTTACCCGCGCCGTCGACGGCGACGGGCACGAGGGTCCGGTTGCGGAGCCGGGTTGCGATCTGCGCCGCGACGCCTTTCTTGGCGGGTGCGTCGAGGTGGCAGATCGAATCGAGGCTGACGACACCCTGAGCCCGTAAGGCCCGGTCAAGCTTATAGACCGAGACCTGCCGCTCGGTCGCAGGTGACGGGCGCTTGTCCCAGCCGAAATGGGCGTCGAAGAGGGCGTAGGTCTTCAGCATGCCGGATCGGGCCGAGATCGCCAGTTCGCCGTCGTAGAAGGCGCGTTCGAGCAGTCCCTTCGAGGGCTTCTTGCTGGCCCAGAGATGCGCTTTTTCGACAAGCTCCTCGTCGATGTCGCGGATGCTGATCGGTCCGTCCTTGCGGATGCGGCGCAGCAGCTTGCGCGTTTCATCGCGCGCGCCGACGGCGGACCAGCGTTTCGGCTCCTCGCGATGGGCCCTCATGTCCGGAAGGAAGAAGCGGATATCGCGCGTCGGGACATAGGAGAGCGCATGCGTCCAATATTCGAAGACGCTTTTCTCGACCGATTGGAGATGCGCGAGATCCGAACGGCGATAGGCCGGGATGCGGGCATAGAGGATATGATGGTGGCAGCGCTCGATCACGTTGATCGTGTCGATCTGCACGTAGCCGAGCTGCTCGACCGCTGCACGCGCCGCGGTCGGCCCCGATCCGAAGGGCGCGCGGCTGTCGAGCCGCTGCGCATGAAGCCAGATGCGGCGGGCCTGGTCGGTTGCGAGGGTCGAGATCTTGCGCGGCGGCATGCTCTCACGCTAGCCGCCGCCGGCCTCATGCGTAAGGGCTTGCCGCCGCAGCACTGACATCCGCTGGCGGGAGCGGTGACGCGCGCGGCTAGAATTCGCCGCTGAGGCCGAAACGAGCGCCGCCGAAACTGTTTCCGGACAGGCTGATGCCGGCGTTCAGCGCCACGGGAATGCCGATGTCGAGCCGATGCGCGACCGCGAAGCCGGCCGCCCACTCGCCCTTGAAGGTCGCGGTGTTTCCCGACCAGCTCGTCCGACCCGGCCGCGACGGCATGGCCGCGCCGGTCATCGCCATAGCGGCGGCGATGCCCTGGCGCGCTTCGCGCCTGCTCTCGCGTCCATAGGCGGCGAGCCCGTCGACACGCTGGCCGAGCCCGTCCACGCGCCGGTCGAGCGCGGCGATATTGACAGGGACGGAGCCGAGATTGCCGGCGGCGTCGGTGGTAACGACTTGCGTCGGCCCGCTCTGGGCCGCACGGCTGGCCGAGGACGAAAGCCCCGGCAGCGAATAGGTCGAGGTCGCGGTGCCGATCGCGACCTGGCGCGGGCGTGTGGCGGAGGCGCCGGCACCGATGGCCGTCGAGCCGTCCCCGCTGGCGCTGGCGCCGGCGCCGAGCGCGGTCGCATTCGCGCCGCTGGCCTGGGCCTGCGTTCCGACGGCCGCCGAACGGTCGCCGGTCGCGTTGCTGCCATAACCGACGCCAAGCGCGTCGCGTCCCTGCGCGGCGGCGGCGGCATAACCGCTGGTGTTGTTGGCCGCGATGGCTCCGCTGGTGCCGGCGGCGTTCTGGTCGAGTGCGACGAGCGCCGTGCCGACATCGGTGTAGATCCCACCGCGCAGGATATAACGCGGCCCGGTATAATTCCCCGAAGCGTCGTAACTGGCGCCGCCGCCGAGACCGGTCGCGGCATTGTCAGCGACGGCACCGAGCTGACGCAGATTGACCGCATCGGTCGCCTGCGTGCCGCCTGCGACGTTCGTGATCTGACGCTCGTTGCCGGCGCTGCCGACGGACACCGCGCCCTGCACCGAGGCCACAGTCGCGCCGCTGAAAATCTCGCGGCCACCGGCAAGCCCGGAGCGCGCCGCGACCGAGCCCGCGCCCAAGGCGACGCCGCCGATGGACTGGGCATTGGCTCCCGCGCCTAGCGCGGTCGAGCCATCGGCTGCGGCGTTGGCGCTCGCACCGAATGCGGCGGCGTTGGCGCCTGCCGCCTGCGCTTGTGTGCCGATCGCTGCCGAACGCAAACCGGCCGCGCTTGTCCCGTATCCGACGCCGAGCGCATCGGCCCCCAAGGCTGCTGCGGCGACGTAATGGCTGGTGTTGTTGGTGGCGATGGCGCCGTTCGTGCCGCTCGGTCCCTGGTCGAGTGCCGCAAGCGCGGCGCCGACATTGGTATAGGTCGTCCCGCCCAGCACATAGCTCGGGCCGGTGAAAGTGCCGGCCGCGTCGTAGCTGGCGCCACCGCCCAGCGCCGTGACCGTGTTGCCCGCGACAGCACGCAATTGGCGCAGGTTGACGGCGTCCGTTGCCTGCGTGCCGCCAGCGACGTTGGTGATCTGACGCTCGTTGCCGACGCTGCCAAGCGAGAGCGCGCCTTGTGCCGATGCCACAGTGGCGCCGCTGAAGCTTTCCACCGCACCGGCCAGGCCGCCGCGCAGGGCGACGGAGCCGGCTCCAAGCGCGATGCCGCCGGCTGCGGAAACCTGAGTATCTCGCCCGATCGCGACTCCGTCCGCCGCCGTCACAGCGCCTCGCAGCCCGATCGCAACGGCTCCGGTGGCCGCGATCGAGGTGTTGGCACCGTTGCCGAAGGCGATCGCGTCCGCATCCGCGGCGCTGGCCTTGGGCCGGGTCGTGCTGCTGAGGCCGCTGATCTCGCCACCGCCGACGGCGATGCCGCCGGGCTTGTCGACGGTGATGCTGTCGGCCTTCAGCTTGCAGCCGCCCGGCGCGGTGACGAGATTGCCGTTCTGGTCGCGGATGTTGAGGCCGATCTGCTTGCCGCTCAGCGCGTCACGCAGATTGAGGTTCACGCTGCCGACGATGCCGTTGAGCACCGGATCGAGCAGGCCCGCAAGCAGGTTGGAGGTGACGCCCGCGACAGGCTGGAGCACCGGGAGGGTGACGCCCAGTCCGGTGCAAACATCCACCAGACCGGTCGACTGGGCTTGTGCGCTCGAGACCCAGGCCGTCAGCGGGATTGCGAGGGCGGCGAGGAGAATGCGTCTTCCCATTGTAATCCCTCGGAGTCGCGCCGGTTGGCGTGTTCAAGAGATTACAACTCAGTGTTGTAATGGTTGATGAAGAACTAAGATACAACCCCAAGTTGCGGTTGAGCCTGGGGTGGGCCCGCCCTCAGGGGGCGAGGATGAGAGCCCAGTAGACCTGATATTTGGAGCCGGGAGCGTAGGCCGTGGCCAGCCCCATGCGCCTGGCGCGCGGGTCTTTCATCACGCGGTCGTGCTGGGGCGAATCGCGCCAGCCCGAAAAAGCCTCGGCGAGCCGGCGATACCCTGCCGAAAGGTTCGCCTCGGCGCCCGGCACGCCCGTCCGCACCAGGCGCGCCTTCACCGCGTCGGCCTGGGCGGGCTTGTCGGCACGCGCCATCATGTCGGCCTCGCGCTGCGCAGCCTCGACCAGAGCGGGGTCGAGCGTCAGCGTGCTCAGGCCGGCGTTCAGGCGATAGGCGGAGATCATGGCACGCGCCTGTTCGAGGTCGACCTGTGCCGAGGCGGAGCCGAGATCGCGATAGAAGGCCGGCTGCTGGGGCTGACGCTGAGGCTCGGCGCAACCCGCGATGCCGAGGAGAGCAAGCGCGCCCGCGATGGCGACGGGGCAGCTCACGACAGCGCGGAAGAGAGGGCGCGGGAGAGGCAGGCTAGGCATGGCGTCATTCCTTGTCGTCCTTGGCCGGCTCGGCCGGCGCTGCTGTGGCAGGCCGTTCCGGGGTGTCTTTCTGATCGCCCTCGTCCTCGTCCGGATCCGGGAGTGGCAATGGACGCGGCGTGGCCGAAAGGGCAGGCGCAGCCTTGCGCGGAGTGGGCTTGCGCGGTGCCTCGCCGCGCCCGACGGCGCTGGCGATCTCGCCCAGTGAGTGCTCGACGCCTTCGAGGCCCCGGACCACCAGCTCCGGCGTCGCAGCGGCCGGCTCGAGCTCGGTCAGGCGCTTCTGGATGGCGAAGTTGAGGTCGCTGTTGACGCGACCGACGATCTCGACATCCGCGACGACGCAGACCAGGTCGAAATCCATTGTCGTCGTGCCGAGCTTCTTGAACAGAATCGTCGGCGGCGGCTTCTGCATGACGTCGCCATGATTGCCGGAAACCTCGGCCAGCATGGTGCGCACGGCGGCGGCGTCCAGCGTGCGAGGCACGGACAGCGAGATCAGGACGCGGCCCGAGCGATCGTTGCGGACGCGATTGCGGACCACGCCGGAGATCAGGTTCGAATTCGGCACGATCACGCTGGCGCGGTCGAAGGTGGCGATCTCGGTCGAGCGGACGTTGATGCGCTTCACGATGCCCTCGACATCGCCGACGACGACCTGGTCGCCGACGCGGATCGGCCGCTCCCACAGCAGGATCAGGCCCGAGACGAAGTTCGACACCACCGACTGGAGGCCAAAACCGATACCGACCGAAAGCGCGGAGGCGACCAGCGTCAGCCGCTCCAGGCTCAGACCGATTGCGGACACGGCAATCGCGACCGCCGCGATGAAGCCGACATAGCCCGCCGCCGTGGTGATGGAGTTGCGCAGGCCGGGGTCGAGCGCCGTCGTCGGCAGAAACTGATTTTCCAGCCAGCGCTGCATCGCCTTCGTCACTGCGATGCCGAGCGCGAAGACCAGAACGCCGATGACGATGGTCGACAGCGAGATGGTGACGCCGCCGACTTGCACGCCAAAAAAGGCGGCCCGGACCGAGACGAGGAAGTCGGTCGATTCCAGACCCCATGGCGCCAGAACCAGCAGGAGCGCGACGATAATCAGCAGCAGCTTGAGGACGCCGACCGAGATGACCGAGATCTTGTCCAGCGTGGCGCTGCGCAGCCCGACGCCGGCCTTCAGCGTCATCGCCAGCCGGCCCTTTCCGACCAGCAGGCGCGGAATGCCGAGGTCGATGAATTGGTGAACCAGCAGGTAAAGGCAGGCAACGACGCCAAGCCATAGGGCCTGCTCGGCCAGGAACGACGCAAAGACGACATAGCCGCCGAGCGCAGCCGCGATAATCGCGATGCCCACCATCCAGCCCAGAATGCGAACCGGGCCGAGCTTGGCGCCATCGACGGGAACGTAAGGACCGAGGCAGGCCTCCTGCTCGATCTCCTCGTCATCGCGGATCTGGTAGAGCCCGGCGATCAGCGCGAGTGCGAACAGGATGGCGAAGCTCGCCTTGACGATGATCGAAATCGCAAGGCCCGCCGCGATCGCCTGCAGCCAGGCCTCGAAGACCTTGCCGATCGCCATCACCAATGCGAGCGAGGAGGCGATCCAGACGACGCTACGCGCCGTGGAATCCATCACGCTGATCAGGCGGCGCTGGCGGTTGCCCGAGGCGAACAGCGCGTCGGCCAGGGCCTGAACGAAGGCGAAGAAGGCCAGGCCCATGACGAAGGCCACGATGACCGGCTGGATGCGCAACGGCAGCAGCCCAGTTGTCGCCAGGGCCTTGTAGATCAGCCAGCTCGCCAGGACGGGCGGGGCCGCCCCCGCGACGATATGAGCAAGCGCGACATAGAGGGTGTGAAGCCCACCCACCTCGTTCATGTTGGTGTAGCGAGCCTTGAAGCGCGGCAGGTAGCGGGCGCGGGCGAGATACAACAAGAGAGCGACGACCAAGGCGAGCAGCACGACGAGACCGCGCGAGCCGGACAGCGCGTCGTTCACACCTTCCAGCCAGCCGCCGAAGATATAACCGGAGGCGCGCAGATCCTCCGGCGCGGTCGCCAAGGCGTTGGCCCAGATATCGGGGTTGAGGATGGAGGGCCCCGGCGCGAACAGAGTCTTGGCGAAGATGTCGCGCCGCTTGTCGCCGATCGTGGTCTGAAGCTGCTCGGCCTGGAGAAGGGCCGCCTTGCCGAGCCGTAGCGTCTCGTCGGCGTCGCCATAGGCCTTTGCCCGGGTTTCGCGCTCGCGGGCGATGTCGGGACTTTCGGGCGGGGCGCTGCCCTCGGGCTTGGGGCCGAGCTGGTCGAGCTTGGCCTTGGCCTGATCGACGCGGGGCGTCTGCTCCTCGATCAGCGCGCGGACCTGTTCGAGGGAGGGCTGTAGGCGCAGGCGCTGCCGCTGGAGATCGGCATCGTTGGCGCTCGGTGCATCGACGACGGTCTCGATCTGGGTCAACTCGCTGCGGATCGCATCGAGCCGGGCGCGGAGACTGCCAGGGTCCGCTGCCGCCGGGGCGGGCACCGTGGCCTGCGCCGGAGCAGCCGGCTGCTGTGCCGCGACCGGCGTCAAAGCCATGCCGCAGAACAGCAGAAGCATCGCGAGCATCGTCCGGATGCTGCGCCGAGTCCGATGCGATCCGGTCGAAGACGTGGCCATGGTCGCGCGGTCCCGCTTGCCTGAAGGATTTAGGCCCAAGTGAACTGAGCCCACATGATCGGCGCCCGAACGATCCGACGACGCTGCCAGCCTCGTCATGGCAATCGCAGGCTGGCAAGTCGAGAAGCGCGTTTCTTGGACCGGCAAGGAAACACTCCGGAGAAGGCGGGCAATAAGTCTCGCCTCTTCACCGGCAAAGGCGACCTGATGATGGCAGGCCGCGCGCGGATTTGGAAATCTTCAAGCCTTCTTCGTCCGCTTTGGTTTCGGATCGGGGCTGTTTCGGTTGCGATAGCTCGCATTGCCCAGGCCCGTTCCGATCGTCAGTACGCCCCAGTTCCGGACATCCTGCATCGTCGGCATTTCGCTAAGGCCCTGAATGACGGCGTCGTTATGCATCACGACCTCCGTGTCGTGGTCGCCGATGCTTGGTACGAGCTGTCTGACGCTCTCGACGAGGTTGAAGCGGCTGCTTTCCCAGTTCCCGGGCAGGTTCTGCGCGCCGCGCTCGATGCTACCGTCGCCGTCGATCAGGCCGGGGCAGCCGATGCCGATGAACGGCGCGACGCGCAGGCCCTCCCGCGTCGCGTTGGCGATCTGCTCCTTCAACATCTTGCCGAGGCGCTTGATAGCCTCGTCGCGGCTCGGCTCCTCATCGGCATGACGCCAGAGTTCGGATTTCCAGACCTTGGCCTTGCTCAGATCGCTCGCCTTCTTCTGACGCAGCTCGACAATGCCGGCGCGGATATTGGAGCCGCCGATATCGACGGCGACCAGGCTGTCATAGGCCTCGAACATCCATTTCGGCGCGAGATGCGCACTGCCGACCAATCCGGCCTCGTCGGGATGGTGGCTGATCGGAACCAGGTCGATCTCCCGGCCTTCGGTCCGCAGAATGATGGCCGCGCGGGCAATCGCGAGTTCGCCGATCCGGCTTTCGCGGAAACCGCCGCCGACGGCGATGCGCTCGATCTCCGCCCAGGTCTTCAGCCGCGTGAAGCGGCGGATGACGAAGGCGAGCGACTGGGCGAAATTCTCGACCGCGCTGAGCACCACCGCCGCCTGCGCCGCGCTGCCATCCTTGAGCAGGGCGTCGAGTTCCTTCTTGCTGATCGCCGCCGTCTCGCCCTGGAGCGGGTCGTCGCCCTTTTTCTTCAAATGCGTCCGCAACGCATCGAGATGCTCGAAGAAAGCGCGTCGGCTCGCCTTATCGCCGACGAAACCATCCTCGTCGCGCGTCTCGAGATTGTAGCTCGTCACCACGACGGAGGGCAGTTCGGCGGCCCCGTGCGGCCCTGCCGGATGCTTGTTCGATTTCTCGGCCGCTTCACCGCTCATTCGGACATTCCCCTGCTGCTGTCGAGACAACGCAACCCTGGAGCGACCTGCGGTGTTCCCGCTACCCCTGGCGCAGGCCGCTGCATACGAGGCAGCAGGGCGTTGCGCCCAGCGCTCTTGACGGCTTTTCGCGAGATCGCTCCAAGAGTAAGGCTGCGCCGCAGAGCGCGCTGGGGGACACTATGCTGGAATTCATCGGTCGGGCGATCGTGATCGGCGTTGGGGCGACGGTGCTGTTGGACCTGTGGGCGCAGTTCCTGCGGCTGTTTGGACTTCCGAAGCCGAACTGGGCGCCGCCGGGACGCTGGTTCGCGCATCTGCTGCGCGGACAGGTGGCGCATGAGGATATCGGCCAGGCGCCTGCGGTCGTGGGCGAAACCGCGATCGGCTGGCTGTTCCACTATCTCGTCGGCATCCTGTTCGCGGCGGTGCTGCTGGCGATCTGGGGGCTCGACTGGGCGCGCGAGCCACGCTTCCTGCCGGCGCTGATCGTCGGGCTCGCCACGGTGGGCTGCGGCTGGTTCATCCTGCAGCCGGGCATGGGAATGGGCATCGCGGCCTCGAAACGCCCGAACGCCACGCAGATCCGGGTGCTCAACATCGTCGGGCACATCGTCTTCGCGATCGGGCTTTACGGCACGGCGCTGCTGACGCGCTGAGGCTCACGCGAGAATGCGGGTCTCGTAGGCATAGAGCTCGCGGAAGCCGAGGCTGCCATAGAGGCTGTTGGCGACCGCATTGCCTTGCTCCACCTGAAGGTAGGCGCTGTGGCAGTCCATCGCCCCGGCCCAGCCCATCAGCCCTTGTACGAGGCTCCGGCCGAGCCCCATGCCGCAATGGTCGGGATCGACGCAGATCAGCCCGATCTCCGCCATGCCGCGCTCCGCCACGCCCATGCCGAAGGCGACGGGCTCGCCCTCGATCAGCCAGGTCGCGAAGGCCGCCGGAAGGCGCACCTTCTCGACGATGGCCGCGAGATTGCCGATATGCGTCTTCGCGCCCGTCTGGAGGGCCGCGACTCCGGCGAGCCACTCCGCCTCGGGCCGCGCCTCGATCTGCAATTCGGCTTCCGACGACACCGCGATGCCTTCGAGCGGGGCGATCATTCCGAAGGACGCGTCCTTGAGCTTGTAGCCGCGCGCGAGCACGGCCTCGCGGGCGGCAGGCGCCACCAGCGGGGTGAGGCGGATGCAGGGCGGCAGGCCGTCGGCGCGGTAAAGCTCCTCGATCAGGTCGAGCATGGTGTCGTCGAGGTCCGCACCATCGACCAGCGGCGTGGCGGCGTTCGCCCGCCCGGAATATCCGTTGGCGAAACGCAGGACCCAGTCGCCGACGATCAGGGTCGAGAGCGCCGGCCAGGCATTGATGATGCGCCGTTCGCATTCCAGCGCCAGCCGGCTATCCTCATTCGCGGTCGTCATCGTCATCCCCTCGAAACGCTGCGCGGCGTCGGCCGCCAGTCCGGCGCGGCCATCTCGAAGCCGGAAAAGGCAAACCCCGGCGCCACCGTACAGCCGACCAGGGTCCAGGCGCCCAGCGAGGTCGCGCTTTGCCACCAGCCGGCCTCGACCACGAATTGAGGCCGCTGGCCTGCCGCGAGGTCGGAGCCGAGATGGTGCGCCGAGGCATCGTGGCCATTGGGCGAAACGGTGATGACGAGCGGCGCGCCGGCGTAGTGGTGCCAGATTTCGGCGGCATCGACACGATGCCACTCCGAGGTTTCGCCGGTGTCGAGCAGGTAGTAGATCGCGGTGGAATGGCCGCGCCCCTCGGGACCGGCCTTGTCGCGGAAGGTTTCGCGATAATGCCCGCCTTCGGGGTGTGGCTTCAGGTCGAGCAGGCGGATCACCTCCGCCGCAGTAAGCCCTTCGAGACGATGCGGCATTGCCGGCAAGTCCCTCAGAACTTGTTCTTGGCTTCGCGCAGCGCAGCGAAGACCTGGGAAGCGGGTGCGCCGACCCGGCCGACCGCCGCCGCCAAGGCGCCTTCGCCGGCGCGGAAGAACGGATTGGTGGCCTGCTCTTCGGCTACCGTCGTCAGCGCCCAGAAGCGACCCTCCGCCTTTGCGGTCTCCGCCTCCGTGAAACGGGCCGAGACAGCCGCGTTTGACGGGTCGACCGAGTGGGCGAAGCGCGCATTGGCCAGCGTGTAATCGTGGCCGCCGACGAGGCGGATATCGCCGGGCAGCGCCATCAGGCGCGAGAGCGAGGTCCACATCGCGTCCATCTGGCCGGGCTGCACCCGGCCGCAACCCATGACGAAGACGACGTCGCCGACGAGCGCGATCTTGGCCCCAAGGCTGACATAGCTGAGATGGCCGTCGGAATGGCCGGGCGTATGCCAGATATCGAAGCTATCGCTGCCGAGCGAGACCGTATCGCCTTCGCCGATGATCCGGTCGAGCGGGGCGGCGGACTTCGCGTCCTGCGGGCCGACGACAGTGGCGCCCGTCGCCTGCTTCACCATCGCGACGCCCTGGGTGTGGTCGTGATGGGCGTGGGTGATGAAGACGTCGCTGATCGTCCAGCCCTTGGCGCGGGCCGCGGCAAGCACTTCGCCGGCATCCGGCACGTCGACGGCGGCGCAGGCGCCGGTCGCCGGATCGTGCAGCAGCGCGCCGGCATTGTCGCTGAGCGTGCGGAAGACATGAAGATCGAGCGGCATGGGAGTTCTCCGGCTGGCGGCGAAAAGCCTTCGGGGATCGTTGGCCCCTGCATGGGCCAAGCGCGCGCGGCGATCAACCCGGAGGCGCGGGCTCAGAGCATGAGGCGGCAGTATCCTGCCGCGACCGTCTCCTGCTGACCCCGCCCCTTGCCATCCTCGCATGCACCGGCCATGTCAGCGCCATGCCACTCGACGTCGTCGACCTGCGCAGTTTCTACGCCAGCCCGCTGGGGCATGTGGCGCGCCGCTTCATCGGGCGAGCGATGCTGCGGTTCTGGCCTGATTGCGCGCGCCAGCGCGTGCTCGGCCTCGGCTTCTCCACGCCCTATCTATCGGTGCTGGGCATGGAAGCAGAACGCAGCATCGCCTTCATGCCGGCGGCCCAGGGCGTGGTGAACTGGCCTTCGCCCGGGCTTTCCGCCTCGGCGCTGGTCGAGCCGACGTTGCTGCCGCTGCCGACAGCCTCGATCGACCGCGTGGTGCTGGTCCATGCGCTGGAGGAGACCGAAAGCCCCGACGATCTGCTTGAAGAGGTCTCCCGCGTTCTCAATCCGGGCGGGCGGCTCATTCTGGTCGTGCCCAATCGCGGGGGTCTCTGGGCACGGATGGACGGGACCCCGTTCGGGCAAGGCCGCCCCTTCAGCCGCCGGCAGCTGACGACGCTGCTGCGCGGCGCCGAGTTCTCGCCCGAGCACTGGGCCGAGGTGCTCTATGTTCCGCCCCTGCAGCGGCGGCTGTTGATGCGTTCGGCGGGGATTCTGGAGCAGATCGGCGCCAATCTCGCGATGCCCTTCGCCGGCGTGCACGTCATCGACGCGACGAAGCAGTTCTATCGGCGCGCGCCTCTCCGTGCGACGCGCCGCAGCTTCGCCCTGCGTCCGGTCCTGCTGCCGCAGCCGGCGCCGCGCCTTTCGGAGCCGCCGCAGACGGCGCGCGAGACGCTCCCCGCGGGCTGATGGCGCACGGGTTGACAATTTTGCCTGGTCACGACCAAGGTCCGCCGCTTTTCATGCCCGGTTTGACGACAGACCGCCGATCCGCCTGCCGTGATGGCGCGGAAGCTGAACTGGATCACGATGCGTAGCTATCTGGATTTCGAGAAACCGGTCGCCGAACTCGAGGCGAAGGCCGACGAGTTGCGGGCGCTGGAAGCGCGAGGCGACGGAATCTCGTTCTCGGAGGAGATCAGCAAGCTCGACGCTAAGGCGAACCAGTCGCTGAAGGAAATCTATGCCGCGCTGACGCCCTGGCAGAAGACGTTGGTGGCGCGCCATCCGCAGCGGCCCCATCTCAAGGATTACTGCGCGGCGCTGATCGCCGAGTTCACGCCCCTGGCGGGTGACCGAGCCTTCGGCGAGGACGAAGCGATCATCGGCGGTTTCGGTCGGTTTCGCGGCAAGCCGGTCTGCGTCATCGGTCAGGAGAAGGGCGACTCCACGGAAACCCGGATCCGGCACAATTTCGGAATGCCCAAGCCCGAGGGCTATCGCAAGGCGGTGCGTCTGGCCGAGATCGCCGGCCGTTTCGGCCTGCCTGTGCTGAGCTTCGTCGATACCGCCGGGGCCTATCCGGGCATCGACGCGGAAGAGCGCGGCCAGGCCGAGGCGATCGCGCGTTCGACGGAAGCCTGGCTCGGCCTGCCGACGCCGAGCGTGGCGCTGATCATCGGCGAGGGCGGCTCTGGCGGCGCGATCGCGATCGCAGCCGCGAGCCGGGTCCTGATGATGGAACACGCCATCTATTCGGTGATTTCGCCGGAAGGCGCGGCCTCGATTCTGTGGCGCGACACGTCGCGCGCGCAGGACGCCGCGACCGGCATGAAGATCACCGCGCAGGATCTGCTGCGATTTGGTGTCATCGACAGGATTGTGCCGGAGCCGGTCGGTGGCGCCCATCGCGACCACCAGCTGGCGTTGAACCGCGTCGGGGATACCATCGAATCAGCCCTTGCGGAGCTTGCCGATCTCGATGCGACCGGATTGATGGATAAGCGGGCTGAAAAGTTCCTGGCGATCGGGCGCCATCTTTGACCCTGTGGCCGGTGCGGCGGCGCACGGTTCTTTACCCGTCGTTCACCATGTGGCCAGACAATGGCCGGCTGTGGTAAGGGTCTCTCAAGGCTAACGCTTCTACAACCGGACGACCGGCACAATTTGGCCGTCTTGCGAAGTCACAGGTCGTCTTATCCGGCCTGCCGTTCGATGGGAATGACGACGTGGCATTCAAGCAACTCGCGATCCTGGCTTTTGTTGCGTTGACGTTGGGCGCCTGCGAGGAGCAGCGCTCTGCCGGTGCTTCCCGGCACAATATCCCGATCCC
Source organism: Allobosea sp. P5_A5 (assembly GCF_056400625.1). Taxonomy (NCBI): domain Bacteria; kingdom Pseudomonadati; phylum Pseudomonadota; class Alphaproteobacteria; order Hyphomicrobiales; family Alloboseaceae; genus Allobosea; species Allobosea sp. P5_A5. The sequence goes on from NZ_JBFUKY010000001.1 coordinate 53,075, forward strand.
GAGCGCAACCTATGCGCTGATGTCCGAGAAGGGCATGAGCAAGGACCAGCCGGTCCTGATCCGCTCCTATAAGAAGGAGTCGGAGCTCGAGGTCTGGAAGCGCAAGGGCGATGGCCGCTACGCTCTGCTGAAGACCTATCCGATGTGCCGCTGGTCGGGTCAGCTCGGCCCGAAGACGCGCGAAGGCGACCGCATGGCGCCGGAAGGCTTCTACGCCATCACGCCGGCGCAGATGAACCCGAACTCCTCTTATTACGTCTCGTTCAACATGGGCTACCCGAATGCGTATGATCGTTCGCTCGGCCGCACCGGCGCGCTGCTGATGGTGCATGGCGCCTGCTCTTCGGCGGGCTGCTATTCGATGACGGACGACCAGATCGGCGAGATCTACGCGTTGGTGCGCGAAGCGCAGAATGGCGGCCAGCGTGCCGTGCAGATGCAGGCTCTGCCGTTCCGGATGACGCCGGAGAACCTCGCCCAGCATCGCCTCGACCCGAACATCGCCTTCTGGAAGAACCTGAAGCAGGGCACCGATTATTTCGAAGTGACGCATGACGAACCGGTGGTCTCGGTCTCGGGCAGCCGCTACGTCTTCAATGGCGGCAGCGAGCCTGCCGATGTCGCGCAGAAGGACCGTCAGGATACGTCCCGCGTTGCGGCGCTGGTGGCCAAGGGCACGCCCGCCATCCGGCTGGTCTATGACGATGGCGACCAGCACCCGTCCTTCAAGCAGGCCTTGACGGCCGGCGGCTCGGACGCCCTGAACCGCAAGGCGTCCTGGGCTTCGCGGGATGTCGGCATCAGCCGCGAGGATGCGCTGGCATCCGGTCCGCGCGTGGTCATTCTCGACGACAAGGGCCGGACGAAGGCGACCGTCCGCGCCACTTCGGCCGATGACAGCGCGATCCTGGCCGCTGTCTCGGCCGCGCCGGCGGAGGATGTCGTGAAGCCGGAGCCAGCCAGAGCCGACCTGACCAAGCCTGACCCTGTCAAAGCCGAAACTGCCAAGCCTGCGACGAAGCCCGTGTTGTCGTCGGCCACGGCGCAGCTTGCGCGTGTGCAGCCCGGCAATGCGGAGCCGGGCCCCGCTTTGGCCAGCGCCACCCCCGCGCCGGCAACCGACAAGACGCTGATGCAGCGGACGCTTGGGTTCGTTCCCTTCTTCGGAGGTTCGGCTCCCGACACGGCGCAGACCGCGCCGGTGGCGGATGTCGCGGTCGAGGTTCCGGCTGCCACGGGCAGTGTTCGTACGACCTTGCCGCCCCGCCGGGCGAACAGCCTCAAGACCAGCAGCCTCGACGGGTCGCCGGCGGCTTACGCCAGCCAGTCGGGCGCAATCCGCTGAGACGCAATTTCCTGCAGTCTGACGTGCTAAAATAGCAACATCGCGGCGAACTTTTCGTGTTGCTCACTGCTTAGGCGCAAAAGCCCCCGGCTTCGGGGGCTTTTGCTTATTTGGCATGCAGCCTGCCAAAAAGCTCGTCTTGCCCAAATTCCCCCTTCGCCTGCTTGATCATGGCGAAAGCGTGACGGCGCAAAGGGGTCGGGCAGATGGGTTTAGGTAGTCTTCGTTCCACCATGGCGGCACTTGCGCTGTCGGTAATCTGCGTCGGTGCACAGGCCGCCGACCTGCCCAGCAGGAAGGACGCGCCGCCGGTTCCCGTCGCTCCGTCATTCACCTGGTTCGACGTTGCGGTCAGCGTCAAAGGCGTGACCGACTACAACTTCCGCGGCATTTCGCAGACCGACCGCAAGCCGGCGATCCAGGCCAGCGCCGAGCTGCAGATCTATAACAACCTGTTCTATATCGGCGTCGCCGGCTCCAACGTCGACCTCGTGACCAAGCCCAACGCCGAGGTCGACTTCTATGGCGGCATCCGGCCGAAATTCGGCGACGTCGCCTTCGATTTCGGCGTCTGGCAGTATTACTATCCGCGCGAGAAGCAGTTCATCTTCCCGGTCGGCACCTATTGGACGCCGAAGAATACCGACTTCACCGAAGTCTACGGCAAGGTGTCCTACACCTATGCCGAAGCGCTGACGGTCGGCGCCAACGTCTTCTACGCCTGGGATTGGCTCGGCACCGGCGCGACCGGCACTTATGCCTCGGTCACGGCCAAATACGCCCTGCCTTTCCTGGAAGGTCTCTCGGTCTCGGGCGAGTTCGGCCATTACTGGCTCGGCCGCACCAATCTCGCGATCTGGTCGACCAATCCGCCGACCAATCTGCCTGATTACTATTACTGGAACGCCGGCGTCTCCTACACCTGGAAGAACCTGACCGCCGATGTCCGCTATCACGACACCAATCTGTCGAAGCGCGAATGCTTCGCCAACACCTCCGACCCGCGCGGCATCCTGAACGGCTCCGGTACTTCGAAATGGTGCGGTCCGGCTGTCATCGGCACGCTGTCCTTCGACATCACGGCGAGCAGCATCGGTATCTTCGCTCCGAAATAGCCTAGGCTGATCGAGCGTTTGACCGCTCGAGACAACGCAAAAAGGCCGCCTTCGGGCGGCCTTTTTCGTGGGGGCTTCGCGTCAGTTTCGGATCAGAGCCAGCCCATCAGCTCGCGTTGAACCACCGCGGTCAGCGCATCGACGCCCTCCTCGGACGCGTTCAGGCAAGGCAGATAGGCGAATGTTTCGCCGCCATTGTGCAGGAAGATTTCGCGGTTCTCGCCGTCGAGTTCCTCCAGCGTCTCCAGGCAGTCGGAGGAGAAGCCCGGCGCAACGATCGCCATCGACTTCTTGCCGGCCTGGGCCAGCGCCTTCACCGTCTCGTCGGTGTAGGGCTGCAGCCACTCGTCGGGGCCGAAGCGCGACTGGAAGGTGAGCCGGAAGCGCTCGGTCGAGAAGCCCAGCTCCTCGCGCAGCAGGCGCCAGGTCTTGGCGCATTGGCAGTAATAGGGATCGCCCTTGAGGAGATATTCCTTCGGCATGCCGTGGAAGGAGCAGAGGATCACCTCCGGGTCGAAATCGAGCTTGGCCAGCGAGGCGCGCATAGAGCGTGCCAGCGCGCCGATATAGGCGGGGTCCTCGTAATAGGGCGGAGCCACGCGGACGGCCGGCTGCCAGCGCATCTCCATCAGCGCGCGAAAGGCCTGGTCGCAGGCGGTGGCTGAGGTCGCGGCGGCATATTGCGGATAGAGCGGCACCAGCAGGATGCGATCGCAGCCCTGCTCCAGCAGCGCCTTGATCCGGCTTTTGGTATCCGGAAAACCGTAGCGCATCGCCCAGTCGAAGACGACGCGGTCGCCCGCAAGCGACTTCAGGCGCTCGGCCACGCCTTCGGTCTGCGCCCGCGTGATCGTCTTGAGCGGCCCCTCATTGCGCTCGTTGTTCCAGATCGTCGCGTAGTCCTTGCCCTTCCGGCTGGGCCTGACCGACAGGATGATCAGATTGAGGATCGGCCACCATTTCCAGCGCGGCTCCTCGATCACGCGCTCATCCGACAGGAATTCCTTCAGATAGGCGCGCATCGGCCAATAGGTCGTGCCCTCCGGCGTGCCGAGGTTCATCAGTAGGACGCCGATGCGACCGCTGCGGATTTTCGGATGGTCCGGCGGCATCGGTGCCGTCTGGCCGAGCATGGCGATGTCTGGGGTCATGAACGCGGGCTCTCCTCGTTCGCTGATTTAGACGAGTTCGCGCTTTCGTCCAGCTTCAACAGCGTTCCAACAGCCGGGTGCGACATCGGCAGCGGATGCGCGACGGCGCTGGTCTTGCGGGCTCGAACCTTGCTAGTCTGGATCGGTTCTCAAGATCGGGGCGTCCGTCATGACCAAGCTCACCCGCCGCAAGGCTTTTGGCGTTCTGGCTGCGCCGGCGACACTGGCCGCGACCGCGCCTGTCGCGCAGGCGCAGCAGCCTGCCCCGACCTTTACGCTGCTGCTGGTCAACGACATCTACAAGATGAGCGATGACAAGGGTCGGGGCGGTTTTGCGCGCGCGGCCGGCATCGCCAAGGCGGAGCGCGCCCGGGGCGTGCCGTTGCTGTTCTGCCATGCCGGAGATTGCTATTCGCCTTCGCTGATGTCGGGCTTCGACCAGGGCGCGCATATCGTCGCGATGCAGAACAAGATGGGGCTCGACGTGTTCGTGCCCGGCAATCACGAATTCGACTTCGGCAAGGAGAATTATCTCAAGCTCGTCGCCGCGCAGACCTATCCGACCTTTGCCGCCAATCTGCGCGATGCCAAGGGCGAGAAGCTGCCGGGTCACGAGGATAGCCGGATCTTCGAGCTTGGCGGCATCAAGGTCGGTGTCGTCGGTACGGCCTATGACCCGACGCCGCAGATTTCGCATCCCGGCGACCTGAAATTCTCCTCTACGATGGAAGCGCTGCGGCGTGAGGCCAAGGCGCTGAAGGAGCAGGGCGCCGATATCCTCGTCGCCGTCGTCCATGCCGACCGGCCGATGGATTACGAGATCGTGCGCTCGCGCGTCGTCGACATCGTGCTTAGCGGCCACGACCACGACCTTGCCATCGCCTATGACGGCAAGGTGGTGATGGTGGAGTCCAATGAGGAGGGCAATTACGTCACCGCGATCGACATCGCCGTCTCGGTGAAGGGCGAGGGCGCAGCGCGGCAGGTCGCCTGGACGCCGACGTTCCGCGTCAATGATTCCCGCTCGGCGACGCCGGACCCCGAGGTCGCGGCGATCGTGAAGGGCTATGAGTCGGAGCTTTCGAAGGAACTCGACGTCGATGTCGCCAAGCTCGCCGCTCCGCTCGATTCCCGCACCGGCGTCATCCGCACGCAGGAGACCGCGATCGGCAATCTGATCGCCGACGCCATCCGCGATGCGACCGGCGCTCAACTCGCGATCAGCAATGCCGGCGGCATCCGCGCCAACAAGCAATATCCGGCGGGTTACAGCCTGACGCGGCGCGATGTTCTCAGCGAACTGCCTTTCGGCAATGCCACCTCGATGGTCGAGATAACCGGCAAGGATGTGAAGGACGCGCTGGAGAACGGACTTTCGCCGGCGCCGCAAGGCTCAGGCAAGTTCCCGGTCGTCTCGGGCTTAAGCTTCGTCGCCGACGTGAAGCAGCCGCCGGGCTCGCGCGTCACCGCCATCACCGTCGATGGCAAACCGATCGACCCCGCCGGCCGCTACACCGTCGCGACCAACAACTTCATGCTGGAAGGCGGCGACGGCTACACTGCGCTCGGCCGCGGCAAGACCTTGATCGGCGTCACCGACGGCAAGCTGATGGCCAATGAGGTGATGGTCTATCTGCGCAGGCTGGGTACGATCGATGCCAAGGTCGAGGGGCGGGCGGTCCTGAAGTGAGCTGCGTCGCGGCGCTTGTCGATTTTCTGGCGAGCGATGAATCGAGGGGCTGGCGTAGCCTGCCGGCTTTCGCGCCCGGAGCCGCCGCCATGCGGGCCTGCGCCGCCGTCGATACCGAACGACTTGCCGGCTATGTCGTGGCGCCGTCGCCTGAGCGCGTCTTCGCGGCGCTGGCGCTGACGCCGCTGGACAAGGTCCGGGCGGTCATTCTGGGGCAGGATCCGTATCCTACGCCGGGCCATGCCAATGGTCTGGCTTTTTCCTATGTCGGGCCAACGCCTCTGCCGCGCTCTCTGGTCAACATTTATAGGGAGCGGGCCGAGGATATCGGCGGATTGGCCCCCCTCGACGGCGACCTGACCCGCTGGGCCGAACAAGGCGTGCTGCTGCTCAACACGGCGCTGACGGTGCGCGAAGGCGCGAGCAAGGCCGGTTCGCATCTGGCTATCGGCTGGCGCGAGGTCACGGACGAGATCATCTCGGAGGTGTCGCGGCGGCGGCCGCATGTGGTGTTTCTGTTGTGGGGCGCTCCAGCTCAGGCGAAGCGGGCGCTGATTGAAGAGGCGAAGCATCTGGTCATCGCCAGCGCGCATCCCTCGCCCTTGTCGGCGCGACGGGGGTTCTTCGGGTCGAAGCCATTCAGCCGGGCGAATAAATGGTTGGAAGAGCAAGGCGAAACGGCGGTTGCGTGGTGAATGAGGCGCGAGGAACCCTCTCCCGTAGGGAGAGGGCAGGGTGAGGGGTCGGCCATTGGACGTTGTAGCCGCGACCTGACCACTGCCGCGGTAAGGTGGTCGCCCTACCGGTCAAACAACCTACACCTCACCCCTGCCCTTCGCCTTACAGGAGAGGGGTTCCCCGTGCCTCTTCCGTCATAAGATGCTCGGGTCTGGCCCGAGCATGACGCGCTTTGAATTCACCCCACCGGCCTCTCGTCGGCGATGACCTTGCCGTCGTTGGGCAGGGCGCCCAGCGGCAGCATCTCGACCCGGCCCTTGAGCTTGGTCACCTGCTGGAGCGTCGACGACACCGCGTCGATCAGGCCGGCCGGCTCGGCATGGACCTCGGCCCTGAGCGTCATCGTGTCGGTCTCATCGGCTCGTGCGACGACAAGGCGAAGTTTCGCGATTTCGGCATGGCGTTTGGCGATCTCGGCGACCTGCTCGGGGCGCACGAACATCCCCTTGATCTTGGCGGTCTGGTCGGCGCGGCCGAGCCAACCCTTAATGCGTGTGTTGGTGCGCCCGCAGGCGCTGACGCCCGGCAGGACAGCGGTGAGGTCTCCGACCGCCAGCCGGATCTGCGGATGGTGTGGATCGAGATTGGTCACGACGACTTCGCCGACCTCGCCCTCGGGCACGGGATCGCCTGTGCCGGGGCGGACGATTTCGACGATCAGGTTCTCGTTCAGCACCATGCCCTCGCGGGCCGAGGTCTCGTAGGCAATGACGCCGAGATCGGCGGTGGCATAGAGCTGATAGGCATCGATACCGCGTTCCTTGACCCAGGCTTGCAGCGAGGGCGGGAAGGCAGCACCGGACACCACCGCGCGCTTGATCGAGGAGATATCGACGCCGCGCATTTCGGCCGCCTCGATCAGAATTTTGAGGAAGTCCGGCGTGCCGGCATAGGCGGTGGGCTTGTAGGCCGCGATCACCTCCATCTGCTGCTCGGTATTGCCGGGGCCTGCCGGGATCACGGCACAGCCGAGCGCGCGGGCGGCGGAATCCATGATGAAGCCGCCTGGCGTCAGGTGGTAGCTCAAGGTGTTGAGTACGATGTCGCCGGGCCGGAATCCGGCTGCATAAAGGCCGCGCGCGGCGCCCCAGGCATCGGTCGCGGTGCCCTCCGGCTCGAAGATCGGCCCTGGCGAGGTGAAAAGGCGGCCGAAGGAGCCGGGCGCTCCAGGGACGAACCCGCCAAAGGGGAGGGCTGCCTTTTGCAGCGCCGGAAGATCGGCCTTGCGCAGGATCGGTAGCTTTGCGAGCGCCGCGCGGTCGGTGACGGTTTTGGCGTCGATGCCGGCAAGATGCGCGGCATAAGCGGGCGCCAGCATCGCGGCCTCGATCACGGCAGGCAGCCGTGCAAACAAATCCGCCTCGCGCTCGGCAGGCGAGCGGGTTTCGAGCGGGTCGTGATGCTCGGTCATGGCGGGGTCTCGTCGATAAAGGAAACAGCCCTCATCCTGAGGAGCGCCGCAGGCGCGTCTCGAAGGATGTTCCAGATGGTTTCGGAGCTTCCTGAAGCATCCTTCGAGACGCAGCCTGTCGGCTGCTCCTCAGGATGAGGGCTCAAAACAGGGGATAGGTTCACGACAGCCATCTCTTCCGGCGCTTGTAGCTCTTGACCTCGCGGAAGGACTTCTTGTTGCCCTCGGCCACGCCGAGGTAGAATTCCTTCACGTCCTCGTTCTCGCGGAGCATAGCGGCCTCGCCGTCCATGACGACGCGGCCGGTTTCCATGATGTAGCCATAGGTTGCGTAGCGCAGGGCCATGTTGGTGTTCTGCTCGGCGACGAGGAAGGAGACGTCATCCTCGGCGTTGAGGCGCCGGACGATCTCGAAGATTTCCTCGACGATCTGCGGGGCCAGCCCCATCGAGGGCTCGTCGAGCAGGATCATCTTGGGCTTCGACATCATCGCCCGGCCGACGGCGCACATCTGCTGCTCGCCACCGGAGGTGTAGCCGGCCTGCGAGGTGCGGCGCTGCTTCAGCCGCGGAAAGAGCTCGTAGATTTTTTCGAGATCGCGCTTGATCGCGGCATTGCCGTCGCGGCGGGTGAAGGCCCCGGTCAGCAGGTTTTCCTCGATCGAGAGATGGCCGAAGCAGTGGCGGCCTTCCATCACCTGGATGCAGCCACGCCTGACCAACTCGTTGGGCGACATCTTGTCGACGCGCTCCCCGTCGAAGACGATCGAACCCTTGGTGACCTCGCCGCGCTCGGCTTTGAGCAAATTGGAGATCGCCTTCAAAGTCGTGGTCTTGCCGGCGCCGTTGGCGCCGAGGATCGCGACGATGCCCTTGCGTGGCACGGTGAGCGAGACGCCCTTCAGAACAAGCACGACGTGATCGTAGATCACCTCGATGTTGTTGAGAGCGAGGATGGTGTCGCTCGTCGCTGTCGTTGCGGGCTTTTCGAGTGTGGCGGTGGACATTGCGGATCCTTGTTCCCCGAGGAGGGCGGCCCGGCCAAGCCGGGCCGCCCGTCACATTAGGACGACTTCTCGCAGGGCTCGGTGCGCTTGGGCCAGTTGCCGGCCTTTTCGGTGTATTCCTTGGCACTGCTTTCGATCAGCGGCCGGACTTCATCCTTCATCGGCTCGATCCAGTCGCCGCCCTTGGTCCATTTCGTGCCGTCCCAGCGCGCGATGAACATCTTGCTGTGGCCGGAATGGTCGGTGCAGGAGATCGCGGTCGGCGTCACGAACCCGCCGAGCCCGATCTCCTTCAGGCGCGCATCGGTCAGGTTCAGCGATTCCAGCCCGCGGCGCATATCTTGCGCGTCGATGACCTTCTTGCCGGTGAGCTTCTGGGCGTTGCGCACGCCCTCGACGACCAGCATCGCGTTGTAGACGCCGCGGTTGTAGAGGGCCTCGCCGACCTTTTCCTTCGGGGTCGTGCTCTTGCCCTTGTCGACCACGTATTTGACGATGTCCTGCATCGCCGGGGCGTCGGTGCCCGACATCGTCCAGCTCAGGGAAGAATAGCCCTTGGCCTGCTCGCCGCCGGCTCGCGCATCGTCGTCGCCGCCGGCCCACCACACGCCGACGAACTTGTTCATCGGGAAGTTGTTCTTCGCGGCTTCCTTGACCGCGGTCGGGTTCATTGCGCCCCAGCCCTGGTTGTAGAGGTAGTCGGGCCGGTCACGCCGGATCTGGAGCCAAAGCGAGCCCTGGTTCTGCATGTCGGCGGCCGCGACCGGGTAGAGCTTGAGCTCGAAGCCGTATTTCTTGGCGAGGCTCTCCAGGACCGGCACCGGCTCCTTGCCGAAGGGAGCGTCGAGATGGATGAGGCCGAGCTTCTTGCCCTTGAGCTTGTCGAGACCGCCGAGTTCGGCCGCCATATGCTTCACCATGATGGAAGCGCCGTCCCAATAGGTGAAAGGCGGAATGAAGACCCAAGGGAAGGCGGTGCCGTCGGCGGAGGCCGAAAGCCCGTAGGCCATCGACAGGATCGGGATCTTGTCGACATGGGCGCGTGGAATCGCGGCCAGCGTCGCGCCGGTCGACCAGGGCGAGTAGACGATGGTGTTCTTCGACTTCGCCTGCTCGTAGCACTCGATCGACTTCTTGGTGTCGTAGCCGGTCTCGCATTCCTCATAGATGACCTTGACGCCGTTCACGCCGCCGTCGCGCTCGTTGATCATCGTGATGTAGTCGCGCATGCCGTCGCCGATCGGGATACCGGAGCCCGAGAACGGCCCGGTGCGATAGGCGTTGTTGGCGAAATAGACGCTGTCCTGCGCCATGGCCGGAACCATCGCGGCGGAGGACAGCAGGGCCGCCAAGGCAGTGCCCTTCATCAAGGTGCTCGTCTTCATCATGACCCTCCGTTGTTTCTTGCCGTCGTTTCCTCGCCGTGCTGCTCATGCCGCTGCGGCTTCGTTTTCGCCGGCGCTTCAACGTCGCCGGTCGTTCTACAGCCCGTCCCGATCAGTACGGGAAAGGCCAGGTCCGTAGTTTCTGCTTGCCGATCTGCCAAAGCCTGGCGAGGCCATGCGGTTCGGCAATCAGGAAGATGATGATCAGCGCGCCGACCAGCATGAAGGTGACGTGCTCGGCGGTGGCGCCGCCGATCGGGACGCCGAGCGCCGGCAGGCCGAATTTCAGCGCGGTCGGCAGAATGGAGAGGAAGGCGGCGCCCATGAAGGAGCCGATCAGCGAGCCCAGGCCCCCGATGATGACCATGAAGAGGATGTTGAAGGAGAGGCGGATCGAGAACACGTCCGCAGCCTCGCCGCCGCCATACCAGAGGAAGATCATCATCGCGCCGGCGACCCCGGCGAAATAGGACGACACGGCAAAGGCCATCAGCTTGGCATTGAGTAGCTTGATGCCCATCAGCTCGGCGGCGATATCCATGTCGCGTACCGCCATCCAGGAGCGGCCGAGCTTGCCGTGGACCAAGTTCGAGGCAAACCAGGTCAGCATCACGACGAGACCGAGACAGACGAAATAGCGCGTCTCCGGAGTGGCCGAGGCCCCGGTCAGCGGAATGTCGAACAGCGTGCGCTGCGGCACCTCGATCGAGCCCGAGGCGTTGTAGTTGAACAGCCAGGGCACGCGCACGAAGCACCATTGCAGGAAGAACTGCGCGGCCAGCGTCGCGACGGCGAGATAGAAGCCCTTGATCCGCAGCGAGGGCAGGCCGAAGAGCACGCCGATCCCCGCTGAGAAGAAGCCGGAGACGAGGATCAGCACGATGATGTTCACGCCGGGAAACAGCGTCGTCAGCTTGTAGGCCGCATAGGCGCCGACCCCCATGAAGGCGGCGGTGCCGAGCGAGATCAGCCCGGTATAGCCGGTGAGGATGTTCAGCCCGATCGCCGCCAGCGAGAAGATCAGGAAGGGGATCATCACCGAAGCGATGAAGAAGTCGCTGCCGAAGAACGGGATCGCGACGAGCGCGATGGCGATGATGACGCCGAGGCCGATCCGGTCCTCCCGCAGCGGGAAGACGCCCATATCGGCGGCGTAGGTCGATTTGTACTGGCCGGCCTCGCGGTAAAGCATGTCTCCGGCTCCTCAGATTCGCTCGATGATCTTGTCGCCGAACAGGCCCTGCGGCCGGAACAGCAGGAAGGCGAGCGCGATGAAATAGGCCAGCCAGCTCTCGATGCCGCCGCCGACCAGCGGCCCCCAGTAAAACTCGCCGAGCTTCTCGCCGATGCCGATGATCAGCCCGCCGACGATGGCGCCCGGGATCGAGGTGAACCCGCCGAGGATCAGCACCGGCAGCGCCTTCAGCGCCACGATTTCCAGTGCGAAGGAGACGTCGGAGCGCGCGCCCCACATGATGCCGGTGATCAGCGCGACGATGCCGGCGGTGAACCAGACGATGACCCAGATCTGGTTCAGCGAAATGCCGACCGAAAGCGCCGCCTTGTGGCTGTCGGCGACCGCCCGCAAGGCGCGGCCGATGCGGGTGTACTGGAAGAACAGCGCCAGCAGCAGGATCATCAGCGAGGCGATGAGGGCGGCCGCGATGTCGATCTTCTGCAGCGTCACCAGCCCGCCGAGTATTTGCAAGTCGATCGCGCCGCGCGGCAGCCAGAGCTGGTCGGCGATCATCTGCTTGGGATTGCCGCCGAACAGCGCCTCGCCGAAGCCGATCAAGAAATAGGTGATCCCGAAGGTCGCCATGAACAGGATGATGTCGGGCTGGTTGACCAGCGGCCGCAACACGACGCGCTCGATGGTGACGGCCAGCGCGAACATGACGCCGAGCGTGATGATGACGGCGAGGAAGGCCGGCACGCCCTTTTCATAAAGCCCGACCAGCGTCAGCGCGGCGAACACCACCATGATGCCCTGGGCGAAGTTGAACACGCCCGAGGCCTTGAAGATCAGCACGAAGCCGAGCGCGATCAGGGCGTAGAGCACTCCGGACACCAAGCCTTCCCAGACGGTCTGCGCCAGCAGGTCCGGCGCCTGCGCCATCTGCTGAAAGGGGTCGACGAAGATGGCGTAGAGCGTGTTGGTCGGGTCGAGTTTGATGCCGATGGCAATCGCCGCGACGATGGCGACGAGGATCAGGCCGAACTTGACGAGCGGGCTGGCGAAAAGGTTCGGCGCGGGGCGGGTGGCGACGTCGCTCATGATCGATCTCTCCCCCGGCCGGCTGTCCTATAGGAGCCCTCATCCTGAGGAGCCGCGAAGCGGCGTCTCGAAGGATGCTTCAGGAGACTCCGGAGATGGCTGGAGCATCCTTCGAGACGCGCCTTGCGGCGCTCCTCAGGATGAGGGCTGAGGGTGAGATGAGGATGGTCCATCAATGCGCCACTCCCAGATAGGCATCGATGACCTTCTGGTTCGCCTTGACCTCGTCCGGCGTCCCGTCGGCGATCTTGCGGCCGTATTCGAGCACCACGACGCGGTCGGAGAGGTCCATCACCACGCCCATATCGTGCTCGATCAGGGCGATGGTGGTGCCGAATTGCTGGTTTACGTCGAGGATGAAGCGGCACATGTCCTCTTTCTCCTCGAGGTTCATGCCGGCCATCGGCTCGTCGAGCAGCAGCAGCTCCGGCTCCATCGCCAGCGCACGGCCGAGTTCGACGCGCTTCTGCAGGCCGTAAGGCAGCTTGCCGACCGGCGCTTTCCGGATGTGCTCGATCTGCAGGAAATCGATGATGTCCTCGACGACGCGGCGGTGCTCGATCTCCTCGCGCATCGCCGGGCCGTAGCGCAGCGCCTGCCAGACAAAGCCGCGTTTCATCTTGAGGGTGCGGCCGGTCATGATGTTGTCGAGCGTCGACATGCCCTTGAACAGCGCGACGTTCTGGAAGGTGCGAGCGATGCCGCCGGCGGCGGCGCGGTGCGGACGTATCTTGGCGCGGCGCTCGCCCTTGAAGACGATGCGGCCTTCCTGCGGCTGGTAGAACCCGTTGATGCAGTTCAGCATCGAGGTTTTGCCGGCCCCGTTGGGGCCGATGATGGCGCGGATCTCGCCCTTGCGAATGTCGAAGGACACGTCGCTGATCGCCTTCACCCCGCCGAAGCGCAGCGAGATGTTCTCGACGGATAGCAGCGTCTCGGCTTTCTCGCGGATCGGCGTGCCGGTCATGCTCAGCGGTTCCGCGTTCATGCCGCTTCAGCCTTTGCCGCGCGCGCCGGAACGGGCGCCCCCTCGGACGTCACCGGATAGGTCTTGGCGTCGCGCACCTTGACGCGGGCCGAGATCACGCCCTTGCGGCCGTCCTCGAAGGTGACTTCCGTGGAGATGTCGGCCGCGTCCGAGCCGTCATAGAGCGCCTCTACCAGGGGCGCGTAGCGCTCGGCGATGAAGCCGCGTCGGACTTTCTGGGTGCGCGTCAGCTCGCCATCGTCGGCGTCGAGTTCCTTGTGGAGGATCAGGAAGCGCCTGATCTGGGCGCCGCCCATCATCGGCTCGGCGGCGAGCGAGCGGTTCACCTCGTCGATATGGTTCGCGATCATGTCGTAGACGAGATCGTGGCCGGCGAGCTCTTGATAGGAAGCATAGACGACGTTGTTGCGTTCGGCCCAGTTGCCGACGGCGGTCAGGTCGATGTTGAGCGCCACGGTCGCGTAGTCGCGGCCCTGGCCGAAGGCGACGACCTCCTTGATGTTGGGATAGAACTTAAGCTTGTTCTCGATGTATTTCGGCGGGAACAGCTCGCCGCTGTTGAGTTTGCCGACATCCTTGGCCCGGTCGATGATCTTGAGGTGGCCGGTGTCGTCGAAGAAGCCGGCATCGCCTGAACGGACATAGCCGTCGGCGGTCATCGTCTCGGCGGTCTTCTCGGGGTCCTTGTAATAACCGCCGAAGATCGAGGGCGAGCGGTAGAGCACCTCGCCATTGTCATCGATGCGGATCTCGACCAGCGGGGCGGGGCGGCCAACCGTGTCGGCCTTGATCTCGCCATTGGGCTGCATGGTGATGTAGACGCCGGCTTCGGTCTGTCCGTAGAGCTGCTTCAGATTGACGCCGATGGAGCGATAGAAGCGGAAGAGTTCAGGGCCGATCGCCTCGCCGGCGGTATAGCCGACCTTGATGCTGGTCAGGCCGAAGCGGTTGCGCAGGGGGCCGTAGACCAGCCAGTCGCCGAGCTTGTAGAGCAGCCGGCCTTTCAGCGGCACGCTCTCGCCGTTGAGGATCTGTTCACCGTAACGCTTCGCGACATCGAGGAAGTAATGGAACATCCGGCGCTTCAGGGCGCCGGCATCTTCCATCCGCACCATCGTCAGCGTCAGCATCGTCTCGAAGACGCGCGGCGGGGCAAACGCATAGGTGGTGCCGACCTCGCGCCGGTCGTCGATCACCGTTTCCGGCCCCTCCGGGCAATTGACGCAGAACCCTGCCAGCATCGCCTGCGCGTAGGAAAAGACATGGTCGCCGACCCAGGCGATCGGCAGATAGGCGATGACCTCGTCGCTCTCGTTCAGGCCGTCGAAGCTGCAGCCGATCTCGGCCGCGACGATGACGTTGGTATGGCTGAGCATGACGCCCTTGGGCCGCCCGGTCGTGCCCGAGGTATAGAGGATGATGCCGAGGTCGGATCCCTGTCCTGCCGCCATCTCCTCGTCGAGCATTGTGGCTGCGGCAGGGTCGCGAAGGGCGGCGGCACCATCCGCGATCACCTGCCCGATGGCGTGAAGCTTGGCATGGTCGTAATCGCGCAGGCCGCGCGGCTCGTCGTAGAGCATCTGGCGCAGATGCGGCAGGCGCTCTGTAATCGAGAGAATCTTGTCGACCTGCTCCTGATCCTGCACGACGGCGAAGACCGCCTCGGCATGATCCAGAACATAGGCCATCTCCTCGGCGACGCTGTCGGCATAGACCGGGACGGGGATCGCGCCGAGCCATTGGGCGGCGCACATCGACCAGTAGAGACGCGGGCGATTATACCCGACGATCGCGATTTTCTCGCCACGCTTCAGGCCGAGCTGCTGCAGTCCCTGCGCGAAAAATCGCACCTGCTCGGCGACCTCAGCCCAGTTCCACGACTGCCAGATGCCGAGGTCCTTGTGCCGAAAAGCGATACGCCCGCCGCGCTCCCGCGCGTTGCGCATCAGCAACTTCGGAAAAGTATCCGCCTGGCCGGCGAGCGCGCTTGCCACGGTTTCTCGATCTCCACCCTGAGCGGTCGCCGTACATCGCGGCGGCCTGTCGTTTCAGCCTTTGCGGCCTTGTTCTGATGCGAGGCTCGCAGGCCACACTCAGCTTTGCAAGGGTGGGCTTGACAGACAATTCGCCTTTTGGCGACTATGGTCGCGCAGAGTTGTCTGCGTCGGCTCGATTTTGCGTCTTTGTGCAATCGAGGCCTATCGCCGCTCCTTGCGTACCCTAGCCCCGCTGCCCTCTTCCGATCCGATCCAACGCTCCGACCTTGTCGGCGGCGTTCGATGGCGTTCGCGCTTGGCGCCCGACCGTCACTCAATCGCCGGCGACCGCGAATGGAACCTTGACCTCAGTTTCGAATTATTCTAACTAAGAATAACCGGATGCGGCCCAAGGGGCCAGGAGGTTGACATGAACACCACTGCCCATTGCGATAGCTGCAGGTTCTTCGATCAGCACAAGGCCGGCGCTTCCGGCAGCGACCAGGGCCTGTGCCGCTACAACCCGCCCGTCAGCCAGCCGAACCCGGATTCGCTCGGCCTGTGGCCGGTGGTCGGCTCGTCCGACTGGTGCGGCCACTTCACCCCCGAGATGACCCCGGCCGAGTAAGCCCAGGGCGCGCCGCGCCAAATCCAACACGCATTGCGCAACATCAAGCCAGCCTCAGGGCTGGCTTTTTTCGTTTTGGCTCAGCCGCCATAGGCGGCGAGGCGACCGAGATCGAGGATGGTCACTTCGCCATGGCCGATCTCGACCAGGCCGAGATCGGCCAGCTTGGCCAATCCCTGATTGGCGACCTGCCGCGAGATGCCGGCGAGCATCCCGAGTTCCTCCTGCGAGATCGCCAGCGTGCGGCCGAGATCGGGGTAGAGGATCGGGTTGAACAGCCAGGCGAGATTGCGTGCCAGCCGCCCGGTCGAATCCAGCGTGCGCTCGGTTTCGGCCAGCGCGATGAACTGGGCCAGCCGCTCGTTGAACTGGTGCACCAGGAAACGGTTGAACGCCGCCGAGTGCTCGAACAACGTCATGAAGGTCGAGCGTCGCATCAGCGCGAGACGGGTTTCGCGCACCGCCACCAGCTCGTAGCGGCGCGGTTCCGATTTGATCACCGTGCCCTCGCCGAACCAGGCGCCCGCGCGCATGCCCGCGAGCGTGGCGGATTTGCCGGTCTTCGACGTCGTCGCCATCTTGACCAGACCTTCGGCGACGCCGGTCCAGGATTCCAGCCGGTCCCCGACATGGCAGATCGAGGCGCCCTTGCCATAGCTCTTCAGCGAGATGCCGCGCCGGGCTTCCTCGAATTCGCTCTCGGAGAGATCGCGGCACCAGGCCGCGATGGCGCGCAACTCCTCGGCTGTGATCAAGACGGCAGCCTTGCGGGCAACGGACGATCGAGCGCGTGATGCTTCATTGAGCCGTCAGGCTGTCATGGCCGGGAAGGGCGGTCAACGATGTCGATTTCCAAGGGCGATGCCGGATATTGCCGATCCGGTCCATAAGGCTCGAAGAGGCGCCGCGATTTGGCCCCGATTCGCGGCGATGGCTGAAAGCCGGTCGCAAGAGCGTTGCGTGCCGGGCCTATGGCTGGCCGATCCATGCGGAGGATACCGTTCTTGACGGGACGTGCGCTTCTTCTGGCCTTGCTGGCCGCCTGCCTTGCCGGCCCGGCCAGCGCGCATCCGCATGTCTGGGTCAAGGCGAAGGCCGAGATCCTGTTTTCGCCGGACGGAATGGTGCGCGGCATCCGCCAGCATTGGAGCTTCGACGAAGCCTATTCGGCCTATATCACCCAGGGCCTCGACAAGAATGGTGACGGCAAGCTGACGCCGGACGAACTCGCCGACCTCGCCAAGGTGAACATGGATTCGCTCCCGGACGTGGAGTTCTTCACCATCGCCAAGGTCAACGGTCGCAAACAGGAATTCGGGACACCGACGGATGCCGGGCTGGTTTTCGAAAACAAGATCCTGACGCTGAACTACACCCTGCCGCTGAAGGCCCCGCCGGCGAAAAGTCGCTCCTTCGGGATCGAAGTTGGGGACCCCACCTATTTCGTTGCCTTCGAGATCGTTGATGCGCCCGATGCCGTTGTCACGCGCGATGCGCCGGCCGGCTGCGTTGTCCGCGTCAACCGCCCGCCGAAGCTCGCCGACGATGTGGCGCAGAAGCTGGCGCAGGAAGACATCACCGCGACGCCCGACATGAGCGGCTACGAGGTGACGACGCGGGCGCTCGTGGCATGTCCCTGATCAGCCCTGCGAGCCCTCATCCCGAGGACCCGCGCAGCGGGACGGAAGCTTTGCTCACCTTTCCGAACAAGGGCTCGCAGACAGGGCCATCCTTGCTGGCGCGTGTCGCCGTTGCCGTGGCCGCCCTCGCGCTGGTCGCTGCCGTCGTCGGCCTGCTGGCCTGGCTCGTTTCGTTTTACAGCCCGCTTGCGCCACCGCCGCCACGCAATCCTTTCGGCACGGCGCTGCCACGCGAGGCGCTGCCTTCGACGACCGGATTCGGCGCGGTCCTCATCGCCTGGCAGTCGAGCTTCTACCGGGAGCTGATCGCAACCTTGAAAGCGATCGCGCAGACACCCGCTGCGGTCTGGGGGCTGCTCGGCCTCTCCTTCGGCTACGGCGTCTTTCATGCGGCCGGCCCGGGCCACGGCAAGGCGGTGATCGCGGGCTATATCGTCGCCGACAACCGCAGCCTCTGGCGCGGGCTGTCGCTCAGCTTCGCGGCGGCGCTCCTGCAGGCGGTCGTGGCCATCGGCATCGTCTCGGTCGCAACGCTGATCTTCCGCACCACGGCGGCGCAGATGAACGTTGCGACCGATCTGATCGAACAGGGCAGCTTCCTGCTCGTCGCGGTCGTGGGGCTTGCGGTGCTCTGGCGCAAGAGCGCCGGTTTCCTGACGCTATGGCGCGGCGGCGCCGCGCATGATCCCGCCTGCTGCGACCATGCCCATATGCCGGATGCGGAGGCCGTCTCGCGGCTGAAGGATTGGCGCGACATGGCCGGCGTGGTTCTCGCGGCAGGCCTTCGGCCCTGCGCCGGCGCCTTGATCATCCTCGTCTTCGCGGCGTCGCAGGGGCTCTATTGGGCCGGCATCGCGGCGGCCTTCGCCATGGCGCTCGGCACGGCGCTCACCACCAGCGCTCTGGCGGCTTTCGCGGTGTTCTTCAAATTCGCGGCGCTGAAGATGGCGAGCGGCGGCAGCCTTCGGGCCGTGCGGCTGCTTGCGGGCCTCGAATTGCTGGCGGCAGCGTTTATCGCGGTGCTGGGTGCCGCGCTTTCGTTGGGGTTGTGGATCGGCGGGATGGGAAGCTAAGCTCCGTCATTGCGAGGAGCGTCAGCGACGAAGCAATCCAGGGAGACTGGGCAAGCAGCTCGACCCCGTCCCCTTGGATTGCTTCGCTGCGCTCGCAATGACGAAAACCGCTCAGGCCGCTCTGAGCGGGTCGTTTTCCAGCCTGATCGGCGTTCCGTGTGGCGTCGCTTCCGCCGCCCGGCCCCAAGACGCGGCCAGCGCATCGATGCCGTCATGCGAAGCAAGGCCCTTCTCGATCAGCAGGTGCTCCAGCGCCTCGCACCAGCGTGCGTAGTAATCGGTGCCGTCGCGACAGCCGCCCTCAGTCAGCGCCTCGCGGATTTCGGCGCCCAGCGCTTGTGCCCACTCCTCGGCGGTGAAGACGCCCTTGTTTTGAAGCGCGACGACCAGTGCGAAGGCCTGCGCCTGCCAAGGCTCGGCGAAGACCGGCCCGTCCGCATCGCGCGGGATCGGCGTGCCGGCTGCCAGATCAATGTCAGACCGGCTCAAGATAGCTCTCCCAGGCCTCGATGCTGACGCTGGAAGTCGGGTCGGCGTCGCGGCCCCACAGTTCCGTCCCCGCGAAGACGACGGTGTAGAGCCACTGCGCCTCGCTGTGACCCCCTTGCGCCGAGCTATCCGGGAAAACGTGACAGCCGGTGACGCGCTCGATCAGGCCTTGCTTGCCACGGGCATAGCGAGGCAGGCGCGTGTGATGCCGGGGATGCATCACGATGGTGCGGACACTGTCTCCGATCGCAAAACGCGCCGGCGCCTTCGCCTCGCGATCATAGGGAAATCCCCGGCGCAGCACGGCGGGGATTTCCTCGCCGTTGAACACGCGCTTGGGCTCGCGGCGCTCCGGTGCGGGTTTGCCCGAGAGCAGTTCGACTGATGAAAGGAAGCCGTGCTTCACCAGCGCCTTGTCCAAGGCGGCAAGCCAGATCTCGTAATAGCTGGCGGACAGATACTGCGCGGGGGGCAGGCTCTCGCGATGGTGGCGGATTTCGTCGATCGTCCACGCGCCCAGGGCACCGGCCGCGACATTGATCGCCAGCACGCGCTTTTCCCAGCTGGCGTGGAAGATCGGCTCGTTCGGCTCGGGGACCACCGGGCCGAAGGCCATCTGGCCGCCGAGGTCGTGGGCGCTGTTTATGCCGCGTCCTCTACTTGGGGCAGGCCGGTGCCGATCATCGAATCGCGGCTGACGATGCCGGCGAGCTTCTCCTCGCTCCAGCCTTCGGTGCCGGCCGGGCGCATCGGAATGACGAGGAAGCGTGTCTCGGCGGTGGAGTCCCACACGCGGATGCGCTGTCCTTCCGGCAGGGTCACGCCGAAATCGGCGAGCGTACCGCGCGGGTCGATCACTGCCTTGGCGCGATAGGGCGGGGATTTGTACCAGACCGGGGGCAGGCCGAGCACCGGCCAAGGATAGCAGGAGCAAAGCGTGCAGACGATCAGGTGGTGCTCTTGGGGAGTGTTGAAGCAAGCCACGATATGCTCGCCGCCGCGACCGCCATAGCCCAGCTCGGATGCCGCCGCCGTGCCGTCCGCTTTCAGCCGCTCTGCGAAGTCCGGATCGGTCCAGGCCTTGGCGACGATGCGGGCGCCGTTGCGGGGCCCGACCCTGGTCTCGTAGGTCTCGACGATGGCGTCGAGCGCCGCAGGGTCGACATAACCCTTCTCGACCATCAGCGTCTCGAGCGCCTTGACCCGCGCCTCGATCGCGGAGAACCGATTGTCGTGGGTATGGTCGTGATCGTGGTGATGCCCGCTCATGCCCTTGTCCTCAATACCTGCTTCTTGGAAACTCAGCCCTCATCCTTCGAGACGCCCGCTTTGCGGGCTTCTCAGGATGAGGGCTGAGACGGCAAGGATCAAGCGATCCTGACCCTTGCCGCGCGCTCATACGCGACGGCGAACGCGACGAGCGACTTGTCCGAGCCTTTCGGCCCGATCAGGGAGAGGCCGAGCGGCGCGCCGTCCCGCTGCGCGACCGGAATCGTCACCTGCGGAAAGCCAGAGAGGCCGGACAGGCAGAGCAGACGCAGGGCGCGGTTGCGGAAATCCTCGAGCTCGGCCTCCTCGGCGCTGATCAGCGGCGCGATGTCCGGCACCGTCGGCAGGATCAGCACGCCATCCTGCCCGAGCAGGCGCGCGAACCTGGCCCGGAACGTTTTCCGCGTTGCCTCGCCCTTGGCGTATTCCTCGTCCGTCACCGCCTTGGAGAAAGCGAAGCGCTCCTTGACGCCGGGCCCGAGCGGCGGTGCGAAACGCTCGATCATCGCGCCGTCGGCAGCCCAGGCCTCGCGGCCCTGAACCCAGCGAAAGGCCCAGTAAAGCGCGTCGATGTCGCGCACGACCTTGACGCTTTCCGGCTGGCCGACGCTTGGCATCGCGCGTTGCACCACGTTGCGCAGGATCGTCTCGGCTTCGGGCACGGCCTGCGCGAACATGTCGTCCGCCAGCAGCAGGCGCGGGGTCTCAGGGAGCGAGACCCGGTCCTTGCCGAGCAGCACATCGCCGACGCGGGCGAAGGTTTCGCCGTCGCGGGTGAACCAGCCCGGCGTGTCCAGACTTTCCGCCAATGGCCAGGTCCGCTTCAAGGAGAGCCGGTCATGGGTCGGGCGAATGCCGAAGAGGCCGCCATAGCTCGCCGGCGCGCGCACCGAGCCGCCGGTGTCGGAGCCAAGCGCGATGTCGGCGAGGCGCCCGGCCACCGCCGCCATCGAGCCGCAGGAGGAACCGCCGGTGATGCGCGACGGCGCCGCCGGATTGATCGGCGAGCCGAAATGGGCGTTCTTGCCGTTCAGTGAAAAGGCCAGCTCGTCGGTATGTGTCTTGCCGATGAAGCGGGCGCCTGCGTTCAGCAGATCCTTCACGATCGGCGCGGTCTTGGTCTTAATCCCGGATTGCGCCAGCACGATCGGCGAGCCGGCCCCGGTCGGGTATCCCTTGACATCGAACAGGTCCTTCACCGCCAGGGTCAGCCCGGCAAGCGGCCCTTCAGGCTCATGCTTCACGGTCGCATCCGGATAGGGAATGAAGCAACGGAACGGGTCATCATAGGTCATCGTGTCAGATCCCTCTCGAATCCCCGTCTGAGCGCGGGTCGTGAACGGCTTCGACCTGGCCGCGCGGATGCTTCACCAGCATGCCGGCATGGCCGAAACCCTCCGAATAGGCTTCTCCGACTTCTTCCACAGGATGGCCCGCGGCGTCGAGCCGTTCCAGCAGGCCGGGATCGAAGCGATTCTCGAATTTCAACGCGGTCGAGGCCGAGCCCCAGGTGCGGCCGAAAAGCCAGCGCGGCGCATCGACCGCCGTGGCGAGGTTCTGCCCCAGGCGATAGCGCGTCAAAAGCTGCGCCTGGAACTGCGGCTGGCCATCCCCGCCCATCGCGCCATAGGCGAGCACGCGCCCGTCCTTGAAGCGGGCGAGGGCCGGGTTCAGCGTGTGAAAGGGCTTGCGGTCCGGCTGCAGGGGATTGGTCGCAGCCTTGTCCAGCGAGAAGGAGGCGCCGCGGTTCTGCCAATGGATGCCCGTCGCCGGCAGCACGCAGCCGGAGCCGTATTCCCAATAGACCGACTGGATATAGGAGACAGCGAGGCCCTTTGCGTCGATGGCACCCATCCAGACAGTGTCGCCATGGCTTTGCTTCAGTGGCCAGCGCGCTGCGCGCTTCGGGTCGATCTTCGCGGCTTCGCGGGCAAGCGCGGTTTCGCTGAGCAGTTCGGCCGGCGTGATGTCGGCATGGGCCGGGTCCGTGACATGCAGGTCGCGCAGCGCGAGCGCCCGCTTCGTCGCCTCGATCAGCCCGTGGTGATGGGCGAATGAGTCGAGCTTGGCCTCGCCCAGTCGCTCGAATAGTCCGAGGATCAGCAGCGAGGCCAGCCCCTGGGTCGGGGGCGGCAGGTTGAACACCGTCAGTCCCGGCAGGCTCAGCGACAGCGGCACGACGCTGCGCGCTTCATAGCGTCTCAGGTCGGTGCGGGTGATGGGCGCGCCGATGCGCTCCAGATCGGCGGCGATCTCGCGGCCGACATCGCCACGGTAGAAGTCGTCGAGCCCGGCATCGGCCAGTTGCCGAAGCGTGTCCGAGAGCGCGATGGGCTTTCGGCGGGTGCCGGGTTGCGGCGGCTTTCCGTCCGTCCAGAAGGTTTGGAGGAACCCTGGCGCGGCTTTCAGAGCCTCCAGCTCGTGCGGCCGGTTGCGCAATTCGGAAGCCGATACCGCGTAGCCGTCTCGTGCCTGATGGATCGCATCGAGCAGCAATTCGCGCAAAGGCATCCGGCCACCGAGCGATCTGGACAGCTCCAGAGCGAGGCTCCAGCCGCCGACCGCACCGGCGACCGTGAGCGCCGCATCCGGCCCGCGTTCGGGAATGGTGTCGTAGCCCTGCCGGCGATAGCGCTCGATGGTGGCGAGCGAGCCGGCCGGGCCGCACGCCGAAATGCCGTGCATCTTGCCGCCGGGTTCCTGCACCAGCCAGAAACCATCGCCGCCGATGCCGTTCATATGCGGGTAGACGACCGCGATCGTCGCCGCCATCGCGACCATGGCCTCGATCGCATTGCCGCCCTCCGCCAGGATCGCCCGGCCGGCCTCGGAGGCAAGGGAGTGAGGGGCAGCGACGGCGGCCGCGCCGAAGACAGGCGTATCGAGCATCGGATCTTTGCAATCTCAGGATGGCGCCCCATCTGGTCGGCAGACCAGCGAAAGCCGCGATTTTGTTGCATGGAGCGGCGGCCTCCGCTAGGTGGCTGGCATGCATCCCGTGCGCGGCATGGGCGCACGGACAATCGAAAGAAGGACGAACATGGCCGGACGGCACACCAATTGGCGCAGCCTGACCATCGTGATCTCGCTCGGCATCCTGATCGCCGTCGAGCTGTTTGGGGTCGCGCTCGCGGCCGGCTGGGCACTCGCTGGCTGGTTGGAGCTCGGCACGATCTTCGAATACATTACGATGGCGGTGTTCTCGGTCTTTGCTGCCTACGGCATGGTCAACCTGATGCGCCGCGTCTTGAAGATCGAGCATCTGACCACCGTCGACTGAGGCCCCGTCTGGAAGCGGGCGACGACGCAGGCGTCTTGCCCGCGCCCGATGGATGGGCTGGTTTCGCCATGATCGCCTGACTATC
This sequence comes from Allobosea sp. P5_A5, assembly GCF_056400625.1. NCBI lineage: Bacteria > Pseudomonadati > Pseudomonadota > Alphaproteobacteria > Hyphomicrobiales > Alloboseaceae > Allobosea > Allobosea sp. P5_A5. The sequence goes on from NZ_JBFUKY010000001.1 coordinate 76,622, forward strand.
TGGGGACAGGCTCATGCGGACCCTTGCCGTCCGGCTGGGCTGGCGCGAGCTTCGACTTTCCACCTGCGAACCGGGATCGACATGCCAGACAGCACCGGGCCGGACAGCCACATTCAGCCTCTTCTCGACCGCCGCACCTTGCTGGCGAGCGCCGGCGCGACCGCGACGCTTGCGGCATTGGGTTTTTCCTCGCAGGCGCTGGCGCAGCAGGGGCTGAAGCTCGGCCAGGCGCAGGACTTCACCTTCGAGGCCTTGAAGGCCCGCGCCAAGCAGATGGCGGCGGTACCTTATGAGGCGCCACAGTCGCCGAGCCCCGAGATCCTGCAGCGGATCGACTACGACGCTCACGGCAAGATCAGGTTCAAGCCGGAGATGGCGCTGTGGGCGAACGGCCCGTCCGCCTGGCCGGTGACGTTCTTCCATCTCGGACGCTACTTTCAGAAGCCGGTGCGGATGCATGTCGTCGATGGCGGGCAGGCGCGAGAGATCCTCTACGACGACAGCTATTTCGAAATGCCGGCGGATTCGCCCGCCAAGCAGTTGCCGACCGGGGCGGGCTTCGCCGGCTTCCGCTTTCAGGAGAGCCGCACGGGGCATCCCGGCCGCAAGGGCGAAACGCTCGACTGGAAGAAGAACGACTGGGTTGCCTTCCTCGGCGCATCGTATTTCCGGGCGATCGGGGAGCTTTATCAATACGGGCTCTCGGCGCGCGGGCTCGCGATCGATCCCGCCGTCGCCGGCAAGCCCGAAGAATTCCCCGACTTCACCCATGTCTGGCTCGAGACGCCCGAGCCCGGCGCGGAATATGTGGTGGTCAACGCGCTGTTGTCGGGGCCGAGCGTCGCTGGCGCTTATCGCTTCCGGATGCATCGCGGCAAGGGCGTCACTATGGAGATCGAGACCGCGCTGCATCTGCGCCGGGATGTCGACCGGCTCTGCATCGCGCCGCTGACCTCGATGTACTGGTATTCCGAGACGGCGAAGCCGACCGCGGTCGACTGGCGCCCCGAGGTGCATGATTCCGATGGTCTCGCGCTCTGGACCGGGGCCGGCGAGCGCGCCTGGCGACCGCTCAACAATCCGCCGCGTACCACGGCGTCGGCCTTCGGCGACGAGAACCCGCGCGGCTTCGGACTGATGCAGCGCGACCGGCAGGTCGACCACTATCTCGACGGCGTGTTCTATGAGCGCCGGCCGAGCGCCTGGGTCGAGCCGGTTGGCGACTGGGGCAAGGGCGCGGTCCAGCTGATCGAGATCCCGACCGACGACGAGATCCACGACAATATCGTCGCGACATGGGTGCCGCAGGCGCCTGCGAAGGCCGGCAACGCCTATGAGTTCGCCTACAAGCTGCACTGGCTCGCCGACGAACCCTACCCTACCCAACTCGGCCGTGTCGTCGCGACACGGCTCGGCAATGGCGGCCAGCCCGGCACGGTGCGCCCGCGCGGCGTGCGCAAGTTCATGGTCGAGTTCCTCGGGCCCGCCCTTGAGAAAATCCCGTTCGGCGTGAAGCCGGAGGTGGTGCTGTGGAGTTCGCGGGGTACGTTTTCCTACGTCTTCGCGGAGGCCGTGCCTGACGATGTGGCGGGCCATTGGCGGGCACAGTTCGACCTCTCGGTCGAGGGTGGCGAGCCTGTCGAGATGCGCTGCTATCTCAAGGCGGCCGAGACGGTGCTGACCGAAACCTGGATGTACCAGTACCAGTCGTTCTAAAGCGAACCGCCTTCGACCGAGCGATAGATATGGGCGCCAGCGATGACGATGGTCAGGTTTATCACGAATTGGACCGTCACCAAGGCAGCGGCGGTTATTCGGGCATCACCGATATTCAGTAAGGATATCGCCAGACATCCGACTACTGCGGCCGGAAGCCAGATGGCGGCGACTGGTAATGCCAGGATTCCGAATAGCCGCAGGGTCTGCCCGGACAGCCACCTGATCGAGAGCGCGAAACCCAGGTCGTGGCGACCCAGTGCCAGGGCGGTGAAGGCGAGCGTCGATCGCAGAACGAACCAGCCCAGCAACAGTTGCAAGGCAAACCTGGCCAGGACGGTCGCGCCCGAGGCGCCATCGATCTTGCCGATCAGCATCGATGCGGTCAGGACAAGAGCCGAGCAGGCCGCATAGCGCAACGTCGCTTCCGAGGGTGGCCAGCGAAGGTCGAGGCTCGCGATCTGATGGGTTGCGGCTTCTCTGATCGCGATCAGCGTCAGCGGCAGCTGGATGGCGAGGCTTGCCATCGTCGCGAGCCAGTTTTCAAGAATTTCACCGAAGGTGCCTTCCTCACCGGCGAGCTGGGCGAGGGAGTCTCGATATTCGAACGGAAAGCTGCAGGCGAAGGCCGCAAGGGTCGCCCAGGTGTGGCGCCGGAAAATGCGAGGCACCACCCTCAAGGTCGCGACGGTGATGGCCAAGACCGGTAACGACATCAACAAGCTCCCCCGGGATCCGCGAGAACAAATAAGGTACATCGGACAGCATTGTAAACCTGCTCCGGTGTTGTCAGGCCCGCTGTAACACTATATCATCCAGCAATGATCGTAGCCCCTCACGACCACCATCATGCCGTTCCGGACACAGCGGGCTGGTCGCTGCTGCGCTTGTCGGCCGTGGCGCGGATCGGGCTTGCGGCGGTCGTGATCGCGCTCGTCTGGGCGGCGACTCTTGCCGTGATCGCCTGAGGTTCCGCTGAGATGTCGATCCTCTTTTCCGATGTGACGCTTGGATATGACCGGCATCCGGCCGTCCATCACCTGTCCGGCACAATCGAGGAGGGGAGCCTCACCGCGATCGTCGGGCCCAACGGTGCCGGCAAGTCGACGCTGCTCAAGGGCATCACCGGCACGCTTGCGCCCTTGTCCGGCAAGGTCGCGCTCGGCAAGGGCAAGCGCTTCGCCTATCTGCCGCAATCGGCCGATCTCGACCGCTCCTTCCCGATCCATGTCTACGACCTCGTTGCGATGGGGCTGTGGAACCGAGCCGGCATTTTCGGGCGCATCGGGCGCGACGCCGCCCGCCGCATCGCCGAGGCCATCGCTGCGGTCGGGCTGACCGGCTTCGAGCGGCGGCCGATCGGGACGCTATCCGGCGGCCAGATGCAGCGCGTGCTGTTCGCGCGACTTCTGCTGCAGGACGCAGAGATCATTCTGCTCGACGAGCCCTTCACCGCGATAGATGCGCGCACCACGGCCGATCTTCTGGCGCTGGTGCAGCGCTGGCATGGCGAGCGCCGTACCGTCGTCGCCGTGCTCCACGACATCGAGACCGTGCGTCAGGCCTTTCCGCGAACGTTGCTGCTGGCGCGCGAAGCCGTCGCCTGGGGCCAGACGGCCGAGGTGCTCACAGCGGAAAATCTGCTCAAGGCGCGGCGCATGGTCGAGACCTTCGACCGCCATGCCGAGCCCTGCCACCGCGACGCGGCGTGAATGTTCATTGGCCCCGTCACTCGTCATTGCGAGCGCAGCGAAGCAATCCAGAGGAACTGGGTGTGAGGTTCAGCCCAGTCTTTCTGGATTGCTTCGTCGCTTCGCTTCTCGCAATGACGGCCTTGCGGTCGACCGCCGGATAGCTGGGTCCATGCTCTACGACACCTTCGTCGGCCCCTTCGCCGAGTTCGATTTCATGCGGCGTGCGCTGGTCGGCGTCGTCGCGTTGGCCGTGGGCGGCGGCCCGATCGGGGTGTTCCTGATGCTGCGGCGCATGAGCCTGACCGGCGATGCCATGGCGCATGCCATCCTGCCAGGCGCGGCTTTGGGGTATCTCGTCGCGGGGTTCTCGTTGCCGGCCATGACCTTTGGCGGGCTTGTGGCCGGGTTTACTGTCGCGCTGCTTGCCGGCGCCGTCGCGCGCGCCACCGTCCTGAAGGAGGATGCCTCGCTCGCGGCGTTCTACCTGATCTCGCTGGCGCTCGGCGTGACCATCGTTTCGCTGCGTGGCTCGGCGATCGACCTGCTGCATGTTCTCTTCGGCAATGTGCTGGCGCTCGACGACGATGTGCTGGTCCTGCTGGCCGGCGTCACGACGATCTCGCTCACGACGCTCGCCGCGCTCTACCGCCCGCTGGTGATGGAATGCGTCGATCCCGGGTTCCTGCGCTCCGTCAGCCGTTCGGGCGGCTTCGTCCACCTGACCTTTCTGGCGCTGGTCGTGCTCAACCTCGTCGCCGGGTTCAACGCGCTGGGGACGCTGCTGGCGGTGGGCATGATGATGCTGCCGGCGGCGGCGGCCCGGTTCTGGACGGCGGACATCACGCGGCTGCTCCTGCTCGCCACCGGCTTCGGCATCGTGTCCGGTTATGCCGGGCTGGTGGTGTCCTATGCCGCCGGTAACAGCCTGCCGGCGGGGCCGGCTGTCATCCTGGCTGCCGGCGCGCTCTACATTTTGTCGCTGATGTTCGGTTCGCAGGGCGGACTTGCACGACGCGCCTTGATCCGGACACATCTCCAGAGATAGAAACGTTATATCGTTTCATTTCGCGCGGAGCTTCTGCATGTTTAACCGTCGTACCGTGGCCGCCTCGATGCTGGCCGGGCTCGTTGTCGCCGCCATCCCGGGCGCAAGCTTCGCGCAGGAGAAGCTCCCGGTGGTGGCAAGCTTTTCGGTTCTGGCCGATTTCGTGAAGCAGGTCGGCGGCGACCGCGTCAGCGTGACCTCGCTCGTCGGGCCCAACGGCGACGCGCATGTTTATTCGCCGACACCTACCGATGCGAAAGCGCTCGCCGCGGCCAAGCTCGTGGTCATCAACGGGCTGCATCTCGAAGGCTGGTTGCCGCGCCTGATCAAGTCCTCCGGTACCAAGGCGCCGCTCGTCACCGCAACCAAGGGCATCAAGCCGATCGAGGCTGCGGAAGAGCAGGGCGGGCATGGTCATGATCATGGCCATGACGACCCGCATGCCTGGCAGAGCATCGCCAACGCCCGCGTCTATGTCGCCGACATCCGCGACGCGCTCTCGGAGGCCGACCCTGCCGGCAAGGCGATTTATGATGCCAACGCCACGGCCTATCTCGCCAGGCTCGACGTGGTCGAGGGAGAGGTGAAGGCCGCTGTCGCGCGCATTCCCGCCGATCGGCGCAAGGCCATCACCACCCATGACGCCTTCGGGTATTTCATGAAGGCCTATGGCGTCGAATTCATCGCGCCGCAGGGCGTCTCGACCGAGTCGGAAGCCTCGGCGAAGGACGTCGCGCGCATCATTCGCCAGATCAAGGCGCAGAAGGTCCCGGCGGTGTTCCTCGAGAACGTCACCAATCCGCGCCTGATCGAGCAGATCGCCAAGGAAGGCGGCGCGAAGATCGGCGGCACGCTCTATTCCGACGCGCTCTCCGAGGCCTCGGGTCCGGCGGGGACTTACATCGACATGATGAAGCACAATATAAGCGAGATCGAGAAGGCGCTCGCCGCCGGCCCGGCCTGACCGCCGGTTTCGTCCTCGCCATCCGTCATCAGGTAGACCCCAAGGTAGTCGCTATGTCCGACAAGATTCCCGTCACGGTGCTCACCGGTTATCTGGGCGCCGGCAAGACCACGCTGCTGAACCGCATCCTCACCGAAAAGCACGGCAAGAAGTTCGCCGTCATCGTCAACGAGTTCGGCGAGGCGGGAATCGACGGGGACCTCGTCGTCGGAGCCGACGAAGAGGTCTTCGAAATGAACAACGGTTGCATCTGCTGCACCGTGCGCGGGGACCTGATCCGCATTCTCGACGGGCTGATGAAGCGAAAGGGCAAGTTCGACGCGATCATCGTCGAGACCACTGGTCTGGCTGATCCGGCGCCCGTCGCGCAGACCTTCTTTGTCGATCAGGATGTCGGCGATGCCACCCGCCTCGACGCTGTCGTCACCGTGACTGACGCGAAATGGCTCAAGGACCGGCTGAAGGACGCGCCGGAGGCGAAAAACCAGATCGCCTTCGCCGACGTGATCATCCTCAACAAGACCGATCTCGTTTCGGCCGAGGAGCTTGCCGAGGTCGAGGCCGCGATCCGCGCGATCAACCCCTATGCCAAGCTGCAGAAGGCGCAGCGCTGCAATGTCGACATCGCGACGCTGCTCGACCGCAACGCCTTCGATCTCGACCGCATCCTCGATATCGAGCCGGATTTCCTCGAATCGGGCCATCATCATCACCATTCCGACGATGTGCGCTCGGTGTCTTTCACCATCCCCGGTGATGTCGATCCGGAGAAGTTCATGCCCTGGATCAACGAGATCACCCAGGTTCAGGGGCCGAGCATCCTGCGCTCCAAGGGCATTCTGGCCTTCAAGAACGAGCCGCGCCGCTTCGTCTTCCAGGGCGTGCACATGATCCTGGATGGCGATCTTCAGCGCGACTGGAAGGCGGACGAAACGCGCTCCAGCCGGTTGGTCTTCATCGGGCGCGACCTGAACGAGCCCGAGTTGCGCCGGGGCTTCGAGGCCTGCGCGGCCTGATCTCCAGCCGTCATGCTCGCGCCTGGCCCGAGCATCTCCAGCCGGATGAGGCTCGGCAACCCTCCGTACGACGAGATTCTCGGGTCGGCACGGCGCGCCGCCTCGAGAATGACGGCAGCCAGCGTTCCCTCGTTCTCCAACCTGCGCTAGACCGCCCTGCATGAACACCACCCCAGCACCTTCCGTCTCGCTGCGCGAACATGTCGTCCCGATCGAAGCCGGGACGCATGTCGTCGCCGCACGCTGGCTGCAGCAGGGGCTCGTCATGGCGCTGGCCGAGGGCCAGGTGCTGCGCTGGCGCGACGGCGAGACCGAGACGCTCGAGGCCCATGCCGGCGGTATTCTCTGCGCGACGGGCGACGGCGAGCGGTTGATCACCGGCGGTGACGATGGCCGCGTCGTCGCGACCCGGATGGAGGGCGCGCCGGAGGAACTGGCCAAGGACCCGAAGCGACGCTGGATCGACGCGATTACCCTTTCGCCCGCCGGCAACCTCGCCTGGAATACAGGCAAGACTGTGCAGGCTCGCGACGACAAGGGGCGCGTCCGTACGCTGGAGACCGCCAGCACGCCGCAGGGCCTGGTCTTCGCGCCAAAGGGCTACCGTCTCGCCATCGCGCAGATGAACGGCGTCTCGCTCTGGTATCCCAACACCGAGGCCAAGCCGGAATTCCTGGACTGGAAGGGCTCGCATCTCGACGCCGCCTGGTCGCCGGACGGCCGCTTCGTCGTCACCTCGATGCAGGAAAACGCCCTGCATGGCTGGAAGCTTGGCGACAAGGCCGCTCATATGCGGATGACCGGCTACCCGGCCAAGCCGCGCTCGCTGTCATGGTCGCATGACGGGTTGTGGCTGGCCTCGAGCGGAGCAGACGGCGCGATCGTCTGGCCGTTCCAGGGGGACGGGCCGCAGGGCAAGGCGCCACGCGAATGCGGCGTGCGCCATGCCCGCGTCACCCGCGTCGCGTTCCATCCCCGGGCTCTGGTGCTGGCGATCGGCTACGACGATGGCTGCATTTTGATGGTGCGGCTGACGGACGGATCGGAGCTGCTGGTGCGGCCGGCGCTGCGCGGCAGCGGCATCACCGCCTTCGCCTGGGACAAGACCGGCAAGCGGCTTGCTTTCGGCGCTGAGGATGGCGCGGCCGGCGTGCTGACGCTGCCGGCGGCCTGAGCGGCGATGCGCCTCGGGCTCTTTGGCCGGAACGAGGCGCGAGCGGGCGATGACGCCCAGTCCGAAGCGAAAGCCGCCCTTAAAGCGGCCGCGGAACGCTTGAAAGCCGGTACAAGGCGGCTGCTCGACTTGCCGGAGCAGGCTGCCGTGGCCGTCAACGAGATCATCTGCGCCGATCCGGCCTGCCCCGGCAGCGAAACGGTCATTCTCGTGATGAAGCCCGGCGAGAAGACGAAAGCCTACAAGCTGGCGATGGCGATGGCCGACGTGACCGAGACGGGGTTGGCGGAGGTGCTCGGCGAACGCTGAACGCGGCTTCGATCGCGTGCGGATATTTATCGTCATTACGAGCGCAGCAACGCAATCCAGGCCTGTCGAACGCTGCCGCTTGCGGGGCGCTTCCATTCGGCTAAAGCTCATCGGCGATGTCGCTGTTCTCGCTCTATACCCGCGTCTTGTCGGAACTCGGTCCCGAGCGTTGCCTCGGCGTCGTGCTCGGTCTCGCCAACGTCGTCCTCGCGGGCGTGGCCTTTGCCGAGCCGCTGCTGTTCGGCACGCTGATCGACCGCCTGACGACGATCCAGTCATCCGGCGGCCCTTTGACGTGGAGCAGCGTCAACCTGCTGATCTTCGCCTGGGTCTGCTTCGGTCTTGCCAATATCATCGTCGGCGTCTTCGTCGCGCTGCAGGCCGACAAGCTCGCGCATCGCTCGCGGCTGGCGATGATGGCGCGGTATTTCGAGCACGCGCTGACGTTGCCGCTGGCCTATCACACGCAGACCCATTCCGGGCGCGTGCTCAAGGTGATGCTCGACGGCACGAATGCGATGTGGGCGCTGTGGCTCTCGTTCTTCCGCGAGCATTGCGCCTCGATCGTCGCGCTGTTCGTGCTGTTGCCGTTCACGCTGTGGAAGAACTGGCAGCTCGGCTTGCTGCTGATCTTCCTCGTGCTGCTTTTTGGCACGCTGACGGCCTTTGTGCTGCGCAAGACCGACCAGTTGCAGGGCAATGTCGAGGCCTATCATTCGAACCTGGCCGAACGGGCGTCGGACGCGCTCGGCAACGTGCCGGTGATCCAGAGCTTCACCCGCATCGAGGCCGAGGTGCGCGGGCTGCACAGCACGATCCGGAGCCTGCTCGACGCGCAACTGCCGGTGCTGTTCTGGTGGGCGGTGGCGACGGTGGCGACGCGGGCCTCGGCGACGCTGACGGTCCTCTCGATCTTCGTCGTCGGCACCTGGCTTTTGATGCAGGGCCAGACCACCGTCGGCGAGATCGTCACCTTCATGGGCTTTGCCACCATGCTGGTCGGGCGTCTCGAGCAGATCGTCTCCTTCGTGAACTTCATCTTCATGCAGGGCCCGAAGATGCGAGATTTCTTCGAGGTGCTCGATACGTTGCCGACCGTGCGCGACCCGGCCGATGCCCGCGATGCCGGGCGCCTCGAAGGCGCCGTGGCGTTCGAGGACGTGACGTTCTCCTATGACGGCAAGCGCTCGGCGGTGCGGGACGTCTCCTTCGCGGTCAAGCCGGGCGAGACCATCGCCGTCGTCGGCTCGACCGGCTCCGGCAAATCGACGACGCTCGGCCTGCTACACCGCGCCTTCGATCCGCAATCGGGTCGGATTACCGTCGATGGCAGCGACATCCGCGAGATCTCGCTGCTGTCGCTTCGGCGCAATATCGGCGTCGTCTTTCAGGAGCCGATGCTGTTCGCGCGTTCGATCCGCGAGAACCTGCTCGTCGGCAAGCCGGACGCGACGGATGCGGAGATGATGGCGGCGCTCGAGCGTGCGCAGGCGAGCGAAGTCATGGCGCGCCAGACCGACGGCCTCGACACGCTCGTCGGCGAGCGCGGGCGGACGCTGTCGGGCGGCGAGCGCCAGCGGCTCTCGATCGCGCGCGCGCTGCTCAAGAACCCGCCGATCCTGATCCTGGACGAGGCGACATCGGCGCTCGATGCCGCCACCGAGGTCAAGCTGCAAAAGGCACTGGATGAGGTGATGAAGGATCGCACCACCTTCGTCATCGCCCATCGGCTCGCCACGATCCGCAACGCCGACCGCATTCTGGTGTTCGAGCAGGGCCAGGTCGAGGAGATGGGCACTTTCGACGAACTGGTGGCCAAGGGCGGGCGTTTCGAAGCGCTGGCGCGGGCGCAGTATCTCGTCAGCGACAAGCCGGCACCGCTTGCGGCGGCCGAGGCCAGCCCGCTGGCGCAGAAGATCAGCCCGGCCTGAGCGGCGGACGGTCGCAGGGAGAGGTGATCTCCGGGGTTGGGCGATCTCCGGCGTTACGCGATCTCGGCGTTGCGCTGCGGGCACCTTTCCCGCTTATGGAGGTTTCGCTTTTACCGTCCGCCAAAATAACGAGTCTGACCGCGTGATGATGATACTCCGCCTTGCCTGTGCATGGGCTTCCGTTGCCATTTTCCTGATGTTCGGCGACACGCTGCTCGGCCAATTGGGCGCGCCGTTGCCGTCGCTGCTGGTCTTCGGCTGGCTGCTCGGCGTCATCATCTGGGCCGCCTTCGGCGTCGTGCACGAGGCGGAGGATCTGGCGGAACGGTTGGGGGAGCCCTACGGCACGCTGATCCTGACGCTGTCGATCGTGATCATCGAGGTCGCGCTGGTCGGCGCGGTGATGCTGGGTGCCAAGGGAGCGCCGACGCTCGGCCGTGATACGATGTTCGCGGTGCTGATGATCGTGCTCAACGGCGTGGTCGGCATCGGCCTGCTGCTGGGCGGCCTGCGGCATTTCCAGCAGCGCTACAACCTCAAGGGTGCGTCGTCCTATCTGGCGGTGATCATTCCGCTGACCGTGATCCCGCTGTTTTTGCCGAACTTCACGACCTCGACCACCGACGGCACGCTGACGCCCTTCCAGGCCATCGCCTTTTCGATCTTCACCGTCGCATTGTATGGCGCCTTCCTCATCCTCCAGACCGGGCGCCATCGCGCCTTCTTCCACGAGCCGGAGCCGGAGGGCGGGAAGGTCGCCGCTGCCCCGCACGATAACACTGACAAGCCGTCTTCCACCGGCTCGATGCTGCCGCATCTCGGCCTGCTGCTGGCCAACATCCTGCCGATCGTGATCCTGTCCAAGAGCCTCGCCGCGGTGCTCGATTTCGGCATTGCCAAGCTTGGCGCACCGCCGGCGCTTGGCGGCATCCTGATCGCGATGGTGGTGTTCACGCCGGAATGCATCGCGGCGCTGCGCGCGATCAACGGCAACCAGCTGCAGCGCGCCGTCAATCTGTGCCTGGGCGCGGCGGCCTCGACGCTCGGCATGACCGTGCCTGCGATCCTGCTGATCGGAGTGTTTACCGGGCAAGCGGTGGTGTTGGGCCTTTCGGCGACCAACATGGTGATCGCGGCGATGACGCTGCTGCTCTCGACGCTGACCTTCACGGGCACGCGCACCACGATGCTGGAAGGCGCCGTGCATCTGGCGGTCTTCTTCGTCTTCGTGGTGCTGGTGTTCAGCCCCTGAAGGATATCCACCAGGGTCCGCTACCGTACCGCAAACGAGCAAGGTCTTTTTATCAATCGCGGGTATTGCCGATTGGGGGGCTTTGGAAAGCAGCGTATGGTCAAGACCTGTCTTCAGTGCCGAAACGGCGAGCATTTCGCGCTGCCGTTCACCATGGCCTTTCAGCCGATCATCGATGTCTCCACGAACCGGGTGTTCGCGCATGAGGCACTGGTGCGGGGAACGGCTGGCGAGGGCGCCGCTTCCGTGCTGGCGTCGGTCGATGCCGACAACCGCTATGCCTTTGACCAGCAATGTCGGGTCAAGGCTATCGAGCTGGCCTCGGAGCTCTTCGATCCGGTCAGCGATGTCGGTCTTTCCATCAATTTCATGCCCAACGCCGTCTACGAACCGCGCGCCTGCATTCGCCAAACGCTGGCGGCGGCGAGCCGCGCCCAGTTCCCTGCCGCGAAAATCATCTTCGAGTTCACCGAAGGCGAGGAACTCGACACCGCCCATCTGTTCAACATCCTGCGAGCCTATCGCGAGATCGGGTTTCGAACGGCGATCGACGATTTCGGGGCGGGACATGCCGGTTTGGCTCTGCTGGCCGCCTTTCAGCCGGATATCGTCAAGATCGACATGGCTCTGATCCGCGGCATCGACACCGATGAAGCCAAACGCAAGATCGTGAAACATCTGGTCGTGATGCTCGACGATCTGGGCGTCACCCCGCTCTGCGAGGGGATCGAGACAGCCGGCGAATTCGAAGCGCTGCGCGATATCGGCGTGAATCTGATGCAGGGCTATTTCCTGGCGCGGCCCGCATTCGAAGCGTTGGCCACGCCGTCCGCAGCCTATCGGCAGGGTTCGGGCTCGGCGTCCTGAAGCAGACCGGCGCCGTCCGGTCAGCGCGCCGGGGCCTCCTCCGCCAACTCCGCCTCGATGAACGCCGTCACCTCCTCGGTCGCGACCCCGTGGGCGATGAAACTCTGCCCGATCCCACGCGCGAGGATGAAGGTGAGCGCGCCGCGCTTCACCTTTTTATCCTGCGCCATGGCGGCGACGATTTCGGCTGCAGGGCCAACGCCACCGGGCACCTGTTGAATGCGGGTCGGCAGACCGACATGGTCGAGATGGCGCGTGACGCGCAGCGCATCCTGACCGGAGCAAAGCCCGAGCCGCTGCGAGAAGCGGAAGGCGAGTGCCAGCCCGATCGCGACCGCCTCGCCATGCACCAGCCGGCTCGAATCGTACCGGGTCAGCCGTTCCAGCGCGTGGGCAAAGGTATGGCCGAGGTTGAGCAACGCGCGGTCGCCGTCCTCGCGCTCGTCGCGTGTCACGATCGCGGCCTTGGCCCGGCAGGCGACGGCGACCGCATGGTCTCGCTCCGGCCCCCCCGCGATCACCCGGCTCCAATTCGCCTCGCACCAGTCGAAGAAGGCGGGGTCGTCGATCAGGCCGTATTTCACCACTTCGGCATAGCCGGCCTTGAACTCGCGCTGGCTCAGCGTGTCGAGCAAGGCAGTGTCGGCGACGACCAGCACCGGCTGATGGAAGGCGCCGACGAGGTTCTTGCCGTGGGGCGAGTTGATGCCGGTCTTGCCGCCGACCGACGAATCGACCTGAGCCAGCAGCGTCGTCGGAATCTGAACGAGGCGGACGCCGCGCCGCAGCACCGAAGCGGCAAAGCCCGCGAGATCGCCTACGACGCCACCGCCGAGCGCGATGACGAGATCGTTGCGCTCGATCTTGGCGTCCAGCAGCGCGTCGCAAAGCATGGCGAAGCGGGCGTAGGATTTCGAGGCTTCGCCCGGCGGGATGGTGATGCGGGTGGCGGCGATGCCCGCTTCCGCGAGACGGGCTTCGAGCCGGCCAGCATAAAGGCCAGCCACCGTGTCGTCGGTGACGATGGCGGCGCGCGCGCCCGGCGCAATGCTTGCGACGAGCTGCGCGGCCTCGTCCAGCCGATCGCGCCCGATATGGATGTCGTAGGCGCGACCCTCCAGAGCCACGGGCACGGTGATGCGTTCCGGCGAGGCGCCAGCGGAACCGGTGTTCATCAGAAGGTCACTCCGCCATCGCCGAGGTGGCGCTCCAGTGCCGAGACGATGTCGTCGACGACCGAATCATGCGGCACGTCACGCGACTCGATGGTGAGATCGGCCAGTGCGTAGACCGGTTCGCGCTGGGCCAGCATCGCGCGCAGCGTGCCTTCCGGGTCCGCTGTCTGCAGCAGCGGGCGGTTCGAGCGCTTGCGCACGCGGCGCATCAGTACGTCCGGCTCGGCCTTCAGCCAGATCGAGACGGCGAGGTCCTTCACGCGCTGGCGGGTTTCGGCGTTCATGAAGGCGCCGCCGCCGGTCGCCAGCACCAATGTGGGCTGCGTCGCCAGGATGCGGGCGATGACGCGGCGCTCGCCATCGCGGAACTCGGCCTCGCCGCGCTGAGCGAAGATCTCCGGGATCGACATGCCGGCGGCGGTCTCGATCTCGACATCGGCATCGATGAAGGTCAGGCCGAGGCGGGTGGCGAGCCGGCGCCCGACCGAACTCTTACCCGACCCCATCATGCCGACGAGCACGAGCGCGCGCCGGCCAAGCGCGCCGCGCAGATCGGCGGTGTCAGGAACTGAGAGGGCGGCAGCGGTCATCGTGGCGTTTCGTGTTTCGCGGCGATGTAGCATGCGCCTGCCCTGCCGTCATGCCTTCGTCATCACCGGATTTCGGCGCGGGACGCGGTTTGGGGGAGGCTGTGTCGCTGCGGCCCTTGCCGCGCCCTCCGGACGCCGGGATAAAAGGCAGCGTGCCGCAGAGTGCAGCGGCGGCAGGGGATACTCGCCAGACGTGCCGACGCTGTTCCGCTTCCTGTTCGTCATCGCCGTCATCGCGGGGCTCGTCTTCGGCGGGATGCTGGCGCTCGTCGCCTTCGTGAAGCCCGAGCCGCGCGAGATCATCGAGATCGTACCGCCGGCCAAACTGCTGCCGAAATGAGCCGGCTATCGCGGCAAAGGCTCAATGCCTTTCTCGACATGCTGGCCGCCGAGCGCGGCGCAGCCCGCAACACGCTCGATGCCTATGAGCGCGACATTGACGACTATCTCGGCTTCATCGCGGGGACGGCGCTCGAGGCGGTGAGCGCCAACGACATCCGCGGTTGGCTCGCCGATGTTGCCGCGCGTGGGCTCAAGGCTTCGTCGGCGGCGCGGCGACTATCGGCCGTTCGGCAGTTCCACCGTTTCCTCTACACCGAGGGCTTGAGCCCGAACGATCCAGCCGCCGCGATCCAGGGGCCGCGACAGGGCCGCCCGTTGCCGAAGGTGGTTTCGGTCGGCTCGGTCGACCGCCTGTTGGCGGTGGCGCGGGAGGGCTGCGAGCGCGATGGCCTGACTCCGGCCGCACGGCTGAAGGCGCTGCGGATGCGCTGCCTTGTCGAGATGCTCTACGCGACGGGCCTTCGCGTTTCCGAGCTGATCGCTCTGCCGCTTTCGGCCGCGACGACGCGGGAGCGCTTCCTGATCGTGCGCGGCAAGGGCGACAAGGAGCGGCTCGTGCCCTTGAACGAGGCCGCGCGGAGCGCGGCACGGGATTGGCTGGAGGCCTTGCGCGAAGCCGGGCAGGCGGAGAGCCGCTGGCTGTTCCCGTCCGATGGCGAAAGCGGGCATCTCACCCGTCAGGCTTTCGCTCGCGACCTCAAAGTGCTGGGCGGAGCGGCCGGGATGTCGGCGGCCTCACTCAGCCCGCATGTGCTGCGCCACGCCTTCGCCAGCCATCTGCTGCAGAACGGCGCCGATCTCAGGGTGGTGCAGGAGCTGCTGGGGCATGCCGACATCGCGACGACGCAGATCTACACCCACATCCTCGACGAACGGCTGAAGAGCATGGTGCGCGACCTGCACCCGCTGTCGGACGGGGAGTGATACGCCTGCCCCGTCATTGCGAGGAGCATCAGCGACGAAGCAATCCAGGAAGACCGGACACAGCGTTTTACCCAGTCTTCCTGGATTGCTTCGCTGCGCTCGCAATGACGGGAGCGCTCAGCCTTCGACGCAGCGGATCTGCTGGACGCGCTTGGGCATGTCGCCGACGGCGGGGATGAACTGGCCCGTTACGGGGTCGAGGATCATCAGCACGCCGGTGTGCACGGCGAAGAAGGCACCGTGCAGATGGAGCCGGCCCTTGTCCTCGAGAATCTTCACGCATGGGAAGGTGCGCAGGTTGTCCAGCGATTGCTGGATCGAGGCCAGCTCCAGCCGGTGCAGGTAGTCGTCGAAGCTCTCGTTGCGCCCGCGCCCGCCGGTACGCTGGGCGGCCGGGCCGATCAGCGTGATCCACTTGCCGATGAAGTCGCCTGGCGAGAGCGCGGTCTGGCTGTCGTCGGCAAAGGCGCGAATGCCGCCGCAGCGGCCATGGCCGAGGATGACGATGTGTTCGACCTTGAGCGCCTGCACGGCATATTCCAGCGCCGCCGAGGTGCCGTGGAGCTGGTCGTCTGGCTGATAGATCGGGATCAGATTGGCGATGTTGCGGGCGACGAACATCTCGCCCGGCCGCGCATCGAAGATGACCTCCGGCGAGACGCGTGAATCGCAACAGCCGATCAGCATGATCTTCGGGGTCTGGCCGTTCTCGCCGAGTTCTTCGTAACGGTCCTTTTCGCGGACGAAACGATCGTCGAGGAAGGAGCTGTAGCCCTCCGTCAGGCGCTGCGGAAACGTGTGCGCAAGCTTGTCCATGTGCTTCTCGAACAGGAAACGGCGGATGTCGTCAAGCGCGCTTCGGTTGAAGAGCCATCAGGCGAGGAACGATATCGGCGGGCTCGCCCTGCACGGCGATGGTTTTCAGCCGCATTGTTGCGCCCGAAGCGATGCGGAGCCGGGAGCGGGGCAGCGCAAGCGTCGCCGCCAGCAGGGCGATCAGGGCCGTATTCGCCTCGCCCTCCGTCGGTGCGACGCGCACGCGAGCTTTCAAGACGATACGACCATCGGCGAGCGTCTCACTGCCTTCGAGGCTATCACGGCCGCCGCGCGGGGTCAGGCGCACCGCGATCAGCACCCCGTCGCCGGTCTCGCGCCAGAACGCATTTGCGGGGAGCGTCATCGCGCCATGCCGCTTCGGGGATCGGCCATGCGTTCATCTGTCATGGACATGGCGCCCGCCTTTTTCCTAGGCTGCGGTTCGGCCGGCCCGGCATAGCGTTTGCTGGGGCACGGGCGCAATGGAGCGAAGCCTTGACCGAACCCTGCGATCTCACCGCCACGACCGCCCGCGCCCTGATCGGCACGAAGAAACTCTCGGCCCGCGAACTGCTCGAAAGCTGCATCCGCCGGATGGATGCGGTCGATCCGGCGGTGAACGCCATGGTGGCCCGCGACGATGAGGCGGCCCGCAAGGCTGCGGCCGCGGCCGACGAGGCGACGGCCCGGGGCGACGCGCTCGGTGCCCTGCACGGCCTGCCGATCGGCATCAAGGATCTGGAGAACGTCAAGGGCCTGCGCACCACCTATGGCAGCCCGCTTTATCGCGATTTCGTGCCAACGGAAGACCAGCTCATTGTCGCCTCCGTGCGCAAGGCCGGCGCGATCATCGCCGGCAAGACCAATACGCCGGAATGGGGCGCCGGCGCCAACACCCGCAACTCCGTCTACGGCGTCACGGGAAATCCGTTCGACCCGAGCAAGAGCGCGGCCGGCTCGTCGGGCGGCTCTGGCGTGGTGCTGGCGACCAATATGGTGCCGCTGGCGACCGGTTCCGACACCGGCGGTTCCCTGCGCAACCCGGCTGCGTTCAACGGAATCGTCGGCTTCCGGCCGAGCCCGGGGCTGGTGCCGAGCGACAAGCGCGCGATCGGCTGGTCGCCTCTTCCCGTGCTGGGGCCGATGGCGCGCAATGTGCCGGATCTCTGCCTGCTGCTCTCGACCATGGTCTCCGACGATGCGTCGGACCCGCTGGCGACGACCATCCACGGAAAGACGGTGCGCCGGGCGGAGGATTTCGCGAGGCCGGAGGCGATCGATCTCGCTTCGCTCAAGGTGGCGATCACGCCCGATTTCGGCTTCGCGCCGACCGAAAAACTGATCCGCGAGACCTTCTCCGACAAGGTCGGCGCGTTTTCGCAACTGTTCCATGCGGCCGAGGAGGCGACGCCTAATTGCGAAGGGACCGATGAGGTCTTCGAGATCCTGCGCGCGGTGGCGTTCCTCGCCGGACATCACGAGCGGGTCCGTGACACGCCCGAGCAGGTCGGCCCGAACGTCCGCGCCAACGTCGAGGAAGGGCTCGGCTACTCCGCCCTCGACGTGACGCGGGCGATGAAGAAGCAGACGGTGATCTATCAGCACTGGCAGGATTTCTTCGCAGCCGGTTACGATGTCATCCTCGCGCCGGCGATCACGTTGAGCCCGCGTCCCTGGAGCGAACTTTATCCGGCGCAGATCGACGGCAAGCCGACGCGGACTTACTTTCACTGGCTCGCCATGGCCTATGCGGTGACGATCGTCGGGCATCCGGCGATCTCGCTGCCGGTCGGGCTGGATCGCAACGGGATGCCCTTCGGGCTTCAGATCGTCGGGCCGCGCGGCGGCGACGCCAAGGTGCTGGCGGTCGCGGCGGCGCTGGAGGCTGTTCTCGCGGGCGACCCGCTGACGGCCCGGCCGGTGCCGGACATCGCCGGGCTGATGAAGGCGCGGCCGATCAGCGAAAGCCCGAACTTCCTGGGCTTCGACTGATCGATCTGCGAAGCTGCTGAAAACCACCAACGACCAACGATAACGGGGAGAAGCCAGATGAGACGTCGTGAATTCCTGATGGGGGCGGCCGCGCTCGGTGCCGCAGGCCCGCTGCTGCCGCAGATGGCGGCCGCGCAGCAGGCCTCGGCCACGCTGATGAAGTTCGCGCCGCAGGCCAACCTCTCCGCGCTCGATCCGATCTGGACGACCGCGACGGTGACCAACAACCACGCCTATTACATCTTCGATATGCTCTACGGGGCTGACGAGAACCTGAAACCCCAGCCGCAGATGGCCGAGGGGCACGAGGTTTCGGCCGACGGCAAGACCTGGCGCATCAAGCTGCGCGAGGGGCTGACCTTCCATGACGGCACGCCGGTGAAGGCGGCCGATTGCGCGGCCAGCATCAAGCGCTGGACCCAGCGCGACTCTTACGGGCAGCTTCTGGGCCGGGCCACCGAGAGCTTCGGCGCGGCCGACGACCGCACCATCGAGATCAAGCTCAAGCAGCCCTTCCCGCGGCTGCTGGAGTGCCTGGCCAAGACCGATCAGCCGCCGGTGATGATGCCCGAGCGTCTCGCCAAGACCGACGCCAACACGCAGGTCACCGAGATGATGGGCTCGGGACCGTATAAATTCGTCGCAGCCGATTATGTCTCCGGCAGCCGCGTCGCCTACGAGAAATTCGACGGCTACAAGCCGCGTGCCGAGCCGCCTAGCCGGAATGCCGGCGGCAAGGTCGCGCATTTCAGGCGTATCGAATGGACCATTCTGCCTGACCCCGCAACTGCCGCCGCCGCCCTGACGACGGGCGAGATCGACTGGTGGGAGCGTCCGCTCGCCGATCTGCAGCCGATGCTGGCCGGCAGCCAGGACATCAAGCAGGAGGTCATCGACAAGTCGGGGCGGGGCGCGATCATGCGCCTCAACCATCTCCAGGCCCCGTTCAACAATCCGAAGGTGCGTGCGGCCGTTCGGATGGCGGTGAAGCAGGAAGACTACATGCGCGCGACGCAGGGCGACGACACCTCGCTCTGGCAGACCTGCCGCAGCCTGTGGTTCCGGGGAACGCCCTATTATAGCGGCGAGATGGAAGATCTGATGCCGCAGAGCCTCGACAAGGCGAAGGCAGCGTTGAAGGAGTCCGGCTACAAGGGCGAGAAGGTCGTCATCATCAGCCCGACCGACTTCCCGGATATCGGCCCGCTCGGCGAGGTGACGTTCGAATTGCTCAAGCAGCTCGGCATGAATGTCGAGATGGCGGCGAGCGATTGGGGCACAGTCGTGCAGCGTCGCAGCAGCCGCGAATCCGTCGAGAAGGGCGGCTGGAGCATCTTCCACACCACCGGCTCCGCGATCAGCTGGGGGGACCCGGCCCAGTCGACGATCATCCGCGGCCAGGGCGAAAAGGGCTGGTTCGGCTGGTGGAAGAGCGACAAGGCGGAGGAGCTGGCCGAGGCCTGGCTCTACGCTCCCGACGAGGCGACGCAGAAGGAGAAGGCCAAGGAGCTCAATCGCCTGGCGATGGAAGAGGTGGCGACGATCCCGCTCGGCCAGTTCCTGAGCCGCACCGCCTATCGCAAGAGCATCACGGGGATGCTGGCGGGATCGGTACCCTACCCATGGGGCGTGAAGCGCGGCTGATCGCAGACCCTCTGCCCCTGCTTCGCCCCGGCGACAAGCCCGAGAATGACGGCCCGGCGATCAGCCGGGCCGTTCGACATCGGTCAACGCGTCGCCGCCACCGCCGCCGACCAAGGCGAGGCGGCATCGCTGGAGCCCTCCGCGCCCTCGCGATCGACGCGGATGAAGTTCGGGCAGGCGAAATTGATCGGCAGGACGGAATGCTCGACCAGCGTCGTCGGGCCGGCATCCTGCAAGGCGGCGATGGTTTCGGGCGGCAGCGTCAGGTTGGCGCTGGCGCTGTCCGGTCCGGAGACGTCGATGCGCGGCTGGTGCGCGGTCTTTTCTGTGTCCATGCCGAAATCCAGCTGCCAGGCCAGGGTCTGGTAAACGCTGGCGAGGATGCGCCGGCCGCCCGACGCTCCCGCCGCGAGACGCGGCCAGCCGCCATCCTTCGGCGTCGCGATGACCGGGCACATGTTGCAGAGCGGGCGAGCGCCGGGCGCGATCGCGTTGGCGCTGCCGGGGCGCGGATCGAACCACATCATGCCGTTGTTCATCAGGACGCCGGTCGAGGGCAGCACGACGCGGCTGCCCATCGAGGAGAGCAGGGTCGTGGTGACCGTGACGAGCGTGCCTTCGCCATCGACCACGGTGAGATGGGTCGTGCAGGTGTCGCCGGGCTCCTTGGCTGCGGTCGCGGCACCCAGTCCTTCGAGCCGGTCGCGATAGGCCTGCCGCATCACGCGCGACAATTGTGCGAACCAGGCGGGCGAAGGCCCATCCCCGTCGACCGGCGCCTCAGCCATGCCGTCGACGACAGCTTCAAGCGTCGGCGCGGCCGTCAACCCGCCGGCGGTGTGTATCAGGTGGGTGCCGCGCCAGTCGATGGTCGGTGCCGGCCGAAGCTCCGCCCGGCAATTCGCCAGATCCTGCGCATCGACGACCCCGCCGACTGCCGCGATATCTGCCGCGAGCTGCCGGGCGATGTCGCCGCGATAGAAATCGTCCAGCCCGGCCTGAGCCAGCCGTTCCAGCGTGCCCCCGAGTTGGCCGAGCACCATGAACCCGGGCGAGCCCTGATAGGGCGGTACCGGCGGTAAGCCGTTAGGCAGATAAATCCGCGCGCTCTCTTGATAAAGCCGCAGCACGGCGGCTGAGGATGCGATCTTCAGCGTCGTGTACCAGTCGGCCGGTAGGCCTCGCTTGGCCAGGGCGATGGCTGGCGCCATCAAATCCCTCAGCGGCAGGTTCGATCCGAACGCCTCCTTCAGCTTGGCATAGCCGGCGACGGAGGAGGGCGTCACGAAGGAGAGCGGGCCGTGGATGTTGCGATCGCCGACGACCTCCGGCCAGGTGAAGAGGTCGTTTTTCATCTCCCCGGTCAAGGGGTAGTCGGCGGGGTCGGCCCGGTGCGGAGCGATGGGTCCGAAATCCAAGACCTGCGCCTGTGTTTCGCCGGCCTTCAGCACGATAGCAAAGCCGATGCCGCCAAGCCCGCTGTTCCAGGGCTCTAGCGCGGCCAGCGCGAAGCAGGCGGCGACGGCTGCGTCCGCCGCGTTGCCGCCGGCTTCGAGGATCGCCGTTCCGGCCTCAGCCGCCTCGCGGCTTTGCGACACGACGATGCCGCGGCGACCGCGCGCGGCCGGCTTGGTCAGGGCCCAGTTCTGGCTGCGATAGGGCGTGGTGGGCGCGAACATGAACGGCGTCTCCGAGAGGTTTCGGAGGCCATACTGCCTGTCGTGTCCGGCAAGGTCGAATGCGCGCGGACGCTGCCCGGCGCGCTTCCCGCGCAGGGCGCGTCTGTTTTAGAAAACGTTGGGGTAGATGTAGCGGAGGATCACGCTCTGGATGAAATAAATGATCAGCAGCAGAATGATCGGCGAGATGTCGATGCCGCCGAGATTGGGGAGCCGCTGTCGGATGGGCCGCAGGGCCGGCTCGGTCAGCCGGTAGATCATGTCCCAGACCGTGGAGACGAACTGGTTGCGCGTGTTGATGACGTTGAAGGCGATCAGCCAGCTCAGAATCGCCGAAACGATCAGGATCCACACATAGATCTGCAAGGCGAGCAGAACTACGTCGAGAACGGAACGCATCGGATTTCCTTTTGGGCCGGTCGCCAGGGACGCGCAATATCGCGGCTCGCGTCGAAAGAGGCGACGGACCCGATTGACATCCACGCGACGCACGGCCTAGAAGGCCAGCGCCTTGGGGCTGTAGCTCAGATGGGAGAGCGCTGCAATCGCACTGCAGAGGTCAGGGGTTCGATTCCCCTCAGCTCCACCAAGGCCTTTTCATACGTTGTTGAACTGCTTGCCTTTTCTCCCGGGCAATAGGGTTGTTCCCCAACTTCTTCCCCAACTTGTGGCGCAGTTCGGTTCGGGCTGGAATGAGCCGATGCGGTTTCAAAGGCGGCCCTGGTTATCGGAAAGCCAACGGCAAATGTGCTGGCTGGCGCGGCTAGGACTTCTCGCCAGCGTCCTTACCCTGTCAGGGTATTCCGCCGAAGCCGCTTCAGGCTGTGGCTCTCGTGGCGGCCCTGGCTACCGAGGCCCGAACGGTCGATGCGTCGGCTGGGATCAACTCGGCCGAGTATGCGGTTCGCCCCCAACGACTAACTGTACATCGGAGTCCGTCGCGGTGGGTGCGCCAGAACTTGCCGAGGGCCAGGAAAAGCTTCGCATAGATCTGAGAAGCGCGATAACGGCGGGCAGCCGGCTATCAGGTTCCTGCAGCGGCCGTAGACGGCGGAGAGCCGCTGGCATTGGGATCTGACGGGCAGCTCACCCGCCTTTATCAATCTCGCCGGCAGGCGTGATGCGGATTTTGACGTTCCGCCCATTTACATCGGCTGTGGCCGTCCAGCCGCCATCCGAAGTGGACTTGAGCTCGCGCACGTTGGGGTAGCCGCCTCCCGCGAACTTTTGTCTTGCTTCATTTTCTGACTGAGTTGGCTGGGGCTGCGCACTGTCCGGCATCGGAGCGTTCTGAGGTGGGCCGCTTGGCGAAACCTGAGCTTGCGCAGAGCTGCACAGCCCGAGAAAGACCAAACCGGTACAGAGCCATCTAGTCATCGGCGTTCCTCCTGAAAGCCTCAACGGCTTGAGGTCACGCCTGGTTCAATTGAAAAACCGACGCCTCGTCCGCGTCTTCGCGCAGCCCTTTGAATGACGCATGTCGCAGGCTGCCGTCATCTGTCCACGCGCGAAATGCGACCTCAGCGACAAGAGCAGGGGTAAGCCAGCGAAGGCTGCGCTTGCGCTCAGGCGTAGCGATTGCCGGCTTGTCGACTACGAGGGTGTCCATCCACTTCTGCAACGCGGTCGCGGTGACTTCCCACAACCCGGTCCCGACACTGCCCACCAAGACAAACGGCTGGTGCAGACCTCAAACCGCGTGGCCAGGGCGCTACAGTCGGCGAGGACCGGAAAAGCGCTCACACGGACGATGGCGAGCCAGTCAGCAGTCAGCAGAGAGGTGGTGTTTACGCCAACACGCCAGCTGCCGAGCAGTCAAAATCGGCTTTGGGATTGTACCCGTTGCGGATACCATTTGGTGAATTTGAAAGCCCCTACGAGAGCAGCAATAGTGGCCCAAATGCCAACATGCTGAGGTATATCAGGGCGATAGATAAGAATTAGATCGGCCACGACTAGGATGGCAAAAGCCAATGCCCAGACGGCGGTTATGACATTATTTGTTTTTTGAAATGCCGGCGTTTCCCAGAGAGTTGCATCGACTGCTTCGCGAGCGTACTGGCCTGTGAACGGCTTCCCCATTAGGAGGGAAACTACCACAATGGTCATAAGGCCAGCATCGACCCGAAGTCGGACGTCCATGATCGACCAACTTGGCTTAGCCGCAACCGAATAGATAGCCATTATGCCGAACAGAATAGCGGTTCCGACCTCTAGGCTTTTTAGGCTGCGGCCGGCGAGCGCCTCGCGTATCATAAGAGCGGCTGCAACCAAGGCACCGGCGATCAACGCCTCTAAATGCCCGATCGTTCGGTCGATCAATGCGAAGACGATGAACGGAGCAAAACTTAGTAATAGGTTCATGGCTCGCCTCCCCAGGGGGGATAATCCTACAGTGGATCAGCGCAATAAGACATGCTGTTCACAAGGATTGTTTTAGACTGCTCGTGCTCCTGATCAGTGACGACATACGTACGCAATATCCAGCTTGCTCGGCCGATTAGTGGCCTCGCTGCGCTTATTTATCCCATCCTACGCGTGCATCGCTCACGTTGGAATCCCCCGCTTCGTAAAAGCGAGATGGGTCTCAGATAAGGGAGAAAACGGTGACCTTGCGGACCACTGATATGCTGAGATGCGAATGTGGTCACGATGGCGTTTTGCGGTCCGCCGAGAATGATCACCCCTTCAGCAGCCATTGGGTTACTCATAAGCTAGAAGGGTTCAGTGGGACGGTTGACAACTGGGATCTTGCGAACGTGCGGTGTCCGACTTGCGGCCGTACCGGAAAGGTCATTTGCCTCCCCGAGAATTTCTCGTCGTAGGGAAGTGCGGCACCTTCAGAGGGAGTAGACCTGCAGAACCTTTAACGATCGAGCGCGGTATGATTATCGCTATCGCCCTATATCCGCGAGTTATTTGCCTACCTGTCCGACTAGACAAAAAAGCTCCGCACGAGCGAATCTGTAATATGAGATTTGCCGTGGTGTCACCGTCAGGTGAACGATACGCCTATGGAAGTCGCATCGCGCCATACAATTCGGGCGGGTTGCTTATGACCGAGGGCATGCGACGATAGCAATACCTCTCCATGCTCTTGGAATCCAACCGGGGTTCGCAGATGCGCTCCGCCCTGCGATATGTCCATCAACATGCAGTGAATAGCGTCGGTGCTCGATGCAAGCCATAGTTTCACCGGCTCCACCATACGGTGCCGTTTATGCTGCCGCTTCATGATTGCGCTCATGAAAGCCTCATAGGATGGGAGGGTTTCTAGACCGGTGAAAATCACCTGCGCAATTTGAGCAATCACCTCATCGGTGCATGCGCGGCGCTCCATGCCCCCAGTCATGTTAGATCTCGTAAATAATTGAGATCACCCAGGCGGCGCCCGCTATTGTCTTCATCCCTACCGTAACAAACAAAGCTTCCATTGATATCGCCATTTCAGTGGGGTTGCTGATCAGACGAACCAGTATCAAGCATTGTTGTTCCCTAAATGGTGGTGGGAGCTGCTGTGCGGTTAATGGAAACTAAAATCGGCCTGTCCTCCGACATTATCGTTTAACGCCACAGGATTTGGCCGTTGATCAATTATCGCTGACTTTAGAATGGAACACAGTCGGAGCCCTAAGGTTGCTGGGTAATGGACCAGCGGAAATCGTCCCCTGTTGAATTTTGGTTGTGGCTAATGGTCGCCGCTATATTTCTAATAAGTGCAGGCGTTTGCGTGAACGGATCGAATTTTTTTCCGTGACGCTCACCGATTTAATTGAAAGCGCTCTATAGTCTGCATGACTAACGTCTCTTCGGTGCAAGGCATACTCGCCATCACTGCGACGATGGATGCCAATCTTGATCTCTCTGCGTCTTGGCGGTCGATATCCACGCCTGGGCCGACCTCAATCCAGGCTTTATCGAGCGCTCTTTGGGCTCGTGCCCGCGCCAACGGGCCGGTCAGTGATGTAAACGGCATTTATATCCCCTGCTGCAACTATGCGCTGGAGCGCTCAGTAACGCAAAACTATCCTGACGGCATGGCTGGGGTTCCAGCGAGGCGACGTGGTCTAAGGACGCCAAATGACGCGCCGGACAGCGGCGTCAGCCGATAGGCATTTTGCCTGGGCCATAGATCAAAAGACATTGCGCATCTGATCGTCCGAACACAGGACTTGCTTGTCGCTGTGAGCGGCTGAGGAGAAACGTATTTGGCCCGGCCGCGCATTTTCCAGCTCATTTACCGATCGACGTTTCAACGCGGTCGTATTGACAGCCCTCTCGCGATGCTGCGCGAAATTGTCAAGGAATCGCGCATTCGAAACGAGCAAGCCGGAGTGACAGGCTTCATGCTGTTCGATGGGATAAGCTTCCTTCAGACGTTAGAAGGGTCGGAAGAAAACGTACGGGCAACTTACGCACGCATCGGCCGAGATCCCCGCCATCGCGACGTCAATATTCTCGCGACACGCATCACGATCGAACGCGACTTTCCTGATTGGAGTATGGAAGGCCACCTGGGACGACAACGTGAGCAAGACATCTTGAAAAGGTATGGCATCCTCGATGGCGATATTGGCCGTATCCGACCAGCAGACGTCGTTGCCCTGATCAAGGAA
Source organism: Allobosea sp. P5_A5 (assembly GCF_056400625.1). Lineage (NCBI taxonomy): Bacteria > Pseudomonadati > Pseudomonadota > Alphaproteobacteria > Hyphomicrobiales > Alloboseaceae > Allobosea > Allobosea sp. P5_A5. The sequence continues at coordinate 102,368 of NZ_JBFUKY010000001.1, forward strand.
ATTGCTGAACCGGGCCGAAATCCAGCATGACGAACAGGTCCTATATACCCATGGGATACGCCTCGGGGTTCCACGTGGGATCCACCGTCTATCATGCACGAGGAAGGCGGAATAAAGCGCCCCCTAAATGACGCGCGTCCCTTTTTCATCCTGGTACACATGGTTCTGCCAACATTAGCAATGCGGAGAAGCACGTTTGCTACGCGCGGACATCGCAGTGCTCTCAGACCCTTCCTGGCAACAGAGCTGAGTTACGCGATCAGCGAAAATCGGCACATTTACGCTAGCTGGCTCGCACGATAGACGTTGCCGCGTAAGAGGGCATGAGGCGCCCCGACGGACGCCTCATGCGAATCTATCATCCGATGATAAACGGCCTGACAGCTGCCAGCACCTGCGCTTTTGTCATCGGCTTATCGGTCGCGCCCTTCCATGGCCGCACGCCTCGAACAATGCGAACCTCAGCAGCATGTCGCGCCTCGACGGAATGGATGCGAAGCGCGGTGGTCAACGCGGCCCCGGATCCCATCAAGGCTGGGGCCTGGCCCGCATACGCGGCGACGCCCGTGTCTTCGAACGTTTGCGCCACCGTTGCGAACGTCTTGAAGTCACGGAACACATTCGCGTACTTGCCGCCAGCCGTGAAATCGAAGCGGGGCTTCGCAACAGCGCCAAATCCCAATGTCGATTGCAGTAAGGTCACGTGAGCGGTCTCGTGCTGGCTGATCTGCCGGAAAATAGCAGAAAACTGATCAGGCACGATGCCGGCTTTTAGGCCCTCGCGATAAAATTCGTCTTCCAGATATTCGAGCGTCAGCGCGAAGTTCAGCACCTCGGACACTTGGCTCGGCATGCCTTGACCGAAGGCTTGGCTTGAGACGGCAGCCAATACGACAGGCGCGGACGCAGCAGCTCCCAGCTTGAGGCCTGCAGAGCGAAACAGGTCCCGTCGGGAGGCAATGACTCCGGCGAGATCAGCATCGATCGTCGAGAGCAGATGATTATGGTCTGTCATGGTTATGTCCTTGAAATGAGAGTCAGACGCGCTTCGGCTCATGGGAGCTGCGAAGCGCTGACCGGTGTCGCGATGAAAGGGGCAGCCGCGCGCAGCACCGTCGAAGGCGGATTGGCGACATCGACGCCGCCGCGCGTCACCACATCGTCGCCTGCGAAAGAGGACGTGAAGGGCGCCAGCATGTCGCGGATCGTGGCGGCGTGGCGAGCTTCAACTGAGACGATCGATCCAGCCGCCGCCAGATAGGCCGGAGTCTGGATGGCCGCTCCGCCGCCATTGTAGGCGGACACGCCCAGATCCTCGAAGGTCATCGCCGTCTTCAAAACGCTGCTGCGGTCACCGAAATTGACGGCCGAAAAGTTGACCTGCAAATCAGGAATCCTATTGGTGCCAAGCGCTTTCTTGAAGAACGCACGGTGAGCGATTTCGTGATTGCGGATATCGGTCAGTAGCGTCCGCTCGTAGGCACTCATTCCCGCATACGGCGTCGCGATAACCTGGGTGTAAAAGGCCGCTTCCAACTGCTCCAGAGCATAGGCGTAGTTGAGGACGCCGAGGTCGCCGCCGCCGAGATCGACAGCGCGGGACTGAGCAAATGCCTCACCAAGCTTGAGACCCGGCACATCGACGCCGAACGCCACTGCCGCCACAGCTGCGGCGCCGGACCACTTCAGAAAATTTCGACGGGCGGTACACGCATCTTCGCTTCTGGCAACCTGCTTCATCGGACATCTCCTTTGTTATAGGAAATCGATGAACCAAGCTGAACGGGAGTAAGTTCCCAAATAAAGCGCTTATATTTCAACTACTTGAAATTTTTTGATAAGCGACATGATCGCCGGAATCTGATCCTTCGCACTGGGGATATACGCGCCTGGTTCTCAGACAGATCACGGATTATGCGCTGAGTGCAGTTATGGCCACAGCAACGGCGCCAAGTGGCTAACTGAGGCGAAAACCCTGCCGGAAATTAGAAAAACATAAACCAATTTATCAATCTCAAACTCCTCATTTAGGGTTTCAATCGGAACATATCGCATGCTGTGGATGGGGATTACAGTAACCGGATCAAGAACATGCGGAAAGATACTACCGACGTTTTACTCGCTCAGGCCGAACTCCAAACTGGAGCTGCTGCAAACCAACTGGAGTCTCGGCGCCTCCAAATCCTGGCCGAATACGGGATTCTGGACACGTCGCCGGAGGTGGAATTCGATCGATTGGTGGGATTGGCGGCTAAGCTGTTCAGCGTGCCGATCGTGCTCGTCTCCTTAGTCGATCGGGACCGACAGTTCTTCAAAGCGAACATAGGTCTGGACGTATGCCAAACCAGCCGTGACGTCTCGTTCTGTGCTCATGCAATTGCTAGCGAAGACATTCTTTTCATACCTGATGCGTCCCTTGATCCGCGATTTTGGGCGAACCGCCTTGTGACAGGTGAGCCTCATATCCGCTTCTACGCGGGCAAGCCGCTCATCACTCCGACAGGAGAGCGACTCGGAACGCTATGCCTAATAGATACCAAGCCTCGGGGCATCTTGACCTCCCAGGAACGGGCCGCTTTAGCTGACATCGCCGCGCTTGTGATGGACCGGCTTGAACTTCGGCGCCTGGAATCACTTCGCAAGAGCAATCAAGCCCGTTTTGAAAACATCGCTGCTACGTCGCCAGATGCAATCATTTGCTCCGATACTCGCGGGCAGATCACGTTTTGGAACGCGGCTGCGCATAAGCTGTTTGGCTATTCTGTAGAAGAAGTTTCCCACCTATGTGGCGACGCCATCGTGGCGGATAGTTGGCTTGATCGATATAACGCCGAGCTTCGCCGCCTCGATAGAGGCGAGCCAATGGAGCTTGCCAAGCGCACGCTCGAACTCCCGGCTCGCCGTAAAGATGGCACAGAGTTCCCGGCCGAATTCTCTCTCTCGACGTGGTCTCAAGGGGGAATCAAAAATGTCGGCGCCATCGTTCGGGATGTTTCCGATCGGCGCGCCAACGAGGAGCGGCTGTTTCGCCTGGCTTCCCTTGATGCACTAACGCAGCTGCCAAACCGGAGCGCTTGGCGTGCGCGTCTGAATGAAATGCTGTTCGCCAGACATCCAGCTACCGTTCTCTTGCTCGATCTGGATGGTTTCAAGGACATCAATGATACTTCGGGCCATTTCGCAGGTGACACGGTGCTAAAAATGGTCGCCGAGCGATTCCGGCTCGCGTGCCCCGACGCCGTTTGCATCGCGCGTCTTGGCGGCGATGAGTTCGTCGCGCTTATCAGTGGCGACGACGCAGTCAGGGCTAAGGCGGCAGGAGATGCCGTCAAGGCAAGCGTGGCTGGTTCTTACGTGGTCGCAGACCATGTCTTTGACGTCGATCTTAGCGTCGGAATTGCATTATCCCCCGGCCACGGCACGCGGGCAGAGGACATTTTAGGCGCTGCCGATCTGGCGATGTATCGCGCTAAATCAAAGGGGCACGGACGAGTTGAGATGTTCGCGCCCGCATTACGGCAAATGGCAATAGCCCGGCGGGCGTTGGCCCAAGAACTTCGCGCGGCCTTTGAAACCAATCAGTTCGAAATGTTTTATCAGCCCCAGGTCGATACGTCGTCCCGGGTCATTAAAGGCGCGGAAGCCCTTATCCGCTGGAAACATCCAGAGCGGGGCTTGCTATCACCCGCTTCGTTTATCGAAGTCCTCAGCGAAAAGCCCTCAGCTGCAGCGGTGGGAGAGTGGACCTTGCGTGCCGCTTGCGCTCAGGCTGCGCAATGGCGGGCGTTGGTGCCCGATTTCAGAGTGGGCGTGAATCTATTCGAAGCACAGTTTAGGTCTGATCAGTTTCTGACTGTCGTTCGTGATGCGCTCGAGGAAAGTGAACTTCCGCCAGAAGCGCTTGAACTTGAAATTGTTGAAAACATCCTCCTGCGGAATGATAGGAGCATCCTGCCCTTACTGCATGGCATCAGAGAAATGGGGGTCGGCCTTGCATTTGATGACTATGGGACTGGGTTTGCCTCACTCAGCCTTTTGAAGAACTATCCCGTTTCACGGCTGAAAATCGATCGATCATTTATTCAGGAGATCAACAGCGACAACGGTGACGCGGCTGTTGTGAAAGCAATCCTGTATCTAGGCAAAAGCTTCGACATGGATGTCATAGCCGAAGGCGTCGAGACAGAAGCTCAACTTCAGTTTCTGCGTCGAAACGGCTGCCGCGAAGTTCAGGGCTATCTTTTTGGCAAACCAGTGCCCTCTACCGATTTTCAGGCGACTTGGCTTTCAAACCGTGTGACCGCCTAATTCTTGAAGACGCGCGTCACACCGTTTTAGCCTATTCCTTCCGATCGGCAGCGTCTGCGCCGCGCATGCCCATCGGCATTGCCGGGCCTTTGGTCGTGTCCTTGTCGGTCTGCCGTTCGGTCTCGGAATTCAGTTCGGCACCGATCAGCACGATTGTCGCCGACAGCCACATCCAAGACAGAAGGCCGATCACCGCTCCGATCGTTCCATATGTCTTGTTGTAATCTTCGAAATTAGCGACGTACCAGGAGAATAAGAGAGATCCGACTAACCAAGCTAAGCTCGCGAAAATGGCGCCGGGGCTGACCCATTTCCATTGCGCCTCATCCCGGCTAGGGCCAAACCGGTAAAGGGCCGACAGGCCACCCATCAGGACGATGATCAAGAGCGGCCATCGACCGATCCAGATCAGCCACTCGGCTGCGTTTCCCAAATAGAGGTAATTCAGCACAACCGGGACGGCTGCGACGCTAACGATGGCAAGAATGACGAACGATAAGATTCCGACCGTGAAAGCAAGCGAGATCAGGTTGAGCTTGATGAAGCCCCGCTTTTCATTCTCGCCATAAGCCACATTGAGCGCATCGAAGACAGCTTTGACGCCAGCGTTGGCACTCCAAACCGCGACACCCAAACTGATCAAAAATGCGATACCGAGCTTGCTTTCACCACCTTGAACAATGCGGCCAATCTGATCTTGAAGAAAACTGCCTGCGCCTGACGGTAACATGCCTTCCACGCTGGCAACATGCTCAGAGATGGTGGCAGGTTCGGCAATGAGGCCGTAGACCGAGACGAGCGCCGTCAATGCTGGAAACAACGCCAACAAGGCATAGAATGTAACGCCCGCAGCAACTGCGCGGACTCGATCCTGATCGACCTGATGATAAGTACGGCGGGCAATGTCCCACCATCCTCTAGCAGGGATATCCTGAGGCTTCTCTGCGCTTGCACCCTGCTGAGTTTGATGAGCAGATTTTTGCTTCTGATCGGCGTCTCGCGGGCTTATAGAACCACGCTGTAAGGCAGAGACCGCTAGGACGGATGCGATACCGACAGAGAAAGCCATGGCGAGGTCGAGTGCAATTGTCTTCAGTCGCATGACTGATGCCGACGCTTCATAGTCATCTCTCGCTGTCATCAAAGCGGTTCTCGTAAAACCGCTTTTCGTCGTCCGGCGCCCTTGATCGGACGGCTAATGGTCGCGACCTTTTCGCCACAAGAATCCCGGCTACGAGGCCCGTAACCGCGCCGCCTACGAGCATTGCTGAGCCATGTGGCATCTGTGGTAGTCTGGGAAGGCTCGACGAGGCCTTGCTGACGATTGCACCAGCGCTGGGGGCGCGGCGGAGATATAGCGCCGTTCCAAGTAACATAAGCGCGCACACGAGCAGGCCGCCCCCAACTATGAGGCTTGCATAAACCCCTCCGACGCGGATCATGAGCATGCCACGAACTGCATCGAGTCCGTATCCGGCCGCGAAAATAAAAATGAACCCGGCAGCTGCCATCAACCCGTAGATGACCGCCTGCCTTTGCAGGAAGGCCTTTACCTGGTCCAACAGGTAACTAAAAGCGGCGCCAATCATCGCCTATCGAGCCGACATGATGCCAAGAACGAAGCCTGCGGCAGCTGCCCAGCCAAGTGCCCGTAACGGACGCTCGCGAATCTCGTCGGTCACCATTTTCTGAAAATCATCCGCGCGCTGTTTGGCAATCTCGATGCTGTCACCCGCATCGATCCCGACAGACCGTAACTGATGGTCCACCTGCTCAGCCGCGCCTTCAACGCCATCGGCAATGTTGCCCTTGCCTTCTCCGACAGACATATCATCGGCCGCTTCCGAAAGTTTTTTGAAGCCGTTGGGTTCATTGTCCATGGAAATTCTCCGCGCGGTCTAGCTAGCCGTTGGCTGCGCAACGCGATGTCGCAGATTGAGTTCCTGGCTCGACATCTATGAACATGGCATCGGTACAATTTCGTACAAATTCGCGTCTAAGCATAGACGGTGCCCGACGGCCCATAATTGATTTGCGCCGAAATATCGGGTGACAAAAACAGTTTCGGGTCCCTGAAAAAATCCCTCAAAGAATTACGTCATCTCTAATAGACGACGTGCCAGTCGCGCGCTGTCTCGCTTCGCCTTGGCGACACCCTCGGCATAAGAGCCGCCGGCCGGAAGGTCGAGCGCCGCGCAAGTTTCGGTAGGCATCACGGACGCATCATCCTTCAGCGCTGCGCAGAGCCGGTTCAGAGCAACGATGAGAAAGCCAGGCGCTGTTGCTCGCACCCTGTCTTCGCTCGGATCGACCAGGGCGCGGAAACCGTGCCGCATCGCCTTTAAGTCGCCTGCTCCTATAGCTTGCGTGATGTCCCCGACATTCATGCGATGGATCTCCCTGCAAAGGCACCGCAGCCGATAAAGCCCTGCTCAGCAGCCCCGTCGCCGTCAGCCATCCCGTTGTCGTCGGGGACGCCCTCGTCCTCGCACTGCGAGCCCTCGTCTTCGCAAGTTTCCTCAAGATCGGCGTCCCCGTCGATCGCGTCAGCAGCCGCTATCAGCCCCTCAATGACGGCGCCCAGGCGGCGGCGTATGTTGCCGGCGCTGGCGGCGCTCTGTTCGAGCTGAGAGGCGACGCTGCGGAGGATGGCCAGCACAGCGGCCCGGTCCGCTTCCTGCTCGGCCTCGGAGAGCGGTAGGGCAAGCAAGCGCAGGTCGACTGACCCACTCTGAGTGGGTTGGTTAAGCGCGGTCACGACAAAGGCCCCGCCGAGGCCGTAGGCGCACAGACTGCCGCGATGCGAGCATGAGGGTCCGCGCTGGTGCCCATGTAGTAGGCCAAGAAGCCATGGTCCGGCTCTACGCTGCCGGCCGAGCGAACTACCGCCGTCGCGGAATAAACGATAAGCTCTAAGGTATCGATGATCTGCCGAGCCTGCCGCATCTTCTCGTCGTCATTCTCGACCAGCTCATAAAGCTGATCGGCCATCGCCGGGATCTGGCAGAGCTGCGCCGCCGCGCCCTTGAGGCTGCTGGCGCGGGTGTTGGCTATCGTGACCGACATAGCGTCCAGCCGGCGGTAGAGCAGCATCAGAGTCCGCTCGATCGTGCTGCGCTCATGGCCCTGCCGATCGGTACTCAGACGGTCGTGCTCGTTATGGGCAGCGACGACGCGGGCGGCTTCATCCGCGAGGATGGAAACCGGGCAGGTCGATGGGACATCGTGACGTGTCATGCGGTCCTCCTCAGACGGCGATCTGCTGCCGCACCATGCGGGCGCGGAGCTTGGACAAGTTGCGGAAGCAGAGGCGCTTGCGGGCCGGGCAGCCCATGGCGTTCGCGGCAGCGAGGGCGCGCCGCAGCTCAATCACCGAAAGCTCCAGCCATCCGGCCGGCCTCGGCAAGGCGCGCTCGTCATCGAGGGCAAAGCGTAGGTAATCGAGCGATAGGGCGATGGCGCGATCAAACCGGCGGGCGGGCGTGAATCCAGAACTATCCGAGAACGGCGGGGTGATGGGGTGTGAAGCCTTAGAGGGGTTCATGACGAGGCTCCCGCGCGGGGGAGGGCGGCGCGAAGGGCTTCGATGCGGGACGGGTTGAAGTGCTGGCGGTAGTGCTCGCGATCGATCTCGAGGCGGATCGCGGCGGGGTCATTGCGGAAGGAGGAGACGAGAGCGGCGGAGTCTCGTTCTATCAGCGCGATACGGGCCTTCGTCTCGGCGTCGATCGCGGCGCGCTGGCGGAGCGCATAAGCCTCAGCTTTCGCTTCCGCCCAGGCCTTCGACAGCGAGCGAGACAGGGTGCGATTGATCTCTGTCGCAGGCTCGCGGCGGGCCCGGCCGAGCTGGAGAGCGAACCGCCCTATCTGGTACGCGCGGCGCATGATGGCGCTCTTGTTGAAGGCGGGGCGGCCGGCGGAGAGAGTGGCGAGGGGCAAGGTTTAATCCCTGTCAGCTAGGTTTAATTCCTAGTTGACTATGTGAGGAAACCGTACTTGCAGTCAATAGCTAACTGTGAAAAAAACCTAGCACGCTAGAAATGAGAGTGGCCATGCTAACAACCGGTAACCAGCTTCGTGCCGCTCGTGCGCTAGTCGACATGGGCCAAGGGGCACTTGCGGAGGCGGCCGGCGTCAACGTCAACACCATCAGCAGCATGGAAAAGCGTGGCTCCAGCACTCTTTCTAGCGGGCTTGACGTAATCCGGCGGGTCCAAGCTGCCCTTGAGGCTATCGGGGTGGAGTTCCTGAACCATGGCCGCCCGGGCGTACGGCTAGGCCAGCCTGTCATCGCAATCGATAGCGCAGCCGATCTTGAGCGAGTACCGCGGGAGATTGGGGCGCTGGTGCGAATTCCAACTTCGGCGGTCGATCTATGGGAAGTGCTGAGCGGGCGTGGATTTCACGGCATTCGCTCGGACGGGCAACATCACGTTATGCGGCGCGACTTCCACGATGGCGCTATCGCTTTGAACCGCCAGCCCGGCGCCTGATCGCACAGATGAGCGAGCTAGTTGAAGGCATCAAATTGCTGGGCGGCATCGCTGGCCTCGGCACGGCGGCGTTCACGATGTACGATCGACTTGTAAGGAACAGGCCGCTTATGTCTTTGACTGCCGCTGCGCACCTCTATGATGACCATGGGGTGCCGTACCTGAGGCTCGCCAACAGGTCAGACCGCGAACTCGTCGTCACATTTATCGAGACCCCTCAAGTCGCTACCGTTCATCTTCACGATGACACGCGAAGCATAATCGAGCATGAGCTGGGCAATCGCCACGCCCGTTTGATTGCACCGGGAGAGACGGCTTTCTTCGAAATCTATTTGGACGACGAGTTCCGGGAAACCATGCTGTCATCGTCGGAGGTGATCAGCTTCCGCGTCATCTGGCATTGGGCGGCTGGCTTCACATGGCTCGGCGGATTGCCTCTGACCGTGAGTATCCGGTCCGATGATCTGGCACTCGTTTTGACGGATGCTGCGCGAAGAAATGTGCCAGCGCCAAATGCGGTCGCCTCCCCGAGAATGCTATGAGCACACGCCGCGTTACACTGGACGGCCGAGCCGGAACTGATCAGTAATGCGCGAGGCGAGGGGAAGCCGAAGATGGATGAGCATTGATATGGCCGCGCCCCTCAAAGTGCCGAAGGGCAAGGCCGCACATATCGACGGAGAGCAATACCGCTATGGCCTTCGCCAGATCGAGATGACGCCGGATCGCTTCGCAGAGCTGTTCTGCAACGGCCGGCTCAGTCGCGTCCGGGAATGGCTGAATGATGAAGTGCCCGTTCCGCCGTGGGTGCCGGCGCTACTCGCCGCGATGCAGACGCCGGAGGCCAGGACGCGCGCCATTGCGACGGCCGAGCACCTGATTGCGGCCGCTGGCTCGACCGGGACCTAGCGTTCATGTGGGCCTAGGCCGCAGCCTTCCTCGTCGAACGGGATTTGCCGCTGGGGGTCTTCAGGCGGATAGGGCAGCTCGTCGAGCCTGATGATTTCAATCTTGGTGCCAGCCAGATAATTCGGCAGCCCCTTGTCGTCAGTGCAGATCGCCCTGGCACGCCAAATCTTGGCCGTAGCAGCAATCATGGCGTCGTACTTCATCGCGGCCTTCCAGCCCGGCGGGCGCTGCCCTTCCGGAGTACGGTCGACAGCGCGACGGATCATCTCGCCTGTTTCGATGGCCACCACCTGGTCAAATGGGCGGACGATGAAGGAGCGATTGCGCTGGAGCAGCGAGACTATCTCTTCGATACGATCGAGCCTGCCCGCGACCAGTTCCGCCACTACCGGAGCCGGTATGACGATTTCTTCTTTCGTTCGCCCTAGTTCCTGCGTGAAAAATTCGACGCGCTCTCGGCCACGGTCCAGGTGGTCCATCGCCCCCTGAGGATCGAGGAGGAGGATCAGAAAATTCGCGTCGACGACAATCATGCCCGGCGCAGATCCCGAATTATCTGCACTGCGTCGCGGGCACTGCCCTCCGATAGCATCTGCCCCGCCTTGCGCAGCACCTCGCCGATAGGCTCGTCGTCAAGCGGCTCGAACGACGCAACGTCGAGCTGCTCCAAATCCCAATGACCCTCCGCATTTCTGCGCCACTTGCCGTCACCTGAAAGGCGGACATGGGTGTGGAAGTATGCCGCCATCTGCCGTGCCAAATCAGCCTTGACAACGATGCGGCCGGCGATGTCGCTGCCGTCGTCTATGCCAACGCCGATGAGGTTGCCATTGCCCTCAAGGCGAACCAGCCGCCCTTGTAAGGACGTGGGCTGACGGAGAGGACCGATCGGTTTCGCAGGTGGCTTCGTCCCCGGAAAGGGAATTACCCTATTCCCGGGTAGCGTGAGGGCTGCCACCACGCCGTCTTTACCGAGCAGATCATTGAGGCGTGCATAGGCTGCTCGGGCATCCTTCCCGCCTTCTCCTGTCGCCGCGGATCGAACCCGAGGGCTGACGACCGGTAACGCGTCTTGGTCAACTTTCGCCACAAGTCGGATGCTGCCCTTTTCGACGCTGCCGAAATGGACACAGTCCTTCGACCCGAGCAGTTGCGCGAAGCCAAGCAGATATTCGGCCAAACGCTCCAGCGGCAAGTTGTCGGGGATATACCCCTCGATGCGGAATTCAAATTCGGCGGCGGACATCCCGGCCCCTATTCCTGCGGTGATACATCATGAACGTCAGCATTTAAGCAAGCGTTGCGCGTTAAGGGTGGCAGGATTGAGCCTTGCGTCCGCAATTGAAGACGTGATCGGTCCCGCCGAAAAGGTCGTGACCAGCCTGTGCGGTGCGGCCGACCGGCGCCTGTGCGAGTCTCCTTCGTCAACCGAATGGAGGCCGTCAAGCAACCAATGAAGGACCTGCCCGGCACATCAAGCTATGCCGTGGAGATGAACGATATCCGCCGCGAGGCGGGAGAGGCCAGGGGCCAAACGGGGCCTGGCACTATCGAGAGACTACAGCGAACGCTCGCGCGCGACCCGAGCTTCTCCGCAAAGCCTGGCACACACCGCGTTGACGGGAAGCGGCCATGAGGCCATTTTAGCCATCATGAACCCGCATTGGCCATCATGGCTCAGAATCTCCGGCGCCCTAGCCAGTGTCGTGCTTACAGCCGCGCTACTATTTGCGTTTGCGGCCTATGCAGTCCGGCCATTTACGGCGTGGTTCGGAGAGCAAACCCATGCGTGGCCAACCTGGGCAAACTTGGCCTTCATAGCCATCCTCATTGTTACCCCGACGCTGCTGGCGCGCCACCTGATCCGCCGCGATCAGAAGGCCGACCGCGCGAACCGCTGAGCATACGGCGCGCCGAGCCGGCCAGTGTCATAGCCCCGGCTCTGTAGCAGCGCCTGGACGATCCGTTCCGTCGCCTTGCTCCCCGTCTCGGCCGCCGCGCGACCGCGACTGTTCCGCGCTAGCACGTCCAGAACCGGGCTAATCTCGCTTGCAGGCATCAGCAGCATGCGTGCGACATCGTTGTTCCGCGCTTGGTCGGCCGTGACATCCATCACCGACTTTACCGCTTTGGCGCCCTTCAGCGCGGCCTGCCCTGCGACGGCTTTCGGACCACCGACTGTTCCAACCAGCGCCGCAACGCCTGCGCCTTCGCCGCCCTTACCATCGCGGATCTTGACCAGTTCCTCGGCAGCGTCGCGCATCTTGGTCTGACTGCCTTCGACGACGTGATCATAGACCCGCTTGAATGCGGCTTCGCGATCGACTGCATTGACGACTTGGTTCGCTCGGTCCTCGCCGAAAAGCTGGATGAGCTTGGCGCGGTTCCAGTCGCCATCGCCTTTCACCAAATCGCGGACGGCTAGATAGTCGTTGCTCTTCGTGCCAACCATGCGGTCGATGTCGGCGCGCACGCCCTGGCGCAAGCGGAACGTCTCGCCAGACGGGCCGATCGCCACACCCTCCGGCTGTACGCCGGTCCGGATCATGTCAGCCATTTCCTCTGGCCGCAGCGCAGTTTTCTCACCACTCAAAATGGACGGGCCGCGCTTCAAGCCATCTGACTGCCGCGCCAATTCGGCGAAGCGTCCGTCGATCTCCTTAATCCCCGGCACAGCTTGTCGCAGATGATCATCGATCGCCTGCCGCGCAAAACCGAGTTGGGTCTTCACCGCACTATCAGCCTCTTTCTCCGCCATGCCGTCGATCGCGTGGCGGATATTGAGGACTGCCCTGGGGTCGTCAGCAAGCACGCGCTGGCCCGGCACGTTCAGCATGTCTCGCACCTTCACGACTGCTGAGCGTGGATCGCCGCGCAGCGTTTCCGCCATGGTGTCGAGGGTCTTCGCTAAGGTCGAGGTGTCGATGGGTCCCGCTGCCGATAGCGCTGGCTCGTAGACGGTGCCGACAGCACTGCGTCCCGCCGCGAGTTCAGCTTCAACGCGTGAAGGCACGATGGCCTTGCCGAGCGAATTGTCGAGATCAGCGCCGATCCGCGCATTCGCAGCGTCCTTGCGTTCCGTCAGCGCAGTAACGATGCGGTCGCGGGCCTCGCCAGGACGAAGCGCCACGCCTTGTCCAAGGCCCTTCATCGTATCGCCAGCGTCGATCAGCATGGCGTCAGGGCCAAGCTTCGCCAGATCCTGCTGCATGTTCGGCTTGACGGCGCGCTGAGCGTCGAGAACGTCCGCAACGATCTGCACCGCACGGCTGTTATAGCCCGGCATGGTTGCGGTGCGGTTCACCAGAGCGTCGCCGATCCGCTGAATGACATTGCCAACGACTTTCCCAGCTACCGGAGCTGCGCCGCCGATAAGTCCGCCGCCTAGCGCGCCGGTTTTCGCTTCCTCGGCACGAGATAGAAACCCGCCCTCACCCGAATTAAAGCCCTGCAGGGATCCGACGCCCGCCCCCGAGCCCATGCTGGCGAGAGACCGCGCGGCCAGCCCGCCGCGCAGGCCGAACGCTGCAGGTGCTGCACCGGCCGCCATGACCACCGGCGCTACACCGCCGGCAATCTCGCCAGCGCTATAGCTGATCGGGTTCGCCTCGCGATGCTGGCGGTTGTCGGCGCGCTTCTGCTCAAGAGCGCGATCGTACGTCTCGCCGCCGCTTTCGACCCAACTCGGGGCTACCAGCCGAAAGATGCCACGCGCGCCAGCTCCAAGCAGGTCAGCCGGATCAGGTAGTGGCAGAATGCGAGCCCGCTCCGCCGCGCCCGGAATGATACTGGTGGCCGCCGCCGCAGATAGCTCGTCACCGGCTCCCAGTGTTAGACCCTGTGAAACGCCGCGCACGGCCGACGAAATCATGCCGGGCTGCTCAACGGGAGCGGCCGGAGCTTCTGGCGCCAACGGCGCGGCCTCCCACCAATTGCTCTGAGGCACCGTAGCATCTGCCACCAAGGGCGCCGCCTCCCACCATTCAGCCATTGTGTCCTCCCGTAAGCCAAGGGCAACTGTGGGCGAACATCACCCAGACCGAGGCATCGACGTCATCGGAAAAGTATCGTGCGGCGCGGCCTTCGAAGCTGAAGCCGCTTCGGCGAGCATAGTGTTGAAGCGATGCGTTCGTGCTCGGGATGCGGCAGACGAGGCGTCGTATGCCGCAGTCTTCGAAGATCCAAGCCGCGAGATAGCGAAGCACCGGACGTTGCAGCAGCCCCTTGACGGCCACGACGATCAGCTCGGCCTCGCCATGGCCCGAGAGGCGGTGGAGCGCGAATACCCCGAAACATTTCGCATCCCGGCGCACGAGCATCTTGGATGCCGGCGCGGAGTTCACCTGTAGCCCTGTCGCCTGGCTAAGATACGCCGGTAGCGCCGCAGCCTTCGGCAGCAGATCATCGCAAATCAGAATATGCCGCGCTGCCATTGCTCCGGCTTGCGCAGCAGTATGGTCCGCATGGTGCGGCTCCGAGACCATCAGCGCATCACCAGATGCGGCTTCGCGGCAGCCGGCGGCATGGTGGCAAGCTGGGTACGGATCATCATCCGCAGCGCGCTGGAAACCGTCAGGCCCAGCTCCCAGGCCTCCGCCTCGATACGGGCGCGCAGCTCGGGCTCAACGGAGACGGCGATTTGCTCTGAACGTTTCGGGCGATCCGCTCGCATGATGGCCTCCTTGGTTGGGAGACCGAACATCGCATGCCGCGTCGCTTTATCCAATGATACAAGCTATTTAGCCGTTACAGCCCATTCGGGGTTGTTGCTGATTGTTTGAGTTTGCCGGGTCGATGATGGCCAACAGAAATATTTCCAGTCGAGCCGATAATTTGTCAACCACAGTTGACAGTCAGGACTGGTAGTCTACTATAGTTGACATGATCGAAGTCCGCTCCACCTCGACATTCACCGACTGGCTTGCCGACCTCCGCGACCGTCAGGCTCGGGCCCGAATAGTCGTTCGGCTGGAGCGGATCGAGGCCGGGAACTTCGGCGACCACAAGTCGGTCGGTGAAGGCGTCAGCGAACTGCGGCTCACCTACGGCCCCGGATATCGGATCTATTTGACCCGACAGGGCGAGACAGTCGTCATCCTGCTCTGCGGGGGCGACAAGGGCTCGCAGGCCGGCGACATCAGGGAAGCGAAGCGATTGGTGAAGGAGTTGTGACCATGCCCCTCGAAACCACGAAGTTCAGTGTCCAGGACTATCTGAAGACGCCCGAGGACCGGGCCGCCTATATCGAGGCCGCTATCGAGGAGAACGATTCCGCGTTCCTCGTGAAGGCCATCGGGAATGTCGCGAGCGCCATGGGCGTGACCAGCTTCGCCGAGCAGACCGGGCTAAGCCGGGAAGCGGTCTACAAGGCCTTCGTCCGCGACGGCGGCAATCCGACCGTTGAAACACTGTTCAAAGCCCTGCGCGCTATCGGTGTCCAGATCACCGTGAAGGTGGCGGCTTAGCCAAAAATGCGCTCGCCCTGTGAAATTGGGGCGAGCGCAACTCATGCCGTCAGGAATGCCAGAGATATGGGATCTGGAGACCTAGGCGGCTAGCGTCATGCGACGCCACGGAAGTCGATCGAGCGAGACCCCGCTCAACCACCTAACGATATCGCCCGGCCCGAACGTTTTATGACGTTGCGCCCCTACCAGGCCGACACGGCAACCAAGCTCTCTAGTCCAGAGATTGATGACACCATTCCGTTCAGATGGGGTGTTGATGACACTGTCTTGAACGACGACGACCGCGAACGTTTGTCCTTGTTCGCGGACGACCGCGACTTGCCAATTGCTCATGTCGCCCTCCTCAAGCTGCGTTGCGCAGACCGAGCGCTTGTTCCGCGCTACCGGGATGGATGCGACCGAACTTGACGTCAGCAATTCTGCCTTGGTTGACGTCGAACCTAGCGGCAATTCTTGAGTAGAGGTCGCCGGCCGCGATCCGCAAATGGACCTCGACCGCCTCGTCGAAAGTGAGCTTATGCGATGACTGCTTAGAAGTTACGTTCATAGTGGGCTCCAAAAAAGAGCCCTGAGAAGCTTGACAGAAAGCCGCTGCCGCATGATGCTGCGGCCGTCAACACGACATTCCGCGGGCTTCTCAGGGCATCCGCGGTTTATGGAAACCGGGGCCGCCAGCCCCGGTTTTTCCATATGGGGAATCTTCCCCTGCAGCTATAATCGTCCGACTCTACCTAGCACGTCAAGTAGAATCCGCGGAGTTGCCGTTTAGACGGCCGCTGAGTGCCCATCGGGCAATTTTAGGCACCCAACCACCGCAAGCCATTCAGTGCCACTCAGTGGCCGTTTAAACGGGTGCAAAACAGAATTCGAACATTGCAGACTGAGCTGGATCCATTGCGGGATATCCAAACAGTGACCACCGGGTCATTTTGATGGCGCCTTCGAGGTTGGTACGAATTTCGTCCCAACCTATCGCCTATGGAGTTTCGCGATCTGGTCGTAAAACTCGACGAGCGAGGACTGGCGTCGGATCAGCTCAGCTGCTCGGTTCGTAACCGGTTTGATGCCGGAAATCCCGGCATCAAGGCAAACCGCTGAGGGCGACTTAGTTCGCTGGCGTCGACAGGATTACCGGCGGCAAGCCTGTCCGACGGACCCGCGCCAAAAGAACGGCTTTCGTACCTTTGGGCCTGAGCGACATCCGATGAAATTCGTCGGATGTGGGACGCCGCAATTTTGCGGAGAGTGGAATCAAAGACTTAGCCGACATCGTACGAAATCCGTACCGTGTCGACGCAAAGCCGGCATCTGGACCTCCTTAACGGTGGTGCAGGTCGCCGACCGCTGATCGTCAAACCGCCCGCCCGGATATCAGAATGGTTGGCACGAGGTCGCGCGGCTGAAGCCCAAGCCTCTCCCGCTCGTTCCGCTCTTCGATCAGAGCCGCCGCATAGGTGCTGGCCACCACGACCACTGCCCGCAACGGGCCGTGCGTTCCCCCCTCAAGCGCTTTGATCCGGCGCAAGTTGTCACGACTGGCCATTGCGGTTCGCCTCCAGCTTGTTCAGCCGATCCTCGAAATCACTGACCTCGATGGCCTTAAGATGGGCGTCGATCAGCTTGCCGATTTCGGAGGCCTCGCCCGGCGTCAGTTCGCCCGACGATACTGCAACGAGGACGGCTTCCGTCGCTGCCTTCACCTCGCCTGCGCCGCCGATCTTAGGCAGATCGAACATGACTGGCCTATCCCGACGCACCGGCACCAGGCGATCCATACAAAGCCGCAGCGCCGTCATATCACCCGCAAGGGCAAGGTCGATCGCCTTGCGCGTCAGCGTTTCGGCCTCGCCCTCTAGTAGCGCCTCGATGGCGAGCGTAGTGCGGTGGCGAGTGCCCTTGGCTTTGCCGGCCGGGTTTCCGCTCTGGCCGGGTTCGAAAGGCCGGCCGCGCTGCTTCTGGGCTGCATTTGCAGCGTCGGTAAGATCTGCGCTCACGATGGATGTCCCGTTTCTTGGCTCAGGCGTGCAAGCCGATATCGTCGTCGCCAATCCAGAACGCGCCTTGATCCGCACTCTCGCCTTCATGCGCTTCGACCAGAATGCCATTGTGTCCACCGTGGACAATTATGGCCGCGTGCTCGACCCATTTGGCCGCCGACCAGGGCGAGACATTGCTGCCGGTACGTAACTGGATCTCGTAAAGGGCCGAGGCGCGGCTATCGCAGTCGATGCGCTGGATTGCCCGAAGGATGCCCAAATCCCGGATGCCGGAAAGCATGAGGGTCATACGGACCAACTCCTCGGCGACGTCATCCCTGCTGACGATTGTGATGCCTCGGATGAGCACCGCCACGACGCGTTCGGTCTGATCGTTGGGGAACGGAATAATCTCAGCGGTCACAGGCAAATCTCCTCAAGCTGGAGAGCGCGCAGGAACGTCGCTATGACACTATGACGGATGATGACGCATGTTTGGGTATATCCCTTATAGGTGCGCGCGCACGCACACGTAACGGTTATAGGGAAAATGGCGTCATGAAGCGTCATAGTGTCATGGCTCGCGGTCACGCAGCGTCTCCGTAATTGTGCTTCGGTCTGATCTGAATGCCGCGAAAGCCTCTGCCGCTCATGATGCGGGCCGGCTCGACATCGCGACGGAGCAGCAAATCTCGGAAGCTGCGCATGCCTCCAGCGGTCTCGCCGGCCGCCTTGGCATAGTCCGACCATGAAGCGAACAGCTCTGTCGTCGTCGCCCACTTGTGCGTGTTGCCGGGCTCGACATCGCATTCCTCCTCCAGCCATTGCCCGAACAGGTCTTGGTCGGTGAAGTAGGCCTCGGTCGCCGCTGTCACGCTCTCGGGACGCACCAGCCCGTTCGCCTGCCAGTCAAGGCAGCCGTCGATGAGCCAGCGGAGGATGCCTGGCCATTCGGCCTTGAGCTTCTGCTCCAGCGTCCGGTCAGGCGTCGCCGGCTTGCGCGTGAACGGCACGATGTTGAAACGCCGCCGGGCAGCGTCGTCCACGTTGCGCAGCACCGGCTTGTGATTGCCGATGATGAGCAGCTTGAACGCCGGCTGGTAGGTGAAGAAATCTTGCCGCATGAATCGAGCGGAGACGGCATCACCGCCCGTGATGGATTTGATCCGTGCTTCGGCCCAAGCTTTGCCCTCTTCGGTCTCAGAGGCTATCGCAAGGCGCGCTCCGCGGAGCATGGCAAGCTCGGTCGGATGCTTGTCGCCGCGCGAGGCCGTGAAGGTGTCCATGGCCGCAGTAACGGCATAGTCCTTCAGGATGCCGCTCAAGACACCCACAAGCACGCTCTTGCCGTTACCGCCAGGACCGTATCCGAAGAACAGTGCATGCTCGCGCGTGTCGCCGGTGAGGCAGTATCCTCCCCACTGCTGCAAGAACCGGATCAGGTCTTGATCCTTGCCTGTTGCCTCATCCAAGAACTGGAGCCAGCGGGGGCAGTCTGCTCGATCGGCCGGCGCCACGCTCGTCAGCTTTGTTATACCGGCGCGCGGGTCCGCTGGACGAAGCCTGCCATTGCGCAGATCGACCGTGCCGCCAGGTGTGCCGAGCAGGAAGGGGTCAGCGTCCCACTCCCGCATTGACACCGCCAGCGCTCTATCGCCCTGGGCGAAGCGCTCGACGCCTGAAGCGTAATTCGCCTTCCGGACCTCGCGGACCTCTCGCGGCGTGCTGCCCTCGGTCATCTCTCGGGCGAGGCAGCGAACGAAGTCGAAAGCCCGTTCCTTCGTGTCCTGCTCCCAATGGGCACCGGACCATTCAAACCAAGCACCTGTCGAGTGGCAATAGCGGAGGCGGTCGACGTAGCGGTTCGCAAAAATTCGGGCGAGCGCGTCTTGCGAGATCGTGCCGGCCTCTATTGTTTCGGCTTCGGCAATCACGCCCGAGACGGAAGCGGCGCCCGGCAGGCCCGCGAACTCTGTCACCTCCAATACGTCCTCGCTGCCGAGCTGATTTTGCAGTGCGTCGTTCGCGTCTTTGCCGAGGCCCGGCTTGGGGACGACGATCAAGACTTCGCGCCCGGCCTCGCGCCACACCGCTCCGACCTGCGCAACAGCTTTTGAACTTGCGCCACCATCGTGTTCGCCATGGACTGCAAGCGTGTCGACGCCTTCGAGTGCGGGCAGCTTGGCAATGTTGCTGGCCGAACCCATCGCCCAGGCAGGGCCAAAGCCCATTTGCAGGCCGGAAAGCACGGTCTCGATGCCCTCTCCGATTGCGAGATAGCCGCGTTCGGGATCGAGCGGCGAAAGCATGATGGCCGCGCCCGCTGTCGGGGCATACGTCAAACGGTCAATCTTCTTGCCGTCAGGCGTCAGTGCCGTGCGATGGATGGCAACGATGTCGCCGGTGGCGACAGAGCGGTAGGCCGCGACCATGCAAGGATGCCGCTGGCCGGGCCTGAACGGGCAGTTCGGATGATAGCGGATCACCTGCATTGCAGCGCTCTCGGGAATCGAGAGCCCGCGCAACGCCAGATAGGTTTCGACTAGCGTTCCGCGCGGGTCTACGGCCTCGCCCCAGATGCGAAGAGCAGAGGCCCGGCGCTCCAGCACTTCTGGCCCAAGCTCGGCCGGTGCTTCATCGTCTGGAAGATTGGCCGCGCCGCGCACCATCCGAGCGAAGGCGCCATACCCTGAACCAAGGCGACGGTTATCGTCGGGTTGCCAGACGACGCCGAGCTTTACCTCGACATAGGCCTTGCAGGTCATGGCATCGTCGCCGCAATGACTGTGAACCACCAGATTACCGGCGTTGCCGACCTTGACGGCAAGGCTTCTGTCCTTTGTCGAATGACCGGGACCGGGCGCGAGCACCTGGCCACTGCTGATCTCGCCACCGAGGGCCTTTGCGATCTGCGGGAGAGACAAGTTCAAGGCTGCTCTCCCTTCGCTATGTGGTCGAGCAGCGCGCCGAGCGGCCCGGCAGCGTTGCCGCGCTCATCTCGCGTGAGAGCAGCGCGCAGGGTGTCGAGCGGGCACCCGAACTGGAGCGCGAGGCTTGCCGTCACCGCCGCATCGCGGGCGATGGCCTGCATGTCCTCGCCGCTCTTCGCGGTTGAGATGAAGATTTCCGCTAGGCGTCCGTCAGCGAACCGGCTCACGCCAGCCGTGAACTGTCGGCCACGGTAGTCGATGGCTAACGTCTCTCGCTCTCTGCGATCGGGGAGGCGGCGTCGCTTCAGATCATCCATGGATGACCTCCGAGGCATAGCGAGCCAGCAGGGCGGCTTCCGCCCTGCCATGGTCCTTTTTGCGGGAGAAGTGCTCGGCCGAGACGGGGAACAGGCGCAGCGCCAAGGCGCGCGCTTGCTCCTTTCCCTCGCTACCTCCACCCAAGCGGAAATGCTTCTTCCAGAGCTGCGGCGTCGCCAGATGCATCGGAATGCCAACTAGCCCGACCGTGACCTTGGCGACGGCATAGGCCGCGCCGAAGCGGAAGGCCTGCACGGCGCCGTCCCGAGGCATCGGACCGACCTGCTCGACCAGAGTGAAGGCCGGCTCGTGCTGATGACGCAGCAGGCGGGCGAGCGAAGCGTGCTCGACCTCGCTGCCAACGACCGGCATGTCGAAGACGGACACACGGTCGGGCGTGTGGGGGAAGTAGAAAGCGATGGCGCCGGTCAAGCCGCGGTCGATCGCCGCGAGGCAGAGAGGCAGCATCATGCGACCTCTCCCGCAAGCCACGCCGGCAATGCCGAGCCCTCTTCGATCCGAGCCGAGGCCCAGCGCCGATAGGCAGGCCTTGCATCCCTCCAGTCACGAAACCAAGTCTGACGAAACGGCTTCAGCCAGGCGAGCCCCGCGTCGCGCCATTGTGGATGCTCAGAAAGCGCATAGATCGCAGCCGCCTCGATGCAGTCGATTTCCTGCTCGTGCAGATGCTCCAGCCCGCCGGTGGCGATCAGGCCCAACGCTAGCCCCATGATCTTGGGCATGGGCAGCGCGCGCGCCTGCCAGCCTTCGGCCTGCTCCATATTATCATTCACGGCGGACAGGAGGGCAGCAGCGCGCTCGCACCAGTGGGGTTGATCCATCAGCAGTGTCACGAAGCATTCGACCGGAATGTCCATCTCGATATCGTGCGGCAGCGTCGGATAGATCGGCTTCGTCGGTCGGTTCAGCGCGATACGGGGCGGGGCACGGCCGCCGAAGTCATCGAGCCAGTCCGTATCCAAGCGGCCGGCCTCGCGAACGCGCTTGGCGAACGCAGCGCGCCGTTCTGCCGAGTGGATGCCGGCAAGCAGCGCCGCACCTTCCGTCGAGAGCGTGGCTCCCTCCGGGTCGTCCGGGCATTCGAAGACATCGATGATGATGCCGTAGGGTGTGGGCATGGTGCCGATCTTAACGCGCGCGCTCATGCCGCCCTCCCGACGCCGTAGTCGACAAGCTCGATCCGGACGGGCATCTCGAGCGTGTAGACTCCGTGGTCGCCGATGCCGTGCTTTTCGTAGTCGGTGCGGATCGTCAGGCCGAACTCGTTCCGCAGGTCGCAAACGTAAGACGCGAGCCGGAAGGGAGGGCCGCCGGGGAAGTCGTAGGCGCGCAGGCCCCTATCGCCCTTCTTGACGAGCAGGATCAGCGTCAGCGCCTCGCGGCCGACAGGATGGATCGCCGAGCCGTCAGGCAGCCAGGCCTTGATCCGAGGATATCCGCGACGTGCCATCAGCGCGCCTCCTTCGGGCCAAGCTCCGCAAGCTGCGCAATGATGGCAGCATGCGGCGCCGTGACGCCGAAGCGCCGGGAGATCCTGTTGACGATGACGGAGGGGATGGTATCTTCGCAGGGCATTCCGGCCAGGAATGAAGCCTTTGCGAGCCCGGCGCTTTCCCCGCGCCGGGTTTTGCTTTGGAGCTGCATTAAATCACGCGGCCTCCCTGTCGGAGGGCTCGCGCACCGGCAGGGCAAGCAGCCAAGCGCGGGCATCTTCGTAAAGGATGATGAGCTTTCCGGCAGACTTGCGCGCCTTCAGGCGGCCGGCCGCGATGTCGGCTTGGATCTTGGAGCGGCCCCAGCCCGAGGCCCTGATAAGCCCCTGCATGTCATAGGCGAGGGGCGGCGGTTCGTGGAGATGGCTTCCCATCTTTGCCTCCTGCGCTGTCTCGGCCCGAAGCGGGTTGGATCAGCACGCAGACGGTGACGACGGGAAAAAGCGCAGTCGATATGCAGAAAATCGCGCAAATCGCGCAATAAATCGCGCATGTCGGATAGTTGCGCGATTAACCTAATCAGTACCGCTGGCGGTGGGGCGCCCCCGGCTTCGTGTCCCTTTGATCCAGCCCCGAACCATCTCCCGCGAAACGTGGAAGCGCGCGGGATAATCTGCCTCAATGAGCTTTTGAGAGCGCTGGCGCATCGTCCCGCCACGGACCTCTGCCATCTCTTGATCCCATTCCCGGCGAGCGTCGGCCTCGGAGCCTTTTTTCGCGCCCGCATCCACTTCGACGGGAGCGGCTGTTTCCTCGATTTCAGCGGCCGGCTTATCCGGCATCGCCGGCCAAATCCTAAGCACTTCGTCACGCCGGACAGTTGGTGCTCGCAACGAAGACTGGCCCGGGGTCTCGATGATGTCGACGCCTCTGATTGTCTTGACAGAGAAGTCCTGCCAGCTAGCGCTGGATATCGAAACGCGACCCCCCTGCTCGGTAATCGCAGAGCACCCGAGGCCACCTTCAGCAAATTGCCGCAGTAGATCAGCGCGAGCAAAGCCAAGCGACTGTCTGTCTTCGACCTCGTAAAGCAGTCCAAACCAAGTAGCTGGTATCTTTCTGTCCAAAACGTGCAGATGAGTGCCGCCTTTCGTAAAGATAGCGCGGGGCTCCTTGATGCGGACGATGGTCACTTTGGGCAGCACCCGCCAGACGCGAGACTGCGATCGATAAGCTTCGGTCACCTTGGCAACTGCGGACGGCTCTCGATGGATGATCCATGTGACTGCCATGGGAAGCGTCCAGTCAGGCATTGCGAGAACGTCGATCGATGCCGGATCAGGATAGCTCTCGAAGGGAGGCCATCCCTTCGCCTCGCTGAGCGCTTCAGCTTCGGCTCTTGTCAGCAACCCGTCTTCGGTCATTCCGCATGCCGCATAGCGCTCGCCGGTGAATTCCCCGAAACCATCGGTATCGAATTGCCTGGCCTCGCGATCCGCGAGCCATTGCGGTCTGAGCGCATCGAACTTCGCTACGATGCTGTCTTTCGGGGTGGCCATCAGCCGGCCGCCTTCGCGCGGATCGGCGTCACATTACTTGCCTTTGCCTTTGGCGCGCCAACGAATCGCGCCCATGCGTCCATCAGCTTGCGGCGCTTCTCCAGCGCGTCGCCTCGGCGGTAGGCGCGTTCCGTCTGGTCGCCGACGACATGCGCAAGGGCCGCTTCTGCGACCTCACGCGGGAACGCTGTGCACTCGCCGGCCCAATCCCGGAACGAGCTGCGGAAGCCGTGAACGGTCAGCCCCTCGTGCTTCATCCGCTTCTTGAGCAGGTTCGCCATCGCCATGTTGGAGAGCGGCTTCCCCTGCCGAGCGCCGGGGAAGACAAATTCGCTCTGCTTCACTTTCTCGGCGGCGTCCAGAATGGACAAGGCACGGTCAGTCAAAGGCACGCGGTGTTCAAGGCCAGCCTTCATCCGCTTGCCCGGGATGGTCCACACCTTCGCCTTGCGATCGATCTCCGCCCAGGTCGCGCCGAGGACTTCACCCGATCGGCTTGCGCACACGATGGTGAATTCGAGCGCGAGGGCGGCGGTCGCCTCGCGCTGGCGAAGGTCCGCCGCGAAATCGGGGACATCGGCATACGGCATCGCAGCGTGATGACCGCGCTGGAGCTTCTGGCGCCTGGGCAAGAGATGATCCAGATGGCCGCGCCAGCGAGCGGGGTTTTCGCCTGACCGAAGTCCCTTCGCCTTCGCGGCGTCCAGTACCCGCTCGATCCTGCCGCGAAGGCGCGATGCCGTCTCCTGCTTGGTCAGCCAGAGCGGCTTAATCACGTCCAGAACCTGTTCTGTTGTCACCGCATCAATCGGGAGAGGCCGCAGTGCTGCGGCATAGGTCTTGAGCGTATGTGACCATTGCCAACGATGCTTCTCATTGCGGAAGCCGGATTGAATGTCCTTCACCAGATCGTCGGAGAACTGGCCGAAGGTCTTTTGCCCTTCGGCGGCAGCGCCGGCCTCGCGCTTCGCATCGATAGGGTTGATCCCGGCCTTGACCTGCTTGCGCGCGTCGGACGCCTTATCTCGGGCATCGGCTAGGGAGACAGTAGAGACGCCTCCTAGGCCCATCTCCTTCAGCTTGCCTTGCCAGCGAAACAGGTACAGCCAGCTTTTGGCGCCGGCAGCGCTGATTGTCAGATAGAGCCCTTCGCCGTCGTTGTGACGGCCCGGCGTCGTCAACGTTGCGACGGTGCGGGCGGACAATCGTTTGAGCTGCCGTCCCATGCCAATCCCCAACTCTTTCCCCAACTCGTGCAACGGATCATAACAGACCGGAATGAGCTGGAATAGATAGCAGCGCTCGTAAGCATCTGAAAATTCAGCGATGGGGCAAGCTGGATAAAGCCGGGTAAGGCTAGGGTGTAGTGGACCTCAGCTCCACCAAGGCCTTCCCGCTCAGCGATTGATTTAGCCCACCTGCGCGGGAGCGTGGCGGCTTTGGCATCCGGTTCTCTGCCATAGATCGTGGACGCGGGTTCGTCGCCCGGCGGCCTCCGTCACGAATGAGCCAGGCGGTTCTGCAGCTCCTGGGACATCAGCTTTGCGGCGTCCGTCACCGCGGTGCGCAGCGTGTCGATGCGCGTGCGGTCCTGCGTGCGCAGGAACGGGATGCTGAGCGCGGCCACGACCTTGTTTTGCCGGTCGTGCACGGGGGCTGCGACTGCCATCACGCCCACGGAGAATTCGCCATCGTCGAGGGCTGAGCCCGCGCGCCTGATCTGGGCAAGGCTCCTGCCGATCTCTTCGGCGTCGCAGATCGTCGTGTCGGTATAACGGGGGAGCGGGCCGTTCAGGATGCGGGCGATGTCGCTGCCGTCCCGATGCGCGAGCAGGACGCGGCTCGCCGCACCGGCATGCAGCGGCAGGCGCCGGCCGGGTTTGACCGTCAAGCCGTATTCCCCGGAACTATGTGCGACGGCAACGACCAGAACGCCGTCCCCGTCCAGCACCGAGAGCTTGCTTGCCTCGCCGGTGGTCTGCGACAGGCGCTCGAGGTGAGTGTCGGCGAGTTTGACCAGGTCGGGATCTTGTCCCGTCACGACATTGGCGGCCAGGGACAGAAGGCGCGGACCCAAGAGGTAGGAGCCCGAGAAGCTCCGCTTCACGACATCCCGCGCCTCGAGCGTATTCAGGATGCGGTAGACGGTCGAGCGCGGCATATCGAGGAATTCGCTCAGTTCCCGAATCGAGGTCCCGGCCGGACGGCGCTCGATGATCTCGAGCAGGTCGAGCATCCGCTCGATCACCGGCACCTGGTTTCCTTCGCGCCGTTTGGTCGCGCGTGCGTCAGCCGCTTCGCTCATAGGCATCTCAAAACCTGTTTCGCCTCGTGCCGGCACCGCTTTGGGGCCGACGTCGAGAATGGTGTCAAACTCTGGTCGCTGCGGGCAACCGATGCACAGCGTCGATTTGCGATTGACAGCCCGGACGATTGGCAGATGATTACACGGGAACTGACTAAGTTCAAATAGGAACTGACGATCGCTTAAGATTTCTGTTTGCTGAAGGCGATCGTGAAGGGTCCAGATGTGAGGAAACGATGACGACCACGCCAACGAACGGCTTCCGGTTCATGCACACGATGATCCGTGTCGGAGATCTCGATCGGTCGGTTGCATTCTACTCCCAGCATTTCGGGATGACCGTGGTGAAAAAGGTCGATGTGCCGGAGGCGAAATACACCAACGTCTTCATCGGCTACGGCACCGAAGCCAATGATCCGATGATCGAGCTGACCTATAATTACGGGGTGTCGACCTATGAGCCCGGCACGGGTTTTGGCCATCTCGCGATCGGAGTGCGTGACCTCCACGGCGTTTGCCAGTCGTTGCGGGAGGCCGGCGTGCGGATCGTGCGCGAACCGGGCCCGCTCAAATTCGGAACCGTGCATATCGCCTTCATCGACGATCCGGACGGCTACCGCATCGAATTGATCGACCTCGACACCGGCGATTATGCGCAGGCCACCGCCTGAACCGAAGTGGCTTACGGGTGAGATCTTAACCTGCTGTTTCAACAGATCGGCACCTGAGCTGGCTTCTCTGAGGACACGACCATGACGGCATGCACCCCTGAGACGATCGAGCTGCTGAAGCGCGTGCCAACGGCGGCGGTCACCGGCATTCTGCTGAAGAAATACGGTCTGCGCATGCGCGCCATTCCGGGCATCGGGCCGATCGATACAGCCCATTGCCGCTTTGTCGGCCCGGCCTTCACGCTTCGCTATGTGCCGATGCGGGAGGACATCGCGTTGACGGTCGATATCGGCAATCCCGCGAATGCGATGCTGCAGGCGACCCAGCAGATCCCGGCCGGGAGCGTGTTCGTCATGGACATGTGCGGCGTCGGCGCGGTGGGGGGTCTCGGCGACGTACTGACGACCCGGATGAAGGTGCGCGGCGTGGTCGGCGTGGTCGCCGATGGCGGCATGCGCGATGTCAGCGAGATCCGCGCGCTGGGGATGCCGACGTTTTGCAAGGGGCCTGCCGCGCCAGCCAGCCCCTCGGCACTGATCCCGATCGCGATCCAGCAGCCCATCGGCTGCGGCGGCGTGCTGGTCTTTCCGGGCGACATCATGGTCGGCGACGAGGACGGGGTCGCGGTCATTCCGGCGCATCTTGCGGCCGAGGTGGCGCAGCTGGGCGTCGACAAGGAGGCGCTGGACGGCTGGGTTCGCGAGCGCGTTGCCGAAGGCGGTGACATCCTCGGCCTTTACCCGCCGAACGAAGCGAACCTTGCCAAGTTCAAGGCCTGGAAGGCGATGCAGGGCTGATCCTCTGCGGCTTCAGGAGCAGACCATGCGCATTCACATCCAGAACCATCCCGATGACGGCAATCCGCGCGCGACGCTGGCTCAATGGCAGGCCGCCGTGGCGAGGGCTGGGGAAAAGGGCGCCGGACTGGAGATCAGTGTCGGCGAGACCGAGGCTGATTTCGCGGCAGTCATCGGCGAGGTCGATGCGCTGATCACGACGTCGCGGATCGTGCAGAACTACCTTCCCTCCGTCGAGCCGAAGCAGCTCAAGCTGATTTTCCTCACGCATGCCGGGGTCGATTCGCTGGCAAAGGGCCACTTCATTCCCCCGGGCGTCACGCTGCTGAACAACAGCGGCGCGCATGGCGTCAAGGCGGCCGAATACACGCTGATGGCCGTGCTGATGCTGGCCAACCACATGCCGTTCTTCGCGGGCCAGCAGCGCGAGGGACGCTGGCACCGGAAGCTCGCCTCCTCGGTGGCTGGCCGCCGGGCGACGATCGTGGGCCTGGGGGCCATCGGCGGCGTGATCGCGCAGCGGCTGAAGGGGCTCGGCCTGCATGTCACCGGGGTCCGGACGAAGGTCGAGCCGCATCCGCATTGCGATGAGGTCATCGCCACCGAAAATCTGGACAGCGTTCTGCCGAGCACGGAATTTCTGGTCCTGATCACGCCGCTGACCCCTCAGACGACCCATCTGCTTGACAGGCGGCGGATCGCGCTGCTGCCCCCGGAAGCCGGCGTGGTGAATATCGGCCGTGGCGAACTCGTGGAGCAGGATGCTTTACTCGACGCTCTCGACGCTGGCGCCTTGGCTGGCGCGGTGCTCGATGTGATGACGCCGGAGCCGGTGCCGTCCGGGCACAGGCTGTGGACGACGCCGAACCTCGTCCTGACGCCGCACATGTCGTCCGGCGACCCGCTGACCTATATCCCGCGCAGCCTCGACATTTTCCTCGACAATATCGACGCCTTTCGTGCGGGCCGCCCCTTGCCCAACGCCGTCGATCTGGCGCGCGGCTACTGAACCGGACGGGTCATCTCATGCGTTTCAAGCCCTTCGGCAAAACCGGCCTCTCGCTTTCGCAGATCGCGCTCGGCGGTCATGAATTCCTCGCGAGCGGCCTGTCGCGCGGCTTCAACGAGGACTTCGCGCAGGCCGTTACGCGCGGATACATCGCGCCGGGTTTCGGCGGGCCCAAGCGGCTCGACATCCTGAAGGCCGCCTATGATCTCGGCATCAACCTCTTCGACGTCACCATCGACTCGGAGAAGGAGGCGCTGGGGCGCAACCTCGCCGAACTGCCGCCGCCCTATCCGGTCCATGTCCAGACCCGCCCGGAAGGCATGTGCTACGGCTATGATCCCGGCAACCGGCAGATGCTGGACTATGGATTGCTGCGAGCCGAGACCGAACGCGTTCTCAAGCTGATCCGCCGCGAGGTGATCGACTTCTACAACATCGGCCTGATCAATGGGTCGATCGACCAGACGCCGGATTATATGGCTGGTCTGGCCGACAATCTCGCCCGCCTCAAGCAGGACGGGCTGATCCGGTTTGCTGTAGCCGATTCCCATGCCGGCGAGCGGCTCTACCTCGCCGAACTCGATTCCGGCGGCTTCGATGTGGTCAATCTCGATCTCAGCCTCGGCGAGTTCGACGGCTTGCAGGCGGTGGTTCCGCGCGCGCGGGAGCTTGGCCTCGGCGTCATTGCGCGCGAGGTCTTCTTCAAGGG
The DNA here is from genome assembly GCF_056400625.1 of Allobosea sp. P5_A5. Taxonomy (NCBI): domain Bacteria; kingdom Pseudomonadati; phylum Pseudomonadota; class Alphaproteobacteria; order Hyphomicrobiales; family Alloboseaceae; genus Allobosea; species Allobosea sp. P5_A5. Next base: position 131,275 of record NZ_JBFUKY010000001.1, read on the forward strand.
GGAGCTCTTCCCGATCGCCGAGGAGGTGGGCTTGAGCGACCGGGCCGCCGTGGCGCGAACCGCGCTCGCCTGGGTGGGCTGTCAGGACGCGGACGTGATCATTCTCGGCGTCGACAATGCCGAGCAATTGCGGGCCAACGCCGCGACCCTCGACGCCGGACCGGCGGCCCTCGACGAAAACCTTCAAATCCGGTTGGAAGCCAGCACTGCCTTCAAGGTCTACCGCGACAAACGGACGGCGCTGTTTTTCGAGCGGAGCTGAGCAACGGCGGTCGTCATGCGCCAGCCGATCTTGACAGACCGGGCTCAACCGACCACGATCATATCAGAACATGAGTTATTCAAATAGGAACTGAAGCGGCGACGTGAGCCGCAGACCAGCCCAGGCCGGGGACACGGCCGGGTCTAACAAACAAAAATAATTCAGGGAGGACGGACAATGAGATACGCGACGCCCAAGCTCCGCCTGGCCATGGCTGCGGCAGCGATGATCGCTGTAACGCCGGCGCTCGCCGGCGAGGTCAACTGGTGGGTCTCCGAACCCGGCCGGGTCAAGGCCCAGCAGCTCGCGACCGAGTTCGAGAAGGAAAACCCCGGCATCACCGTGAAGCTGCAGGCCAACCCCTATGGCGGCCTCGAAGGCAAGGTGATGATCGCGGTGCGGTCCGGGCTTCCGCCCGATATCATCGAGGTCCAGAATTCCTGGATCCCGTCCTATCAGGCCACCGGCGCGCTCGAAGAGGTCGGCGCCGCGATCGGCCAGAGCGTGCCCTTGGGCGATTTCGTGCCCGCGACGCTGGCGGCCACCTCGGTCGACAACAAGATCTACGGCCTGCCGTTCCAGGCCGAGGCCCTGGCGATGCTCTATCGCAAGGACCTGTTCCGCGAGGCCGGCCTCGATGACGGCAAGCCGCCCCAGAGCTGGGACGAGATGATCGAGGCCTCGAAGAAGCTGACCTACACCAGCAAGACCGGCCAAAGGCGCTATGGCTACGGGATCGCCGGCGGCGGGGCCGAAGGCCAGGGCAACACGCTGTATCGCTCGCTGCCCTATATCTGGATGAATGGCGGCGACATCCTCTCACCCGACATGAAGAAGGCGACGCTGAGTTCGCCCGAGGCGGTCGCCGGTGTGAAGTTCTACACGGATATGCTGACGACGCTGAAGGTCGCGCCGCCCTCGACGCTGGAAAACGGCGGGCTCGAACTGCGCCGGCTGTTCATCGCAGGCACCATCGCGATGTATCAGGGCACGCCGACGGAGCTGGAACGTTTCGCGCAGGACGCGCCCAATCTGGATTTCGGCGTCGCGATCATGCCGGCTCCCAAGGGCAAGCAGACCTCGGCCTTGCTCGGCGGCTGGGGCTTCATCGTGCCCAAGGCCGGCAAGAACAAGGCCGAGGCCCTGAAGCTGTTGCAGTTCCTGGCCAAGCCCGAGCGGCTCGCGCTCTACACCCGCACCTTCCCGACCACGACGACCGCGATGAACCTGCCGCGCTTCGCCGATCCGAGGCTGGACGCGTTCAAGGTGATGCTGACCCATGCCCGGCCGCAGCCCCCGATCGGCGCCTGGCTCGAGATTTCCAGCGCCTATTACAAGAGCGTGCAGGAGATCCTGATCGGCGGCGCGACGCCGCAGGCCGCGATGGTGGCTGCGGACAAGGCCATCGACGCGATCCTGAAGAAATAGCCACCCGAGGCGCCGCGTCACGCGCTCGCGAGCGCCGACGTGGCGCCCCGGTATGCCTCTCAAGCGCCGCAGCGTGACGATGATGTCCAACACAGCACAGAGCATGGCCCCGATCCCAGCCCATTCGCCATCGCGTCCGCCGGAGCGTCACGCCGACGCCCCGCGCGGGCGGATCGGGCGCTACATCGCCGCCCATAAGGACGGGCCGATCTTTTTCATCCTGCCGGCGATCGCGCTGCTGGCGACATTCATCATCTACCCGATCATCTCCACGCTGATCCTGAGCGTCACCGATGGCAGCGGCCGCTTCGTCGGGGCAGCGAACTACATCAACATCGTCGAATCCGATCGCACCGCGCGGGCCACCGTCAACACGATCTATTTCGTGGCGTCGTCGATCATCCTGCAGCTCGTGCTGGGCACCGCGGCGGGGATCGTGCTGAACGAGCGGTTTCGGGGGCAGGCCCTGGTGCGGGCGCTGACCCTGATCCCATGGGTCATTCCCGGCATCGTCGGCGCCATGACCTGGGCCTGGATGTTCCACACCGATTACGGCGTGATCAACTACGTGCTGATGTCGAACGGCATCGTCGACGAGCCCGTCCGTTGGCTGACCAACCCCAGCATCGTTCTACCGGCGCTGACGGCGGTGAACGTCTGGAAGATGTTCCCCTTCGTGGCGATCATGGTGCTGGCCGGCCTGCAATCGATCCCCGTCTCGCTCTACGAAGCGGCGAAGGTCGATGGCGCGACGTTCCGCGACGAGGTCCTCTACATCACCTTGCCGCAGCTTCGGCCGATCCTGGCTTCGATCACCCTGCTGCTGATCATCGCCGGCGTGAACTCGATCACGATCATCTATGCGATGACCAAGGGCGGTCCGGCCGACCGGTCACTCATCACCTCGATCCAGATTTTCGTCGAGGCGTTCCAGTACTTCAATTTCAACCAGGCCAGCGCGCTCTCGGTGATGTTCTTCATCGTCTCCACCGTGTTCATCGTCGCGCATATCTGGTTCGACGGCCGCCGGAAGGAACGCTGAGATGAAGGCGCGCAGTGCCTGGGTCTATCTGCCGGTCCTGATCCTGGTCGCGATCACGGTGGTGCCGTTCTTCTGGATGATCGTCTCGTCGTTCAAGAGCCTGGCGGAACTCTACCAGATCCCGATCACCTGGCTGCCGAAGCAGACGACGTTCGCGAACTACCAGAAGGTCCTCTTTGACTCGAACGTGCCGCGCTATTTCTGGAACAGCACGGTCGTCTCGCTAGGCTCGACCATCATTGCGTTGATCTTCGCGACGCCGGCCGCCTATGGCTTCTCGCGCTTCGAGTTCAGGGGGCGCTCGCTCTGGCAGATGCTGATCCTGATGTCGCATCTGCTGCCGTCGGCCGCCCTGATCGTGCCGCTCTACATCTTCCTCGGTTATCTCAACCTGCTGAATTCGCTGATCGGCCTGATCCTGGTCTATCTGGTGCTGACCCTGCCGCTCGCGATCTGGATGCTGACCGGCTACTTCAAGAACATCCCGATCGAACTCGAGGAGGCCGCGATCATCGACGGCGCCTCACGCTGGACGATCCTGCTGAAGATCATGCTGCCGCTGTCGCTGCCCGGGATCGTGGTGATCTTTCTCTATTCCTTCGTCGCGACCTGGAACGAGTTCATCTTCGCGCTGTCCTTCGCCAACGACACGTCGGTGAAAACCCTGCCAATCGGGCTCGCCGAATTCTCGACCGAATACGACACCGATTGGGGGGCGGTCATGGCCGCGTCCGTGATCATGAGCCTGCCGATCGCGGCGATCTTCCTCGGTCTGCAGAAGGTCTTCGTCGGCGGCCTGATGTCGGGCGCGACGAAAGGCTGACGACGCGGCACTCAACCGCTTCCATCCCTAGCAGATATACGGCAGCGCCGGTCGTTGCCCCTTCGGAGCCAGCTTCATGAAGATTTCGTCGATCACGCCCTGGATCGTCAAAGCCGAAGGCACCTTTTTCGGCGAGTTCCTGTTCGTCGAGGTCCAGACCGACGAAGGCGTCACGGGATGGGGCGAGGTCACCACCTCCACCCGGCTCGCCAACCGCACGGTCGCCTCCTCCTTGCTGCATCTGAACGAGCTGCTGGTCGGCGCCGATCCGCTTAACATCGAGAGTATCTGGAACCGGACCTATCGAAACTTCACCTATATGGGCAGCCGTGGCGCCGCCGCGCTCTGCCTCAGCGGCGTCGACATCGCGCTGTGGGATATCAAGGGCAAGGTTCTCGGTCAGCCGATCTACGAATTGCTTGGCGGCAAGGTCCGGGAAGAGGTCCTGCTCTACACCCATCCCGACCAGAGCAAGTTCACGACCAAGGAGGGTGTGGTCGAGGAGATCATGGGCATCGTCAACTCCGGCCATACGGCGCTGAAGTTCGATCCCTTCCCGCATCTGAACGGGCTTCAGATCCGCCGGAACGGCTATCTCGACGGGGAGATGTCGCGCAAGGGCGAGCGCATCGCCGCCGAGCTGACGGCCCTGATCCGCGAGACGACGGGGCCAGATATTGAAATCCTGATCGACGCGCATGGGCGCTTCAACGTGCCGACCGCGATCCGCCTTTGCAACACCTTGCAGGATGCCGGCGACATCGACTGGTTCGAGGAGCCGGTGCCGCCCGAGAGCTATCACGCGCTGCGGCAGGTGCGCGACAAGGTCAGCGTGCCGATCTCGGTCGGCGAGCGGCTGCATACCCGCTGGGAATTCGTTCCGATCCTGGAGAACCGGCTGGCCGACTACATCATGCCCGACGTGACCTGGACGGGCGGGATCAGCGAGATGAAGAAGATCGCGACCATGGCCGAGGCCTATTACATCCCGATCTCTCCCCATGATGCCAGCGGACCGATCAATGTCGTCGCAGGCGCGCAAGTCATGATCACGGTGCCGAATTTCTATCGCATCGAGACCTCGATGCACGACCTGTCCTGCTACAACCGCTTCATCGACACGCCGCTCGACAACACCGGCGGCAGCCTCAGGCTGACGGGCAAGCCCGGTCTCGGCATCGAGATGGACATGGACTTCCTGCGGGGCAACGTGATCGATGGGTTTGGCCGTTAGCTCCCCGCCAAACCGCTGGTTCCTCGAACACCCCTAACAAGCCAATCGCCAGGATTTCGCCTGGCCGTGATGACGAAAGACCTGTCATGTCGCTGATCACCTATCTGACCACCGTCCGGTTCGAGGCGGGCGCGCTTGCGGGCCTCGGCAACGATCTGAACGAGCTGGGCATCAAGGCGCCGCTCATCGTCGCCGACCGGGGCATCGAGCGGGCCGGCCTGCTCGATCGGCTGCGTGACGTTCTCCCCGACGGCAGCGGCATGGCGGCCTTTCTCGACACGCCGACCAATCCGACCGAGAGCGCCGTTCTCGCCGCGCTGGCGGTGTTCCGCGCGCAAGGGTGCGACGGTCTGATCGCCATCGGCGGTGGGTCCGCCATCGATCTCGCCAAGGGCGTAGCCCTGCTTGCCGGCCATCCCGGACCTCTCGCGCAATATGCAGCGATCCTTGGCGGCCTCCCCAAGATCACCGCCACGGTTGCGCCGCTGATCGCGATCCCGACGACCGCCGGCACGGGCAGCGAGGTCGGGCGCGCCGCCCTGATCAGCCTGGACGATGGCCGCAAGCTCGGCTTCATCTCGCCCCATCTGATCCCCAAGCGCGCCATCTGCGACCCGGACCTCACGCTCGGGCTGCCCGCGTGGCTCACGGCCGCGACCGGCATGGATGCGATCACGCATTGCATCGAGACCTATCTCAGCCCCCGCTACAATCCGCCCGCCGAAGCGATCGCGCTCGATGGCCTGGTGCGCGCGATCGACACGATCGAGCGGGCGGTCGCCGATGGCGGCAATCGCGATGCCCGTCGCGAGATGATGATGGCGGCGCTCGAAGGCGGCCTTACCTTCCAGAAAGGTCTGGGCGCCGTCCATGCGCTGTCGCATCCCCTCGGCGGATTGAAGCAGGTTTCGCTGCATCACGGCACGCTGAACGCCGTACTGTTGCCGCACTGCCTGCGGTTCAACGCTTCGCATTGCGAACAGAAATACGCAGTGATCCGGCAGCGGCTCGGACTGGCGGCGGGGGCCGATCTGGCCGCGTATTTCGAGGCCTTGAACACGAGGCTCGCTATGCCCTCGACCCTGTCGGAAATGGGCGTGCCGTCCGATTGCCTGCCGCTCATCGCGGAGGCTGCGACGGCCGATCATTCATCGGCCAGCAACCCGAGGCCCGCCGATCGAGACGATTATCTGGCGATCTTGAAAGCGGCTTTCTAAGGCACCGTCGCGGCCGAGAGGGTTTCGGATCGGTCTGCCGCCCTTGGGCCCTAGCCCTGCCGGGAGGGCTTGCGCGGCGTCGGTTCTCGGCTGCGTCACCGGCCGCCGGCGAAACGCTCGGCGGCGAAAGGCGCGATGTCGCAGAAGGTCGGCTCACCTGTCATCTCCTCGGCCAGAAGCCGCCCGGTCACCGGGCCCAGCGTGAAGCCGTGGTGAGCGTGGCCGAAGGCGAGCCATAGACCGCGATGCCGTGGGGCGCGGCCGATGATCGGGAGCATGTCGGGCAGGCACGGCCGCGCGCCCCGCCAAGGCTCGGCGTCGAGGCGCCGGCCTAGCGGCAGAAGGCGCTTCGCGACCTGCTCGGCGCGATCGAGCTGGCTGGTGTTCGACGGCAGATCGCGGCCGGCGAGCTCGATGCCCGTCGTCAGCCGCACTCCGCGTTCCATCCGGGATAGAACGAAGCCGGCCTGCGCGTCGCAGATCGGGCGATGCGGACCATGCTCGGGCGCGACCTCGTAATGCATGTGGTAGCCGCGCTTGAAGGCCAGCGGGAAGCGATAGCCCAAGGGCTCGTATAGCTCCTTCGACCAAGGGCCGAGCGCGATGACGGCTTCGGCCGCACGCCATTCGCCGCCATCCGTGGACAGCAGCCAGCCTTCCTCCGATTGGCGCAAGCGCTGCGCATCGGCCTTCTCGATCACGCCACCTCGCCTGGTGAAAAGCTCGGCATAGGCGCGGGTCACTCCGCCGGGATTCGTGACGGTGACCGGATCGCGCCAGTGGAGGGCGCCGATCGCCATGCCCGGAAGCAGCCCAGGTTCGATCGACCTCAGGGCGTCTTGTCCGAGAACATCGTAATTCAGGCCGTGAACCTCGACGGAAGCGGCTGCTTTTACGGCCTGATCGAACGCGGTGCGGTCGCGATAGAGGTCGATCCAGCCCGTCTCGCGCATCAAGGGCTGCGTGCCCGCATCCTGCGTCCAGCGTCGATGCTCGACCACGCTGCGCTCGATCAAAGGCAGGATCGACCGGCCCAGCCGCTCAAGCCGCAATGGGGCGGAATTCCACCAATAGCGCGCAAGCCAGGACGTCATGCGCAGAAGCGTCGCCGGCCTGTAACGCACGGCGATCGAGCGATTGGAGGCAAAGGCCGCGAAGGTCGCCAGGTCTCGCGGGAAAGCATAGGGCACTACGGAGGAGCGCTCGATCAGGCCGGCATTGCCATGGCTCGTCTCCGATCCCGGCTCGCCGCGATCGACCAGCAGCACATGGCGCCCGCGCTCCTGAAGATGCAGCGCGATGCTGACGCCGACGATGCCCGCGCCGAGCACGATCACATCGGCTTTCTGTTTCGTCGTCATCCGGAAGTCGGCTCATCCCTGCGCTCGATAACGGGAGCCAGCCTCAAACCGTGCATTTTTGCAAGGAAATAAAAATCAATTGACTCGATGACAGAAAACTTTCTCTGATGATGCCGGTTCGGGGGTCCGATGTCGCAGACGCTTCGCCAGAGATTGCAGGTTTGCCTTGCTTCCGGCTCCAAGGCCGACAAGGCGCTGGCGAGCTATATGCTGGCGCAGCTTGCCAGCCTTCCTTTCGAGACGGCGGCGAGCCTTGCCGAAAAGGTTGCGGTCAGCGAGCCCACGGTCGGGCGCTTCTGCCGGACCTTGGGCTACAGGAGCCTGAAGGACCTCAAGGCCAGCCTCGCCGAGGAGATCGGCGACCGGCCCTGGTTGATCAGCGACCGGCTTCGCGATTTCCAGCAGCGCAGCCTCGCCGGGGACGACCAGCTCGCGCGCAGCCTTCAGCTTGAGATTGCCGGGCTGGTCAGACTCTACGAGCTTGCGCAAAGCGAGGACTGGAAGCGGGTCGCAAGGCGCCTTGCCACGGCCTCGTCGGTCTACGTCACGGGGTTCCAGACGGAACGCGGCCTTGCGCAATACCTCGCCAACCAGCTGCAATACCTGCGCGACGGGGTTCATTTTGTCGACCTAGCCGCCGGCAATTTCGCCGAAGTGCTCTTGTCGGAGGAGGAAGGTCGCTGCCTCGTGATATTCGAGGCGCGCCGCTACTCGCGCATGGCCAAGGCGTTGGCCGAACAGGCGAAGCAGGCCGGCATCGCGACCACGCTGGTGACCGATTCCTTCTGCGATTGGGGCCGCCGACTGGTCGACGAAATGCTCGTCGTCTCGACCGACTTCAACCTGTTCTGGGACTCGACCGCGCAGATGGCGAACCTCGGCTCGCTTCTGGTCAACGCGGTGTTCGTGGAGTTGGGGCCCGAGGTCGAGCAGCGTCTCGACCGCATGGCCGCGCTTTACGGCCGCTTTACCGGCCATGTCGGCGACGGCTCCGGGCCGCCCGCATGAGCCGATCGATTTTCGCAGCATCTCGAACATAAGGGGAAACGGGATGAGGACGATGATGAAGCGGAGCCTTCTGGCACTGGGTCTCGCCACGCTGGCCGCCACCACCGCGATGGCGCAGGAAGCGACCTTCGTGATGACCGCGCGCCTCGTCGGCGCGCCGACCTACAACCCGATCAAGGCGACCAAGCTCAATACGGCGACGACGCTGATCTTCGACCGGCTGGTGGTGCAGGATGCCGACCAGAGCTTCCACGGCCAGCTCGCAAGCTCATGGGAGTCGAGTGCCGACGGCATGCTCTGGACCTTCAAGCTGAAGCCCGGCGTGACATTCCATAATGGCGAGCCCTTCAACGCCAAGACAATCGAATGGTGGGTGCCGCAGTTCAAGGGCACCGAGAACGCCTTCACCGTCGAGGCGATCGACAAGGTCGAGATCGTCGACGACCTGACGGTGCGTTTCCAGATGAAGCGCCCGGACCCGAACCTGCTGTTCAACCTCGCCAGCTCGTTCATGTGCGTGCCGGAACCGAAATCCTACGAGGCGCTCGGCGACAAGTTCGGCGTCACCGAGGCGATCGGCACAGGTCCCTACAAGATGCAGCAGTTCACCGTGGGACAGCAGACCGTGCTCGCCCGCAACGACGATTACAAATGGGCCTCCGACCTCTCGAAGAACCAGGGGCCGGCCAAGTTCAAGAAGCTGACGTTCCGCGAGATCGGCGAGGAATCGACCGCCTATCTCGAACTCAAGACCGGTGGCGCCGATCTGCTCGTCAACGTTCCCACAGACTTCATTCCCCGCATCCAGGCTGACAAGGCGGTGAAGCTCGTGACCACGCCGGGCAACGAGCTGGTCTATATGCCGATCAACACCAGCGTCGAACCCTTCACCGACATCAAGGTGCGCGAGGCGACGGCCTTTGCCGTCAACCAGAAGGAAATCCTGGCGAGCCTTTATGGCGGCAACGGAGCGGTGGCCGACACCTTCCTGATCTCCTCGCTGAAGGAGGCGCAGGTCGAGCCGAAATACAGGATCGCCTACGATCCCGAGCGCTCGAAAAAGCTTCTCGACGAGGCCGGCTGGAAGGCCGGCGCCGACGGCATCCGCGTCAAGGACAGCAAGCGTCTCGACGTGAAGCTCTGGACCCAGAACGGCACCGAGTTCAAACGGCTCGTCGAGATCGTGCAGGCGCAGCTCAAGGCCGTGGGCATCCAGGCCGATATCAGCATCGTCGATTCCGGCTCGATCAACGCGCAATACCGCAAGAAGACCGAGCACCAGCTCGCGATCCGCTCCTATCAGTGGACGAATGCGGACATCGTCGACTGGTTCTTCAGCGCCAAGCGGCTGGGCTACCCCAACGTCTCGATGCTGAACGATCCGGAAGCCGAGCGCCTGAACGACGTCGCCATGAACAAGTCCAAGACCTGGGACGAGCGCGTCGCGAACTTCACCAAATACCACGAATACGTGCTGTCGCAGTATGCCTTCGCGCCGATCTACCAGCCGGTGCAGAGCATCGCCTACGGCAAGCGCATCACAATGCCGGACCAGATTCGCGGCACTGGACTCTACGGCCCGACGATGCTCGACATCGCCCCGGCCAACTGAGCCTTCCACGACGATAGGCGGGAGGACCTCTTGCTACGCTTCGCGATCCGGCGGCTCGCCATGCTGGTGCCGGTGTTCCTCGCCGTCTCGCTGGTGATCTTCATGGTCATCCACCTCGTGCCGGGCGATCCGCTGGAGCATCTCGTCCAGGTCGGCTCGACGCTGGAGCAGCGGGCGCAGATGATCGCCCGCTATGGGCTCGACCAGCCCTTGCTGGCGCAATACGCGCGCTGGCTCGCCAAGATCGTCACAGGCGATCTCGGCGAAGCCATCGTGATGCGCCAGCCGGTCTCGCGGCTGATCGCGGAGAACCTGCCGCATAGCCTGGCGCTTGGGGGCAGTGCGCTGCTCTTCTCGACGCTCGTCGGCATCGTCGCCGGTGTGCTCGCGGCCTCCTTTCGCGACAGTCTGTTCGACCGGTCGGTGATGGGCTTCATCCTGCTGGGATCGACGCTGCCGAGCTTCTGGCTCGCCTTGCTGATGATTTTGATGTTTGCGGTCCAGTTCGAGTGGTTTCCCGTTTCGGGCGCGCGCAGCTGGGACGCCCTGGTTTTGCCGGCGCTGACCATCGGCATCGGCGGCACGGCGCTGATCGCGCGCGTCACGCGTGCGGCGATGGTCGAGATATCCGGGCGCGATTTCGTCCGCGTGCTGCAGGCCAAGGGGGTGCCGTTCTGGCGTATCCAGCTTCGGCACGTCCTGCAGCAGGCGATGCTGCCGGTCATGACCATCCTCGGCCTGCGCATCGGCTGGATTTTGGGTGGCGCCGTCACGGTGGAATACGTCTTCGCCCGGCCGGGACTCGGCTCGCTGCTGATCACGGCGCTTGGCCAGCGTGATTATCCGCTCGTGCAGGGCTGCCTCCTGATGCTGGCGATCGCGGTCATGCTCGGCACGCTCCTTGGCGATCTGGCGCAGGCCGCGCTCGATCCACGCCTGCGCGAAGCCATGGGTGCGCGATGATGCGGAGTGCAGGATGAACCGGTCGTCCGTCGTTGCTCGCATCGCCCGGTCCCCCTGCGGCGCGCTTTGTGCGCTGTTCCTGATCGGGCTCGTGCTCTGCGCGCTCTTCGCGCCCTGGATCGCGCCCTACGACTATGCAGCGCAGAAGCTGTCCATCGCGAACACGCCGCCCTCGGCCGCGCATTGGCTCGGCACCGACGAGTTCGGGCGCGATCTGCTCTCGCGGATCATTCAGGGCGCGCGGACGTCGTTGAGCGTCAGCGTGCTTTCGATCGCGCTTTCGGTGCTGGTAGGGTCGACGCTGGGCGCAGCGGCGGGATATTTCGGTGGTGCGTTCGACCGTGTCGTGACGATGGCGGTCGATTTGACATGGTCGTTTCCGGAAATCCTGCTGGCGCTGCTGCTGATCGCGATCCTGGGGCCGGGCCTGCATTCGACGGCGATCGCCATCGCCATCGCTTACCTCGCCCAGTTCACCCGGCTGACGCGGGCGCAGGTGATGTCGATGAAGGGCGAGCTTTTCGTCGATGCGGCGGTGGCGGCGGGCGCCGGGCCGGGGCGCGTGCTGTTCGGGCATCTGCTGCCCAATGCGATGACGCCGGTGATCGTCGCCGGCATGCTGGCGACGGGCGATGCGATCGTGCTCGAGGCGACGCTCGGTTTCTTCGGGCTGGGCGCGCAGCCGCCGGTGCCGAGCTGGGGCGCGATGATGAGCTCCGGCACCGCGCAGATCTTCATCGCGCCCTGGATCATCATCTTCCCCGGCCTCGTCATCGCCACGACCGTGATCGCGATCAACCTCTTCGGCGACGCCTTGATCGAGGCGCTCGATATCCGCCGCCCGTTGCGGGACGGCTGACGCCCGCACCGTTCAGGATGCCCAGGACACCCTCATGACCTTCACCGTGCTGACTGCAGAATTCTCGCATGAGAGCAACACCTTCAGCCGCTGCCCGGCGGATTATGCCGCGTTCGAGGATCGCGGCATTCAGCTCGGGCAGGACGCGATGGCCGCGCGCGGCGAAGCGAACACGCCGCTCGCGGGCTTTCTCGATATCGGCCGGCCCGCCGGCTGGACCATCGTCCACGCGATCAGCGCCGCCGCTCAGCCGTCCGGCCCCGTGACGCAGGACGCCTTCGATCGCATCGCTGGCGTGATCGTCGAGACCGCCAAGGCCCATGCCGGAAAGATCGACGGCGTGCTGCTCGGGCTGCACGGCGCGATGGTCACGGCGTTCTGCGAGGATGGCGAGGGCGAATTATTGGAGCGGCTGCGCGCGGTGCTCGGCCGGCAAATCCCGATCGGGATCACGCTCGATCCGCACGCCAACGTCACCCGCAGGATGGTGGAGCTCGCCCAGATCGTAGTCTCCTACAAGACCTATCCCCATGTCGATATTCGCGAGACCGGCCAGCTGGCAGCCCACATTCTCCAGCGGACGATGGCAAGCGAGATCGGGCCGGTAACCTTGCGCGCCGATCGGCCGATGCTGGAGGAGGTCAATGGCGGGCGCACCGATATCGGCCCGATGGTCGAGCGGATCGCTCAGGCCAAGGCTTATGAGCAGGAGCAAGGTGTCTTCGCCGTCAGCGTCAATGGCGGCTTCGGCAATGCGGATATCGCCGAGGTCGGCCCGACCGTCCTCGTGACCTGCGAGGGCGATGAGGAGAGGCATCGGGCCTTCGCAGAGTCGCTGATCGAGGATATGTGGCAGCGGCGCTTCGAGACCGTGACGGAGTTCGTCTCGGTCGCGGACGCCGTGGCGGAAGCAAAGGCCTATGTCGGCACGAGCGGCCCGCTGATCATCGCCGATTATGCCGATAATCCCGGTGGCGGTGGCTATGGCGACGCCACGGGCCTGCTCGGCGCGATGATCGCGGCGGAGCTGAAGGATGCCTGCTTCGGCCCGATCGTCGATCCGGAATCGGCCGCCGAACTGCATGGGGCCGCGCCGGGATCGACGGTGTCGGTTCGTCTCGGCGGCAAGGTCGATCCCCTGATAGGCGGCGGTCCGCTTTCGCTGACGGGCACGCTCGTCAGCGTCAGCGACGGCCACTATGTCGGCGATGGCCCGATGATGGGCGGATTGCAGGCGAGCTGGGGGCCCTGCGCTGTGCTGCGCGTCAGCGGGATCGACATCCTCGTCACCACCAGCCGCGCTCAGATGAACGATCTGCAGCAGTTCCGCGCCTTCGGCATCGACCCTGCTGCCAAGCGCGTGGTCGGCCTGAAATCGATGCAGCACTTCCGAGCCGCCTTCGAGCCCATCGCGGGCAAAATCATCGTCTGCGACAGCGGCGCGCTGTGCACTCCGGATCTGTCGAAGTTGCCTTATCGAAGGGCCCGGCGGCCGATCTTTCCGCTGGATCGCTAGCTGGGAGGGCCGATCGCGTCGTCGGTTTGCCGAGGCGAGAGGCTCTGGTCTATCGGCAGAAATCGGGGCAGCCCGCAGCCCAAAACGGTTGGTCGGGCTCAAGCGCAGGTATCGCAGGCCGGGGTTTGCGTCCGGGCAGATCCTCCGGGACCGGCTGCACCAGCTCCCACCAGCGATGGGCGCATTGCGACCGGTAGGCCATCTGATCGGAGATGGAGGTGTTCTCCCGAGCCAGCACGGCGTCGAGCGCCGCGCAGGTCTGGCGCAAGCGCGCGTCGGCGGCATCATCGGGATCGTTGGCGTAATCATGGAAGGCTTCCGTGAAAACCTGCATCTCGCGCTCGATGTGCGGCCAAGCCGAGCGTTCCAGGTTCCAGGCGTCCATCCATTCGCGGACCACGGTCTCGACGGCCTGCGCCTTCGGCTGGTCCTTCACCTTGCGCGCCGTCGTCAGCATATGGCGCATCAGTTCGGCCCGGGCATGGACGCGCCGGGCCTCGATTGCCGCCTCCTGCATCCGGGCGACGGCACCGGTGGCCTCCTGCTGCAACGCTTCGACGAAATGAGGCATCGGGTGTCCTTCAGGGCAGCGTAGAAAGGCGTTCGATCATGCGCTCGAACAGTTCGTGAGCCTCGACGGTCGACACGACATGCGCATTGGGCTCCCGCTTCAGCCGGCCGTTCCAGTCGATCGTGGTGCGGCCGCGCAAGGGTCCATCAGTCGTCTCGACGCCGACATGGCAATCGCGGCCTGAAAACAGGTCGGGCCAGAGCAGATAGGCGATGACGCAGGGGTCGTGCATGGGATGGCCGGCGCTGCCGAGCCCGCCGGGGCGGGGGCGGGTGAGCATGCCGTGGACGGCCTTGCCGGCCTTATTGCCGAGATTGCCGATGCGGGCGATCTGGTCGTGGCTGGCGAGGGCCTGCAGCGTCACGCCGAGGCCGAACATCACGATCGGGCGGTCGCAGCCGAAAACGACAGCCGCCGCGTGCGGGTCGACATAGGTATTGAATTCGGCGGCCGGTGTGATGTTGCCAAGCCCGATCGCGCCACCCATCACCACAATGCGGTCGATCTTCGGCAGGATGTCGGGCGCCAGCCGGAAAGCCAATGCGAGATTGCTCAGAGGACCCAGCGGACACAGCGTGATGCTGGCTGGAGCAGCGCGGCAGATCTCGATGATCGCCTGTACGGCGTGGCCGGGTGCAGCCTCGCTTTGGGGCTGGGGCAGTCCGGCGCCTGCCAGTCCGTCCGGCCCGCAGACGAATTCGGCCGTTTCCAGCGGCAGGACGAGCGGGCCTTCGGCTCCGCGATACACGGGCACCTCGCCGCGCCCGGCGAGGTCTCGAATTCGCAGCGCGTTGGCGGTGGTCTGCGCGACCGGGACATTGCCGGCGACGGTGGTGATCGCCTTCAGGTCGAGCTGTCCACGGCTGGCGAAGGCCAGCAGCAGCGCGACGGCATCGTCCTGCCCCGGATCGGTATCGATGATGATGGCTTCGCGCATCAGGCCGCCTTTGCGTTTCCGGCCATGATCATATGGGCGATGTCGTCGGCCTGGAGATCGCCCAGCGGCCGGTCGACATATTTGCGACCGGCACCCATGATCACCACGCGGTCGGCCAGAGCAACGACGTCGCGCATGTTGTGGCTGATCAGAATGACGGTGCGTCCATCGGCCTTGAGCTTGCGGATCAGGTCGAGCACGAGCGCGCTCTCCTTGACGCCGAGCGCGGCCGTCGGTTCGTCCATGATAATGATCTCGGCGTTCCAGCGCAGCGCGCGTGAGATCGCGACCGCCTGACGCTGGCCGCCGGACAGCCGCTCGACCGGCCTCGTCATGTCGGTGACAGCAGCGGAAAGCTGCGACAGGTAGCGCCTCGATTCCGCGATCATCCGCTTCTTGTCGAGCACGCGCAGGAAGGGGAGCAGCACGGGCTTCGTCAGCTCCGAACCCATGAAGACGTTCTGCGCGATCGAGAGCCGAGGGGCGAGCGCGAGGTCTTGGTAGATCGTCGCGACGCCGTGCGAGAGCGCATCATGCGGGGAGGCGAAGCTGACCGGCTTGCCGCGCAGATGGATCGTTCCCCTCGTCGCCTCCTCGGCGCCGGAGATGACCTTGATCAGGCTCGACTTGCCGGCGCCGTTGTCGCCGCAAAGCGCCACCACTTCGCCCGGAAAGATGTCGAGATCGACCTCGCGCACCGCGACGACGGGACCGTAGCTCTTGCCGATGCCGCGCAGCGAGAGGAGGGGGGTGGGATTGGTCATGGCGTTTAACCAGATTGCTATGGATCGGCGATCGGGCGCGGCTTGCCCCCTCCCTTGCGGGAGAGGGTCGGGGTAAGGGGTCCGCGACGTTTTCCGGTGCCGGTCTTGCCAGGTGCGAACTGGAAAGCGCAGTGCGACCCCTCATCCGTCCCGGCTTCGCCGAGCCACCTTCTCCCGCAAGGGGAGAAGGTGAGGAGCCTCACTTCTTCAGGAACTGCTGGACGTTGTTCTTGTCGACCAGAACGGCGTCCATGAAGAGGTAGGGGCCGCTGGTGACCGCCTCCTTGGGCTTCTTGTCGATGACGATGGTCTGGATCGCATCGACCGCCTTCCTGCCCATCTCCTCGAAGGGCACCGAGACCGTGGCCATGAAGGTGGAGGCGGGGTCGGCGATGCGCTCGTAGCTTTCCTGCCCGCCATCGACGGAGACCAGCGGGATCTGGCCCTTCTTGACCCCTTGAGCCTGCAGCAGATCATCGATGATGTAGGCCTGCCCGTCGAACGAGGCCCAGATGCCGTTGACCTTGCCCTGGTTCTGCAGGAGCAGCGCCTGCATGCCGGAGCGGACATCGTCGCGCCAGCTCTGGGTGCGGGCCATCGAGAACTTGCCGATATCCTTCACGCCCTGGTTTTCGGCAAGTACGATATCGAGCACCTTGCCGCGAATGCGCGAGGCGACGTTGAGGTCGAAGCGCGCGGTCAGGATGTTGCCCTGGTAGCCGAGCTGGCCGAGCAGGTAGAGCGCGGCATCGGCGCCGATCTTGTATTCGTTCGACTGAATGTCGAAGAGCGCATGCGGGCTGGCGCCGGACTGCACGGTGATGACGGGGATCTTGGCATCCTTGGCCGCCTGGAACTGGGCGTCGGCCTCCACCGGCTTGCCCATCGCGATGATGATGGCGTCGACCTTCTTGGCGATGAGCGCGTCGAACTGCTCGGCGTGCTTGGGCAGTGCGCCTTCGGAGTTCAGCAGCGTGACGTTCCAGCCCTTCGCCTTGGCTGCGGCTGCCGCGGCGTTGGCGACGCGCGCGTGGGTTTCCGACGAGAACTGGAAGCCGATGATCCCAACTTCGAAGGCGTGGGCCGATGGGGCGAGCGCGAGCAGGGCCGCGGCCGCCAGTAACGTCCTGATCCTCATGAAAGACTTGCCGATCATCTGCGTATTCCCCTCGTTTTGTTTTTGAACGTCAGACCCTGAAGGCCGCCTTCTTCATGGCGCTGGCCGAGAAGGCGACGGAACCGATGATGATCGCGCCGAGCACGATGTCCTGAATGTAATAGGGCGCGCCGAGCAGCACCAAGCCGTTGCCGAGCACCTTGAGCACCAGGGCTGCGAACACCGTACCCTGCACGCTCGGCTTGCCGGGGTCGAACATCGTCATGCCCAGCAACACGGCGGCGATGGCGTAGAGCAGATAGTCGCCCGCCATGTTCGGCGCGGCCGAGGACAGGTTGGCGGCCAGCAGCACGGCCATGATGCTGGCGAAGACACCTGCGAGCAGCAGGCCGATGCGCTTCATCCGGCCTGTCGCGATGCCGGCCAGACGCGCCGCCTCGTCGGCCTCGCCGGTCGCGGTCATATGCGCGCCCGTCTTCGTCCATTTCACCAGGCCATAGGCGAACAGCGTGGCGGCGGCCATCCACAGCACCAGGTTGGGAATGCCGAAGCTGGTGCCGCGCGCAAGCCCGGTGAAGCCGACGGGCCAGCGCCCGACGAAGGCGATGCCCTGGGTGATCATGAAGGCGAGCCCCTTGGCGATCGCCGCCGTGCCCAGTGTCATGATCAGCGAGGGAATGCGCAAAACGGTGACGCCGAAGCCATTGAAGGAGCCGAGCGCGACACCGACCGCGAGCGCGGCCAGCACGGCGAGCGCCGGCGGATAATGCTGCTGCACCATCCAACCGCAGACCACCGCGGCCAGGCTCGCGATCTCGGCGACCGAAAGGTCGAGCTCGGCCACCGTGAAGGCCAGCGCGAAGCCCAGCGCCAGAATGGCGAGGAAGCTGGTATCCTTCAGCACGTTGATGATGTTGGTCGCGGTGGCGAAATTCGGCGCGAAGACGAGGAAGAACAGGATCAGCAGCAGGCCGGCCAGCGCCGTGCCGTAGCGACCGATCAACTCGCGCAGGTCGATGCGGCCCAATTCAGGCTCCCCTGGCGATCGTCGAGATCGGCGACAGGATCTCGATGCCGCCGGTGATCGGGATCAGGGCGCCGGTCACGAAGGCCGCGCCTTCCGAAAGCAGGAACGCGATCACGTTGGCGACATCCTCCGGCCGTCCCAGCCTTCCCAGCGGCGTCCGCACCGCTGCGCCCTCGACCAGCGCGTTGAACTGCCGCGCGAATCCGTTTCTCACCATTGGCGTATCGATGATGCCGGGCGCAACAGCATTCACGCGGATTCCCTGCGGGCCCAATTGCTGGGCCATGCCGCGTGTCAGCGTGGCGACCCCGCCCTTGGCCGAGCCGTAAGCGAGATTGGCGCCGCCATTGCCGTGCGCGATCGAGGAGATATGGACGATCGCGCCACCTTGCCCCTGCGCGATCATCTGCCGTGCCACCGCCTTCGAGATGCGGAACACGGCCGAGAGGTTGATGTCGACGAGCTTGTCCCACTCGTCATCCTCCATCTCGACCAGCGGCACGGGCCGCGAGGCGCCCGCGCCGGTGACGAGGTTGTCGAGCCGCCCGAAGCGGCTTTCGGCGAGCGCGATGAGTGCGCCTGGCAAGGCATGGTCCTGCACATCGCCCGCCAGCGCCACGGCGTCGCCCCCAGTAGCGACGATCTCGGCGGTGACCGCATCGAGCCCGGTCGGGTCGAGGGCGGTGAGGACGAGGCGGTGTCCGCGGGCGGCGAGCATGGCGGCAAGCACGCCGCAGATGCCGCCGGAGGCGCCGGTGATCAGGGTGACGGGGGCGGGGCTTGCGGTCATCGGCGTCAGGCAGCCTTGCGCGCTTCGTAGGCGCGCACCAGCGCCTGCGCGCGCCGCGGCTCGACCGCGTTCAGGGTCTGCCGGTCCTTCTTGATGGACGTCCCGATGATGAAGATGTCGGCGACCTCCGCTAGACGCGCGATGTTTTCCTCCGCCACCCCCGTGCCGACCGCGACCGGCGTATCGGCGACATGCTTCGCCACGCGCTCGATCAGCGCGATATCGGCTTCCTTGCCGGCGGCCGGCCCGCCCACGCAGACCACGTCGGCCAGGCCGATGAAGACCGCGCCCGAGGCGAGCTGTTCGACGGGCCGCGTATCGAGATTGATCGAGAAGCCCGGCGTGACGTTGCAGATGATGCGGATCTTCTCCGCGCCGAGATTGGCCCGCAGGCGCAAGGCCCGCGCGCCGTCCGGGGCCATCATGCCGATGTCGCCGGCAAGCAGCCCGGTCAGGAAGGCACGTACGAAGCGCCCGCCCGTGGCATGGGCGACGGCGATGGAGGCCGGCGGGTCGATCAGCATGTTGACGCCATGGGGCAGGCTGGTCCGCGCCTGGCACTCGGCGATGACCTCCGTCATGGCCGCGACCACCTCGACTGGCATGTTCGCCTCGTAGGGCATGTCCGACTCGTTGGTGTAGAGCAGCGCGTGGAAGCCGGCCTCCTCGAGGATATTAGCCTCCTCCCTGGCCTGGGCGACGATCTTGCGCATGCCGCCGCAGCGGTCATAAAGCGGCGTTCCCGGCAGGGCGAGCGTGTGGACGCAACCGACCAGCAGGTGGTCGCGGCCATATTCGGTCTGAACGAGGCTCTTCATGGCGTCGGACCTTTACGAAGAGAGCGGGGCGTGGATGCCGGGCAGGCTGCCGACGCTGCGCGAGAGGGCGGCAAGATCGGTCGAAATCGGCGCAAGGGCGGTCTCCGCGCGCCGAAAGAGCGCGAACAACGCGTCATAGGCGTCGCGTCTGGCGGGGTTCGGCTCGTAGCGGGCGCGTGTCGCGACCAGCGCATCTTGCGCGGCAGCCAGCGATGCGAACCGGCCAAGCCCTGTCCAGGCGATGATGGCCGCGCCGAGCAGGCCAGGCTCCTTGGCCGTGCCGACCACCACAGGCCGGTCGCAGATATCGGCCTTGATCTGGGCCCAGACCGGATTGGCGGCCGCGCCGCCGCCGAAGCGGATTTCGCCGACGGGCTCGCCAAGGGCGGCCTCCGCCTTCTCCAGCACGATGCGATTGAGAAAGGCGACCCCCTCGAGCACCGCGAAGGCGAGGTCAGTCCCGCCATGCTGGCGGCCGAGGCCGAGGAAGGCGCCGCGCAAGGAGGGGTTCCAGTAGGGCACGCGCTCGCCCTGGAGATAAGGCAGGAACAGAAGCGGCTGCGGGTGGCGGCGGCCTGCCAACAGCGCGCCGATTTCGTCCGCCATGGTCGCGCGGCCATGCTCGTGCACGCCGAGAAGATCCATCAGCCAGGCGGCGGTGTCGGCGCCGTTCTGGCTCGGCCCGCCGAGCTGCCAGAGCCCGCGCCAGTCGACGGTGAGAAGTCCTTCCGCGACAGCCGCCGCATCGCCGACGACCCCCAGCACTTCCGTGGTCCCGGAGATGTTGTAGGCGAAGCCGCTTCGCATCGCGCCAAGGCCTGTCACAGCGACCCAGGTGTCGCTCGATGAGCAGAAGACCGGCACGCCCGCCAGCCGGCCCAGCGCGCGCCCGAGACCCTGCCGGACCGGCGCGAGAACATCGCACGGTTCCAGCAATGGCGGAATGATCGAGGCCTCGAGGCCGATGGCAGACAGCGCATCGGCCTTACCCTCGCGCTGAGCGCAGGCCATCAGCCGCGCCATCGAGACCGGATCGCCGGCCTGTTTTCCGGTGAGCCGGAAATTCAGCCAGTCCTTCGGTTCCAGAACGGTGGCGAGCGCGCGGAAGCTCGCCTCCTCCTCCTCGGCGAGCCAGGCGAGGCGAGCCAGCGGGTGAAAGGCGTTGATGCGCTCCGCTTCCGGATGAGCCGGGAGCAGCGCGCGCAGGCGAGCGGCAGCGGCCTCGGAGCGGGTGTCCTTCCAGGTCATGGCGGGACGAAGCTGGCGCCCGTCGCGCCCGACGAAGACCTGCGTGCGGGTGACGCCGCAGATGGCGATCGCCTCGACCGTGCCGAAAAGCTGCGGTTCGGCTTCGGCGAGCTTGCCGGTCGCTTCTGTGAAGACCGCCCACCAGGCATCGGCGTCGATCTCGGACCATCCCATGCGGTCGATCGGGGTCGGCCCTGGAATGGTGCTGTCCGCCAGCGTGCGGCCGGCGCCATCGATCAGCGCCGCGCGAAAGCTTGTGCCACCGAGGTCGCAGGCGAGGACCACGCTCATGGTACGACGCTCATGGCGCAGCGCTCATCTGCCGGCGGATCGTGAAACGGTAGATGTCACCGCGGATCAGATTATCGCTGACCTCGATCACGCCTCCGACCGCATCGCGAGCGACGCGCTGCGAGCGAAAGACCGCCGTGCCTTCGGCGATGCCGAGATGGCCGGCGTCCTCGGCGCTCGCGCCCAGCGGCTCCAGCGTCTCCTCGACGGTGGCGACATGGATATCGCGGCATTCGGCAAGATAGCGATAAAGCGAAGCGTCGCTCAGATCATCCGGGTCGATGTGCCCGAGCATGGCCGCGCCGAGACGCGAGCGCTGCAGCACGGCAGGCTGGTCGTCGAGGCTGCGCAGCCGAAGCAGGTCGACGACGCCATCCTTGGCGACATCATGGCCGAACAGGGCGAATTCACTGGGGGTGGGTGCGCGGCAGGCCAGCGTCAGCACGCGTGTCCTGGGCACACGGCCAGCCATGCGGGCCTCGCTGTGGAAATCGACCAGGCTGCCGAGATGCTTGGTGATGTGCCTGGGCCGATAGAAGGTGCCCTTGCCCTGCCTGCGCTCGATCAGCCCGTCGTCCTGCAACTGCTTGAGGGCGGCACGGATCGTTGTGCGACTGGCACTGTAACGCTCGCAGAGCTCATGCTCGGAAGGAACCCCCCGCGACGCGTCGCCTGCGGTCGACAGACCGAGTTCGATGTTCTCGGCGATCTGCTGATAGCGGACCATGGCGGCATCCGAAACGCGATCCCCCATAGGAAGATACAAATCCAATACAAGTCAAGCGGCGGTCGGGGACGAGTTTGGCTGCGCCGCGATATCAGGCGAGGATGTCGTCCAAGGACTGCGGCCTGCCGAGTAGATAGCCCTGGCCGTTTTGAAAGCCGAGCTGCCGCAAGGTTTCGAATTCCTGCTCGGTCTCGATGCCTTCGGCGACGATGACGGTCTCGGCGCGCCGGGCGAATTCGGCGAGAGCCGCTGCCATCGCTCGTCTCACCGGGTCGCGGTCGACGTTGCGGGTCAGGCTGATGTCGAACTTGATCACGTCCGGCCGCATGCTGAGGATGTGGCGCATGCTCGAATAGCCCGCGCCGGCATCGTCGATGGCGACGCGCATGCCGCGCTCCCGCAGAGGCGCCAGCGCGTTCAGAATGGGCTGATAGTCGGCAATCGGGACGTGCTCGGTGATCTCGATGACGATCCGGCGGGGATCGAAGCCCGAAAGCGCCTCCATCACCGACGCCGCCACCAGCGTGTCGGGCGAGATGTTGACGCTCGCCGTGAGCGGAGCCGGCAACGCGGCGCAAGCCGACAGCGCCTTTCGCACGGCGAGCAGTTCCAGCTCGGCGCCGACCGCGACGGCATGGGCCTCGGAGAACCAGCGGTCGGGCGAGCGGAGCGGCTTTGTGCCAAAGCGGGCCAGACATTCGACGCCGGTCAGCGACCGGTCGGACAGTCGCCTGATCGGCTGGAAGACGATCTGCGGGTCGTCGTTCTCGATCGCCTCACGGATCGGCCGCAGCGAAGCGCGACGCTCGGTGTCGTCGCGGACATCCGCCGCGATATCGGTTGCGAGGACACGGCCGAAGGTGCGCACCAGCTCGAGATCGCGCTGACCAAGTTCGGGCATCGGCTTGTGGCTGAAGCAGCAGAACGTCCCGAAGATGCGGCCATCGGCCAGCTCGATCGGCACGCTGAGATGGGCACCGATCGGGATCGAGGCCGTTTCGGGCAGCGAGCGGGCCAGTTCGATCTTGCCGGTATCGGGGATCAGCTCCGGCAGGGCACCGCTGACGACATGGCGGCAATAGCCCGATGCGAGCGGGATCAGGTCGCCTGCCTTGAGAATCGGATTCTCGGGTGCACTGTCGACATTACGAAAGACGCGGTTTTGGCCGAGGAATTCAGAGACGAAGGCCACGTCCATGCGAAGGAACGTGCGGATCGCATGGAGGATGCGATCGATATTCTCAGCCACATGCGGCGAGACCGCCGTCGGCGCCTGGCTCCAGTGCAAAGCGTGCGCCAGCATCGATTCCGAGCATCCCTTCTCAAGCGATGGCCCCTGCAGCGATATCTATGCTGGTTTCGCGCGCTCGGTAAAGTTGTCCGAAAGCCTCAGTGAGACTCAAGACGGGCATGCTTGACGAGGTGTTATGAGAGATCGGCAGAGCGAGAATGTGCTGCGCCGACGGCTCAGGCGACGCCCATCGCCAGCAGGTCGTGGACATGGACGAGACCGACCGGCCGCGCTTCCCCATCGGCGACGATCAGCGCGGTGATCCGCAGGCGGTTGACCAGTTCCAGCGCCTCCGCGGCAAGCGTATCGGGGCCGACCCGGCGCGGGTCGATGCTCATGATGTCGCGGGCTCTCAGCGCGGCGCCTCCAGGCATCGTCGCCTTGCGGCGCAGATCGCCATCGGTGACGATTCCGGCAAGCCGGCCTTCGAGGTCGGTCACGATCGCGCAGCCGAAGCCCTTCTGGGAAATCATCGCCACCACATCCGGCAGCAGCGTGTCGAGCCCGCATATGGGCAGTTCGCCACCGCGATGCATGATGGCATCGACCGTCTTCAGCTGGGCGCCGAGCTTGCCGCCCGGATGGTAGACGAAGAAATCCTGAGGCGAGAAGCCGCGCGCCTCGAGCAGCGCGACCGCGAGCGCGTCTCCCAGCGCCATCTGCATCGTGGTCGAGGTGGTCGGTGCCAGACCGTTCGGGCAGGCCTCGGTCGCCTTGGGCAAGATCAGCGCGACATCGGCTTCCCGGCCCAACGTGCTCTCGAGGTTGGCCGTGAAGGCGACGAGCCCGACGCGGAAACGTCGGGTATAGCCGACCAGCGCGGCAAGCTCGGCCGTCTCGCCCGACCAGGACAGCGCAATCACCACGTCCTCGGGCCGGACCATGCCGAGATCGCCATGGCTCGCCTCGGCCGGATGGACGAAATGCGCCGGCGTGCCCGTCGAGGCCAGCGTCGCGGCGAGCTTGCGCCCGACATGGCCGGATTTCCCCATTCCGGAGACGATGACGCGGCCGGTCGCAGCCCGGATCAGCGTCACCGCATCGATGAAGGGCTGGCCCAGGCCATCGCTTAGCGCGGCATGCAGCGTGTCGAGCCCCTCGCGCTCGGTGGCGATGGTGCGGAGCGCCGAGGCGCGGATGTCATCGGTCATGTCGGGCGCTTTAGCATAGGGACGCGGCGTCTTTCCACCGGCGAGGTCACGGGAGCTGCGGCGTTGACGGCTCCTTAACCCTGCTGGTTCTAACTCCGTTAACCATGCGCGGCCTTGAGCGCGCGACGTTTGCCTGGAGCCCGAAGCGCCCCGTGTCCGGCCGTGCGACCCTTTTGCTGCTGACCGGCACGGCGTTGGCCGGGCTCGTGCTCGCCACGGGCGCGAGCGCGCAGCAATCGCCGCGAACGGGGCTGCGAACCGGCACGCCGGAGACGCCCACGCTGAATCAGTCGCTTCCAGGCGCTCTGCCCGGCACGACCGGCGAAACGCAGACCAATGCGGACGGGCCGCTAACCATCGCCGCCTCTCCTTCGGCGATCTCGCGCAACCAGCCGCGGCGCGCGAGCAAGCCCGTGCAGGCACCCGCCCTGCGCGGCAGCCTGCAGCGGGATATGCGCCTGGCGCCGGCGACGGTGGGAAGTTTGCCGCCGCAGGATACCGCCTTGTCGCCCGCGCCGCGCAAAAAGCTG
Organism: Allobosea sp. P5_A5; assembly: GCF_056400625.1. Taxonomy (NCBI): domain Bacteria; kingdom Pseudomonadati; phylum Pseudomonadota; class Alphaproteobacteria; order Hyphomicrobiales; family Alloboseaceae; genus Allobosea; species Allobosea sp. P5_A5. The sequence goes on from NZ_JBFUKY010000001.1 coordinate 155,862, forward strand.
CCAAAGGACGAGGATCCCTGGGCGCCGCTCGGCGTCAGGATCGGCTCGGTGGTGCTGAAGCCCGCGATCACGGCCTCGGGTGGCTACGACACCAATCCGGAGCGCAGTTCCGCAGCAGGCGTCAAGGGCTCCTATTTTCAGCGATACGACGCCGAACTCGGCGTCCAGTCCGACTGGAACGTTCATGAGCTGAAGGGGCAATTGCGCGGCGGGTATATCGACTATCTCAGCAATCGGGCTGCCTCTCGCCCGGATGGCGAGGCCAATCTCGACCTCAGGCTCGATGTCACGCGCGATACCCGCATCCTGCTGGAGACACGCGCCCGGCTCGACACGCAGAGGCCCGGCTCCCCCGATCTGACCGCGGCGGTTCAGGGTCGCCCGCAAGTGCTGCAATATGGCGGCTCGGCCGGCATCACGCAGGATATCAACCGGCTGCAATTGACACTGCGCGGCTCGGCCGATCGCAGCGATTACGAGGACGCGCAGCTCTCCAGCGGTGCGATCCTCTCGCAGAGGGATCGCAATCAGACGCAATACGGCCTGCGCCTGCGCGCCTCCTACGAGGTGACGCCGGGGTTGAAGCCCTTCGTCCAGGCCGAGATCGACCGGCGCGACTTTGACGAGAAGACCGATACGAGCGGTTTCATGCGCTCCTCCGATGGCGTGACCGGCCGCATCGGCTCCAGTTTCGAAATCACGCGGCAGCTGACCGGTGAAATCTCCGGCGGTTACCAGAACCGGCGCTACGAGGATGGACGTCTGAGGGATCTGCGCGGCTTCGTCGGCGACGCCTCGATCCTGTGGTCGCCGACGCCGCTGACCACGATCACGCTGCGCGGTGCGGCGGAACTGGGTGATACCACGGTCCCGGGATCGTCAGGCACCACGGCGCGGCGCGTGACCATCGAGATCGCCCATGCGCTGCGGCGAAACCTGATCGTCACCGGCTTCGCCAATTTCGGGCGCACGGAGTATGAGGGGCAAAGCCTGCGCGAAGACCTTATCAATCTCGGTGCAAAGCTCGAATATAAGCTGACGCGGACCTTCTCGGTGCGCGCGAGCTTCACCCATGAGCGGCTGAATTCGACCGCGACGGGAGCGGATTACACGGCGAACATCTCGCAGGTGGGGCTGCGCGTTCAGTTCTGAAGCGGCGTCCTGCCGACACACGCCGTCATGCTCGCCCTTTTGGTCAGCATCCACGTCTTCGTCATGGGAGCTCGACGTGGAGAGAGGTGGGTGGTCGGGTCAAGCCCGACCATGATGCTGGTGGCTGCCGCAGTCCCCGATTGCCCGCGGCCTATTCCATCCCTTCCAGCTCGACGATCATGCCTTCGATCATCTGGAGCCCGATCTGCCAGAAGCCGGGATCGCGCGCATCAAGGCCGAAGGGCTTCAGCAACTCGCTGTGGTGCTTGGTGCCGCCCGCTGCGAGCAAGGCGAAATAGCGATCCTGAAAGCCATCGGGCGCGTTCTGGTAGACGCCGTAAAGCGAGTTCACCAGGCAGTCGCCGAAGGCATAGGCGTAGACGTAGAACGGCGAATGGATGAAGTGCGGGATGTAGCACCAGAAGGGCTCGTAGCCGCTCGATAGCCGGATCGCGGGGCCGAGACTTTCGGCCTGCACGCTCATCCAGAGTTCGCACAGCGCCTCCCCGGTCAGCTCGCCCTGGCGGCGGGCTTCATGGACCTTGCGCTCGAAGCTGTAGAAGGCGATCTGGCGCACGACCGTGTTGATCATGTCCTCGACCTTCTGGGCCAGCATCGCCTTGCGCTGCTTGCGGTCGGTGGTGCCGTCGAGCAGGCGGCGGAAGGTCAGCATCTCGCCGAAGACGCTTGCGGTTTCGGCCAGCGTCAGCGGGGTCGGCGCCATCAAGGCGCCGTTGTGCGCCGCAAGGACCTGATGCACGCCATGGCCGAGTTCATGGGCGAGCGTCATCACGTCGCGCGGCTTGCCCTGATAGTTCAGCAGCACATAGGGGTGCGCGGAGGGAACCGTGGGGTGGGCGAAGGCGCCGGGCGCCTTGCCGGGGCGCGGCGGGGCGTCGATCCAGCGGTCGTCGAAGAAGCGCTGGGCGATATCGGCCATCTTCGGCGAAAAGGCGCCATAGGCCGAGAGCACGGTGTCGCGCGCTTCGTTCCAGGGGATGGTGCGCTGCTCGATCTGCGGCAGCGGGGCGTTGCGGTCCCAGAAATCCAGCGCGTCGCGGCCGAACCATTTTGCCTTCAGGCGGTAATAGCGGTGCGACAGGCGCGGATAGGCCTCGCGCACCGCCGCGACCAGCGCATCGACCACCTCGCGCTCGACGCGGTTGGCGAGGTGGCGGGAATCCGCGACATCCTCGAACTTGCGCCAGCGGTCGGAAATCTCCTTATCCTTGGCGAGCGTGTTGGTGATCAGCGCGAAGGTTCGCAGCTCCTTGCGGAAAACCTTGCCCAAAACGTCGGCCGCCTTGCGGCGAACCTCGCCATCGGAATCCTGCAGCTTGTTCAGCGTCAGCTCGAGGGTCAGTTCCTCGCCGTCGAAATCGAAGCGCAGGGAGGCGATGGTCTCGTCGAAGAGCCGGTTCCAGGCGGCCGCGCCGGTCATCGACTTCTCGTGGAAAAGCGCCTCCAGCCGGTCGTCGAGCTGGTGCGGTTTGTCCTTGGCGAGATCGTCGATCCAGGGTTTCCAATGCGAGAGCGGCGGCTGCGCTGCGACCTTCGCCAGAAGCTCGGGCTCGATACGGTTGAGTTCGAGCTCGAAGAACAGCAGCTCGGTGATCGCGGCGTTCAACTTGTCCTGCGTGTCGCCATAGAATTTGGCGCGCTGGGGGTCGGTGGTGTCGCCGGAATAGACCAGCCCGGCATAGGCGCCGATGCGGCCGAGCAGGTCGCTCAAATCCTCGTAAGCCTTGACCGCTTCTGCCATGTCGGCGCTTGCGCCGGGTGTTGCGGCCATGTCGGCCAGCTTGCCGCGATAGCGCTCCGCCAGGGCCTGGGCCTGAGAGCGAGCGCGCTCGAGATCGGCCTTGAAGAGCGGTGAATCGAGACCCGGATAGAGGTCGTCGAGGTTCCATTCCGGCAGGTCGGCCAGCAACTGGGCCTCGCTCTGCCCGGCATGGGATACGGCTCGGACAGGCGCGATCGCGCCTCGCATCGTCGCAAACAGCATGATCACTCCATTTCGCCCAGTCCCTCCCACTTAGGGGGCAGGGGGGCTGCGATCAATCGCCGCCGATGCCGCGGTCGCCAGGTGGTGCGCGCTTAAACCCCGCTTAACTCTTCTGACCCACGATGCCCCAGAACGGAACAGGCGATTCCCGCCCCCGCTCGCGCTCATCCTGCGCTTGCGCCGCATTCTGCCGAGGTGACATGACCGCCACCGTCCTCGTCGTCGATGACGATCCCGTCCAGCGCCGGCTGCTCGATGCAATGTTGAAGCGCTCCGGCTACGGCGCCGTCATCGCCGAGAACGGCGAGGCCGCGCTCGCCCTGATCGGAGCGCTGGAAGGTGAGCGCATCGATGCGATCGTGCTCGATCTCAACATGCCCGGTATCGACGGAATGGGCGTGCTCGCCGCGCTGCGCGAACGCGAGATCGCGACGCCGGTGATCGTGCAGACCGCCAACGGCTCGATCGAGACTGTGGTCTCGGCGATGCGGGCCGGCGCCGTCGATTTCGTGGTCAAGCCCGTGGGCGCGGAGCGGCTTCAGGTTTCGCTGAAGAACGCGCTGAAGCTCGGCGCTCTCGAACATGAGCTGCGCCATATCAAGCGGCGGGCCTCGAACACGCTCGGTTTCCGCGATCTCGCGACCAAGAGCCCGGACATGGCGCGCGTCGTCCGCCTGTCGGAGCGAGCGGCGAAGTCGAACATCCCGATCCTGATCGAGGGCGAGTCCGGTGTCGGCAAGGAGGTGCTGGCGCGTGCGATCCAAGGCTCCAGCGACCGCAAGGGCAAGCCCTTCGTCACGGTGAATTGCGGCGCGATCCCGCATAACCTCGTCGAATCCATTCTGTTCGGTCATGAGAAGGGCGCCTTCACGGGCGCGACCGAGCGGCATCTCGGCAAGTTCGTCGAGGCCAATGGCGGCACACTGTTCCTCGACGAGGTCGGTGAGCTGCCGCTCGACGCGCAGGTGAAACTGCTGCGCGCCATCCAGGAAAGCGAAGTCGATCCTGTCGGCGGCAAGAAATCCGTGCGGGTCGATATCCGCATCATCTCGGCGACCAACAAGAGCCTGCTGGACCAGGTCAAACGCGGCGATTTCCGTGAAGACCTGTATTACCGGCTGAACGTCTTCCCGATCACATTGCCGCCCTTGCGCCAGCGTCATGAGGACATTCCCGATCTCGCCCGCGGCTTCCTGGCACGCTTCGCCGCCGAGGAAGGCAAGAAGCTTCACGGCATCTCCAGCGAGGCTCTCAGCCTGATCGCCGGCTACGACTGGCCCGGCAATGTCCGCCAGCTCGAGAACGCAATGTTCCGCGCGGTGGTGCTGGCGGACGGGACGGAACTCGGCGTTGCCGAATTCCCGCAGATCGCGGCGCAGATGGAAGGCTATGACGTCCGCATTCCTCCCGCGCCGGCCTCCGCGCCGCGCAGCGAGATGCAAGGGGAGGCGCCGCCGCGCATCATCCACATGCCGGTGCGCGATCCGAATTCGCTGGACCTCGTTGCCGGCTCCGACATGCGCAAGCTCGACGACCTCGAGCGCGACATCATCACCTTCGCACTGGCGCATTATCGCGGGCACATGTCCGAGGTCTCGCGCAAGCTCGGCATCGGCCGCTCGACGCTCTACCGGAAGCTCAAGGATTACGGGCTGATCGAAAGCGAAACGCAGGGCGAGGAAACCGACGCGGCCTGAGCCGCGACGAAGGTGGGAGAGGGATGCATCGACCGGGTCCACCCGACCCGATCGGCCCCCCTCTCCAGTAAAAAGCGTCGGCCTGTTGCGCCGCCGCATCTTGTCGAAACAGCCGGGGTCACGCAGGAATGGCGTGGGTCGGGCACCTCACGGGATCAGCGAAAATGAGTCGTCGCCATTGGGCGAATCTAACCACGGCTTCGGCTGTGGCCATCATGCTGAGCGGCGCCGTGGCGCTGAGCCAGACCGTCGCTCCCGAGGCCGGCCCCACTGCCGCCGAACTGAAGTCCGATCCGGTGCTCGGCACGCCATTGCCGGAGCAGCCGGCTTTGCACCTGGACGAGACGCACTCGGCAGAAGCCCTGTCCGGCCCGGCCTCCGCCGATCGCGAGATCGTGACGGGGACCGTCTCGACCGGCGCCCGGCTGCGCGATCCGGCGAGTGTGGACGCGACGGCGCCCGTCAAAAGCCAGAGCGAACCGGCGACGCTGGACATTCCGCCAGTCGAGATGCCGGCGACGGATCCCGCGCTCCTGCCGGCTGTGAAGCCGCCCGAGCGGGTCCCGGCACCGCTGCCTGTTCAGGCCGCCCCCGCCGAGGTCACGCCGGAAAAGCCGGTTCAGGCTTCCGTGACCGTGGCGCCGGCCGATAAGGGCCCGCTGCAGGCGGTCGAGCCGCTCGTGCCCGCGCCGGAGATGCCGAAGCTGGTGGTCGAGGTGCCCCCGGGCCTCGCTTTCGCCGGAGAGATCGCTGCCCGTGCCGGCGAAGCCGTCGCGGTGCATCGCCTCGGCGAGCGCGAGCGTGCGGACATCGTCGCGGCCTACCAGGCCAACGAAAACAAGCCCTTCTGGATCGACGCCAAAGGGTGGACTGCCGCTGGCAAGCACATTGTCGCCCAGCTCGAGCAGGCCTCCGATGACGGCTTGCGGCCGACCGATTACGCGCTGCCGGTCTTCGAACTCAGCGACAAGGGGAAGCTCGCGGAAGCCGATGTCCGCCTCTCGGCGCTGGCGGTGCTCTATGCCCGCGATGCCCGTGGCGGCCGGCTCGACCCACGCCGGCTCTCCAAGATGCTCACGCCCAAGCTCGAGCTGCCCTCAGCCGGCGATGTCCTCTCGGCGCTGAACGGCGCGGCCGATGCAGGCGCGGTGCTCGCCGCCTACAACCCGCCGCATGAGCAGTACAAGCGCCTCAAGGCCAAGCTCGCCGAACTGCGCGAGCACCTCGACGATACCCCTCTGGTGCGCATTCCGGCCGGGCCGGCGCTGAAGGTCGGCATGCGCGACGAGCGCGTGCCGCTGGTGCGTGCGCGCCTCGGCCTCGGAGCGATCGAGGATTCGGTCTTCGACCGCTCAACCGCGCTGGCGCTGGCCGATTTCCAGAAGAAGGCCGGGCTGCCGGCCAACGGCATCCTCAGCGAGCGCACCGTCGCTGCACTCGGCCGGCCGGCGACAGCGCAGGGCGAAGGCGACATCGTCGCGCAGATGGAGCGCTGGCGGTGGTTGCCGCAGGATATCGGCACCGACCACATCATGGTCAATGTGCCCGAGATGCGCGTGCGGGTCATCCGCTCGGGCAAGGTGGTGCATGAGGCGCGCGCCATCATCGGCAAGCCGGATTCGGCGACGCCGATCTTCTCGAACCGGATGGACCACGTCATCGTCAACCCGTCCTGGTACGTGCCGCCCTCGATCCTGAAGAAGGAATTCCTGCCGGGTCTCGCGGCCGATCCGGATTATGCGGCCAAGCGCGGCTATGTCGTGACACGGACCAAGGGCGGCGGCATCTCGGTGCGCCAGCCGCCGGGCGAGCGCAATGCGCTCGGCTGGATCAAGTTCATGTTCCCGAACGAGCATGCGGTCTATCTGCACGACACGCCGAACCGCCGCCTGTTCGCCGGCGACCGGCGTGCCCTCAGCCATGGCTGCGTGCGCGTCGACAACCCCTTCGCGCTGGCCGACCAGCTGCTCGGGCCGGAGTGGCCGAGCGCGCGACTGAAGGCGCTGATCGGCAAGGGCGAGCGCCGGATCAACCTGCCGCAGCCGCTGCAGATCCATCTGGTCTACAATACGATCGTCGTCGGCGCGGACGGCAAGATCACCCGCTTCGACGATGTCTATGGCATCCAGAGGCTCGTGCGGCAGGCTCTGGAGCAGCAGGGCTAAGGGCAGGTCCCGGAGGCGTCCCTTCCGGCATGATCGTCATTCATCGGTGCCGCGCTGGAAAAGATCCGGCGCGGCAATTGCCGGTTCGATAACGAGGCGTTAACGCTTCTCCGCAACTGTTCGTTCACGTTAACGCTTCGCGCCTCGCGACGCATGGAGACGGGTCAGGCAGCTTGGGCAGAATGCACGCCACGTTTCGGGGATCGCTGCGGTTCGGCCCAAAGCCGGGCTGGCGGCGCGCCGCGACGGCTGCCGTGATGCTGGCCGCATCGGTTTTCGGCATCCGTGGGACGCAGAACGCCGTCGCCAATGGCGACACGCGCACCATCACCATCCAGCACATGCACACCAAGGAAGAGACGACCGTCACCTTCAAGCAGGATGGTCGCTACGTCTCCTCCGCGCTCGAAAAGCTGAATTGGGCGCTGCGCGACTGGCGCAGCGACGAGCCGATCCGGATGGATCCGCGCCTGTTTGATGTGGTCTGGGAGGTGCAGCGCCAGCTCGGCTCCGAACAGCCCTTCCATGTCGTCTCGGCTTATCGCTCGCCCAATACCAACGCGATGCTGCGCCGTCGCTCGCGGGCCGTCGCCAAGCACAGCCAGCACATGCTCGGCAAGGCGATGGATTTCTACCTGCCCGACGTGCCGACGGCGCGCATCCGCGAGATCGGCATGCGGCTGCAACGTGGTGGCGTCGGTTTTTATCCCAATGCGCACACACCTTTCGTCCATCTCGACGTCGGCTCGGTCCGCTCCTGGCCGCGGATGACGCGCGACCAGCTCGTGCGCTTGTTCCCGGACCAGAAGACGGTCCACATCCCCGCCGATGGTCAACCGCTCGCCGGTTACGACCTGGCGCGGGCGGAGATCATGGCCGGTGGCGGCTCTGTCGGCGGCTATGCGGTCGCGGATGCCGACGAGGGCGCGGTCCAGGCCTCGGGCCGCAAGAGCCTGTGGGCAATGTTCTTCGGCGGCGACGAGGAAGAGGCGGATGCACGGCCGGCGCAGCGCCGCGGCGCCTCGCCCCCGCAGCCAACCGTGCTGGCCTATGCCAATCGCGGCATGGACGACAGCAACTCCAACGGTGCCTGGGTCCGCCCTGTCGCGCCCGACCCGTCGACGCAGGCGGTCGCGCGCGAGCGGTCGCAGCGCATCGCGCCGCAGCCGGTGCAGGAGCCTGTCGAGGCTCCGATGGTCGCGGAGACCTTGCCACAGCCGGCCCCCGTGCCCGAACAGCGAGCCCGGATGATGGACGTCCCGCTGCCGTTGTCGCGACCGCGCGATCTGGCGCCCAGTGGGATCGACGGCTCGCAGATCGCGGCGCTGCCGGGCAATGCCGGCGCGCTGGCCTTCGCGCAGACGGGGCCGGGCGCCGACCAGAAACTGGTGCTGGCCTCGCTGCCGCCGCGACGCCCCGACGAGATGACGGCCTCGATAGCCCCCGTCCTGACCGGCCCGGCGGTTTCGGCGCCGCTGCCGCCTTTGCGTCCGACCGAACTTGCCGGCGTCGCGATGGCTTCGCTGCGCCCGACGGAAGCGGCCGACGTTCCCGTCGCGATCGAAGGGCGGCTGGTCTCGGTCCGTCATCCGCTCCCGCCGGCCCGTCCGCGCGACGGCGATGCTGGGTTTGCGACGGCGGCGCAAAAGTCCGCGCCTGTCCTGGTCGAAGAGCCACGCGATCTCGACCATACTGGGCTCGATTCGCTGTTCACCGCAGCCGCGCGGTCGCAAGCTCCCTCGGGCAAGGTGGTCAATGTCGCGACCGCCCGTGCGCGCTCGGACAAGACCAGTTTTGCCCCGATTGCCGGCCCCGGCCCTGCGGCGTCTCTCGGCTTCAGCCAGTCGGACCCGGTCGATGCCAAACCCGGTCGCTTCAGCGGCCCTGCTGTGCGGCCCCTGCCGACCAATTTCGTGCAGAACTAGGCTAGCGCCTCTTCATTCCCGGTCGATCGGCCAGGCCTTGAACACGTCCAACGCCTCGCAAGCCTGAGCCTGCGCGGCGAGAGCCGGCCACCGTTCCGCCGGCGCGAAATCCGGAATGACGAAACGGCAGAAGCCCCACGCGACCGCCGCCGCGATGTCGCTCGGCAGCAGCTCGGGCCCGGCCGAGAGCGCTCCGTCCCTTGCAGCCGCGTTGAGCAGATCCAGTGCCGTGTGGAGCTGCGTGACGATGCGCTCCTGCCACGGCGCGTAGCGCTGGGCCTCCGGGCGCTTGCGTTCGTATTCGATCGCGACCGCCTTGTCGGCGGCGACGATGCCGATGCCCGTGAGCGAAAGGTCGCGCTCGCGGGCCGCGCTGTCGACCGGCCGCAGCGAACGCCCGGCGATATCCTCGAAATGCTGGACGATCAGCAGGGATTCGCTGATTACGACGCCCACGTCCGTCACCAGGCTCGGCGCCTTGATCAGCGGATTAACGGCCCGGAATTCATCCATATGCCGAAACACCGAGATCGAGCGATGCTCGAAGGGAACGGCCAAAAGCGTGCCGGTGATCGCCGCGCGGCGGACATAGGGGCTATCGAGCATTCCAACCAGCAGCATGAGACCTATCTCCAGCAATGCGCTTCGAAGCGAAGGCATCGGAGTGTGCCAACGCATCGCGCCCAAGCCACGCGAATTCGGCTGATCGATCGGATCACCGGCTTTGATCGGGCTACCTGCTGCCCGGCGCCACCGTCGAGCCGGCGTTTTGAACGGGGCCGGAAAGAGTTGAGGCGTTTTTGCGGCGTGAAATCTCGGCAACGGACCTCGCAGGCGGTCAGCACGCGTCTTGCGACAGCCGGAGTGCCGTTCGTCTGCGCAACCGGTTAGGATGATCTCGTGGTGTTGGGCATGACCGGTGCGGCGACCTTGCGGAAGCCTTACAATCTGGCCGAATGCGGCGCCTGCTCGGTCGCTGACAGGAACGGTGCTGCCTGGGCTCTTTCACAGGGTATTGACGTCCGGCACACCTGCTCGCACAGACTAGAATCATGACGATGCGCGATAAAACCACGGTGGAACTGACGCCGGAGCTCGAAGCTCTGGTCGCGGCCTGTCGGAAGGATCGGCCAGGTGCCGATACGACGGCGACTGTCTCCGAAGCGCTGGCGCTGCTGGCCGGTTTGCGCCGGTCGCGGCAACGGGCCTGGCCGAGTGCGGGTGGCGAATGCGGCGCCCTGATCCGCACCTTCGACTGGGCGGCGACGCCTCTGGGCCCGAGCGAAGACTGGTCGCTGGAGCTGCGCGCGACCGTGCAGAACATCGTCAATTCCCCCGTTGCCAAGGTGCTGATGTGGGGGCCGGAGCACCGGCTGATCTACAACGACGCCTATAAGGAGGTCGTGGCGGACCGCCATCCCGCGCTGATGGGCGCGCCTGTCGCGACCGCCCTGCCGGAAGTCTGGGACTGGAACCGCCCGATCCTGGAAGCCGGCCATCGCGGCGAGCTCGTGTCCCATCGCGGCGTCGCGATGGCGCTGGATACGGGCGCCGGGCCTCAGGGGTTCGTCTTCGACCTGCATTACACGCCCGTCCATGACACCGGCGGCGATGTCGGCGGCGTGATGTGCACGGTGATCGACCAGACCTCGCGCACGCGAATGGAGCGGGAGCTGGGCGCAAGCTACCGCCGCTTCCTCACAGCGATGAAAGCCGTCCATGGCGTGCTCTGGACGAACAGCGCCGACGGCCGGATGCTCGGCGAGCAGGCCGGTTGGGCCGCGCTTACCGGCCAGAGCTTGGAGGAGTATCAAGGCTTCGGCTGGGCTCAGGCCGTCCATCCGGACGACCAGGAGGGCTCCGTCGCGAACTGGAACAAGGCTGTCGCCGCCAAGGCGATGTTCGTGCATGAGCATCGCGTCCGCGATCGCTCCGGCGCCTGGCGTGTCTTCGCTGTGCGGGCCTTGCCGATCATGGATGAGACCGGCGAGATCGGCGAGTGGGTCGGGGTCCATACCGACATCACCCATCGCCGCGCCGCCGAACAGGCGCTGCGACAGCTTAACGAAGGCCTCGAAGCCCGTGTCATCACCGAGATCGAAGAGCGGCGGAAGGCCGAGGCTCGCCTGTTGCAGGCGCAGAAGCTGGAGACCGTCGGCAAGCTCACCGGCGGCGTCGCGCACGACTTCAACAACCTGCTGCAGGTCGTCTCCGGAAACCTGCAATTGCTGATCAAGGATGTCGCCGGAAACGAGCGGGCCGAGAAGCGCGTCGCGAGCGCCATGGCCGGGGTTTCGCGCGGGGCGAAGCTGGCGGCACAGCTGCTCGCATTCGGCCGGCGCCAGGCGCTGGAACCAAAGGTCGTGAATATCAGCCGCCTCGTCCAGGACATGGACGACATGATGCGCCGGACGCTTGGCGAGACCGTCCAGATCGAGACGGTCGTCGGCGGCGGGCTCTGGAACACCTTTGTCGACCCGACGCAGATCGAAAACGCCCTGCTCAATCTGGCTGTGAATGCGCGTGACGCGATGAGCGGCGACGGCAAGCTCACCATCGAGCTGTCCAACGCGCATCTCGACGACGACTATGCCCGCCAGCACGAAGAGGTGACGGCCGGGCAATATGTCCTGCTGGCGGTGACCGACACCGGCTGCGGCATCGAATCCAACATGCTTGAAAAGGTCTTCGAACCGTTCTTCTCGACCAAGAGCGAGGGCAAGGGCTCGGGGCTCGGCCTCTCGATGGTCTATGGCTTCGTCAAGCAGACGGGCGGCCATATCAAGATCTATTCCGAGGTCGGCCATGGCACGACCGTCCGGCTTTATCTGCCGCGTTCGATGGAAAACGAGGATGTCGTCGTCGATCTGGCGTCTGGGCCCGTGGCCGGTGGCGCCGAGACGGTGCTTGTCGTCGAGGATGACGACGAGGTCCGGGCGACCGTGATCGAGATGCTGTCCGATCTCGGCTATCGCGTGCTGAAGGCCGTCGATGCCGGCAGCGCCCTAAACGTCATCGAGAGCGGCGTGCCGATCGATCTGCTCTTCACCGATGTCGTGATGCCCGGCGTGCTGAAGAGCCCGGAGCTTGCCCGCAAGGCCCGGCTGCGGCTCCCCGACATCGCCGTGCTGTTCACCTCGGGATATACCGAGAATTCGATCGTTCATGGCGGCAAGCTGGATGCCGGCGTCGAGCTGCTTTCCAAGCCCTATACGCGCGAGACGCTGGCCCGGAAGATCCGGCATGTGCTTGCCAACGAGAAGCAGCGCAAGCAGGTGCAATCGGTCTCAGTGCCGGTGCCGAAGTCCGAGCCCGAAAGTCTGCCGGGTCCGACGATCGAGCGCGCCGCAGCTCAGGCGAAGCCCGCCACGGTTCTGCTGGTCGAGGATGACGCGCTGATCCGGATGAACACCAGCGATATGCTTCAAGGCGCCGGCTATGTCGTGATCGAGGCGGCCAGCGCGGAAGAGGCTCTGGCTACGCTGCGCACCATGCGGGTCGACACGCTTCTGACCGACATCAAGTTGCCCGGCAGTTCGGGCGGCGAGCTGGCGACGCAGGCGCGCGAACTCCAGCCGGGAATCGCGGTGATCTATGCCAGCGGCGACGCCTCATCCGTCGCGGGCGATACGGCGGCGCGCGTGCTGACCAAGCCTTATGGCGAGGCGCAGCTCTTGAAGCTGCTCAAGGAAGTCGCGCCGGATTCGGTTCCGGCGGGGGCTCATTGAGCCGGCGGGCGCTGCTGAACCGGAGCCGAGCCGGCGGAGCCTTCTGAATCGAAGCGGCCCACGCAACCGAGGTTGCGCAGGCCGTCATGATCGGAATTGCTGAAACTCAGGCGCTCTCGCCGACAGCCTGGAGATAGAGGTCGAGAATCGCCTCCTCCTCCTTGCGCTCGTCGAGATCACGCTTGCGCAGGGCGACGACCTTGCGCAGCACCTTGACGTCGTAGCCGGTGCCCTTGGCCTCGGCATAGACCTCCTTGATGTCGTCGGCGATCGTCTTCTTCTCTTCCTCGAGCCGCTCGATGCGTTCGACGATGCTCTTGAGCTGATCGCCCTGAACCGGATCGTCCATCTGATATCCCTTCGGGTGCAGGAAACGGGGTGCGTGAAATTCGGCCGGCAGCGTTCGCCCGGATCGCCCCCGCGCGTCAAGCCGCAAGCCGCCTGCCCGGGGAATGCTCAACAGCCACGAGGCCCCGGATACGACCGACATGATTTCGTGTCGTCGGAGATGACGGAGGCCAATCGTCGGCCTAGAAGGATTCCTGAGGCGTCGCGGTCGTGCGGCTGCAGCGGGATCGGGGCGAATGCAGGGCTCGAACGACCAAATCGCGCGGATGCGCGCGACCGCCCGGTCGGTCTATGACGCAGCCGTCGCGCGGGCGCATCCGCAAGGGTGCCTGCCGCAGCATTTGCCGCCGGCGCCGGTCTCCGGCCGCCTCATCCTGCTGGCTGCGGGCAAGGCGGCCGGCAGCATGACTGCGCTGGCGGAGGCGCATTATCTCGACCGCGGCCTGCCGCCCGAGCGACTGGTCGGCCATGCCGTCGCACGTCATGGCTACACCGCGCCGACGCGTCTCGTTCCAATGGTCGCGGCCGGCCATCCGGTGCCGGACCAGGGCAGCGTCGATAGTGCCGAAATGGCGCTGGAACTCGCTCGTTCGGCCACCGCCGAGGATCTTGTGCTGGTGCTGCTGTCGGGCGGCGGTTCGGCGAACTGGGTCGCACCGGCGGGCGATCTGACGCTGGCGGAAAAGCAGGGCATCACCAAAGCGCTGCTGCGCTCGGGCGCGCCGATCAGCGAGATGAACGTTGTGCGCAAGCGCCTGTCTCGGATCAAGGGCGGCCGACTTGCGCTTGCTGCCGCACCGGCGCCGGTTCTGACGCTCGCGATTTCCGACGTGCCGGGCGACGATCCCGCCGCGATCGCATCTGGACCCACGGTGCCCGATCCGAGCACCATGGCCGATGCACGGGTCATCGTGGCGCGCTATGGCCTTCCGCTTCCGCCGGCAGCCCTGGCTTTGCTGGCGGATGACGCCAATGAGACGCCGAAGCCGGGGCACCCCGCCTTCGCCCGGAGCGAATACCGCATCATCGCCCGCCCCACTGACGCGCTGGCGACGGCGCGGCTCGCGGCCGAGGCCGCTGGTTACGAGGTGATCGACCTTGGTGCCGATGTCGAAGGCGAGGCGAGGGATGTCGCCGCCGCACATGCGAAGAGAGCCAAGGCGCTGAAGGCGCAGGGGCGGCGGGCCGCGATCCTGTCCGGCGGCGAGCTCACCGTGACGCTGCGCGGTTTGGGCCGGGGCGGGCCGAGCCAGGAATACGCGCTGGCTCTGGCCGTCGCGCTCGGCGGCGAGCCCGGCATCGTCGCACTCGCCGGCGACACCGACGGGACCGATGGCGGGGGCGGGGAGGCCACCGACCCTGCCGGAGCGCTGGTCGATCCCCAGACATTGACGCGCGCGGCGATCCTCGGCCTTGATCCTGCCCGATCCCTCGCCGACAACGATTCGACCGGTTTCTTCGAGGCCCTGGGCGATCTGTTGCAACCGGGACCGACGCTGACCAACGTCAATGACTGCCGTGTGATCCTGATCGAGCCTTGAGACGAATGCCGGGCCATTTCCTTGCCATCTTGCGCCTTCTGGCCGCGGCCTTCGCGCTGCTCGTCGTCGCGGCCGTACCGGCCAAGGCCGATCTGCGGATGTGCAACACGACCGCCAGCCGCATCGGGGTCTCGATCGGCTATCGCGATGCGCAGGGCTGGACCACCGAGGGGTGGTGGAACATCAGCCCGCGCGGCTGCGAGACCTTGTTGCGAGGCACCCTGTCCGCCCGGTTCTACTATGTGCACGCCGTCGACTATGACAAAGGCGGAGAATGGACCGGAAAATCCGTCATGTGCGTGCGCAACAAGGAATTCACGATTCACGGCATCGAAGATTGCCTGGCGCGCGGCTATGATCGCTCCGGCTTCTTCGAGGTCGATACCGGCGAACAGAAAAGCTGGACGATCCAGCTGACCGATGGCGCGGCCGGGCCGCTGCCGAGACCTTGACCTGACGGCGTCAGGCGAGGAACGAGAACGAGAACGGGCGGCCCGAGGTCGGCCTGCTGGGGACAACGATGAAGCGCGAACGTCGAATCAAGATCATTGCCACGCTCGGCCCGGCCTCGGCCAGCGAGGAGATGTGCGCCAAGCTATTTGCCGCGGGCGTCGACGTCTTCCGGATCAATATGAGCCATACCCAGCGCGAGACCCTGTCCGAGAAGGTCGCGATGCTGCGGGGACTGGAGACAAAATTTGGACGTCCGGTCGGCATCCTCGCCGATCTGCAGGGCCCCAAGCTTCGCGTCGGCATGTTCGGCGGCGATGGCGGCGTGGCGCTCGAGAAAGGTGCGCGTTTCACGCTCGATTCCAATGCCGCGCCCGGCGACGTCGATCGCGTCCACCTTCCTCACCCCGAAATCCTGAGCGCGCTCGAGGTTGGCCATCATCTCATCCTGGATGACGGCAAGCTGCGCCTCGTCGTGGAAGAGGCCTCGCCCGAGCGGGCCGTGACGAAGGTTCTGATCGGCGGGCGCCTGTCCTCGCGCAAGGGGGTGAGCCTGCCGGACACCACCATCGCCGTCTCGGCCATGACGGAGAAGGACCGCGCGGATGCCGCCGTGGCGGCGGAGGTGGGCGTCGACTGGATCGCGCTGTCCTTCGTGCAGCGGCCTGAGGACATGGCGGAGCTGCGCAAGATCGTCAGCGGCCGCGCGCTGGCGATGGCCAAGATCGAGAAGCCGCAGGCGGTTCTGCGGCTGGAGGAGATCATCGACGCTTCCGATGCGATCATGGTCGCGCGCGGCGATCTTGGCGTCGAGATGCCGCTGGAAAAGGTGCCCGGCACGCAAAAGCGCATGACCCGCATGGCGAGGCGCAAGGGCAAGCCGGTCGTGGTCGCGACGCAGATGCTGGAGAGCATGATCACGAGCCCGGTGCCGACGCGAGCCGAGGTTTCCGACGTCGCGACGGCCGTGTTCGAGGGGGCCGATGCAGTGATGCTCTCGGCCGAAAGTGCGGCTGGCCAGTACCCCGTCGAGGCGGTGACGATGATGAACCGCATCGCCGAGGAGGTCGAAAGCGAGACCGTCTATCGCTCGATCCTGGAAGCGCAGCGAGCCGAACCCGAGGCGACCGGGGCCGACGCGATCGCGAAGGCCGCACACGAGATCGCCGAGACGCTGCACCTCAAGGCGATCTGCGCCTGGACCTCGTCGGGATCGACCGCTTTCCGCATCGCCCGCGAGCGCCCCAACTCGACCGTCATCGCCCTGACGCCGAACCGCGTGACGGCAAGGCGGCTGACGCTGGTCTGGGGTGTGCACGCCATCGTCACCAAGGATGCCAGCGACGCCGACGACATGGCCTTCCGGGCCTGTAAGTTCGCGGTGCGCGAGCATTTCGCCAAGACGGGTGACAGGATCATCGTGGTCGCCGGCGTTCCGTTCGGGACGCCGGGTGCGACCAATATGGTGCGGATTGCCTTCATCGCCGAGGAGCACGCCGCCAAGGCCTGAGCGCCACGACGATCCGACACGCCGCCGGCCCGCGAAGGGCCGCTAGGGAGCGTGCGCGAGCTTCGAACGCACGCCGACCAGCCCGTCAATCGCTTCCGCTACGATCTCGGGTGCCGCATGGTGCGGCATATGGCCGACGCCGGGCAGCAGCACCAACCTGCCCTGCGGCGCCTCGCGCGCAATCGCCATCGAGTGGATCACCGGCGAGACGATGGCGTCGCTGTCGCCGGTGATGGCGACGACCGGGACGCTTAGCGTGCGGTAGCGTGGCGCCTGCGCGGTGACGAACGCCAGCGTCGCGGCGATGTCCTGCGAATTGGCCCGGAAGGTCTCCGGCCGCAGCAGCAGCGGCACATGCGCGGTTTCGATATAGCCAGGCGTCACCGGCTTGGGCGCGAAAACGCTGCGGGCGCCGTCATCGAGCAGCCAGCTTGCAAGCGGCACCGCGACGACGCGCGTAAAAATCGGCCCGATTACCGGCCAGATCGTGGCGTGGTGATACCAGGCGATGCCGCCCGGCCAGGGGTGCGTCACCCCGCCGAGGAGGACGAGGCCCTGCAGACGGTCCGGCCGCTCCAACGCGATGTTCGTCGCCAGCGCGCCCGCCAGCGAATGCGCCACCAGTACGAAGCGCTCGGGTGCCATCTGGTCCAGCGCCTGCATGATCGCCTTGGCCTGTCGGCCGGGATCGGCCATGGCGGCACCGGCCAGCCGGTCACTCCAGCCATGGCCGGGCCTGTCGATGGCGATCACCCGGTAATGCGAGAGTTCCGGCGCGAGCGTGGCATAGACATCGGCGTGGTCGCTCGAGGCGCCGTGCACGAGCACCACGGTGCCGCGCGTTTCGCCCTGCGCAGCCTGCTCGCGGTAATGCAGCCGCCCCCCGTCAACGGCGATGAAACGGCCCTCCGGCGGGAAACGGCGCGCCGCCGCGGCGCCGAGCCATTCCGAGAACACAGCCAATCCACAAAGGATGACGGCGAAGGAGATCAGCAGGCCACGGAGCATCATGGCTGATCTACGCGATCGGGGGCCGCGCGGTTCAATGGTCAGGTGTCGCGGCCATCGACTTCATAGTGCAGCGCATCGACCGCCTTCTTCACCGCGTCGGATTGCGGATAAATCTCCAGCGCCTTGCGGAAAGCGGCCATCGCCGCCTTGTCGTCGCCCTGCTGCTTCAGGATGGTGCCGAGGCCCATCATGGCACCGTAGTGCCGTGGCTCGCGTTTGAGGGTCTCGCCGATGTCGTAAAGCGAGCGGATGGGGTCGCCGGCGATGAAAAGCGCGTTGGCCCGCTGGTTCCAGGCCTCAGCCCAGTCCGGCTGCAAGGAGATGATCCGGTCGAGCAGTTCGATCGCGATTTCGGTCTGCTTGTTGGTGATCGCCTCCTGCGCCCGCGTCATCAGGAGATCGGCGGTATCGGAGCCGGAGCTGGCCCAGCGGCGCTGGATCAGGGCCGCGACGCCTTTGGCTTCCTCCGCCGATTTCGCGTCGCGGAGGCGCTCGAACAAGGTGTCGAGGGTGGCGGGCGGCCGTCGCTGCGGCGTGACGGGGTTGTCGACCTTGTCCTGCGGGGCAGCAGAGCCGGGTCGCTGTGACGGCGCCGGCTGGGCCCGGAGACCCATCGGGGCCAGCGACGCGGCCAGGACAAGAATCGCAATGTGAGACGAGCGCATCGCCTAAATCTAGTCTCGCCGACGCCCAGGTCAAATCACGGCCGGGCGAGCAACGCAAAAAGCGGGCACGCCTGCCGGCGTCCCGCTCTGCAAAGGCTCCAGGCTGATCGGCGCGACCAGAAGGCCGCGCGCGATTCGTCAGCCCTGACGCGCCTTGAAGCGCTTCTGCACTTTGTTGATGATGTAGACGCGGCCCTTGCGGCGGACCAACTGGTTGTCGCGATGACGCGCGCGCAGCGACTTCAAAGAATTGCGGATCTTCATCGTCTCAACTCCGTCGACCCGCCCTTGCGAGGCGGACCGGTCAAAAACCCACAGTCTGCGACGCGGACCTTGCGATCCTCACCGCCCATGCGAATGGCGCGACTGAATGCGATGCCGGCTGTATACGGATTTCTGCGCGTATCGCAAGGGGGATCGATGATCTCCCTCAGTCTTTGGTGTGGTGTGGAACCGGTCAAGCTCTTCGGCGTTGTAGCTCTCGGTTCAACTGGGAGGATACCGTTCATGCGCCCGATCACCTTGCTTGCCGTCGCCGGCCTGACATTAGCCCTTGCCGCCTGCGGCAATACAGCCGAACAGCGCATTGGCGGCGCTGCCGTCGGTGCCGGTACCGGTGCCGTGGTCGCCGGGCCCGTCGGTGCGGTCGTCGGGGGTGCGGCGGGCGCTGTCACCGCGCCGTCCGTCGTGCGCTCCACCCGTCGCGCGACGTATTAATCCTCGCATCCGACGCTTATATCGCAGCGGCTCCGTCATCGGGGCCGCTGTTTTCGTTTGAGCGGGGGGCCGCCTTTCAGCCGCGTTCTCTCCGCTGTCATGAAACGCTCATCCAGAGCGCCGATCCTGCGGTGATGGCCGATTCGATCACGCGACTCCATGCCGGCATCCTCGTTGCCCGAAAGCGTGATCCCCGGTTCTCGCGCACAGCCAAGCTCGTCGCGGACGGGCTGCCCAAAATGGCGAAGAAGGTCGCCGAGGAGGCCGTCGAGATCGGCCTGGAAGCGATCCAGGGCAAGCGCCGCGCGACCATCAGCGAGAGCGCCGACCTGTTTTACAATCTCGTCGTGCTTTGGACCGAGATGGGTATCCTGCCCGACGAAATCTGGGCCGAACTCGATCGGCGCGAGGTGCTTTACGGCCTTGCCGAGAAGCTGCCGAAGGACCGTGCGACCAGGCGGACAAAAGGCCTTGTCGTGCGGGCAGCAGCGGACGCCGCCTGAACCGACGGATCCGCCGCAGCGGGGCGGTTTCCAGATTTCTGTCGCGGCATCGTCATTTTTCAGGTTGCCAAATTTTCGGGTTGCCAAGACGAAGGGCAGCGGCTATCTCCGCCGCATCAGGCCGGACGCGAAAGCGTCGACACGATCTGAGACGCGCCCGTAGCTCAGCTGGATAGAGCATCAGACTACGAATCTGAGGGTCAGAGGTTCGAATCCTTTCGGGCGCGCCATTTCGCATCGAGTTGCGAAACAATTTCACAGACATGACAAGATTGCCTGGCCCGGTTGGGGTGCAGGCCAAAGGTCTCCGCCGATCGGCGTGATCGGTCGTCTTGCATTTGGCCGATGCGCTTGCGTCTGACCGACGCGGTTTTTTAGCGACGAGGTCGCCGGCTTCGGGCCGCCGTGGCGGCATCACCTCATTATCGAAATGGCTTTCCGCTCTGTCCGGAAAGCCATTTCCGTCAATGATTTCAATCCGGATGCGTTGGCCGGGGGGCGTGTCAGGCCGCCATGGGTCGCAGGGCAGCCTGACGCGGTTCGCGGACGGCGATCACGGCCACGGCGGCGAACAGGCATAGAATGCCTGCGATGAAGAAGGCGGGCAGGTAGGTCTGGTAGGCGGTGCGGCTGAAGCCGGCGCCCCAGGCGGCGGACGCTGCTCCCAGCTGGTGCCCGGCAAAGATCCAGCCGAAAACGAGGTTTGCGCGCTCGCCGAAGCGGTCAGCCGTAAGCTTGACCGTGGGCGGCACCGTCGCGACCCAATCCAGCCCGTAGAAGACGGCGAAGATTGAAAGCTCGTAGAAGCTGAAGGACGTGAAGGGCAAATAGATCAGCGAAAGCCCGCGCAGCCCGTAATACCAGAACAGAAGCGTGCGGCTGTCGAAGCGGTCGGACAGCCAGCCCGACCCCACCGTTCCGGCAAAGTCGAAGATGCCGATGACCGCGAGGACGCCGGCAGCCGCGACGGGAAGGATGCCGAAATCCCCGCACAACGAAACGAAATGCGTCTGCACGAGACCGTTCGTGCTGGCCCCGCAGATGAAGAAGCTGCCGAACAGCACCCAGAAGGTGCGCGTGCGCGCGGCGTCCTTGAGGGCAAGGAGCGGCGAGGCGAGCATCGCGCCGAAGGAAAGCTGGGCCGGAGCCGGCACCGGGGCAGGGTCGCTTGCGCCATAAGGTGCCAACCCGAGATCGGACGGGCGGTCACGCATCAGCACGAGCACGGCGCAGGCGGCAACGAGCAAGAACGCAAGCACCAGACTGAGCGCGCTGCGCCAGCCGAGCGTCTGCGTCAGGGTGGCGAGCAGGGGTAGGAAGACCAACTGCCCCGTCGCGGTGCTGGCGGTCAAAAGGCCGATGACCAGCCCTCGCCGCGCCGAAAACCAGCGGGTCGCCACGGTCGCACCCAGCACCATCGCCGTCATTCCCGTGCCGACGCCGACGACGACGCCCCAGAGCAGAAACAACTGCCACAAGGACGTCATCCAGAACGAGCCCAGCACTCCTGCTCCGATCGTCGTCAGCGCCACCACCGCCACGCGCCGCGGGCCGAACCGGTTCATGAAGGCGGCGGCGAACGGCCCCAACAGGCCAAAAAGCACAAGGCGGATGGCGAAGGCGGAGGAAATCTCGGAGGTCGACCAGCCGAATTCCTGCTGCAGCGGGCCCAGCAGGACGCCCGGAGCGCCGACCGCTCCCGCCGTCACCAGCATGGTCAGGAATGTCGTCCCCGCAACAACCCAGCCATAATGGATGCCGCGGCGGCGAAAGAATTCGGCCAGGATATCTCTGGGACCGGGAGAGGTGGCTGCCGTCATGTTCGCGCTCCTGTTCGCGGGCAGCTGCCCGTTCTGACTCAGATCAAAGGAGGGTCTTCAGCTCCGCCAGCAGCGCAAGGCGCTGCGTGCCCAAGCGCTCGGCGATGTCGTACTGACAGCGCGCCCATAGCGGCTCGGCGGCCTGAAGCACGTCATGCCCATGACGGCTCAACGCAACGGTTGCCTCGCGCTGGTCCTCGCCGCGCCCAATGTCGACAAGGCCGAGCTTTTCGACGACGCGGACATTGCGGCCCATCGTCGAGCGGTCGAGTTCAAGATGGCGGCCGAGCTCGGTGAGGCTGACCGGTTCGCGCTTCGCGACGGTGCGAAGAAGCGAAAACTGGGCGATGTTGATGCCCGCCGGGGCGAGCGCCGCGTCATAGCGCGCGCCGATCTTCCGGGTGGCTTTTCGAAGCTGGACGCAATGGCAAGGGGACAACATCATGATGCGGGCATATGCCCGCATCATGATGTTGTCAATTCCCCGCTCCGGGAGTGGCGCCTTACGGGGTCGGCGCTGCCGCAGACGGCTTTGTTCGGCGCCGAGACGGCCGTCCAGTCAGAACAGAAGGGCGTCAACCTCGTGCGAGGCGGGCTCGGGAGCTGTCGCCTTGGCAGCGTTTTCGCCGGTGCCGACGACGCTGGTATGGATCGTCCGCTCGGCCGCCATGGTGTAGCGCGGCCAGGTCCGGCTGGTGACCCAGTCACGGGCCAGCCCGGCGGCGTCGGGCGTCGGCGGCGCTGGTCCGACGGAGGCTTCGCCGGCGATGGCGTCCGCTGCGGCGGCGATCACGTCCGCGGAAGCCCCGACCCCCGAGAAACCGAGCCGGGACTGGTCGACGATGGCAGCGAAAGCTCGGCCCTGCCGCGTCAGGCTGTCCAGCTCCGTCGCCAATTGTGTAGCCACACCCTTCATCACGGACAGCGCTTCGCCCATTTCGCGATCGAAGGCGTTGAAATGGCTGGCGTCGAGGCGATCTTCCCGGGTGAGTTCGGCGGATGCCCGCTGCATCTGCTCGAAGCTCGGCGGCAGCGTTCGCGACTCGCGCGCGACAAGATCGGCCGCGAATTTCAGCTCCTGCGCGATCACGACGAGGCTGCGGCCGTTGCTACCGACCCGCGCAGCCCGCAACCCCGCATTGGTGCCGATCAGCACGATGTTCGAGACGGTCGTCGCCAGCGCATCGACCGTGTCCTGGCAGATTTCGAGGAGCCCTCCCAACGCCTTGGCGACCTGATCGACGCCGGCCCGCGCGCTGTTGCACTTGCCCAGCAAGGCGGATGCGTGGGCGAGGTCTGAACCGAGCTCAGCCATGAACGAGCCGCTTTCGGCGCCGCCCGTGCCATAGAGCGACGTCACGAGATCGACGAGGCCGCCGGTGTCGTTGCGCAGCACGAGCAGGTTTTGCTCGATGGCCTGGGTGTCGTCGGCGAGTGTGCCGGCGATCGCCTCCAACTGCGCTGCCTCGAGGGCGAGCAGAAGCTGACGGGCGGCTTCGCGTGCCTGCAAAGGCAGGTCTTCGCCGGCGTGCTCGTCCAGCGAGGTCGCCAGCCGCAGGCCGGCGATCGCGTGCTCCAGACGCTGTCGCACGCTGTCGCCGGACTGCATCGCGACGATCGCCATGCCCGCCGCCATCGCGATGTTGCCGGAGCGGGTCGCCGCCTCGCGCGAGAGCGCGACACCGCGCTGCTGCCGGCTTTCAACCTCGGCGATGGCGACGAGAAGCTTGTCGGCCAGGGCCCACAAGGCCGGTCCATAGCGCGTCTCGAATTCGCGCTGCGAGGCGAGGGCCGCGGTCAGCAGCCCGCTCATGCGCGAATGGTCCCGGGCGCAGGTTTCGATGGTGCGTTGCGCCTGCGTCGTGAGTTCGACGATCTCGTTGGCAAAGTCGCCGAAATCGCGGCCGACACCCTGGATCGAGATCGATTCGATCCGCGCCGAGCGCGCGAGGATGGTGATCAGCCGGATATGCTCGACCAACTTCTCCAGTGCGCGGCCGGCCGCGGCGGAGTGATTGGCGATGTCGAGCAGGGCGCTCGTCTCGACCGAGAGAGCTTGTCGAAGCGGGCGCAGATCCTCCGCGAGACGGCGCAAGGTGGAGCCGGCGGCTGCGATGCCCTCGCCCGAAAGCTGGTCCGAGAGGGTGCTCAGCCGCGCCTTCAGCGCCTCGAAAAGGCTCAGACCTTCGCCCAGATCGCGCCCCGCGACCGCGAAGGTCACGTCGACCGAGCGCGCCTGTTCCTCCAGAGAGGCGATCAGCCGCTGCTGCGGGAACCCGGAACCGTTCATGCCATCCTCACGCATCGCTTATGCCTTACGCCGACGCCGCTGAAATCGCTTGCGGCCAGGCCATGATTTCCTGCGAGACGCGCGAAAGCGGGACGATGCGCTCGGCGGCGCCGAGATCGATCGCTTCCTTCGGCATGCCGAAGACCACCGAGCTTTCCTCGTCCTGCGCCAGAGTGCGGGCGCCGGCCTTGCGCATTTCCATCAGGCCGCGGGCGCCATCGTCGCCCATGCCGGTCATGATGATGCCGAGCGCGTTGTTGCCGGCATATTGGGCCGCCGAACGGAAGAGCACGTCGACCGAGGGGCGGTGGCGCGAAACCGGGGGGCCGTCCTTGATCGCGACGCGGTAATGGGTGCCGGCGCGCTGGAGCAGCATGTGGCGATTGCCGGGCGCGATCAGCACGCGGCCGGTGATGAGCTCGTCGCCGTCCTCGGCCTCCTTGATCTCCATCGCGCAGATGCCGTTGAGGCGGCGCGCGAAGGCGGCTGTGAACTTCTCCGGCATGTGCTGGACGATCGCGATACCGGGGCAGTGGGCCGGCGTCGCTTCGAGGACCTCGCGCAGGGTTTCCGTGCCGCCGGTCGAGATGCCGATGCAGACGATACGTTCGGTGCGCGCCAGCTGCCGCCCCACGATCGGAGGCGGCATGATGACATCGGCCGTGAGCTTGCGCTCGACTTGCATGATAGGCCGCGCGGTGCGCGGCTTCAGCTTGGCCTGCGCCGCCGCATGCACCGCGTGTCGCAACCTTTCGGCCGTCTCCATCAGGGCGTTGCGGGTGTCGATGCGGGGCTTGGCCAGCACCTCGACGGCCCCGCTTTCGAGCGCCTCGAACAGGGCAGGCGAGCCCGCGCCGGTCAGGGTCGAGCAGATGATCACGGGGATCGGCCGCTGCGCCATGATCTTGCGCAGGAAGGTCAGCCCGTCCATGCCCGGCATCTCGATGTCGAGGATCATCACGTCCGGTAGTTCGGCCTGCATGCGCCGCGTCGCGGCATAGACGTCTCCGGCCGTGCCCATGACCTCGATGCCGGGCGAATCCCCCAGGATCGAGCTCAGGACCTGCCGGACAGAGGCGGAATCGTCAACGATGAGCACGCGGACGGGCTTGCGCGTCATGCGGCGCTCCTTCGGAAGCCGGCGGGGTCGGTCTGGTAGATCGTCGGCGCGACCGAACGCAGTCCCGGCACGCCGGTGCCCGCCATCGATTCCGAATGACCGAGCAGGATGTAGCCGCCCGGCCGCAAATGGCTGCTCAGGCGGGTGAGAACGGCGGCTTGCGTCGGCCGATCGAAATAGATCAGGACGTTACGGCAGAAGATCACGTCGACATCGCGGTCGAACGGGTAGCTCTCGTCCATCAGGTTGAGGTGCTCGAAAGCGACCTTGCGGCGCAGCTCCGGCACGATCCTCACCGTATCCTGCGACGCGCTCTTGGACCGCATCAGATAGCGTTGCTGCATCGGGGCCGGGACCGGCTCGATGAAGGAGGTCGGATAGATCGCGGCCTGCGCCGCCGCCAGCACCTGCGTGGAGATATCGGTGCCGAGAATCGAGTAGCTCAAGGCGCCCTGTCCGGCGCGAGACGCGTTCACCAGGTCCTGCAGAACCATCGCGATGGTGTAGGCCTCGGCGCCGATCGAGCAGGCCGCGCTCCAGATCTTGAGCTTGGTCTGCCCGGCGGAATGGAGCTTGCGGAGGGCCGGAACCGCACGTTGCGTCAGGAAGTCGAAATGGCTCGGTTCGCGGAAGAAATCGGTCTTGTTGGTGCTGACGCAGTCGATCAGATGGACGTATTCCTTTTCCAACCCGCCCCTGTCGAACAGCAGCCGGCCGTAATCGCCGAGATCGACGAGCCCGAGGACGCGAACGCGCTTGCGCAGGCGCCCCTCGACCATGGTCCGCTTGGTCGTCGGCAGCTTGATGCCGGCATTGCGCTCGACGAGCGCCGCGATCGCGGCGAAATGCCGGTCATCGAGTTGGTCGCTTATGAGCTGCTGGACCATGGCCTTCCGGGGCGGAGCGGTCATGCCGCCACGCTCGTCGCGCCGGCTTCGGGCACGCCCGCATCCGCCATAAACCGCCCGAGATCGAGCAGGATGACGAAGGCCTCGCCCTTGCGGCCGATGCCGGCGATGTAGTGAGAGCGCCAGCGCCCGCCGACTTCCGGTGCTGCTTCGGTCTGCGCGGTGTCGAGGCCGGTCACCTCGAAGACCCGGTCCGCGACGAAACCGACGCCAAGCGTGCGGCCCTCGAGCGGCACGTCCAGGATAATGATGCGCGTCGCCTCGGTCGCAGGCACGCGCGGCAAGCCGAGCTTGGTCCGCAGGTCGACGATCGGGAAGCCGGTTCCGCGCACGTCGATCATGCCGAGCAGAAATTCGGGCGCGTGCGGCAGCTTCGAGATCGGTCGCATATCGAGGATTTCCCGGACATGGGCAATGTCGATACCGAAGAGCTCATCATCGATGCCGAGGGTGAGATATTGCGAGATTTGGGCCAATGCAGTCTCCTGCGGGAGCTGACGGAAGATATCGACGGTGCTGGTGGGCGCCCCACCTGGGTGGGGCGCCCGATGGTCTTCAGGAGGCGCGGCGGAACTCGCCGTCGCGTTCGTCCTGGGCACCGTCCAGATCGAAGGCGAAGCCCCCTGACGCCGCCTTCACTGTCCTGGCAACGGAGGCTTTGCCGGCTGAGGTCCTGGCGGGCTTCGCCGCCGCGACCTTCATCCGTGCGGCCTGCGACTTGAGCTGCCCGACGGAACGGTCCGTGCCGTCTGTGGGCTGGATTTTGAAGAAGGCAATGGTCGTGCTGAGCTGCTCGGCCTGTGCCGCCAATTCCTCGGAGGTGGCGGAGACCTCCTCGGAGGCCGCCGCGTTCTGCTGGGTCACCTTGTCGAGCTGCTGGATCGCCTGGTTGATCTGGCCGGAACCGACATCCTGCTCGCGGCAGGCGGCGGTGATCTCCTCGACCAGCTCGGCGGTCTTCTTGATGTCGGGCACCAGCTTGGCCAGCATCGAGCCTGCTTCCTGCGCGGCTTTGAGCGTGTCCACCGACAGGTTGCCGATTTCGGTCGCGGCAGCCTGGCTGCGCTCGGCCAGCTTGCGCACCTCGGAAGCGACCACGGCGAAACCCCGGCCATGTTCGCCGGCACGGGCGGCTTCCACCGCCGCGTTGAGTGCCAGCAGGTCGGTCTGGCGGGCGATCTCCTGCACGATGGTGATCTTGGCCGCGATCGTCTGCATGGCATCGACCGCCTTGCCGACGGCCACACCGGAAGCCTCGGCATCGATGGCGGAGCGGGCCGCGATCTGCTCGGTCTGGCTGGCGTTCTCAGCGTTCTGCTTCACGTTGGCCGCCATCTCCTCCATCGAGGCGGAGGCCTCCTCGGTGGACGAGGCCTGCTCCGTCGAACCCTGCGAAAGCTGCTCGGCGCTGGCGGACAATTCCTGAGAGCCGGCAGACATGTTCACAGCGGCGCTGGTGACCTGGCTCGCAACCTCGCGCAGCTTGCTCACCATGTTTTCCAGCGCGATGCCCAGCACGTCCTCCTCGGAAAGCCGCTGCGGCTCGACCGTGAGGTCGCCATTGGCGATCTTGTCCGCGATCGCAGCCGTCTGGTTGAGGTTGACGGTCATCAGCTTCAGGTTGCGGCTGACCTCCTGGCTGAGGCCGCCATAATCGCGATCGATCGACTGGGTAAGGTCACCTGTGGACACCGCCGCCAACACCGTCGAGACCTCGCGGAAGGCGCTCTCGACCGCCAGGGCGCTGCCCTGCATCTGGCCGACCTCGTCGCGGCGACCGGTCTCGACCGGGGTCGCCAAGGTGGCGAGCTTGGCGCTGACCAGGCCGATCGGCCGGGCGACGGTCCGTGTCAGCAGGAAGCCGATCGCGAAGGCGATCACCGCATCAAGCGCCATGCCGCCATAGATGACCTTTTCGGTCAGGTCGAAGGCGACTTCCTGCGCCTGCTTGCGCGTAGTGGAAAGCGCGCTTTCGACACCGACGATCTCGGCCACCTTGGCACGCAGCCCGTCCATGGACGCCTTGCCGGCGCCGCTGATCTCGATCTGGCGCGCGGCTTCGCGGCTGTCGGGATTGGCCATCAGAGCGATGGCGCGCTCGGCGACATCATGGCGCCAGGTTTCACCGAACTTCTGCATTTCGGCATAACGCTGCTGCTGCGCGGGATTGTCGGACGTCAGCTGCTTGGCCTGGCCCAGCGAACGGTCGAATTCGATCACGCCGCCACGGTAGGGGTCGAGAAACTTGTTCTCGCCCGAGAGCAGGAAGCCGCGCATGCCGGTTTCCTGGTCGACCATCGCGGCCATTGCGCGATTCGTGGTGCTGATCACCTCTTCGGTGTGATCGGTCCATTTGGTCGTCTGACGGATTTCCGCCGATTTGAGGTAGATCACGGCGTTGACGCCAAGGATCGCGATCAGCATCAGCCCCAGCGCCGCCATAAGCTTGCGGGGGATCGAGAGATTATCGAAGAACTTCATGGTCGTACCCTTTTCTAGGGCTATAGGCGTTGATCGGGTCGAGCTGATCTAGATCGGCAGGAAGGCAAGGCCGGGGTCTGGACGACCCTCTCGTCAGTTACGGCGGAAAGCGGCGTCGTCCTGATCGGAGGCGACGTCGAGGTCGAAAGCGAAGCCGCCATTGGCGACGTTCTTCGGTGCGCGGCTGGTGGCGGTTGGTGCCAACGGCTTCCTTAGCTTCGCGACATCGGCCATTGCCTTGGCCTTTCCGCGCAGATCGTTCACCGCACGCTCGATGACGGGTGTCGCGATCGACCTGCTGCGCTCGCCCGTCAGCCTGAAGAAGGCGATCGTGGCCTGGAGCTGCTCGGCCTGTGCCGCCAGTTCCTCGGAGGTGGCGGAGACCTCCTCGGAGGCGGCGGCGTTCTGCTGGGTGACCTTGTCGAGCTGCTGGATCGCCTGGTTGATCTGGCCGGAACCGACATCCTGCTCGCGGCAGGCGGCGGTGATCTCCTCGACCAGCTCGGCGGTCTTCTTGATGTCAGGCACCAGCTTGGCCAGCATCGAGCCTGCCTCCTGCGCGGCCTTGAGCGTGTCCACCGACAGGTTGCCGATTTCGGTCGCGGCCGCCTGGCTGCGCTCGGCGAGCTTGCGCACCTCGGAAGCGACCACCGCGAAGCCCCGGCCGTGCTCGCCCGCACGGGCTGCTTCCACCGCCGCGTTGAGCGCGAGCAGGTCGGTCTGGCGGGCGATCTCCTGCACGATGGTGATCTTGGCCGCGATCGTCTGCATGGCATCGACGGCCTTGCCGACGGCCACACCGGAAGCTTCCGCATCGATGGCGGAGCGGGCCGCGATCTGCTCGGTCTGGCTGGCGTTCTCGGCGTTCTGTTTCACGTTGGCCGCCATCTCCTCCATCGAGGCGGAGGCCTCCTCGGTGGACGAGGCCTGCTCGGTCGAGCCCTGCGAGAGCTGCTCGGCGCTGGCGGACAATTCCTGAGAGCCGGAGGAGACGTTCTCGGCGGCCTGGTTCGCCTGGGAGACGATGGTGCGGAGCTTGTCGAGCATGTGCTCCAGCGCGATGCCGAGCGTATCCTTGTCGGACAGGCGCTTGGCTTCGACCGTGAGATCGCCGTTTGAGATCGCGTCGGCGATGGCGGCGGTCGCGTTGAGATTGCTCGTCATGGTGTTGAGCGAGGCCACGAGATCGCCGATCTCGTCGTCGCTCTTGGCCGTGACGGTCTGGCTGAGATCGCCGATCGCGACCGCGTTGGCGAGGCCGACCGCGCTGGCAAGGCCACGGCTGATGTTCAGCGCGATCCAGGTCGCGGCGCCGATCGCGATGACGAGAGAGGCCGCGATGATCGAGAGCAGCAGCATCTTGGCGAAGGCCGCCGCTTCGGACGCAGCATGGGCGGCCGCCTCGGACGATTTGCCGGCGAAATCGTTATAGGCGTCAAGTGCGGCCTGAAGCTCGTTTGCGCTGTCCCGCCCAGCTGTCATCGTGGAATCAGTCGCCTTGATATTTCCCGCTTCCGCAGCCACCGCCACCGTCCGCAAGGCTGAATCGATACCGCGATCGAATGCCGTCAGCATCTGGGCCGTCGAAACGCCACCTGCGTCGAGCTGGGCGGCAGCCAAGGCAAGCTGTGCTTTCACACCCTTCGCCTGCTCATTGACCGAGCGCTGCACCTTTTCGATCTCCGCCACGGTCGGCGCACTGAAGCCAAGCACCGCAGTCCGCGTGAGGCGCAGCCAGCTTAGCCGCGCCTCCTGAAGCGTCAGGCCGGCACGCAGCATCTCGGGAGTTGCTTCCAGTTTTGTCGCTGCTGCGATGACGGGATCCGTCGTCGCAGTTACGGCGGTTATCAGCGGGGCCGTCTCCGACTGCCAGAGAGCGGTCGCGCGGTTGTTGGAGTTGAGCCTGGCGTCGGCGAGCGTTGCGTCCTGAACGGCGGCGAAGCGCGCCGCCTTCTCGCCAAGGGTTGCGAGGTATTTTTGGCCGTTATCGGTCGTGATCTTGGTGAGGTCATCGCGCAGCTTCATCGCCGCGTTGCGCCGTTCGACGGCGCGTGTCGAGAATTCCGCGACATCCTTGTCAGTGCTGGCAAGGACGGCGTTCTTTTCAGAGCGGATCGAGGTGTTGAAGGCATTGGAAATATCGCCGCTGGCATCGACGCGCTTGGTCCAATCGACCAGCGTCTTCTGCGTCTCGGTCATCTCCGAGAGCTTGACGTAGGACAGCCCCCCGGCGGCCATGGAGAGCGCTATGACGACACCGAAGGCGCCGGCGAGCTTGGTCTTGATGGTCATACGCATGGCGGCACTCGTAATGGCAGGGATAAGGGGCTCAGGCGTCGCCTGGTCGTGGAAAGGAGCCGCGCACTCCGGGGTCGGAGCGCGGCCGCTGCGGGTTAGGAGGCGCGACGGAACTCACCGTCGCGCTCGTCATGGGCGTCATCGAGAGCGAAGGCGAAGCCGCCGGCCGCTCCGTTGGACTTGGGTTTGCCGCTTCCCATCCTTGGCAGGGCGGGTTTCGAAGGCTTGGCGCCGGCGCCGGCCTTCATCCTGCCGGCCTGGGCCTTGAGCTGGCTGACCGCATGGTCGACCTTGGTGCTTGAGCCGGCCGTCTCGATCCGGAAGAAGGCGATCGTGGTCTGGAGCTGCTCGGCCTGGGCTGCGAGTTCTTCGGAGGTGGCGGAGACCTCCTCGGAGGCCGCCGCGTTCTGCTGGGTGACCTTGTCGAGCTGCTGGATCGCCTGGTTGATCTGGCTGGAGCCGACATCCTGCTCGCGGCAGGCGGCGGTGATCTCCTCGACCAGCTCGGCGGTCTTCTTGATGTCGGGTACCAGCTTGGCGAGCATCGAGCCTGCTTCCTGCGCAACCTTGACGGTCTCGGTCGAGAGCGTGCCGATCTCGGCTGCCGCCGCCTGGCTGCGCTCGGCGAGCTTGCGCACCTCGGAAGCGACCACGGCGAAGCCCCGGCCGTGCTCGCCGGCACGGGCTGCTTCAACAGCCGCGTTGAGCGCGAGCAGGTCGGTCTGGCGGGCGATCTCCTGCACGATGGTGATCTTGGCCGCGATCGTCTGCATCGCATCGACCGCCTTGCCGACTGCGACGCCGGAAGCCTCGGCATCGATGGCGGAGCGGGCTGCGATCTGCTCGGTCTGGCTGGCGTTCTCGGCGTTCTGCTTCACATTCGCCGCCATCTCCTCCATCGAGGCGGAAGCCTCCTCGGTGGACGAAGCCTGCTCCGTCGAGCCCTGCGAGAGCTGCTCGGCGCTGGCGGACAATTCCTGAGAGCCGGAGGAGACGTTCTCGGCGGCCTTTGCCGCATCGGCGACGACTTCGCGCAGTTTTGTGACGGTGCCATTCAGTGCGGTCACGAGATCGCCCACCTCGTCATTGGTTTTCGCGTCAACCGTGCGTGTGAGGTCGCCTGCTGCGACGGCGTTGGCCAGGTTGACGGCCCCCGAGAGGCCACGGCTGACGCCGAGCGCAATCCAGGTCGCGACAATCGTGGCGATCAACACCGAGATCGCAACGATCGCGATCAGCAGCGTCTTGGCGAATGCCGCGACGTCGCTGGCATCGGCGCCGATCTCCGCCATGCGCTTTTCGGCAAAGCCACTATAATCGTCCATTGCCGCGATCGTAGCGTTCAGAGCGTTGCGGCCCTCGCCCTTGCTAAGCTGCGTTGCCTTGACGTTGCCGCCTTCGCGCGCGACCTCGATGGCCCGCTTCATCGCGCCCTGCAGCTGTTCGACTTGCATTTCGAGCGGACCCAGCGCGACGCCGACTTCTCGCAAACCGGCCATCGCCGGGGCGACGGAGGCGCGCAGGACGTCAAGCTGGGCGAAGGCCGATGCACTGCGGGCGCCGAGGTCCGCTTCGCTGTCGGCTGTGAAAATCTCATAAACCATGCGCAGTGCGCGGGCCGTTTGGTAGCGCATCATCAGAAGCTGGCGAGAGGCGCCATCGGCGGCCGTGCCACCCTGCTGGGCGAGGTCGCGGGCCATGGCGTCCATCACGGTATTCTGCGCGGTCAGGGCCGGTTGTCCCTGCGCCTTCCAAAGATTCTCGGCCTTGTTGCCGGAGTTCAGCTTGGCCTGCCGGATCGTCTCGTCTTGCACGGTGTCGAGCGTCTTGCGGGTGGCAACGATCTTGTCGAGCATTGCCTTGCCCTGATCGCTGGCCCGCTGCTCCAGCTCGACGAGAACCCGGCTGGCCTTGGTGCGCCGTTGCAGCAGCTCGGTGGCAAAGGACTCGATATCCTTGTCATCGGAGGCGAGGATCACGTTCTTCTCGGCCCGGACCTGGGCTTCGAATTCGGTCTGCAGATCGCCCAGCAGGCTGATCTGCTTGCCCTGCCGCAGGATACGCTGCTGGGCTGCTTCCATTTCGCTCATGCGATTATAGGCGAGCCCTCCCGCCGCGATGGAGAGCGCGATGACGACGCCGAAGGAGGCGGCCAGTTTAGCCTTGATCGAAAATCGCATAGTCAGCCCCGTTTTCACAGCAGTTGGCTAAGTCAGGAAAGGATCGCCGCGATATTCGGGACGATGATGAATTCGCCGTTCCATGTCGTGATGAAGCGGATGTATTCGGGCTTCCAGCTCATGCCGATTCGCGGTGTGACCTGTGCGCCTGCTCGCGATATCTCGGTGACCTCGAAGACCTTGTCGGCGATGATCCCGAGCGTGACGGCATCTCCGTCGACCTCGACCTCGATCACGACGGTGCGCGTGTCCCCTGTCGTTTCCACCTCGGGCATGCCGAAGCGCTCGTGCAGGTCGGCGAGCGGGATGATGTTGCCCCGCACGTTGATCAGGCCTGGCAGGTGCGGGCGCGCGCCGGCGACGCGGGTCAGCGGCACGGGGTCGATGATCTCGCGGACCATGGCGGTCTCGATCGCGAAGATCTCCGATCCCAGCCCGATCATCAGGGCCTGGATGACCTCATCGGCGGGAAGCCCTGGCGCACCGGCCTGGGGCCGGGTCAATGCTGCGGTTCCCATCATCACGCGGCCTCCGTCATCTTGTCCGTGTCGGCCCGGCTCTGGCCGAGGCCGACGAGCTGGGCGACGTCGAGGATCAGCGCGGCCGAGCCGTCGCCGAGAATGGTCGCGCCGGAGAACATCGTGACGTCCGCATGCAGCTTCGACAGCGACTTGATCACCGTCTGGTGGCTGCCGATGATCTGGTCGGCGACGAGGCCGACCCGCATCTCGCCGGTCGAGATGATGATCACCTTCTGGTGCGGGTCCGCCTCGCCATGCGCTTCGAACTGGTCGCGCAGGCGCAGGAAGGGCACGAGGTCGCCGCGCACGCTGAGGAAGCTGCGTCCGCGCGAGCGGTTCTCGTCGGCGGGCGTCAACTCGAGGCATTCCTCGACGGCCGAGAGCGGGATGATGTAGCGGCCTTCGCCGACGCGGATCAGGAGACCGTCGATGATCGCCAGCGTCAGCGGCAGGCGCAGCGTCACCGAGGAGCCGTGGCCCGGCACGGTGGTGAGGTCGATCTGGCCGCGCATCGCCTCGATGGTGCGCTTGACCACGTCCATGCCGACACCCCGGCCCGAGAGAGCCGAGATGGTCTTGGCGGTCGAGAAGCCGGGATGGAACAGGAACTGGTGGATGTCGTGGTCGGACAGGCTGGTGCCGGGCTGGATCAGTCCGTTCTCCTCGGCCTTCGCGCGGATGCGGGCGGTGTCGAGCCCGCCGCCATCATCCTGCACCGAGACGAGAACCTGCGCGCCGACATAGCGCGCCGAAAGCTCGATGCGGCCGTTCGCCGATTTGCCGGCGGCGGCGCGACGTTCGGGGCTCTCGATGCCGTGGTCGATGGCGTTGCGGATCAGGTGGACCAGCGGATCGGCGAGGCGCTCGATCATGGTCTTGTCCATCTCGGTGTCTTCGCCGACCGTGACGAACTCGACCGGCTTGGCAAGGTCGCGCGAGAGGTCGTGGACCAGCCGGCGGAAGCGGCCGAACAGCGTGCCCATCGGCACCATGCGCACACCCATGGTGGTGTCGCGCAGGCCCGATGCCAGCCGCTCGACCTCCTCGGCGATCGACTTGATCGCGAGGTCGTTGCTGACATGGGCCAACTGCGAAAGACGGGCCTGGGCGATGACGAGTTCGCCGACGCGGTCCATCAACTCGTCGAGCCGCTCGGCCTGGACGCGGACGGTCGCGCCCTTGTCGTCGCCGCGACGCGACGGCTCGGTCTTTTCGCTTGTCATGCGTTCCGGGGCGCCGGCCACAGGCGCGGTTGTCGGCTCGACCGCTTTGGGTGCCGGAACCTCGGCTGCGGCTTCCGGCGCAATGGCCGCCAGCGGCGCATCGGCCTGCAACGGCGTGATCGCGAGCGTCATATCGTCGCTCACGAACATGAAGACGTCTTCGATCGCCTGGCGCGGACAGGGCGCGGCCAGGGTCACGCTCCAGCCGATGAAACAATGTTCCGGATCGAGGACCGCGAGATCCGGCACCTTGTCGAGATGGGCGACAATCTCGCAAGGGCCGAGATCGCGCAGTTCGTCGAGAAGGCCCAGCGGGTTCGTGCCGTTGCGCAGGATATCCGGCATGAAGGCGATCTCGATCGACCAGCCGAGCGCCTGTGCAGCCGGTGCGAGGCCCGGCTCCGCTTCGCTTTCCGAAGGGCCGGCGCCGAGGTCGGAGACCAGACGATGAAGTTCGGCGACGATGGCCTCGCCGATGATGGCGTCGGTCGAATCCGGGTCTTCGATCAGCGTCCGGATGTAGTCCTTGGCCGATAGCGAGACGGTGACGATGTCGTGGTCGGCGGCGATCTTGCCCTTGCGGATCAGATCGAAGGCCGTCTCGAAATCATGGGTGAACGCGGCGACGCGGTCGAAACCGAACATGGCGCCGGAGCCCTTGATCGTATGCAAGGCGCGGAAGGCGGCGTCGACAAGCTCGCCGTCGCCTGGGCGCTGGTCGAGATCGAGCAGCACGGTTTCAAGGGATTCCAGCAGCTCGGCGGCTTCCTGCCGGAAGGTTTCGGTGGGATCGAGATCCATCATCAGCGCACCAGCTTTGCGATAACGGCGAGCAACTGCTCGGGCTTGAAGGGCTTGGTGATCCAGCCCGTCGCGCCGGCCGCCTTGGCCTGCTGCTTGATGGAATCGTCCGACTCCGTGGTCAGGAACACGATCGGCACACCGGTGAAGCTCGGCAGGGCGCGCAGGCCCTTGATCATGTCGAGGCCGTTCATCACGGGCATGTTGAGGTCGGTGATGACGAGGTCGAACCGTTGGGTCTTGGCCTTTGCCAGACCTTCCGATCCGTCGGCTGCCTCCGCGACCTGATGCCCTGCCGGACCGAGCACGAGCTTGATCATCTGCCGGACGCTCGGCGAATCGTCCACGGTGAGGATACTGGCCATGGTCAGTGAACTCCGGAAAGGCTGGACGTCGTGGCCGGCGCCGGCACGCCGGCACGGGAAAAGGCGGCGAGAACGGCGGGCGGCACCTGATCGAGCGCGAAAGGGAGAGACTGCGTCTCGAAGCTGCGGCGGGCGCTGACCATCAACTGGACGAAGGTGAAGTCGGCGCTCTCGATGGCCGAGCAATCGATCGAGATGCCCTGGCCTGCCGATAGGGGCTTGCGCGCGTCGGCCGCGATCGTCGCGATATTGCGAACCGTGCAATCGGCCGGCAACGTCAAGATCACGGTCGTGTCGTCCGGTCTTGTCTTCGAGACGTGCATGGCGCGATTTCCAGATGGCGAGTGATCACCATTTCTTTTCTTCGCACTTGCGATAGAGTTAACTAAGTGAAAGGTCCTGTTATCCTTCCATTTACCATCGTTCGCCCGGGGAGTCGGAACTGCGCGCCCGGAGTCAGCAATAGAGGACCCGGCTACGATCGATTAACCATAAGATCGAAGATCGTTTTTTCGCGTCGGAACAAGAGCTCCGTCTTGCTTCGATGGCGCTTCGAGCCGGCCGGTCCGACCGTGACGGCGACGCGGCTGTGCCGATGGCAAACCGTTATCGCGAGCGCCGCGTTTGCGAAGGCAGTTCGCCGTAAAGCTTGCGATATTGGGTAGCGAAGTGGCCGCGATTGACGAAGCCCCAGTCGCCAGCGATCTCCTCGATGGCCCGGCGGGACGCGGGATCGACGAGTTCGCGATGGACGCCCTGAAGCCTCACGGCCTTGATGTAGTCCTGCGGCGAGGTCTTGAGGTAGCGCTGGAAATTCTGCTGCAGCGCCCGCAGGCTCATCTCGGCCGCCGTCGCGACATCCCCGACCGCGATATCCCGTTGGGCATTGGCGGCGATGTAGTCGACCGCGCGTCGGACCGGCCAAGGCGCGGTCTCGATACGGTCATGCGCGATGTCGTAGGCGTGGTTGTGAGGCAGGTTTTCCAGAAGCAGCGCGATCATGCTGTCCTGCAGCAATTCGGCGGCAAGCGGCGAGCGCGCGAGCGCGGCCTCCTCGCTTCCCCCCGCGACGGCGGCGGTGATGAGCCCCGCCAGCGTCCGGCCCAGCGAGGAGTTGGACTTGAACGGGGCCGCCAAAGCAAGCGGTTCCGGCCGGGGCTGGCTCGTCAGGCGCTCGATGAGTCGAGCGTCGTCCCGGGCGTGAAAGCCCAGCAGGCAGAACCGCGTTTCCGGCTGGATCGTCACGCGCCATCCCGCCTGCGTATCGATGGCGAACGCGTCGCCGCGCCGGCAGGAGACCCTCTCGGTGGAGTCGATCTCGATGCCTCCGGACATCACCATAAACGCGATCAACGCCTCGTTATGCGCGGCGAAATCGAGGTGGAACTCGCTATCTGAGCGGACGAAAACCACCCTGGATTCGTGCAGCGCCACGGAATGGATTTCGAGGCGGGGATACTTGACGGCCGGGTCGAGCTCCAGCGTGCAATGAAGCCAGGTCTCGATGTGACGCTGAAACCGGCTCGCATCGACGGCTTCCATCGTGAGATTGACCATGAGGGCGTCGAGAATGTTCAGGGCCGTGGCCTTTCCGGACGGGATTTCTCTGGGATCCTGACCTGCCTTCGCGATGCTTCGTATCGGCCTCAATTTCGGAATTCCGGACGTCTTCTGCTGCAGCCGGTAACTCTCAGGGCCCGACGAGCTGGCCTCCATCGGCGACGATCGTCTGCGCGGTGACCCAGCTTGCCTTGTCCGAGGCGAGGAAGAGCACGACCTCGGCGATCTCCTCGGGCTTGCCCATGCGGCCGAAGGGGATGCTGGCAAGGGTCGCGTTGTAGAGTTCCGGGTTGGAGGTCTTGCGGTCTTCCCAGCTGCCGCCGGGAAACTCGATCGAGCCGGGCGCGACGCAATTCACCCGGATGCCCTGGCGCGCCAGCATCTTGCCCTGGCTCGCGGTGTAATGGATCACGGCGGCCTTGATCGCGCCGTAGGGCGCCGAGCGTGCCGAGGCGCGCATCGCGGAAATCGAGGAGATGTTCACGATTGACGAGCCCGGTTTCATATGCGGGATCGCCGCATGGCTGCCGCGCACCACCGCCATCATGTCGACCTCGAGCGAGGCGGCCCAGCCGTCCTCGTCGTCGGAATGACCAAAGCCGGAGGCGTTGTTGACGAGGATGTCGAGCCCGCCGAGTGCCTCGATGGCTGCAGGCACATAAGCGGCAATCGCATCCGCCTGGGCGAGATCGACGCTGGCGGCATGAGCCATCACGCCATGGGCCTCGATCTCCCGCCTTGTCGCTTCGAGCGGACCGGCGCCTCGGGCGCAGATCGAAACCGAGGCGCCGCCTGTCGCGAAGCCTAGAGCGATCGAGCGCCCGATGCCGCGGCTGCCGCCCATCACGATCACGCGCTTGCCGGCGAAGTCCTTGGCCATGGTCGATCCTTTGCGACGCCTCGCATCTGTCCGGCCCAGCGAATCGGCAGCGGACAGGGCGGCGTTCGCGAAGAGTAAGACTGAAGCCGTGTGCGACATAGGTCGGCTGTCGCGCGGGGCGACCGTCCCCTCACGCATGGCCTACAGGGTCGGCAGCGGGGTTTCGAAGACCCAACCCATGGCTGAGAGCCGCCGCACGCCGTCGACGAGATCGGCAAGAGGCGCGTCGGACAGGATTTCAAGCGCGACCGGCCCGGCAAAACCCTGCCGCCGCAGGGCTTCGCCGATGGCGCGGAAGTCGATCGCGCCGGTGCCGATCGGGTCGTGTCGCCATTGCTTCTGCGGGCTGTCGGACAGATGGACGACGCTGAGATGCGGCGCGACTGTCGCAAGCCCCGCGACCGGGTCCTCGCCGATCGCGACCGCGTTGGCGACATCGTAGATCACGCCGACCTCCTCATAGCCTTCCTCGCTGATGAAGCGGCTGATCGCATCGGCTTCCGCGAGCAGACCTTGCGGGTGGTTCTCCAGCACGACGGTGAGCTGGTGGCGCCGCGCCTCCTCTACAATTTTGCGAAAGGCCGGGCGGAAGCTCCGCATCAGTTCGGCGTTGGCCTTGGCCAGCAAAGCATGCCGGCGGCCGGAGCCGACGCAGACCGACACGGCGCCAAGTTCGGCACAGCGCGCGATCAGGCGGCGATAGGCTTCGACCGAGAAGGCGACGACCTCGGCCGAGGCGCTGGCGAGGTTGATGTCGCTGCTGGCGAGATCGGCGGCGAGCAGGCCAAGGCCGTGGCCTTCCATGATGCCGCGAAGCCGCGCGGTGCGGGCAGGATCCTCATGCCATGGATCGAAATGCGGCGGCGTCGCCATCAATTGGAGATTGCGGAAGCCAGCCTTCGCGAGCGCCTCGAACGCGGCTTCGGCACTGTCCCGCCAGACGAATCCGAAGGTGTGGGCGACGAGCTGCATGATCGATTTTCCAAGCCATGACCGCCGATGCGGCCCGGATTTAGCCCAGGAAGGGGCCGCGCGACTGTCGGGAGAGGCCGGGGCTGGCGCCGAGCGCCAACGAGAGTTCGCGTGCCGCCGTGAGGAGGAGTGGCGAGAGCGCCAGCATCTTCTCCTCCGTCAGACGGATATGGGGTCCGGCGATGACGACGGCGCCGACCACGTCGCGTGTCTGTGGATCGCGGATCGGCGCGGAGGTGGCGTTCATCCAGGGCGAATAGGTCTGGACGACCATGGCGAAACCGCGTTTCCGGGCCTGGCGCAGATATTTGAGGACGGCCGCCGGGGTTTGCGGCGCGCGCGGTCCGAACTCCTCGCGTGTGCCGTAGCCCTGCTTTGCGACCAGCGCGAGCGCCTCGTCATCGGTCAGGCAAGCGAGCCAGGCATGGCCGGTGGCGGAGCAGGAGAGGCGCCCGATCTGGCCCATATCAGGGTCGTAGCGCAGGCCGAAGGGCGAGCCCTGCGATTTCGCGACCCAAACCAGATCGCGCCCGTCGATCAAGGCAAGACGAACCAGCTCTTCCGATTCCTTCGCAAGCTGGTCGAGGATCGGCTGCGCGATGTCGGTGATGCCGGCACCGGCCAGAAAGGTGAAGGCCAGCGAGGCGATCTTGGCGGTCAGCTCATAGGTGCCGTGATGGCGCTCCTGCTTGACGTAGCCCTGCTCGATCAGGCTGCTCAGCACGCGATGGGTGGCGCTGCGCGGGATCTTGAGGCGTTCGGCGATCTCGTAGAGCGGCAGTCCGCGCGCGTTGAACGCCAGCAGCTCGAGCACGCCAAGCGTCCGCTCCAGCAGGCCGCTCGGCGCCTGGTCGCTGTCCTGCTGAGCAACCTCTTCCTCGATGCGCTTCGGCATGATCCTATCCAAGGGGCAATTCCCGGCGCGCCTTCTCGCGTGCGGCGTCAAGAACCGCAAGCGTGACCTCGAGGGTGCGGGCAGCGTCAGTCGCATCGACGAGCGGCGTCTCCCGCCCGGCAGCAACCTCGCGCAGATGCCGGATTTGGCGCAGATAGGGGCTTTCGCGCGTGACCGCCACGGTGTCGTGGGAGAGGGGCGCAAACCAGCTCTTCTCGCCATCATACCGCCAGTGATCGAGAAGCGGCAGCGTCAGCGAGCCTTCCGTGCCCGAAATGTAATGCGAGTTTTGCGGCCGGCCCTGTGGCGGGTAGGGCGGCAGTTCGCCTGATGAGAGATCCCAACTCCAGGGCGTGACGGCGGTGTCGGACAGGCTGATCGTCACGACCGCACCGTTCTCCAGCTCCAGCAGCACGGCGGCGGTATCCTCGACCGGCAGATTGCGGAGCCGTTTCGATGTGACGGCCTGCACCGCGACGACCTCGCCGCAGATGAAGCGGATCAGGTCGATCTCGTGGATCAGGTTGATCAGGACCGGGCCGCCGCCGGGCTCGCGGCGCCAGGCGAGGTCGAAATAGGCGTCGTGCTTGAAGAAAGTATAGAGCACCGTCGCGGTGACAAGTTCGCCCAGCGCGCCGCCGCGCACCATCTCTCGCGCCTTGGCGATGATCGGGTTATGCCGACGGTGATGCCCGACCAGCACGGGCACGCCTGACTTGGCGGACGCTTCGGCAAGCTGGCGCCCTTCCTCGACCGTGACCGCGACAGGCTTTTCGATCAGCGGCACGATGCCGGCCGCGATCGCGTCGAGCCCGATCGGCAGATGGGTCTGGTTCGGCGTCGCCACGATCAGCGCATCGATGCCGCCCGCCGCAATCAACGCATTGTGGTCGGGATACCAAGTCAGGCCCTTCTCTTCGCAATAGGCGCGGCCGGCATCTGTCGGGTCGGCGACGCCCACAATGGTCGCGAAATCGGTCGTGGCGATCACGTCGGCATGCATCCGGCCGATGGCGCCGGCCCCGACGATGCCGATCTTGAACGTGGTCATTCGTTGGTGTCCTCCCCTTCCGTTATCGGCCCGGCAGGAGTCAGCGTCAAGGATTTTGGAATTCTATTCCGATATTCAAATAAGACTGGAATCAAATTCCAATCATGCTAGAGCGGATGTCGTCGGGCAGCCTGCCGGAAACGGATGGGCCATCAAAAATAAGCCCGGGTTTGGGAAACGCAATCCAAGGGAGGTCGCCGTGACCGACGCGAGCAAGCCAGCATCCATCTCTTCCATCAAGCGCCGCAGCCTGCTGTTGGGCGCGGGTTCGCTCGGGGCCGCCGGTCTCGTCTCCGGCAAGCTCGGCATGCCCTATATCGGCAATGCCGCCGCCGCCGAGCCGATCAAGATCGGCATGATCTGGGCCAAGACCGGCAATATCGTCGATCAGGCCGAGTATCTCGCGCAAGGCGGCATGCTGGCTCTGGAGCAGCGCAACAACATGCTGCTGGGCCGGCCGGCTGAGATCGTCTGGCTCGACGAGCCCAATCCGCAAGGCGCGCAGCAGAATGCCGAACGGCTGGTCGGCGAGCACAAGGTCGCCGGCATCGTCGGCGGCGCGCTATCCTCGTTTGCGCTGGCGATCTCGTCGGTCGCCAACAAGGCGAAGGTGCCTTTTGTCGCGGCAAATGCGGCGGCCGGCGAGATCACCGGCAAATCCTGCAACAAATACACCTTCCGCCTTCAGCCACCGGTCGAGGTGCACACCCGCGTGCTGGCGCCCTACTGCAAGGATATCGGCAAGAAGTGGTATCTGCTGACGGCGGCCTATGCCTTCGGCCAGGACATCAAGCGCTCCTTCGAGGACTATGCCAAGGCCAACGGGATCACCATTGTCGGGGCTGACGAGGTTCCGGTCGGCACGCCGGATTACTCGTCCTTCATCCTGAAAATACGTCAGGCGAAGCCCGACGTGGTCATCGGCGGCGTCTCCGCCAGCGACCTCACCACCTATCTCAAGCAGTGGAACGAGCTCGGCATGCGTGGGAAGATCCCCTTCGCCGAGATCTCGGTCGGCAACACCGATCTCTGGGGCGTCGGGCCGGAGGCGGCGGACGGCCTCTACACCCTGACCTGGTACTACAAGAACCCGAACAACCCGCCGGAAGAGCAGGCCATGGCGGCGGCCTATGAGAAGAAATACAGCCGCCCCGCCGCCGACAAGGCCTGGATGGGCTGGATGGGGATGAAGTCGCTGCTCGACTCGATCGAGGCGGCGAAGTCCACAGACTCGGCTGCTGTCGTCGCGGCGCTGGAGACGTGGAGCGTCAAGCGCGGCGATCTTGAATGCGGCTACCGCCCCTTCGACCACCAGATGGTCAACCGCCTGCTGGTCGCCAGCATCAAGCCGAAGATCACCGACAAATGGGATTATTTCGACATCAAGGCGGAGTTGCCGAAGACCCAAGCCGACATCGACGCGGCCTTTGGCGACCAGGCGGGCAGCGCCTGCAAGATGGCGAGCTAACGCTCCCTCGCTTCGTCGGCCGGGGCAGCGCCCCGGCCCCTTTTTTCCGCAGTAGCGGGAGCGTCCGTCCATGCTGGACATGATCCTGTCCCAGGCCGTCAACGGTCTGGTGCTCGGCTTTCTCTACGTTCTGATCGCAGTCGGGCTGTCGATCATCTTTGGCCTGCTGGGCATCGTGAACTTCGCCCATGGCGCGTTCTTCGCGCTCGGCGCCTATCTGGCGCTCGTGCTGGCACGGGAATTCGGCTGGTGGGCGGCTTTGTTCGCCCCCCTTCTCGTCGGGGCCATCGGCATGATCGTCGAGGCCGTGCTGATCCGCCATCTCTACGGCAAGGAGCCGCTGCTCGGGCTGATCCTGACCTTCGCGCTGGCGCTGCTGATCGAGGCCTTGCTGCGCATGACCTTCGGCGGGGCGCCGCTGCCGTTCAGCGCGCCGAAATTCCTGTCGGGCTTCGTCGAATACGGGCCGATCCTGCTGACCAAATACCGGCTCTTCGTGCTGCTGGTGACGGCCGCCGCGCTCGTCGCCTTCTGGGCCTTCCTGACCTACACGCCGTTCGGTCGCATCATCCGCGCCGGCTCGCGCGATGCCGAGATGGTCGGGCTTCTCGGCATCAACCTGCCGGTGGTGTTCAGCTTCGTTTTCGGCATCGGCTGTCTGCTCGCAGGTCTTGCCGGCCTGCTCGCCGCGCCCTTGTGGAGCGTAACGCCCTCGATGGCGGCGAGCGCGATCATGCCGGCTTTCGTCATCGTCACCATCGGTGGGCTCGGCTCCTATGTCGGCGCGATCATCGCGGGGCTGCTCGTCGGCATCACCGTCGCGATGACGATCCAGTTCCAGCCGGAATGGTCCGGGGCGGCGATGTACGTCCTGATGGCGGCGATCC
Organism: Allobosea sp. P5_A5; assembly: GCF_056400625.1. NCBI lineage: Bacteria > Pseudomonadati > Pseudomonadota > Alphaproteobacteria > Hyphomicrobiales > Alloboseaceae > Allobosea > Allobosea sp. P5_A5. The sequence continues at coordinate 198,999 of NZ_JBFUKY010000001.1, forward strand.
TGCTCATCCGGCCGCGCGGGCTCTTTGGCGAGAAATGGGAGCGCTTCGAATGAACCCGCGCGCGCTTCTCTCGCATCCGGCGTTGTGGGTCGGCGTCGTCCTCTGCGCCCTGACGGGGCTCTGGCTCCTGCTCGGGGCGCCRGTCGGGCTGATCACGCAGATCGCCATCTACACGCTCTACGGCATGGGGGTGAACCTGCTCGTCGGCTATACCGGACTGGTTCCTTTTGGCGCTTCGGTCTTCTTTGGCTGCGCGAGCTACGCCGCCGCCTTCTTCGTACTGGGGCGGATCTCGAACGACATCGCCGGCATCCTGCTCTCGACCCTGTTCTCGCTGGCGCTCGGGCTGGTCCTCGGGGCGCTGATCCTGCGCCGCAAGGGTCTCTATTTCTCTTTGCTGACGCTGGCCTGCTCGCAGATTGCCTTCGAGGTCGCGTTCAAATGGACGGCGGTGACCGGTGGCGAAAACGGCCTGCAGGGCGTCGCGCGGCCGACCTTCCCCAGCGATCTCGGCTTTCATTGGTTTGTCGTCGCTGCGGTTGTCGTCGGCGTCTGGCTACTCTGGCGGATCGTGCATTCGCCCTTCGGCAGGGCGTTGCAGGCGGTGCGCGACAACGAGCAGCGCGCGCGCAGCCTTGGTTTCAACGTCTATCTGCTGAGGCTAGGCGCTTTCGTACTGATGGCCGGCTTCGTCGGCTTTTCCGGCTCGCTGCTGACCTTCCTGCTTCAGGGCGTCTACGCCAACAATCTGAGCTGGCAGCATGCGGGCGACGCCCTGCTCATGACGGTGCTCGGCGGCGTCCACCATTTCCTTGGCCCGCTCTGGGGCGCGATCTCCTTTATCGTGATGGAGAACCGGCTCTCGGCGCTGACCGAGAACTGGTGGCTGATCTTCGCGCCGATCCTGATCCTCTTCGCGCTGCTCTCGCCGGAGGGCATCAGCGGCCTGGCGCAGCGTCTGTTCGGGCGCCCGCGCTGGACCTTGACGCGCAGCACTGTCCCGCCGCGCCCCGCCGTGATCGAGCCCTATGTCAGCGCCGCACAGGCGATGGACTCGGACAGGCCGATCCTGGAGACGCGCAAGCTCTCCAAGCAGTTCGGCAGTCTCGTCACGGCCAAGGAGATCGACCTGTCGGTCAAGCCCTTCGTGCTGCATTCGATCATCGGGCCGAACGGCGCCGGCAAGACCACCTTCTACAACATGCTGACCGGCGTGCTGCCGCCGAGCGGCGGACAGGTCTTCTTCGAAGGGCGCGACATCACCAAACTGCCGATGCATGCGCGCGCCCAGCTCGGCATCGCGCGCTCCTTCCAGATCCTATCGATCTTCCCGAACCTCAGCGTCTTCGAGAATGTGCGCATCGCGGTGCAGGCGCAGCGCCGGGGCGCAGGCAGCTTGTGGCGCGATGCCCATGCGGATGCCGAGGTCAATGCGCGAACCTGGTCGCTGCTCGATGCGGTTGGGCTCGTCGAGCACGCCGCCGAGGCGAGCCTGGACCTGCCGCATGGCGCGAAACGCCTGCTCGAGATCGCGGTGACGCTGGCGATCGAGTCCAAGCTCCTCCTGCTCGATGAGCCACTGGCCGGCCTCGCCGAGGCGGATCGCATCGTCGTCGCCGATCTGATCCAGCGCCTGGCCAAGCGCCATGCCGTGCTGCTGATCGAGCACGATATCGACCGGGTGCTGGCGATCTCGGACCGCATCTCGGTGCTGCATCAGGGCCGGATGATCGCGGATGGCAAGCCGGCTGAAGTCGCCCGCAACCCCGAGGTCATCGCGGCCTATCTCGGTGCGGCCAGGGATGGCGAGCGCGCAAGTGCGCCGGCCATCGCGCGTTGCGTCACTGCTACGGCTCCGATTCTGCTGGACGCGAAAGGCATCGCGGTCGGTTACAGCGGCAGCACGGTCCTCTCCGGCGTCGATCTTACCATCCGGGAGGGCGAGGCGGTCGCTTTGCTCGGCCGCAACGGCGTCGGCAAGACGACATTGCTGCGGGCACTGACCGGCAGCCTGCCGCTCGATGGCGGCAGCATCACCTTCGCCGGCACCGATCTGCGCAAGCTCAAGCCCTTCGAGATCAACCGTCTCGGCATCTCGCTGGTGCCGGAAGGGCGGCGGCTGTTTCCAAACCTCACCGTGACCGAGAATCTGCTGCTGGCGCAGCGGCCGGGCGGGATCGCGCTGGAGGAGGCTTTCGCGCTGTTCCCGCGCCTGAAGACGCGGCAGGCGGCGAAGGCGGAAAACCTGTCGGGCGGCGAACGCCAGATGGTCGCGATCGCGCGCGCGCTGATGGTGCCGAGCAAGCTCGTGCTGCTGGACGAACCTTTCGAGGGGCTGGCTCCGGCCGTCGTCAACGAGGTGATGGAAGCGCTGGTCAAGCTGCGCGGTCGCGTCGCGATGGTGATCGTCGAGCACCACGCCGAACTCGTGCTGCCGATGGCCGACCGCGCTGTCGTGCTCGTCAACGGTCAGGTCGCATTCGAGGGCGACGCCGCGACTTTGGAACATGACGAGGGCATGCAGGCGCGCCTGCTCGGCGTCGTCGAAACGCAAGGGCAGGCCGCCGCCTGAGTGGCGGTTGGCCTCGACCACAGGAGATGGCGATGGACTTCAACCTCACCGGGGCGACACGCCTCAACGTCATCGTCGGCGACCCGATCGCGCAGGTGAAGTCGCCGGGCGGGATGACGGCCGCCTTCGCCGAGCGCGGCCATGATGGCATCGTCGTGCCGGTCCGGGTCGCGCCGGCCGATCTCGAGACGGTGCTGGGCGCCTTCGACAAGATGCCGAATTGCGACGGCATCATCGTCACCGTGCCGCATAAATTCGCCTGCCACGGCCACTGCGCCAGCGCGACCGAACGCGGCGACTTCCTCGGCGCAGTCAACATTATGCGCCGCCGCAAGGATGGCGGCTGGCATGGCGAGGCCGTGGATGGCGTTGGTTTCGTCGGTGCGGTCAAGGCCAATGGCGGCGACCCCGCCGGCAAGCGCGCGCTGCTGGTCGGCGCAGGCGGGGCGGGCTCGGCGATCGCGCTGGCGCTGGTTGATGCCGGCGTTGCCGAACTCGCGATCCATGATGCAGATGTCACGCGCCGGGACACGCTGGTCGAGCGGCTGAACCGTAAGGCCAAGGCAAAAATCTTTGCCGGCTCCCCCGATCCGACCGGCTTCGACCTCATCGCCAATGCCTCGCCCGCCGGCATGAAGCCGGGCGACCCGTTGCCGGTCGAGGTCGAGAAGCTTTCGTCCGATACCTTCGTCGGCTGCGTCATCACCGTGCCGGTGATCTCGCCGCTGATCGAGGCTGCTCGCAAGCGCGGCTGCAGGACCTCGACGGGCAGCGACATGTACCAGGCGCTGCAGAGCGCGATGGTCGATTTCCTGCTCGCCGGCGAGCGGATGGGCTGATGTTCACGACGCTGAAAGCGCTAGGCGAGGCGCCGGAATTCGACCTCGTCGTCGTCGGCTCAGGCGCCGCCGGCCTGTCGGCTGCGGTCTTCGCCGCCATCGAGGGCTGCTCGGTGCTGGTGATCGAGCGGACGGAATTCGTCGGTGGAACCAGCGCGCTTTCGGCGGCCACGACCTGGGTGCCGAACTCGCAGCACGCCGAGACGGTCGCGACCGGGGACAGCGTGGAGAAGGCGGCGCGCTTCCTCGACGGCGTCGTCGGCAACCATTCCTCCGCCGCCTTGCGCGAGTCGTTCCTGCGCGCCGCCCCGCAAGCCATCGCCACGCTGGAGAGCAAGAGCGACGTGCATTTCCGGCCCTATGCGACGCATCCGGACTACGAATCCGATGTCGAGGGTTCGACTATGCGCGGGCGTGCGCTCGAGCCTGTGCCGTTCGACGGGCGAGCGCTGGGCGAGGACCTGAACCGCATCCGGCCGCCCATTCCCGAATTCACCCTGTTCGGCGGTATGATGATCGACCGGACCGATATCGGCCATCTCCTCAACCTCAAGACATCGCTGAAATCGTTCCGGCACGCCGCCGGCATCCTCGGGCGCTACGGGCTCGACCGCATGCGGGGCAAGCGCGGCACGCGGCTGGTGATGGGCAATGCGCTGATCGGGGGACTGCTCCTGACGCTGAAGAGGCGGGGCGGGCGCATCCTGACGCAGGCCGAGATTATCGACCTGCCCGCTGGACCGGATGGCGTCACTGGGGTGGTCGTCGAGCAGAACGGGTTCCGGGCGGAGATCAAGGCGAAGCGCGGCGTCGTGCTGGCGGCGGGCGGCTTCAACCGCCATCCGCAGCGGCGCGGCGAGATGCTGAACGAGCCGGTGCCGTCGCTCAGCCCCTCGGCGCCCGGCCATACCGGCTTGATGCAGGACCTTGCCCTGAACCTTGGCGCGCGTCTCGGCGAGGGCAATCTCGACAATGCCTATTGGGCGCCGGTCTCGACGCGGAAGCGGCCGGACGGCACCACCGCGGTCTTCCCGCATTTCGTGCTCGACCGCAGCAAACCCGGCACCGTCTGCGTCGACCAAACGGGGCAGCGCTTCGTCAATGAATCGACCTCCTATCATCGCTTCGCGCGCGCCATGTTCGAGGCCAACCGGACGCGGCCGACCATACCCTGCTGGATCGTCACCGATGCCGAGGGCCTGCGCCGCTATGGGCTCGGCATGGTCCGGATGGGCACTCGCGACCTGAAACCCTTCCTCGGCGATGGCTATCTGCTCGAAGGCGCGAGCGTCACGGAGTTGGCCGGCAGGATGGGCGTGCCGGCCGATGCGCTGGCCGAGACGGTGGCGAAGATGAACGCTTACGCCAAGACCGGCGTCGATCCCGAATTCGGACGGGGCACCACCGACTATCACCGCGTCAACGGCGATGCCTCGCGCGGCCTGCCGAACCCGACGCTGGGGCCGATCGCGACCGCACCGTTCTATGCGGTGAAGCTGGTGCCGGGCGATATCGGCGCGGCAACCGGGCTCGTCATCGACGAGAACGCGCAGGTGCTGGGCGAGGGCGGCCGGCCGATCGGGCGGCTCTATGCCTGCGGCAACGAAGCCAATTCGATTATGGGCGGCACCTATCCGGGGCCGGGCATCACCATCGGCCCCGCCATCACCTTCGCCTGGTGTGCGGTACGTCACGCGCTCGGCCGGGCTAAGGCCACGAAGACGGGGCAGGCCGCCTGATGTCCGAGCGGCTGCCCGAAACCTGCGACCTTCTCGTCATCGGCTCCGGCGCCGGCGGCCTGTCGGCCGCGGTGACGGCGGCGGCGCTGGGGCTCGATGTCCTGGTGGTCGAGAAGGAGCGCTGGTTCGGCGGCACGACGGCCTGGTCCGGCGGCTGGATGTGGCTCCCGCGCAATCCGCTGGCCCGGGCTGCGGGTATCGACGAGGACGAGGAGACCATCCGCACCTATCTGCGCCACGAGCTTGGCGAGGGCTATGACGAGCGCTTCGTCACCATGCTGCTGCAGCAGGGGCCGCGCATGGTCTCGTTCTTCCAGAGGGAAACGGCGGTCGATTTCATCGACGGCAACCTGATACCCGATTTTCACGGCAACAGCCCTGGAGCAGGCATCGGCGGTCGTTCGCTTAGTGCGAAGCCGTTCGACGGGCGGCGGCTTGGCGCTCGTCTGGCCGATCTTCGCTCGCCCTTGGCCGAGGTCTCGCCGTTCGGCATGAACATCGCCTCCGGTGCCGATCTCAGGCATTTCCTCAATGCCACGCGCAAGCTGCCATCCTTCCTGCATGTGCTGCGGCGGCTCGCCCGGCATGTCTTCGAGCGTGCTCTGCATGGACGCGGCCTGCATCTCGTCAACGGCAATGCGCTGGCCGCCCGGCTGCTGAAGTCGGCCGACGATCTCGGCGTCACCTTGCGCAAGGGCACGTCGGCGGTCGAACTGCTGTGCGAGGAGGGCCTTGTCGTCGGCGCTGTATTGAACGACGGCGTGCGACGGATGGTTCGCGCGAGGCGCGGCGTTGTGCTGGCGACGGGCGGCTTTCCGCATGACAATGCCCGCAAGGCCAGGCTCTTCGCGCATGCGCCGACGGGCCGCGAGCATTTCTCCGCCGCGCCGTGCGCCAACACCGGCGATGGCATCCGGCTGGGCGAGGCGGCCGGCGGGCATCTTGGGCCGGCGCTTAGCGATGCAGGCGCCTGGTCGCCCGTCTCGCTGGTGCCGAGACCTGACGGGACCATCGGGCGGTTCCCGCATCTGGTCGAGCGGGCGAAACCCGGCCTGATCATGGTGCGCCGAGACGGCCGCCGCTTCTGCAACGAGGCCGATTCCTATCAAGACGTCATGCGGGCGCTGTTTTCCGCGACGCCGGAGGGCGAGACCGCCGAAGCGTGGCTGATCTGCGACCATGCCTTCCTACGCCGTTACGGGCTGGGCCGCGTCCGGCCGCGCCCCTTCCCGATCACGCCCTGGCTGGCCAACGGCTATCTCAAGCGCGGCGATACGCCGGCTGCGCTGGCCGAAGCATGCGGCATCGATCCCGACGGGTTCGGCGAAGCGCTCGCGGCGTATAACCGCGATGCCGCCGATGGGTGCGATCCAGAGTTCGGGCGCGGAAACACGCTCTACAACCGGGTGCAGGGCGATCCCGAAAACCAGCCCAACCCGTGTGTCGCGCCGATCCGGCGCGGGCCGTTCTATGCGGTGAAGATCGTGCCCGGCAGTCTCGGCACCTTTGCCGGCTTACGCACCGATGAGCAGGCCCGCGTGCTTGATGAGGATAACGCGCCGATCGGCGGCCTCTATGCTGTGGGCAACGACATGTCGAGCATGATGGCGGGGCGTTATCCCGCCGGCGGCATCACGCTCGGGCCGGCGATGACCTTCGGCTACGTCGCCGCCCATCACGCCAGCGGCGTGCCGCTGGCCAACAACAAATCCTGACCGAAACGGAGACGCTTCATGCGCTACGAAATCGCGACCCTCACCCTTCGTCTCGGCAAGGCCGGCACGGCTGTCGCCGCCATCGACGCGGCGTTCAAGTCGGGCGATGCCAAGGGGCAATTGCTGGGGTGCTGGGCGAGCGAAATCGGCATGCTGAACCAGATCATCCTGCTGCGCGGCTTCCCCGACGAGGCGGCGTTGCGGACCGAGCGCGAGCGCATGCTGGCGAACGGCAATCCGTTCGGCTGCGGCGAAGATATCGCGGCGCTCGACTTCGACAGCTATGCGCCGTTTCCGTTCCTGCCGCCGATCAAGCCCGGCCGCTACGGCGCGGTCTATGAGTTCCGGACCTACAAGCTGAAGCATGGCGGCGTGCCCGCGACGATCGCGGCATGGGAGGCAGCGATCCCCGAACGGGTCAAGCTCTCGCCGCTGGTCATCGCGATGTATGCGCTCGACGGGCCGCCGCGCTTCACCCACATCTGGCCGTTCGAGAGCATGAACCAGCGCGCCGAGGTGCGCGCCGAGTCCGTCGCCAAGGGCATCTGGCCGCCGAAGGGCGGGCCGCAATGGCTGACCGGCGAGATGATGTCGATGATCGCGCTGCCTACCGCGATCTCGCCGCTGTCCTGACGGAGGCACGGCCATGCCCGAATTCTCGCTCGCCTATCTCACCACCGTGCAGTTGTCGCCGCCCGAAGCGATCCGGACCGCGACCGAGGTCGGCTACGATGCCGTCGGGCTGCGGGCGCTGCCGGCGACACCGGGTGGTGAAGCCAGCCCCCTGATCAAGAATGCCGGTCTGCGCGCCGAGACGCTGCGAGCGCTCGGTTCGGGCGTTCCGGTCTTCGATGTCGAGATCGTCAGGCTCGATTCAGGTTTCGCGGTGGAGCGCTACCAGCCTTTCCTCGAGCTTTGCGGGGAGCTGCGGGCACGGGCGATCCTCGTCGCAGGCGACGATCCCGACGAGGCGCGGCTGACGGCTTCCTTCGCCGCTTTCTGCGAGGCGGCGGCGCCTTACGGGCTCACCGCCGATCTGGAATTCATGCCGTGGACGATGGTCCCGGATGCCAACGCCGCGCTACGGATCGTCAAGGCCGCAAACCAGCCCAATGGCCGCATTCTGGTCGATGCGCTGCATGCCGGCCGGTCGCGCACGTCGCTGGCCGATATCGCGGCGATCCCCGAAAGCCTCCTGAGCTATGCGCAGCTCTGCGACGCGCCTAGTGAGATTCCGGCGACGGATGAGGGTCTGATCCATACTGCTCGTCAGGCACGGCTGCTGCCGGGCGAGGGCGGCATCGATCTCGTCGGCATCTTCGCGCAACTGCCGGTCGATCTGCCGATCAGCGTCGAGGTGCCGCATATCGAGCGTGCGGCGGCGCTTGGCGTGCGGGAATGGTCGCGGCAGGCGCTTGAAGCGACGAAGGCCACCTTGATCCAGCGAGACGCCGCCGTGGCTTCAGGCGCCTCCCTGCGCCAGGCGGTCAGGCTGGGATGAGGGCCAAGGCGCGGCGGCCGGTCCTCAATCCAGAGGGACCAGATGCTCCAGCGAGGCGCTGCGCTGCGCGCGGTTACCGACGGGGCGGGCCGATGCGGGCTCGACGCCATAGCGCCGCGCCATCTTCAAGATATGGTTCGACAGCTCCCCCAGGGCGCCAGGCAGATCGCCGGCCTCCAGTCTTGCGATGATGGTGAAGTGCTCGCTGCTGGCGGCGTTGCGGATCGGCTCCGTGGAGCGGTGCGAGCGCAACGCCGAGACCTTTCCGGAGACCAGCTTGTAGGCGTCGATCAGGTAGCCGTTGCCGCTGTTTTCGATCGGCGCCTCATGGAAGGCTGTGTCGGCATGGGCGCAGCGCAGCTTATCCCCGGCCTCGACGGCAGCCTGCATGTCGTGGGCCGCGGTCTTCAGCGCGTCGAGGGTGGCGGTGCGCTCTCGCTTCATCGACAGGCTCAGCGCCTCCGTCTCGATCATGCGGCGGAACACGCAGAGCTTCTCGATATCCTCCTGCGTCGGCAGGAAGACGAAGCTGCCGCGCTGCGGCCTGATGTCGATCAGGCCCTGCTGCTCCAGCGCGGTCAGCGCCTCATGCACCGGGCTGCGGCTGACGCCGAGCCGCGTCGCAAGCTTGTCCTCGGAGAGGGCGTCGCCGAGTTCGACCTCGCCGTCGAGGATGGCGCGGCGCAACCTCTCGGTCACGCGCAGTGTCAGGCCTCCGCGCTGTCTGGCACTCACCGCGTCCCGCCTCCCTGCCAGCCGCCGCTCATGGCTCCTTGTACGAGCCTAGAGCGAATCGAGGAAATGGCGCGTGCCCATGAGGCCCCGGCGGGCTTTTTCCACAAAGCTCAACCGGTCGTCGCCCCGATGAGGGGTTTCGACGCTGATCGCAATGTCGGCGGGAAGGGCGTTCATCACCTCGCCGAGCCAGAGTTCGCCTTCTCCAGGGATCATGCGGCCGGCGCGCGCCTCCGCGATACAGGCGGTGTCGTCGGCGGGCTGGGCTGCCGGCGCGTCGCAGATCTGCACATAGAGGACATGCCGCTTCAGCGCGGCGACAGCAGCCGGCGAGCCGCCGGAGCGCGAGAGGTGCAGCGCGTCGAGCAGGATTCCGACATTGGCGCGGCCCGATGCCTCGGCGAGCCTCGCCGCATCCTCGATCGTCGCTGCCGCACGCCAGCGCATGAACTCGATGGCGATCGCGATTCCGTGCCCGCCCGCGATATCCGCGATACGGCCGAGAGTATCGGCGGCGCGCGCCGGTTCCGGATCCTCGGAGGTGATCTGCATCAGCGGCATGCCGAACTCGGCAGCCGTCTCGATCACCGGCAGCCAGGGCTCGATATCGGTCCCGGGCCGGAGGGTGAAGACCTCTCCGTCGAGGAAGGTCACGCCGAGATCGCCGGCGACGGCCTTGATCTCGCGGATCAGCGGTTTGTCGCCGACGATGGGATGCGCCAGATCGAGCCCGAGCGGCGCGATCAGCCGCAGGCCCGCGCTGTCATATCCGGCCTCTGCGGCGCAGCGGACATGTTCCACCGGCGGACAGCCCTGGACGGTGAGGAAAGCCAGCGAAAGACGGTGTCGGCGGTGCATCCTATCGCCTCAATAGGTCGCGCGGCCGCCGGAAACGTCGAAGACGGCGCCGGTCGAGAAGGAGCACTCCTCCGAGGCGAGCCAACTCACCAACGCCGCGACCTCGTCGGGCTGGCCCAGCCGCCCGACCGGGATCTTCGCTGTGACAAAGGCGCGGAATTCCGGGGTAAGCTGCTGCAGCATCTCGGTTTCGATCGCGGCGGGCGTGACGCAGTTCACCCGGATTGGCGTCGTCGCCAGCTCCTTGCCGATCGACTTGGTCAGGCCGATGACGCCGGCCTTGGAGGCCGAATAGGCGACGGCGTTGGGGTTGCCCTCCTTGCCGGCGATGGAAGCCAGATTAACGATGCGGCCATAGCCGGTCTTCAGCATTTCGCGGACGGCGGCCTGGCAGCAGTGAAACACGGCGTCGAGATTGAGCGACATCACGAAGCGCCAGCCCTCGCTCGGATACTCGGCGAAGGGCGCGAGCGGCCCATTATGGCCGGCGCAAGTAATGAGAATGCCGAGCGGCCCCAGATCGCCCACGACACGGGCCGTCGCGGCGCCGACCGCCGCGGCATCGGTGACGTCCACCGCATAGCCTTTCGCACCGGGAAGCATTGCCGCGGCAGCCTCGGCACGGGCGCCGTCGATATCCCAGATCGCGACCTTGTGTCCCTTGGCGGCCAGCCGCTGAGCGATGGGGAAGCCGAGGCCTCCCGCGCCGCCGGTGACGATGGCAACGCGCTGGGGTTCGACGGTCTGCATGAGGCTTCTCTCCCGAAGTCAGAGCCCACATTTGCGAGGCTCTTGACTTGCCCGACATACTAACATTCTAGTAGGTTAGATGGAGAGGAAACGCGCTCCTTGTCAAGCGGCCGAATACAGGCGGCAAGCAAGGCGCAGTGCACAGGCAGGCGGTTATGGGATTGAAAGGTTCGGCTTTTCTCGCGATCTGGCACGATATCGCCGAGGGCGGGCATGAGGCCTATCTCGAATGGCACACGCGCGAGCACATGCCCGAGCGTCTCTCAATTCCGGGATTCCGGACGGGCAAGCGCCTGCATGCCCCCGCAGCCGCGCGCTATGTCTTCGGGACGATCTATGCGGCTGACCAGGTCGAGACGTTCCGGTCGGACGCGTATCTCGCGCGGTTGAACGATCCCACGCCTTGGACCACAGCCATCGCGCCGAGTTTCCAGAATTTCCTGCGTGTCGCCTGCGACCGGGTGGCCAGTGCGGGCACTGGCGATGGCGGCTGCATGGCGACGTTGCGCTTCGATTTTACCTCGCCCGACAAAGCGGCCGCACTGCGACTTGGCGCCCAGGCGCTCGTCGACGCCGTACTTGCTCTGCCAGGTGTCGCCTGCGTCCATCTCGGTTTGGCACGCAACGAAGTCTCCGGCGTGCGGACCCGCGAGACGGAATTGCGCAGTGCCATGGCTGAGAAGGGCTTCGATGCGGTGCTGCTGATCGAGGGAGGTTCCCGCGCCGGCCTCGAACAAGCGCTGCCAGAGGCGACGCGGCTGGCGGCCGAAACCAGGGCACTCGCGGCACCGCTGCTCGATCTCTACGAGGCGGCATTCAGCCTGACCGACGACGACATGCGGGCCGTGGCAGACACGCGGGGCGGGGCAGACATGCGGGGGGTGGCATGAGCCGCATCCTGATCACGGGCGGTGGCGGCTTCCTCGGCGGCTGGATCGTGAAAGCGCTCAGTGCGGGCGGCCATGCCGTGCGGATCTTCGACCGCTCCGGCGATCGCCGCGTCATCAGGGAAATCGCCGGCCCCCAAGCCGATGCGGCGGAATGGCTGGCGGGCGATGTCACCGACGGCCCGGCTGTCGAGGCGGCATTGCGCGGCTGCGATGCGGTGATCCACCTTGCGGCGTTGCTGACGCCGGCCTGCAAGGGCGACCCTGTGCTAGGCGCTCAGGTCAATCTGATCGGCACGCTCAACGTGTTCGAGGCGGCAAGGGCGGCCGGCATCCGCCGCGTCGTCTATGCCTCAAGCGCGGCGGTGTTCGGGCCGGATGACGGCGCCACTCCGCTTCCGGTCACGCATTACGGCGTCTTCAAACTGGCCTGCGAGGGGTGTGCACGCGCCTATTGGCTCGACCATGGCATCGCCAGCATCGGCTTTCGCCCGACCATCGTCTACGGGCCGGGGCGCGAAAGCGGGCTCACCGCCGGGCCGACGCTGGCCTGTCGGGAAGCGGTCGCGGGTCGGCCTTACATGATCGGCTATTCCGGAGTGCAAGATCTCGTCTTCGTCGGCGACGTGGCAGCGGCGTTCACCGCGGCCGCGACGACGCCCTTCGAGGGCGCACATGCGTTCTCGCTCGGCGGCGGCAGCGCCGATGTCGGCGAGGTCGTGGCGGCGATCGTCGCGCAGGTTCCGGAGGCCCGGATCGAGATCGCCGGACCTGCCGTGCCGATGGCGTCCACGATCAGCGAGACGCCTTTCGCGGGATTGCTCGGCCCGCTGCCGCGCACGCCCCTGCGGGATGGCATCGCGCAGACGGTGGCGCATTACCGCGCCGCCTGAAACCACCACGGCCCGCGCTTTGTGCGCGGGTCTTGATCGACCGGGCAGCCCCCAGGCTCCCGACATCCAGAACCGGTCTGCAGAAGCCGGCAAAACATCATCCGGAGGAGGAACCCATGTCAGGCAGATTTTCAATGCGTGCCGTCGCGGTCGCCATGGTGGCGGGGCTTGGCCTCCTGGCCATGCTGAACGGCGCCGAGGCCCAGACCCTCGAGAAGGTCAAGAAGGCTGGCGTCATCCGCATCGGCGTGATGGGCGAGCAGGCGCCCTGGGGCTCGATCGATTCCAGTGGCCAGAACATCGGCTATGACGTCGATGTCGGCCGGCTGATCGGCGAAGAGCTCGGCGTCAAGGTTGAGTTCGTGCCCAACGCCGTCGCCGCCCGCATCCCGAACCTGCTGACCAACAAGGTCGATGTGCAGATGGCGGTGATGGGCATGTATCCTGATCGCGCCAAGGCGGTGCAGTTCTCCAAGCCCTATTCGGGGCTGAAGATCGTGCTGCTCTCGAGCAAGAAGAACAAGATCGAGAAGATCGAGGACGCCAAGGCCTTGCGCATCGGCGTGCCGCGCGGCGCGGCTCAGGACAAGGCGATCACCACACTGCTCGGCGACATCCCCAACATCCGCCGCTTCGACGACGACAGTTCGACGATGCAGGCGCTGGTTTCGGGCCAGGTCGACGCCATCGGCGGGAACACGACCTACATCATCAACCTCAACAAGGCCGCGCCCGGCAATGATTACGAGCAGAAGCTCGTCTTCAACGAGCAATGGCAGGGCATCTGCACCAAGCTCGGCGATGCCAATATGAATAACTGGCTGAACCAGTTCATCGACAAGGCGGCCGCCGACGGCCGCCTCGAGAAGATCAGCCAGAAATGGCTGGGCCAGCCGCTGCCGAGCTTCCCGGCTGCGGTCGAGGGCGTGCCCTTCACGGCGAAGTAAGGCGCGGTCTATCCTCGCCACCCGCTCCGAAGCCCTGAGGACGCCGCCCGCATGGTGCGGCCGGCGTCCTGCCTTCACCCGCCGAGATCCACAATGCGCAAGATATTCATCCTGAACGGGCCGAACCTGAACCTGCTCGGCCAGCGCGAGCCCGCGATCTACGGCTCCACCACGCTGGACGAGATCAGGGGCTGGTGCGAAAGCGAAGCCGCCGAACTCGGCCTCGCCATCGACTTCCGCCAGTCGAATTTCGAAGGCGAGATCATCGAGGCGATCCATGCCGCGCGGAAGGACGCCGCCGGGATCATCATCAACCCGGCCGCCTATACCTTTACCTCGATCGCGATTCTCGACGCGCTGAAGACGTTCGACAAACCCAAGATCGAGCTGCACATCTCGAATGTCCATCAGCGCGAGGCGATCTATCACAACTCGCTGGTCTCGAAGACCGCGACCGCCGTCATGGCCGGCTTCGGCGCCTATGGCTACCGGCTGGCGCTGCGCGCCATGGCGGAGATGACGCGATGAGCGGAACGACCAAGACCATCCGCGGCGAAAGCATTCCGGCACTGGGCCTCGGCACCTTCGAGCTGACCGGGCCCGAGGGCGAGACCGCGATCCGCACTGCGATCGAAATCGGCTACCGCCAGATCGACACGGCGATCCGCTACGGTAACGAGGCCGAGGTCGGTCGCGCGATCCGGGCCGCTGGCGTGCCGCGCGGCGACCTCTTCGTCACCACGAAGATCTGGTTCGACCAGCTCGAGCCGGAAACGGTTGCGCGGCGTGTCGGGGAAAGCCTCGAGCGGCTTCAGCTCGAGCAGGTCGACCTTCTGCTGGTGCACTGGCCGTCGAAGACGATCCCGCTTGGCGAGACGCTGGCTGCCTTCGCGGATGAAAAGGCGAAGGGACGCACCAGGCTCATCGGGGTCAGCAACTTTACGCTCGCCTTGCTCGACGAGGCGCTCGATGTCCACAAGGCCGATCTGTTCTGCAACCAGATCGAGTATCATCCCTTCCTGTCGCAGCAGAAGCTGCTCGCCCGTATGAGCCGCGCGGGCATGCTGCTGAACGCCTATCAGCCGATCGCGCGCGGCAAGGTCTTCGACTCCGAGGAACTGACCACGATCGGCCGCAAGCATGGCAAGAGCGCCGGCCAGGTGACGCTGCGCTGGCTGATCCAGCAGGAGAATGTGGGGGCGATCCCGCGCTCGCGACGGCCGGACAATCTGCGCGAAAACCTCGATATCTTCGACTTCGAGCTTTCGGCGGCCGAGATGCAGGCGATCCATGCCCTGGCGCGGGGCGAGCGCTATTCGAGCTTCGGCTGGTCGCCGGATTGGGACGCATGAACGCGCCCGTCCTTGCCGGGGCAGCGGCATGAAGCTTGATTTCAGCGTGGTGACGGATGCCTGGCAGCCGCTGCTGCTGGGCATGTTCGGCACGCTTTTCCTGGCTTTCTCGGGCATGGCGATCGCGATGGTCGTCGGCGTGCTCGGCGTCGCGATCCTGCGCAGTCGCCTCAAGGCGCCGGCGCTGATGGTGAACGCCTTCATCGAGATCGTGCGCAACACGCCCTTTCTAGTGCAGATCTTCTTCCTGTTCTTTGCGCTGCCGCTTGCGGGTGTTCGGCTCAACCCGACGGTGACCGCGATCCTGGCGCTTGGCCTCAATGGCGGGGCCTATGCCATCGAGATCATCCGGGGCGGGGTCGAGAGCATCCCGAAGGGGCAGACCGAGGCCGGCCTCGCGCTCGGGCTGCATAAGCGCCAGGTCTTCCGGCTGATCGTGCTGAAACCCGCGCTGCGGGCGATCTATCCCTCGCTGGCGAGCCAGTTCATCCTGCTGACGCTGACCACCGCGATCTGCACCTCGATCTCGGCCTATGAACTGACCTCCGTCGGCCAGCGGATCGAGGCGGAGACCTTCCGCAGCTTCGAGGTCTATTTCACCCTGACCGGCATCTATCTGGTGATCTCGCTCGGCACGATGTGGTGCCTGGCGGCGATCGGCCGGCGCGCCTTCAGCTATCCGACGCGCTGAGGAGGCTGGCGATGGGCGTGGCCGAATTCAGCTACCTGCTCCAGGGCCTGACCTGGACACTCTATCTGACGGTCATCGGCTTTGCCGGGGGCATCAGCTTCGGGATGCTGGTGGCGCTGGCTCGCGTCTCGGAGAGCAAATGGCTGCGCATCCCCGCGATCGGCTGGATCGGATTGTTCCAGGGAACGCCGCTGCTCATGCAGGTCTTCGTCGCCTATTTCGGCCTCCCCTTGATCGGGTTTGATTTCCCGGCCTGGGCCGCTGTCTCCGTCGCGTTGACGGCCCATGCCTCCGCCTTTCTCGGCGAAATCTGGCGCGGTGCGATTCAGGCGGTGCCGCGCGGCCAGATCGAGGCGGCCAAGGCGCTTTCGCTGCCGGCCCACAGCCTGCTGGTCGATATCGTGCTGCCGCAGGCCTTCCGGCTGTCCTTGCCGGCGACGGTCGGCTTTCTCGTCCAGTTGCTGAAGGGCACGTCGCTGGCCGCCATCGTCGGCTTCATCGAGCTGACTCGCGCCGGCACCATCGTCTCGAACCAGATCTACAAGCCGATCCTCGTCTTCGGGGCTGTCGGCGCGATCTATTTCGCGATGTGCTGGCCGCTTTCGCTCTATGGACGGCGGCTCGAGCGCAGGATGGCGGCCAGCAACGCGCGCTGAGCCTTGCCTGTCACTTTGGCCTTCACTTGGGTCGTCACTCGGCCGGCGCCGGCAATACCGCTTCAGCCCGCGGCTTGCGCTTGAGCTTGCTCATCCAGAGATAGATGATCGGCGTGGTGTAGAGCGTCAGAATCTGGCTCAGGATCAGCCCGCCGACGATGGTGATGCCGAGCGGGCGGCGCAGCTCGGCGCCCGGTCCTGTGGCGATCATCAGCGGGACAGCACCGAGCATCGCCGAGAGCGTCGTCATCAGGATCGGCCGGAAGCGTTCGAGGCAAGCCTCGAAGATCGCCTCGCGTGAGGGCAAGCCGCGCTGGCGTTCGGCGCCGATGGCAAAATCCACCAGCATGATGCCGTTCTTCTTGACGATGCCAATCAGCAGGATGATGCCGATGAAGGCGATGATGGTCAGATCGGCGCCGGCGACCCGCAGCGCGATCAGGGCGCCGAGCCCCGCCGAAGGCAGGGTCGAGATGATCGTGACCGGGTGGATCAGGCTCTCATAGAGCACGCCGAGGATGATGTAGACGGCGAGGATCGCGACCAGGATCATGATGCCCTGGCCGCCGGCGCCTTGCGTGAAAGCCTTGGCATCGCCAGCGAACTCCGCCCTCAATGAGGCCGGCATATGCAGCCCTTCAACTGCCGCCACGACCGCGTCGCTGGCCTCCTGAATGCCGGTGCCGGGAGAAAGGTCGTAGGTGATCGTCACCGCCGGGAACGGGCCCTGATGGTTGATGACAAGCGGCGCCGTGCCGCGCTCGACCTTGACCACACTACGCATCGGCACCTGCGCGCCGTTGCGGCCCGGCACGTGCAGGTCGAGGATGTCGCCGGGGTCGCGGCTGCGGGCGGGGTCGATCTCCAGCACGACGCGGTACTGGTTGCGCGCGCCGTAGATCGTCGAGATCTGGCGCTGGCTGAACGCGTCGGACAGGACGTTGTCGATGTCCTGGATCGCGACGCCGAATTGGGAGGCCTTGTTACGGTCAATGACGACATTGGCCTGGAGGCCGCCCTGTTCGCGGTCGGTCGAGACATCGACGAGCTCGGGCAAGGTGCGCAGACGCTCCAGCACCTTGGGCACCCACTCCTCCAACTCGGGAAGGTTCGGGTCCCACAACGTGAACTGGTATTGCGAGCGGCCCTGCCGGCCGCCGGCGCGGACATCCTGAATCGGCGTCAGGAAGATGCGCACGCCGGGGATGGAGCCGAGCTGGCCGCGCAACCGGGCGACGACCTGCGCCGAGCTGACGCCGCGCTCGTCGGGCGGCTTCAGGCTGACGAAGAAGCGCCCGGTATTCACCGAACCGCCGCCGCCAATGAAGGAAGCGACGCCGAACACCGCCGGGTCCGAGGAGACGATCGCCGCGCCTTGCTGCTGAAGCTGCATCATCGCCGGGAAGGAAACGTCGGTCGAAGCCTGGGTGAAGCCGATGATCAGGCCGGTGTCGTCCTGAGGAAAATAGCCCTTCGGCGCTGCGATGAACATCTGCACAGTCAGGGCCAATGTCGCTGCCATCACGATCAGCATCGCCCAGCTGTAACGCAGCGCCACGCGCAGCGTGCGCGCATAGAACCCGCTCATGGCGGACAGGACCCGCTCGACGGCGCGGTCGAAACGGGTCTCGCGATGCGGGCCACCTTTCAAAAAATGCGCGCAGATCATCGGCGTGACGCTGAGCGAGACGACCGTGGAGACCAGGATCGCAAAGGTCAGCGTCAGCGTGAATTCGCGGAAGAAGCGCCCTGCGACGCCGTCCATGAAGAACAATGGAATGAACGCCGCGATCAGTGACAGTGAAATCGAGACGACGGTGAAGCCGATCTGGCCGGCGCCGAGCAGCGCTGCGCGCAAGGGCGAGAGGCCGCGCGCGACGCTGCGCTCGATGTTCTCGATCATCACGATGGCATCGTCGACGACGAAGCCGACCGAGATCGTCACCGCCATCAGCGAGAGATTGTCGAGGGTGAAGCCTGCGAGCCACATCGCGATGAAGGTGCCGGCGATCGAGAGCGGCACGGTAACGCCGGCGGCCATCGTCAGCGTCGCCCGGCGCAGGAAGACGAAGACGACCAGCATCACCAGCACGATCGAGATCATCAGCGTGTGCTGGATATCGGCGATCGAGGCGCGGATCGTCACCGTGCGGTCCGACATGATCGAGAACTGGATGCCGGCGGGCACCCATTTCTGGATTTCCGGCAGCAGCGCCTTCACCCGGTCGACGGTGTCGATGACGTTGGCGTCGGCCTGTTTCGTCATGGTGATCAGGATCGCGGGCTTGCCGTTGTACCAGCCGGCGGCGCGGCTGTTGCGGACGCCGCGCTCGACGACCGCGACATCGCCCAGGCGCACCACGGTGCCCTTGGCCGAGCGCACGACGATATTGCCGTAATCCTCGGGCTCGCGGATCTGGTTGTTGGCGGACAAGGTCTCGCTGAGGCGCCCGCCATCGAAGGAGCCGACGGCGGAGACGGTGTTGGCGTTGACGATGGCGGTGCGGATCGTGTCGAGGCTCAGGCCCATGGCGGCGAGCTGGGCGGGATCGACGCGCACGCGGATCGCCGGCTGCTCGGCGCCTGCGACCGTGACCTCGCCGATGCCTTCCACCTGGGAGATGCGCTGGGCGATGATGGTGTCGGCCGCGTCGTACATCGCGCTCGGCGTCATCGTGTCCGAGGTCAGCGCCAGGATCAGGATCGGCGAGGCGTTGGGGTTCGCCTTGCGGAACTGCGGCAGCGTCGGCAAATCGCCGGGCAGGTCGGTTGCGGCCGCATTCAGCGCGGCCTGCACGTCGCGCGCCGCGCTGTCGGTATTCCGCGTCAGGTCGAATTGCAGCACGATCGAGGTCGAGCCGAGCGAACTCGTCGAGGTGATCTCGGTCACGCCGGGGATCGAACCCAGACGGCGTTCGAGCGGGGCCGCGACGCTGCCGGCCATCGTCGCCGGGTCAGCCCCGGGGCGGCTGGCGAAGACGCGGATGGTCGGGAAATCGACGCTCGGCAGGCTCGCCACCGGCAGAAAGACATAGGCGACCATGCCGACGAGGAAGAGGCCGATCGCCATCAGTGTCGTGCCGACCGGACGCAGGATGAAGGCGTCCGAGAGCCCGCGCGCGGTCTTCCAGCCCTGATCCCCGCTTTGGCGGGCCGGCTCGCTCATTCGGCCGCCTCCGGTTCCGGATACGGGACGACGCCGTCGCGTCCGCCGCCCCACCGCCGGCGCAGATTCTCCAGGGCGAGGTAGATCACCGGGGTGGTGTAAAGCGTCAGCAACTGGCTCAGCAGCAGGCCGCCGACGATGGTGATGCCGAGCGGCTGGCGCAGCTCGCTTCCAGTGCCTGTCGCCAAAGCCAGCGGCAGGGCGCCGAGCAAAGCGGCAAGGGTCGTCATCATGATCGGCCGGAAGCGCAGCAGGCAGGCCTTGACGATGGCTTCCTCCGGCGGGAGGCCCTCGTTGCGCTCTGCGTCCAACGCAAAGTCGATCATCATGATCGCGTTCTTTTTGACGATGCCCATCAGCAGGATGATGCCGATCAACGCCACGATGGAGAGTTCGCGACCGGTCACGATCAGCGCCAGCAGCGCCCCGAC
The DNA here is from genome assembly GCF_056400625.1 of Allobosea sp. P5_A5. Classification (NCBI taxonomy): domain Bacteria; kingdom Pseudomonadati; phylum Pseudomonadota; class Alphaproteobacteria; order Hyphomicrobiales; family Alloboseaceae; genus Allobosea; species Allobosea sp. P5_A5. Next base: position 218,731 of record NZ_JBFUKY010000001.1, read on the forward strand.
ACCGGCGGAGGGCAGCGTCGTCAGGATCGTGAAGGGGTGGATGTAGCTTTCGTAGAGCACGCCGAGCACGAGGTAGATCGTCACGATCGCAGCCAGAATCAGCCAGGGCTGGTTGGCGAGCGAACGATTGAATTCGGCGGCATCGGCACTGAACGCGCCGGAAATCGAACTCGGCATGCCGATCTCGCGCTCGACCGAGGCGATCAACGTCACCGCGTCGCCCAGCGCCTCGCCCGGCGCGAGATCGAAGGAGACGGTGGCAGCGGGGAACTGCTCCTGATGCGCGATGGAGAGCGGCGCGGTCTCGCGGATCAGCCGGGTGAAGGAGGAGAGCGGCACCTGCACGCTGTTTTGCGTCACGGTGGTGTTTCCGGCCGTGTTGGTCTGGCCCTGCGTGTTGGTGTTGCCGGTGACGTAGAGCTTCGACAGCGAGGAGGGATCGCGCAGATATTGCGGCGCGGCCTCCAGGATGACGCGGTACTGGTTTGACTGCTCGTAGATCGTCGCGATCTGGCGCTGGCCGAAGGCGTCGTAGAGCGTGTCGTCGATCGCCTGGATCGAGACGCCGAGGCGCCCCGCCTTGGCGCGGTCGATCTCGACATGGGCGCGCAGGCCGCCATCCTGAGTTTCGTTGGCGACGTTGCGGACGATGCGTTCGCGCCGCAGCGCATCCGAGAGCTTGCCGGCCCACTCCATCACGGCGGGCTGGTCGGCGCCGGTCAGCGTGTACTGATACTGCGAGCGGCTGGCGCGGGTGGTGATCTGGATGTCCTGCACCGGCTGGACATAGGCGCTGACTCCGGGGATCGTCGTCGCCACGGCGCGCAGACGCTCGGCGATCGTCGCCGCATCGTCGCGACGCTCGCCCTTCGGCCGCAAGGTCACGGTCAGGCGCGCTGTGTTGAGGGTGGCGTTGGCCTGGCCGATGCCGAGCACCGAGACGACACCGGTGACCTCGCCGTCGCGCTCGAAGGCCTCCGTCACCTTGTCCTGCAGCCGCTTCATCTCGCCGAAGGAGACGTCGGCCGAGGATTCCAGCACGACATTGAGCAGCCCGGTGTCCTGGCTCGGCAGGAAGCCCTTGGGAATGCCGATATACATCCAGATGGTCAGCGCGAACGTCAGGACGCTGGCCAGCAGCACCAGACCGCGCGCCCTCAAGGCCCAGCCGAGCGTGACCTCGTACATCCGCGCCATCGCCGAGATCGGCCATTCGGCGGCGCGCATCAGCCAGTTCTCGCGCTCGCCCGTATGGTGGCGCAGCAGGCGGGCGCACATCATCGGCGTCAGCGTCAGCGAGACGACGGCCGAGACGACGACGGCGATGGTCAGCGTCAGCGCGAATTCGCGGAACATGCGGCCGACGAGGCCGGTCATGAACAGCAGGGGGATGAAAACCGCGACCAGCGAGACGGTCAGCGAGATCACGGTGAAGCCGATCTCGCGAGCGCCGTCATAGGCGGCCTGCAAGGGCTTCTTGCCCTGCTCCATGTTGCGGACGATGTTCTCGATCATCACGATCGCATCGTCGACGACGAAGCCGGTGCCGATGGTCAGAGCCATCAGCGAGAGGTTGTCGAGGCTGAACCCTGCCAGCCACATCACCGCGAAGGTCGCGATCAGCGAGAGCGGCAGGGTGACGCCAGCGATGATGGTGGCGCGGACCGTGCGCAGAAACAGCAGGACGACCAGCACGACCAGTGCGCAGGACAGGATCAGCGTGAACTGCACGTCGGCGATCGAGGCACGGATGGTCTCGGTGCGGTCGCTCACCACCTGAATCTCGACGCCGGCCGGCATGCCCTTGCGCAGCTGCGGGATCTCCTGCTTCACCCGCTCGACGGTGGTGACGATATTGGCACCGGGCTGGCGCATCACGTCGAGGACGACAGCCGTCCGGCCCTTGTACCAGGCGCCGACGCGGCTGTTTTCGAGGTCCTCCAGCACCACCGCGACATCGCGCAGGAAGACGGGCGCGCCGCTGCGATAGGCCACGACGATATCGCGGTAGGCCGAGGCGCTGCCGATCTGGTCGTTGGCGGAGATGGTGTAGGCTTGGTGGTTGCCGTCAAGCGCGCCCTTGGCGCCGGCGACGTTGGCGTTGACGGTCGCGGTGCGCAGATCCTCCATGCCAAGCCCATAGGCGGCGAGCCGGGCGAGATCGGCCTGGATGCGGATGGCTGGCCTGACGCCGCCTTCGATCGAGACATGACCGACGCCGGAAACCTCGGAGAGGCGCGGCGAGAGCAGCGTGTCGGCGAGGTCGCTGAGCTGGCGCAGCGAAACCGTGTCGGAGGTCAGCGCCAGCACCATGATCGGCGCGTCGGCCGGGTTGATCTTCGCGTAGGTCGGCGGATAGGGCAGCGTTCGCGGCAGGGTGGAGCCCGCCGCGTTGATCGCCGACTGCACATCCTGCGCGGCGGCGTCGATGTCGCGGTCGAGTTCGAATTGCAGCGTGACCTGGCTTAAGCCGAAGGAGCTCTGCGAATACATCGTCGAAAGCGAGGGGATCTGGCCGAATTGCCGCTCCAGCGGCGCCGTCACCAGCGAGGCGATGGTTTCGGGGTTGGCGCCCGGCAGCTGGGTGGTGATCTGGATCGTCGGGAAATCGACCTGCGGCAGGGCCGAGACCGGCAGGCGCAGATAGCCCAGGATGCCGCAGAGCAGGACCGCGATCCCGAGCAGCGAGGTCGCGACCGGGCGGCTGATGAAAGGCGCGGACACGCTCATCGCGGCTGCCTTGTCATGGCTGTGCTTGCGGCCTTTGTGCCTCGGATCCGGTCCCGGGGGAAGCGCCGGCATTGCCGCGGCGGGCGCCCTCCCGGTTGTTGCCGCCGCCTTGTCCGTTGCCGTCGCGGCGCGGACGGGCAGCGCCGGTGCCGGCATCGGGACCGGCCGGGGCGTCCTGCGCCGGGGCAGTCGTGCCTGCACCCGTGCCGGCGGCAGGCTCACGCTGGCGGCGCCCGGCTTGTCCTTGTCCCGGCTCGCGCGCGCCGCGGCGGCCAGGTGCGGCGGCTGCGGGCTGCGCGGCCTGCTCGGGCGTCGTGACCGTCACTCTCGACTTGTCGGTCAGCCGCGCGAAACCGGTGGTGACCAGCCTGTCGGGCGGCGTAACGCCAGCCGTGATTACGGCCGATGTCTCGTCCTGCTGGCCGACCGTGACCGTCACCTGCCGCACCGTCTCGTCGTCGCTGACGACGAAGACGTAAGCGCCGTTTGGCCCGCGCTGGATCGCGGCGGTCGGCGCCACGATGGCCTGCTTCAGCGTGTCGACGAAGACGCGGACATTGACGAACTGTCCCGGCCAGAGCTGCAGACGGTCGTTGGGGAAGCGCGCCTTGACCTTGATCGTGCCGGTGGTCTGATCGACGACGTTGTCGATGACCTCGACCACCCCCTTGTCGATGATCGTGGTGCCGTCGGAATCGAGCGCGTCGACCTCGACAGGCCCGCGTGCCACGGCGGCGCTCACCGCGCGAAGCTGCTGTTGCGGCAGGTTGAAGATCAGCGCGATCGGCTTCAGCTGGGTGATCACGACAAGCCCGCCCGAGTCGGAGGCGCGCACGATATTGCCCTGGTCGACCTGACGGATGCCGAGGCGTCCGTCGATCGGCGCCCGGATCGTGGTGTAGTCGAGGATCGCCTTGGCGTTGTCGATCGCCGCCTGGTCGGAGCGGACCTGCGCTTCCAGCTGCGCGACCGTGGCGCGCTGGGTATCGGCCTGCTGGCGGGAGCCGTAATCGGTCTGGGCCAGCTTGGCATAACGCTCGAGATCGGCGCGGGCATTGGCGAGCTGCGCCTCGTCCTGCGCCTTCTTGGCGACGGTCTGGTCGTATTGCGCCTGATAGGTGGCCGGATCGACCTTGGCGAGGATGTCGCCCTTCTTCACATCCTGCCCGTCCTTGAAGACGATCTCCAGCAGGCGGCCATCGGCCTGGGTCCGCACGGTGACGGTGTTCAGCGCCTGGATCGTGCCGACCGCATCGGCCGTAACGGGCACGTCGGCGAAGCGGGCGGGCGTCGCGATGACAGGGATCGGCCCTTCGTTGCCACCGGCGCGGCCACGCCGCCCGCCGCGTCCCTGGCCCTGCTGCGCGCCGGCGACGGTCTCGCCGCTGCCCGGCCACCAGCCGCCATTGTAGCTGTGCCAGCCCCAGGCGGCGGCGCCGGCCACGATCAGGAGGATGAGGAGCCGCTTCATCGCGCCGCATCCGTGTCGAGAATCGCCGCCTGCCGGTCGGCCGGTGTCCAGCCGCCGCCCAATGCCTTGAACAGGTCGACATAGGCGGTGAGCTTCTGCAGCTTGACCTGCGAAAGCTGATCCTGCGCCGAAAACAGCGTCTGCTGCGTGTTCAGCAGCGTGACGATGTCGATCGTGCCCTCACGCAAGCGCTGCTCGGTGATGGCGTAGGCGCGCCGCGCGGATGCGACCGTCTCGGCCTGAAGGCGCTCATGGCGGGTGTTCTCCTGAATCGCGATCAAGGCGTTCTCGACATCCGCGAAAGCGCTGACGACGGTCCTGCGGTAGGTCGCGATCAGTTCGTCGGCCGTGCCCCGCTCGAGTTCGATCTGGGCCCGCAACCGCCCGCCGTCGAGGATTGGCTGCACGAGGCCGGCGGCGGCCGAGGCGAACACCGCGTCCGGTCGCAGCAGGTTCTTCAGCACGGCGCTTTCGAGCCCGCCCTGGCCGGTCAGCGTGACGCTGGGGAAAAGCGCGGCGCGGGCGGCATAGAGCGTCGCCTCCTGCGCGGTCAGGCGCGTCTCGGCCTCGGCGATATCGGGCCGGCGCTGGAGGAGTTGCGAGGGCAGGCCGGGCCGCACGGCGGGCACGGCGAGCGCGTTCAGGCTGCCGCCCTTGATCGAAACGGCGGCAGGCGTGTCGCCGACCAGGATCGCCAGCGTTACCTTCGCCTGTCGGGAGGCAAGTTCGAGCGGCGGCACGCTCGCCCGCTGCTGCGCCAGCACGCTCTCCTGCTGCGCGAGGTCGAGCTGCGTCGCGGTGCCGACATCGAGCCGCGCGCGGATCGCCTTCAGGACACGCTCGGCGCCGGCGATGTTCTCCTGCGCGATGCGCAGCCGGTCCTGCGCGGCAAGGACCTGGAAATAGGTCGTGACGACGTTCGAGACGGCCGTCAGCGCCACCACATCGCGGTCGAAGCGCGTTGCTTCGGCGGCCAGGCGTCCGGCATCGGCGCCCGCGCGGTTGCGACCCCAGAAGTCGAGTTCGTAACTCGCCGAAAGCCCAAGGCTGAACTGGTTGCCGACGCTTTCGTTGAAAGGGCCGCGCCGGGAGCTCAGCGTGCCCGGCCTCAAGGAGCGCGAGGTGTCGCCCGACCCGCTCAGCGTCGGGTAGAGGGATGCAGCCGAGATGCGCGATTGCGCGTCGGCCTGGCGAATGCGGGCGATTGCGGCGGCGATGTCGAAGTTCTCGCCCCCAGTCCGTTCGACCAGCCGGTTCAGCTCGACCGAGCGAAACAGGCGCGGCCATTGCGGCGATACGGCGGATGCGGGCCGGTGTTCGCCTGCGGCAAAGCCGGGGGTGACGGACACACCGAGATCAGGGCGCTGCTCGGCCGGCAGGCAGGCGCCGAGCCCAAGCGCGAGCGCCGCCGCGGATGAAAGGCGAAGCCATGAGGAACGCGCTCCGGGCCGGGCAGGATCACGCATATCGCCCGGCACCATCCACCCGCCCATTCCGATCCAGGACGCGGACTGCGCGACCGATGCCGCTTCTAGAATGGACCGCAAGGGAGAGAAAGTGAATTTGTCTTAATCTTTGTCCAGCTTTGGCCTTCGTCCGGAACCAGCCCTCACGGCAAGGGCAGCGCGGCCAGCCAGCGAAGCCGTGGTAAAAGGTCCAGCCCGGACCCCTGGATTGCTTCGCTGCGCTCGCAATGACGGGATGCGTACGCGCCCATCCTCCGGCGCTGAGGGGCCGGGGAGTGCTGCAAGCAGCCGGCTTCTTGCAAAACCCGGTTGCCGACACGATTTTCCGGAAGGTTCTGTGAGCCACGGCTGAAGGAAACTGTCATGACCGCCATCACCGGACTGGAACGGGTCATGCCGATCGGCATGCTGGCCGAGCGTACCGGCGTCAGGGTCGAGACCATCCGCTACTATGAGCAGGTCGGCTTGCTGCCGCCGCCGGAACGCTCCGAGGGCAACCAGCGGCGCTATAGCGGGCGACATGCCGAGCGCCTCGCCTTCATCAAACATGCCCGCGATCTCGGCTTCGCGGTCGAGGCCATCCGCACCCTGCTGAAGCTTTCGGATACGCCGGGCATCGCCTGCGACGAGGCGCATGCGATCTCGGTCGCGCATCTCGACGAGGTCCGGCACAAGATCGCCCGGCTGCGCTCGCTCGAAAAGGAGCTGGAACGGATCGCGACGACCTGTTCGGGAGGCGTTTCGGCCTGCGATTGCGCGATCATCGAAGCCTTGGCCGATCACGGCCGGTGCAGCCATTCGCGGCATTAGGCCACTCGGCCATGCCAAGATGGTTGGCGACCCCTCGTTTCCATCCTCGAACGGCTTAGATAGAACAAGGGAAGGGCGCTCTACCGTCCTGTTTCAAGCATCCGCAGGAGGGCAGGCGATGCCGGAATCACGGCCAGCGACGAGCGCGAGAGGCGCGGGAAAGAACAAACCCGGATTCCGCCGGCGTCCGCGATTCGGCCTCGCTTCGTGTGGGACCCGTTCTTGATTCGGAGCGCCGCCTGATCCCCCTGTCCAGACCACCCGGCATCGACGCCTTTGCGCCGGCCGGACCGGCAAGATGATCGGCCTTCCGTTTTGCAGCTGTTCCGTTCTTTGCCTCCCTCCGCCCGCGCCAATGGCGTCACCGCGGTTCTCGGTCCCACCAATACCGGCAAGACCCATCTCGCCATCGAGCGCATGGTCGCCCATCCCACGGGGATGATCGGTCTGCCGCTCAGGCTGCTGGCGCGCGAGGTCTATCAACGCGTCGTCGAGAAGGTCGGGCCGGAAGCGGTCGCACTCGTCACCGGCGAGGAGAAGATCAAGCCGGAGCGTCCGCGCTTCTGGGTTTGTACCGTCGAGGCGATGCCGCGCGACCTCGCGGTCGATTTCGTCGCGATCGACGAGATTCAGCTCGCCGCCGATCTCGACCGCGGCCATGTCTTCACCGACCGGCTGTTGAACCGGCGCGGCCGCGCCGAAACGATGCTGATCGGTGCCGGCACGATGCGCCTGCTGATCGAGCAGCTCATCCCCGGCGTCAACGTCGTCAGCAGGCCCCGCCTTTCCAATCTGACATTCGCGGGCGACCGCAAGATCACGCGGCTGCCGCCGCGTTCGGCGATCGTCGCCTTCTCGGTTGAGGAGGTCTATGCCATCGCCGAGCTGATCCGCCGGCAGAAGGGCGGGGCGGCCGTAGTGTTGGGCGCGCTCTCGCCGCGCACGCGCAACGCGCAGGTCGAGATCTACCAATCCGGCGATGTCGATTACCTCGTCGCCACCGACGCGATCGGCATGGGGCTCAATCTCGATGTCGATCACATCGCGTTCGCGGCCGACAAGAAGTTCGACGGGCATCATTTCCGCAAACTCAACCCGGGCGAGTTCGGCCAGATCGCGGGCCGCGCCGGACGTCATCTGCGCGACGGGACGTTCGGCACCAGCGGTCGCTGCCCGCCCTTCGATGCCGAACTGGTCGAGGCGATCGAGAGCCATCGTTTCGAGCCGATCAGACAGGCGCAATGGCGCAACTCCGATCTCGATTTGCGCTCGATTGCCGGATTGCTCGGCACGCTGAACATCCAGCCCACCGAGCAGGGGCTGACGCGGGCGCTGATCGCCGAGGACATGACGACGCTGGAAATCCTGGCGAAGAACCCGGATATCGCAGGCCTGGCGCAGGGCCGCTCAGCCGTCGAGCGGCTCTGGGAGGTTTGTGCGCTGCCGGACTACCGCAAGATTTCGCCGATGCAGCATGCCGACCTTTCGACGACGCTCTACCTGCGTCTGATGAGGCATGGCCGGCTCGATCCGGACTGGTATGCGACGCAACTGGCGTCGCTCGACCGCACCGATGGCGAGATCGACACGCTCTCGGCCCGCATCAGTCAGGTGCGGACCTGGACCTTCGTCGCCAACCGTCCCGACTGGTTGCCTGATCCTGAGCATTGGCAGGGCATGGCGCGTCTTGTAGAGGACAAGCTGTCGGACGCTCTGCACGAGCGTATCGCCAGCCGATTTGTCGATCGGCGCACCAGCGTGCTGATGCGCCGCTTGCGGGAGAATGCGATGTTGGAGGCTGAGGTCACTGCGACGGGCGACGTGCTCGTCGAGGGCCAGCATGTGGGGATGCTGCAAGGCTTCCGGTTCACGGCGGACCCGAAAGCGGGAGGGCCGGAGGTTAAGGCTCTCAACCTGGCGGCGATGAAGGCGCTCGGCTCGGAGATCGAATCGCGCGCCGCGCGGGTCGTGCTGGCGAGCGACGATGCCTTTATCCTGGCTCATGACGGCCTGCTGCGCTGGATCGGCGAGCCGGTGGCGCGTCTCGTCGCAGGCGAAAAGGTGCTGGAGCCGCGCCTGCGGCTTCTGGTGGAAGAGCATCTGCAGGGCGCCGCCCGCGAGCAGGTCGAGACACGGCTCAATGCCTGGCTCAAAAGCCACGTCACCCGTCTGCTCGGCGCGCTGCAGCTGCTCGAGGCGGCGGAGAGCGCTGCCGGTATCGCGCGTGGCATCGCCTATCAGGTCGCGGAGTCGCTCGGCGTTCTGGAGCGGGCCAAGGTCGGCGAGGAGATGAAGGCGCTCGATCAGGAGGGCCGCGCCGCGCTGCGTCATCTCGGCATCCGCTTCGGCGCTTTCCATATCTACATGCCGGCGCTGCTGAAGCCCGCGCCGCGCGCGCTGGCGGCCCAGCTCTGGGCGCTGAAGCATGGCGGGCCTGAAACGGCGGGCCTCGACGACATCGCCCATCTGGCCGCTTCGGGCCGGACCTCGTTTCCGGTCGACAAGGCCGTGCCGAAGGGGCTGTATCGCGCCGCCGGCTATCGTGTCTGCGGCGAACGGGCCGTGCGCGTCGACATCCTGGAGCGTCTCGCCGATCTCATCCGCCCGGCGATCGCCTATCGCCCCGGCCTGACGCAAGGCGTGCCGCCGACCGGCGCGGCCGATCAGGACGGCTTCGTGGCGACCGGTGCAATGACATCGCTTGTCGGCTGTGCCGGCGAGGATTTCGCCTCGATCCTGCGTTCGCTCGGCTATGTCGCGACCAAGCGTCCGGGCCCCGCGATCACCGTGCCGTTGGCCCCGCCCCCCGCCGCAACCGAACCGGCCAAGCCGGTGATGGTCGAGGCGATCGCGGAAGCGGTCTCCGATGAGGCTGCTCCGAGCGATGAAGACGTCGCGCCGGACGCAGGCCATGAGGCTGCGGTGACCGAGCCCGCTCCGGTCCTGGACACCGAGACTGCCGCGCAGGACGAGCAGCCCGCTATCGAGGCTCCGGCAGCCGAGACGGCCGATGCTCCGATCCTGACCGATGCGGAACTCGAGCCGGCGCGTGAGCCCGTTCCGGCGGATCTGCTGTCGTCGTTGCCCACTGAGCCGGTAGCGGAAGCCGCCAGCGATGCCGCGACCGTCGAAGAGACCTCTGCCGCCGACGATGCTTCGACGACGGAATCGGCTTCGGCCGAGGAAACATCGTCTGCCGAGGCCATCACTGCCACTGAAGCCAGTACTGCTACCGAAGCCACGACTGCGACCGAAGCGGCTCCCGCCGAGCCGGAGCTGATCGAGGTCTGGCGTCCGCATCGCCATCAGGGTGGGCGTCGTCCGGAGCAGGGCCAGCGCCGCGAGGGGCAGCGTGCCGACGGTCAGCGCCGTGGCGACCGGCCGCAGCGCGAAGGGCGCCCGAGCGGCCCACGCCGAGATGGCAGGCCGCAGAGCCAGCCGACCGTCGCTGTTGCAGGCGAGGGTGCAACGGCCCTGGCCCCGCGCGAGGACCGTCCCCGGTCCCAAGAGCGTCCACGGCAGGGAGAGCGTCCGCGACAGGATGAGCGTCCGCGCCGCGACGATCAGCCGCGCCAAAACCGTCCCGAGGGCGGTCGCGGTCCGCGTCCCGATTTCAAGCGGGACGGCAGGCCCGGCGGCCCGCGCCGCGAGGAGCGTGGCGGAGAGCGCTTCCAGCAGCCGCAGCAGCGCCCGCGTCCGCAGCGCGAGCCCGATCCGGATTCGCCCTTCGCCAAGCTGGCTGCGCTCAAGGCCCAGCTGGAAGGCTCCAAGACCTAGCCGATCGCAGGAGGCGCGACGCGATTGCAGGAGCATCGTCAACGCCTCGACAAATGGCTCTGGTTCGCGCGTTTCGCGCGGACCCGGCCTTTTGCGGTGCGCCTCGTCGAGGATGGACATGTGCGCATCGCGGGACGGCGTGCCGAGAACCCCGCCCACGGCCTCAAGGTCGGCGACGTGCTAACCCTCGCTTTACCCCACGCCACAATCGTGGTGCGTATCCTCGCCTTCGCCGAGCGACGCGGTGCCTTCGAGACGGCGCGGCTGCTCTACGAACGCCTCGATGAAGGCCGCGACGACGGCTCCCTTGCGGCAGGGAGCGGCGAAGACTAATTCCGATGGCATCGTTGCGGCGAACCGGTATGCGGTTGCGTGCGGACGATCATCTCCGATTTTATGCCGGAACAGGCGATTTCTTCTGCCCAAGCCGGTGAAAACGCCCTTGAAACCCTCGGCCTTCGGGGGTTTATGGGGCGGTTCAAGCATGTTGGAAGGGCCGGCCCATGACCTATGTGGTCACCGAGAACTGCATCAAGTGCAAGTACATGGATTGCGTCGAGGTTTGCCCGGTCGACTGCTTCTATGAAGGCGAGAACATGCTCGTCATTCATCCCGACGAGTGCATCGATTGCGGCGTGTGCGAGCCGGAATGTCCGGCCGAGGCGATCAAGCCCGATACCGAGCCGGGCCTGGAAAGCTGGCTGCAGCTCAACACCCAATACGCGTCGAGCTGGCCTAATATCACCCAGAAGAAGGACGCTCCGCCAGATGCCAAGGCGTTCGACGGGGTGGCCGGCAAACTGGAGATGTTCTCGCCCATGCCCGGTGAGGGCGACTGACCGCGACACCGGGCTGACGGGCTCCAAGCCGACCGTTCTGCGTTAACCACGGCCTTGCCCAGCGTTCGGTAGCGACCACCCGACGGCGTTTACCTTTGATTCGGCGTGTTTTTTGTGCTACACACAATGCCGTCGAAGTCGTTCCGCATGCCCCTGCGAGGTCCTACCAGAGGGGCGTCCCACGAAAGAAAGATTGCGAGGAATCCGGCATCGATCCCCCGGGCCGGCAGCTTTTTCCTTCGCGGGGAATGAGACGATCGACTGAGGGAGCGTGAAGCGTTGCGTCTTGCCGCGTCGCATCAGGCGGAAAGTTCCCGGCCATCCGGTCGGGGACGGGATCATCAGGCCCGCCCAACAGGCGGTCCGGTCAGGAGTCGTACCCGCATGTCCATCGTGAAGAAAGCTTCCATGCGCTTGGGTTTCAAGACGGGCGAGTATGTCGTCTATCCGTCGCACGGCGTCGGCCAGATCACGGCGATCGAGGAGCAGGAGGTCGCGGGCTTCAAACTCGAGCTTTTCGTGGTGTCTTTCTCCAAGGACAAAATGACTCTTCGGGTTCCGACCGCGAAGGCCGCCAGCGTCGGGCTGCGCAAGCTCGCCGATGCCGAATCCGTCACCAAGGCTCTGACCACGCTGACTGGCCGCGCCCGCGTCAAGCGCACCATGTGGTCGCGTCGTGCGCAGGAATACGAAGCGAAGATCAATTCGGGCGATCTCGTCGCCATCGCCGAGGTTGTGCGCGACCTCTATCGTTCGGAGGCTCAGCCCGAGCAGTCCTATTCCGAGCGCCAGCTCTACGAGGCCGCGCTTGACCGCATGACCCGCGAGATCGCCGTGGTGGACGACGTGACCGAGACCGAGGCGCTCAAGAAGATCGAGGGCCAGCTCGCCAAGTCGCCGCGCCGTGCCGCGAAGGGCGAGGCTGAGGCCGAAGCCGAGGTCGAGAGCGACAATGACGACATCCAGGAAGAGGCGGCCTGAAGCGCTCTTCCACGCAAGTTCATTCAAACCCGGCGGGCGACCGCCGGGTTTTTTGTTGCCGGCGAAGAGCGAGCTCCGCCGTCATTGCGAGAAGCGAAACGACGAAGCCATTCAGGAGGAGCGGGGGAATCGTTCAGCCTAGTCCTTTGGATTGCTTCGCGGAGCTCGCAATGACGGGGCAGGTCGAGCTCCGCTTATCGTTCTTTTATTCACCGACTATCTTGTAGCGTTGACCGGCCGCCAACGCGTTTGCGTCGCGTTCGAGCCCGTTCAGCAGCCTGAAGAGCTCTGCCGGACGGTCCTGATCCGGCATGCGCTCCGCCATGCCGGCGGCGGTATCGCCTGCCGCTGCGGTGACGATGCGGATCTGGAGGGGCCTGGTGGCCTGCGCCTCCGCCGGCGTCAGACTCCGGAAGCTCTCCAAGATCATGCGCAGCGAGCGTTCGGGGTCGTTCGAACCGCGCGCGGCCAGGATGAAGCGGTAGACCCGCTCCCCGACCTGCACGGCCGCCAGCCGGAACATCCAGTCGGTGCCGCGACCATGCGCCGTCACGGCCGCCTGTCCGGCGATCTGGGTGGTCTCGATCCCCGTCGTCTCGACCCCCTCGATCCAACCGGCCGCGACATAGGCCTCCAGTGTCTGGCCTGATTTCAAGGTTACGGAATCGAAGCGCAGGGCCTGTGCGCCATTCGCGCTGGTGCCGATCACCATGTCCTGCGCCGCCTCCAGGCCAAAGCCCTCGGGTGCGGCGAAGGCGATCCTGAGCGAGCTGTTGAGGTAGCGCCGACCCCGAACCACGCCGTCGCGGGGATCATCGCCATAGGCCAGCCCGTCGAGGGCCGTAAGCCATCGCCCGGCCTCGTGCTCGCCGATGCCGGGCGCACCGATCTGCCGTGCCGCGGCGACCACGGCCGCGATCCGCTCGGGCGTTTGAGGGTGGGTCGCGAGAATGTCGAGCCGCTTGGCCTCGGCGCTCTGGTCCTGGCCGCTGTTGCGGAAGGCGGAGCTACGGCCGAGCGTCGTCAGAAAGCGGCTGGCGCCGTAAGGATCATATCCGGCGCGAGCGAGGTTGTTCACGCTGATCTTGTCAGCCTCGAATTCCTGTTGTCGCGAGAAGCGGGCGAGCGACATCTTCGAGCCTGCCTGCACTGCCGCGCCCTGGCTCGGGTCCTTCAGCACCTGAGAGACGACCTGGCTGACCAGAGCCGATTCCGCCTCCTTCTCCGCGCGCTGCACCGCATGCTGCGCCGTGACGTGGCCGATCTCGTGAGCCATCACCGAGGCGATCTCGGACGTGTCGTTGGCCAGCGCCAGCAGACCGCGCGTCACATAGAGACGGCCGGTCGGCAGAGCGAAGGCATTGACCGCCGGCGAATTCAGGATGGTGACCTCGAAGGCGCCGATCTGGCCTTCGCCAGCCTTGGCAAGGCGCTGGACGATGTCGTCGAGAACCGCCTTGGTGCGCGGGGCGCGATATTCGCCGCCGAAAGCGGCGAGCAGCCGCTGGTGCTCCTGGTCGGCGGCGCGTTGCACCGGTGTGATCGGCGGTGCGATCTCGCTTTCGCCACCCGCGCCGGGCGGGAGCAGGGCGCTTTGGTCGCCGAGACAGCCCACGAGCAGCATGGCCGGCAGCGCCAAAGCCGCCAGCCTCTTGCCGTGTCGCGTCGTTGCTCGCCAGGACTTCAGCATGCCGTCAGTCGATCAGCTCCAGCGCCGCGCGCGAAGTGGCTTCCAGCAGGAGGCCGTCACGGCCGCCCAGAACGCCATGCGCCCGCAGCCGTTTACCGCCGAGGCTGGCGGCGGTCCAGCCCGCGCCTTGCAATTCGCGCCAGAGCTTTCGTGAAACCACGATTGCAGCAGCCTCCTTCGGCCGCCGCGAGAAGTTCAGATAAGTCCGCTGAGGGCGTTCCCCGACTGAGGCGATCCGGCCTTCGAGGACGACATAGCGCCCCTCCCGAGCCTTGACCGCAGCCAGGTCGTGGCCGTCGACCGCGCCATCGATCCCTACGCCATCGATCTTGGCGGCTTGGGTTGCGGGCGGAGTCCCCTGCGCTGTGTCGGTGGTCGGCTTACCGCCGACCGCCGGCCCGGCCCCGCAAGGCGCCGCCGCTCCTTCCGGCATCGGTTGAGCCGCGCCGCTCTGCCGAAGCAGGAGCGCGATATCCTGCCCGGCCGTCTCGCCCGCCGCTGCCGGCAGACGGATACGCACGGGCCAGCGGGCCCAGCGATCCTTCTCGCCGGTGACGGAGAGGACGACCTCGCGACCGATCAAGGGCTGGAACGCGGCGCGAAAGCGCGCATCCTCGGCCTCGTCCTGCCGAGGCGCCACACCGATGAGGCGAACGACGCGCCCGTCCGCGAGGAGGAGATCGCCAGCGCTGTCGAGGCCGCTCAGACGCGCTGGCTCGGTCGGCCAGGACTCTTCGCCGCAAGTCGCAGCATGGCCTGCCTCGGCGGGCAACAGCGTCGCAAGCACGATGGCAAGAACAGGCTTCACCGACATCCTGTTTATGCTACACGACAATCCGTGCGTCCCGGTAGCTCAGCAGGATAGAGCAACGGTTTCCTAAACCGTAGGTCAGGGGTTCGAATCCCTTCCGGGACGCCATTATCGGGTGCTAAACACCTGGGATTAGGCGGTATTAGCCGGGATTGTCCTAGCTTACCCCAACAATCACCCCAACAACGCGCAGAACTCGCCGGCCTATCGGCTGCGCATCCTCTATATGCTGGACGCTGTCTCTCTTGGCCCCGCTAAACTGGCCTCGCGGAGATTGGCGCCATGGCAAACGACAACGGTGGTTGGGGAGAGCAAGGGTTCCATTATTACTACGTCGCCGCCGATGTTTGGGACATCGTCAGACAGCAGCGGAGGGACGGGCCCAATTGTCACCTTCAGAAGGTGCCGGAGCGGCAGGATGCTTCTACCACCGCTGGGGCAGCCGGCACTTGGTTGGCAAAAAATGACATCGAGCGGATCTACGGCATCTTCATCGTAGGCCACGGTGGTCCCGGCGTCGTCCATGTCGGCAAGGATCTGAGAGCCGATAGCATCGCTCCGCTCGGAGGTTGGCTCCGGTCCTTTATGATGCCGACTGCGCGCGTCAGGATATTGGGGTGTACGTCCGCTGCTGATGGAACGCAGGATATTGGGCGCTTCACCTATGGGCAGATGAACGATGATCCCAACAATCGGCCTGGCTACGACCTCCTTTATTCACTTGCGCGGGCGGCAGACAGGATCGCCGAGGGGGCGCTTAACAGCCAGTCGAATAACCCCCTCGGGCTGAAGGCGGGATGCCGGCGGGTGTATCCCAACGGGAAGGACGAGCGCTTCCTCGGGATGGGAATAAAGGACCCCGATCCGTGACGGCCCAGCGAATGGCCGTCCGATGGGGGGACACGCCTCGTTCCAGGCGGGCAGCTTAAATAGCAAGCTTACAGACCAGCGCCTCGTCGGCCTCTTCGCGAAGCCCCTTGTGCGACGCATGATGCAGATTACCGTCATCGGTCCAGGGGCGGAAGGCCACTTCCGCCCCTGGACCGGCCTGAGCCAAACGTCCTCTTCCGCTCGCCCGGTTCCCGTCGCAGCCGGCATCAGCGCGACGTCATCCGTCTAGGGGACGCATCCATATGCCCGGTGGTTACGCTCTGTCCGCACTTGGACCTGACCCTTAGGGTGACTAATGACCGCTAATCAAGCCGGCTTCAAAAAAGCAATGGCACAGATTCTCGGGAGCAAAGGTGTTGCCAGTATTAATTTTAGCATTAAAGGCATAAAGGTAAACGGAGCGGCTTATTCCAGATTCAAGAAGATTCTAGTCACGCCTGGTAAAATTAATATTGAGTTCAACTCTTCTGAGCTGAGAAAGACAGGCATACCGCTGAATGCGCTTTATGATGGTGATCCTCCACCGAAATTCATATTCCAAGACAATCTCGAAAACGCAACGACGCTAGAAACATGGGAATGGGCCTACGTGGTCCATGAATCAACTCACGCCGTATTCGACATGCTGAGGGTAACGAGTTTGAATCATGTCGAAGAGGACGTTGCCGCGCGTCTGGCTGAGCAGATATTTTACGAGACTCAGTTTGGACGGCCTTTATTCTTTGATCGTGCAATCCGCGAGCTTTACTCCGCAGTGGACGCAAGTCCCGGCTTAGAAATCACAGACGATCCCGCTTACGAAGGCTTTGTCCGAGTGGTCGAGGGCCTCGGTTATTCAAGCGCGAAGTCAGCAAGCCACCGGGGCTTTTGATCGAACTATGGCTCTAGATCATACGTCGCGTTACTCGGCCCGGGTAAATCGTCGCCTAGCCCGGCTTTGAGAACCCGACGCGCACACATGGACGCAACCCACGCAACGAAACGAGTCGCTAACGGGCTGCTGAGTGATTCGTTCCTGCGCGCGGATCAAAAAAGCTCGGCCGCGCCGAAGCATGACCTGGACTGCGTGAGCCTTCGTGCGAATAGATCAGGGGTCAGTGTGCTCGGGCATCGCCTTGAGCTGGTCTTTCGTCCAAGTTGTCACTGCATGGACGTCGCCATCTTCGTCCCGCATGAATTCCAGGTCGCTGATCGAGACCGCAACGGGCTTGGCACCGATGCCGAGGAAACCGCCGACATCGATCACGACCTTGGCACCCGCGCCGGTGCCGTGAATATGGGATACCGAGCCGATCTTCTCATCGCCAGGCCCGTAGATCGTGGCATCATCGAGAACGTCGGGAGTCAACTCGGTGGTCGCGAGGCGAGTGTGCTTGGAATGGTCCATTGCTTCCTCCTTGGATGTGCAGGACCAACAGATGAGCCGTTTAGACGTTCCTCCGGATATGACCGCTCGCACCTAAAAGCTCGGAACCCGTGGTGAGGAGCCAGGCGACTTCGGCTATGGCAGACATCCCAACCGCAATGAGAAGGGCATCCATTAAGCACCCGCTTCTCACTGTGCGTAGCGTAACCAGCCTATCTTCAACGGCGTTCCGCTCAATATGTCAGCCAGCTAAATCTGAATGGCTAAAGTATTGTAAGAACTTGTTTAATTTCAAAGATTGGGAACCCATCGTCCCGGCAGGCATTGAGTATCTATGTCGCGTCGCCCGCCCCTCGAATACTGGATCTGGCGGTCGGCGCGGATTTGCGCATCGGACGCGATACCGTGGCCGGTGTCGCAGTCTCAGGCGGCAAAGCTCGTTCCTCGCTTAATGATGCCCTCGGCAAGGTCGAAACCGGGGTCTTCCAGGCCGGCGTTTACGGACTGACCAAATTGGGCCCGCTCAATTTCGCCGCCGCCGGCAGCTATAGCCGTCTCGATAACGATGTCAGCCGGGCCGTGCCAGTGCTTGGAAACGCGCTGCTGTCATCCTACGTCAGCACGGCGTGGAGCGGCCGTATCCAGGCCAGTGCCGCACTTGCCAATTGGGGCGGTTTTACCCTCTCGCCACTGGCAGCGCTTCAGGCGGTGAGCGTCCGCAATCCGGCTTTCAACGAGCGGACGGCGTTTGGCGGCAATGCGGCAGCGCTTTCGGTGGCGCGAAACAGCGACACGACAAGCCGGTCCGAGCTTGGCGCTCAGCTGGACACGCAGGCGCTCATCGGTGGCGTTCCGCTAACGGCCTTTGCGCGTGCCTCATGGGCGCACTATTTCCAGCGCGATGCCCAGATCGCGGCTAGCCTGGTCGCGCTACCCGGCGCGAGCTTCGTTACTCAAGGCGTGAGGCCAGATGCAAACGCGGCTCTGATCGCAGCTGGCCTCGACGCCAAGCTCAACGAGCGCGTCACGCTAGGCGTTAGACTGGACAGTGAGCTTTCCGCCAACACTCGACGCCTGGGCGGCACGGCCCAAATCAGGGTCAGCTTCTAAGGCTTCTTGGCTTTTTCTCAGGGCCGCGCTCTAGCTATCGCGCGCTCGCCGCTCGATCGGATTATAGCCGCTGCCTACATTTCCGGCCATCGGGCTCCATCTTCAGCTCGGCGAAATAGACCGGCTTGCCTTTCGCCTGCCTCTTGCATCGCGCTCTGCCGCCGCCCGCGATGCCAGGCGGCAATTGGGGTGTCTGGATGAGCATTTGCAGATCATCCATGTGACGGACCCCCAACGCGCAACTTTAGCGTCATTCTATCATTGGTGCTTAAAACCCCGGATAACGGATGACAGTCCTAGCTAGTGCTGTAGGCCGGAAAACAAGTGGCACAGCAGCTCAGAGCCTGCCCGACGACCAAGCCAAGGTCATCGACTTGCTCAATCGCATCTCGCCGATCGACGGCGGTCAACGCGGCATTTGGACTTTGCCTTCGCCCGGCGCAGCCTACCATCCCCCGGCGGAACTCGTGCGGGCTATCAAGGTTTTTCAACAACGCTGGGTCGCAACGGGAGAGGTGAAGAAGGTCGACGGTGTCGTTGATCCGAATGGCGCGACGATCGGACAGCTTGATGCGAAGGCCGGCGCTGCACCTCCAACGCCCATCGGACCAGGCGGAACTGATCCGTCCGACTTCGACGGCATCACAATCACTCGGATCAGCCAGGCGACGACCCCATATATTCAAACGCCTTCCGTGCTCGGCCCGATTTTAAATGGCGTACCGATCCAAACGATGAGCATCCTAGGAGGCTGTTTTCTCTTTATATTCAAAGTCGAAAAGGACGGTCACCGATATTGGGTAGGCGCGGCTGTCCCGCCTTTGACCGTCGACTACACCAAGATCCAAGTTTTCCTACATGCCACGCCACAGCAAGCCGGCGTTAAGGCGTCGGATTATCACAGTTTCAAGGGGGACTGGGAAACCCGGATGACGGGTTATCTTACGCGTGGGGGAACGCAGCTTTCTGCGGCCAGAAACATGCCCTTGCTTGTCCCGTTTATGGTGGATGCCGCCATGAGTGCGGATTCTCCCGCGAACGTTTTTGCGACCAGGCCCATCGCAACCCTGAATGCCCTTATGACTGCTACGCGTCGTGAGATGGCCACGCGCGTCCCTATTGTCCCGTTTGACGGTGCCGTGAAAGTCGCGAAGCTGGGCGTCACGAGTTTCAGCTCAGGCATCCATTTTCTCCGTGCGTTCATCACCCAGTTCGGAGGCTCTGGCGTCATTGCGGAGACCATCGACCTCGATAGCCGATGGATCGTTGCGGAACGTACAAAGCCTTGGGTAAGAGCCTCGAATGCAAAGGCGAGCTGGTACGCGCAATGGAGCCCTGCCGGCGCTCCAGCCGGGATGCATTATCCTCCCGCGCCTCCAGGCTTTTTCTACGCGCCCGGCGACAAGTTGATGAAAACGGGCTTGGAGCGAACAGCGCACGCCGTTCTAGGCTTCGATGGCTATTACCAGGCGATGCTAAAAAGCAGTCTGATATAGCTCGACGCTCCGCCCTCGCGCGCCCATGAGGAAACCGTATCGCCAGTACGGACGAGGCGCCGGAAACCGTAATGTATCACGCCGACGCGATGAAGTGAGCAGGGAGCGGCGCAACGTTCCGGCTGACCTCACGAGGGCGTTTTGCAGCGTCTTTCTGATCGACGGTCAGGAATTCCAGATAAATCTCCGTCGTACTGACGCTGGAATGACCTAGATGCTGCTGGAGGTCGTAGATCGACCGGCCGGCCTTCAGCCACTCGACGGCGAACCAATGACGTAGGTCGTGAAAGCGGAATCCGGTAAACTCGCGGCCAGTCTCAGCGGCCGTGCTTCGTGCCGAGCGGGTGGCTCTGCTGAAGAGGGATGATGCATTCTCGCTCTCGCTTGGCCCGCAATGGAATATGCGCATGTTCGGGCTGCGTGTCGGCAGACTATCGAGTAGCTTGGCGGTATCTGGGCTGAGTTTGATCGCGCGACGTTTGTTACGCTTCCCGATGACTGTCAAAACGCCAGTGCAAAGATCGAGCTGCGAACGCTTAGCCGAGACAAGCTCGCCAAGACGAGCACCCGTAGTCCGAGCCGTTATCATCAACGCGGCCATCATTGGTGTGAGGCGGGTGAGCATGAAAGCGAAGTCATCCTCTGTCGGGAGGGCGATCGGGTCGCGGCGCTCGCGCAAAGTCTCCATGATAAGCTTGGCAGGATTGCCGGTGCGCCAGTCATTCAGCTCCGCATATTGCATCACGGATGAAAGTGCCTGGAGGTCACGGCGGATCGTCGCGTTCGTAACGTCACCCCGGCGACTTTTGACAAAGGCTAGAACGTCCGCTTTGTCGATCTCATCAATAAACCTGCCTGCAAAAGCCGGCTTGAATTGGGAAATCGATACGCAATAGCGGCGCTGCGTCGTGGCTGCGACCGCTTCGGAAATATGCCCGGACCAACCGATGACAGCATCTTCCCATGTCTTGCGGTTATCTCCGAACACCAAGGCGCCAATGGCCCGGTCTCTCATTTTTGCGACCCGCGCCCGCGCAGTTTTAACATCGCCCGTTCGTAGGCTTTCTCGATATTCGCATCCGCGAACTGAGAACCTCGACCAGAGGATTTCACCGCGCCAGTAGGTGTGCTTCGGGGCCTTGGGTTTTGCGGGCATTGAATGCATTCCTTGGTGTAGTTGCGAAGCGCGGCTTCCTCGAACGTCCAGACGCCGCCGATCTTGGCCGCATTCGGCAGTTCGCCGCGCAGTGCCATCGCTTGGACGGTGCGGGTTTGGATGCCGAGGATTGCCGCCGCCCGGTCCGCACGAATCCGTTCAGGCTGGAGGATAGAAACCGACTTCGAAGGCATCACTGCAATCTCCTCGCTGGATGCCGCAATCTGCCTGATTGCCACGGCGTAATCGTGGACCGTATTGGCGGACCACTGAGTTTCAGCCGCCAGTCATTAGATGCCGTGCAAGCCTCGCGCTATCCCGCCTCACCTTGACTACCCCATCGGCATAGGTGGCGCCGGCCGGAAGATCGAGCGCAATACAGGTCTCGGGCGGCATCATGGCGGCGTCGTCCTTAAGGGCCACGCAAAGGCGGTTGAGCGCCACAACCCGCAGGCCGGGAGCGGTTGCCTGCACCCGGTCTTCGCCCGGATCGACCAAGGCGCGAAACCCCTGACGCATCGCCTTGCGGTCATCGTCTGCGATAGCAGCAGTGATGTCGCGAACGTTCATCCCTGCACCCATGCGCCGTGCTGATCTTGATGGCCCCACTGTTCGGACCTGCCATCGTCGTCAGCGATGCCATTGTCGTCACGCTCGCCTTCGTCGTCGCACTGAGCGCCCTCATCTTCGGATACAATCTCGTTGTCGGCGCCGTCCTCTAGGTCGGCGTCGCCATCCATTTCGTCGGCAACCGCAATCAGGCAGTCCACGATAATCCCGACACGGCGGCGCATGCTGCCTGTGGCGCCGGGCGTCTTGCTCAGCATCTTCGCGACATTGCGAAGGGTGGCCTCGACCTCCGCACGCTCTCTGTCCGAAAGTGGCAAGACCAGATCCGACAGGCACACGGGCGGGAGCGGTTCAGCCATTTGGCGCAAGCTGCGCGACACAGTGAAGGGGCGAAGATCGACCAGGCTCATTTGCGGCGCTCCAGAGGTATGACGCGCTTTCCCCACTCCAGCCGGCCGCGAACGAAACAGACCGGCTCGAAGTCGTAGAAGCTGAATGTTGGAAGGGTGACGGGCTTGCTGCTGACGGGCTTGCGCTTGCCAGCTTGGCGATTGATGCGGATCGGGCTCATGCGCGCACCATCGCGGCTAATGCATCGCTCAGGCGGCGAAGCGCTTCTTTCGGCTCGTCGTCTATGAAGTCTGCATCGCGCTCCAGAATGACCTTGAGGAGCGCTGACGCCCCGGCCGGTGTCGTCGGCGCAATTCCGTAGCAGGTGTCCGACGTACCGACCCATTCGGCAAACAACCCTGCAAAATAGGGCTCTACGTCGGCGCAGGCCTCCTTTGAGGGGTTCGCGTCACAGAAGACGGCCCAAGCCGTGGACTGCTCAGAAGCGACCGCCTGAAAGCGCGATGCGAGCCGCAGCAACTCGGCGTCGTCTTGCGCCGGCACATAGGGGGCAGCCTTGAGTATCGACGCTGCGGCCGGCGACATAATGCAGCCGGGCGGCATGGCAGGTACCGCGACCGCGACAGAAGCGGCGGCGGATTGAAGGAATTGGCGACGTGCAACGGTCATTGGAAAAGCACTCCTTTTGGATGGGAGGTGTCGGAATTCAGAAAAGGGTTCGCTAGGCGCCGGCCTTGGCGTGGCGGAGGACCGAGGCCGCGATTTTCCCATGCCAGTCAGCCGCTGCGGGCTTCATGGCGCGCTGCCACCGTTCGACCCTGTTCCACGCCTCCAGCGCTTCGGCTTTGATAATCAGGCCCTCCATCGTGTGGTCGGGCTCTGCCATGATGAGAGCGACATGAGCTGCCAGCGCGTCGGTTGCCGCGTGATGGGCCTTCCAAGAGGCCTCATAACCGGAAGCATCGCGGATGCGTTTGGTCTTGGCCTCGTAGGTTTCGGCAAGGGCAAGGCAGTACTTGTCCTCCGCCAGCTCAGCCTCCCATTCAGCACGGTTTCGGCCGTCCTTCGATCCGGTCGTCAGAAGGCCCTTGCTCTTCAAGGCCCGCTCGTCGCGCCGGACCTGCCAGCGGAAGGAGTGGGAGGGGATGAGCTGGCGCGGGTGCTCTTCGTTTGGGCGCTTGCGTGCAGCGCCTTCAAAGGTTTGCTCCCATCCGCCCCAGGCGCCCTTTCTGCCGGGCTGAGTGATTTCGTCGGGGGCGGCAGGCCAGTGGGGCTCCCATTCGGCCTTTGTATCCCGCTGGCGCTTCCAAGCGGCGTGATACCGATCCACGAGCGCCGGCAGCCCCTCCGCTAGTCGGAGCAATTTGGGGTTTTCGGTCGCCTTGGGCGTGGGGCTGACAGCCGCGCTAGCGGTAGCGGCAGCGGTGGACGCGGCAGCAAGGCCCAGAAGCATCCGGCGGCGGTTGAAGATGGCAGCAGGCAAGCCGGTAGCGGCTGCCGCAACGGTGGCGTTGAGCATTTTCAGTCTCCAGCGATGTGAAAGCGGGTTGGGTTAATAGCGGCCGGGAAAGGCGCGGCGGACGGCGGTCAGAGCGATGGTGGTCGGCTCCTCGTCACAGTTCAGATCGAAGGCGAGCAATTCGCAGCCCCGGTCCTCCGTCTCCCGCCCGGTGCGGGGCTTGGCGTCGCGAAGCTCAGCCATCACGTCCAGATATTCGTTGCAGATCGTGTCAGCGATTTTCTCGAAGCGACGACCGGCAGCGGTCATCCGGCCATCGTTGTCGTGGAAACCGCCTTGGTTGGTCAGCGAGTTGGCGACGGCAGTGAGCGTCTGAATGGCTCGTGCGAGTTGGACCGGTCCCGAGACGGTTATGGCGGGTTTGGTAAGTGCAGGTTCCGCCAAGTGGGCATTTATCGTAGGCGGCATAAGAGATGCGAGGGTTGCCATGGCTTAAGCTCCAATGCTGGCGAGTGCACCGCGCAGAGCGTCGATGCGGGTGGGCTGGAAATGCTGGCGGTAGTGCTCGCGCTCGATCTCGAAGCGGATCGCCGCGCCGTCATTGCGGAAAGAGGCGGCGAGCGCGGCGGCATTGCGCTCTAGCAGCGCGACACGAGCCTTGGTCACGGCGTCGATCTCAGCACGGTGGCGTAGTCGATAGGCTTCGCCCTTCGCTTCAGTCCAAGCTTTACGAAGCCAGACGGATAGCTGACGGCGGCGCTCGGTCAGATTGCGGCAGGCGGCGAAGGCGAAGCGGCCGGCTTCATATGCGCGGCGCATGATGGCGCCCTTGTTGAAGGTGATGCGATCGAAATGACGGACAACCAAGTCGTAGTGTTGACTCATCGGTTTGATCCTCGTCGTTTGATATGCGATACCTGAGGTATAAGTTTGATCCTGTGGAGCTGTCAATACCTCAGGTATCAAAATATTCTTGAGGGATTAAATGTGATGATGTCGAGTGAGCAACTTCGCGCAGCACGGGCGCTCCTACGGTGGGAGCAAAAAGACGTAGCCGTGGCATCGAAAGTGTCTTTGCCCTCGATTAAGCGGCTGGAAGGCAAGCCGGGGCCGCTCGGCGCCCAAGATCGAACAGTGCAAGCTATTCGCGCGGCGTTAGAGGCCGCAGGCGTTCAGTTCATTCCCGAGAACGGCGGTGGTGCTGGCGTGCGCCTCGCAAAGCCATCGACTATGACCGTTCAGCAGATCGAGGCCAGCGCTGCGAATGTGCGCTCTCAGGCTGCCGCTGTCGCTGATGAGGCTATGAGCGAAATGGATGCCACGAAGGAAGAAAAGGCCGACCGCCGCGCAACTCTGACAGATGAGCCATCCGTGATTGGTAAAGCTCGCGGCAAAGGGATGCACAGGCCCAGGAAAAGCTAAACATGGCCCGAAAGCTTCAGCTTCCTACGTCCAAGGCCGCTCATATCGACGGCGAACAGTTCCGTTACGGCCTCCGGCAGATCGACATGCCGCCCGACCGGTTTGCGGAGCTTTTTTGCAATGGCAGACTCAGCCGCGTCCATGAATGGCTGAACGATGAGGTTCCGGTGCCGCCGTGGGTGCCTGCGTTGCTTGCTGCGATGATGACGCCGGAGGCCAGGACGCGGGCGATTGCGACGGCCGAGCATCTGATTGCGACAGCTGCCACAGGAGGGGATG
Source organism: Allobosea sp. P5_A5 (assembly GCF_056400625.1). Classification (NCBI taxonomy): domain Bacteria; kingdom Pseudomonadati; phylum Pseudomonadota; class Alphaproteobacteria; order Hyphomicrobiales; family Alloboseaceae; genus Allobosea; species Allobosea sp. P5_A5. Next base: position 243,406 of record NZ_JBFUKY010000001.1, read on the forward strand.
CGTCGTGACCAACGGTAGGCCACGCGCCGTCCAGCTAGCGCTCGCGACAATGCTGGAGCGCTCTTCAAAGCACCTGCGCCCAAGATGTCTGCACCGGCAGTCGAGAAGCGGTCCGTCATTCCTGGCGCGAAGGAATGGTGACGCTCCAGATCGATAGTGAGGGCTAGGTGGCTGAACTGCCGACTGGCATCGTCCCTAGGCTGCTTACTAAGGTCCAAGCAGCGGCCTACTGTGCTGTCACCCCTTCGCGATTTTATCAGCTTGTAAAGGCTGGAACGTTGCCGGCGGCAATCCCCGGCACCACTCGTTACGACCGGGTCGCCATTGACCGAACGCTGGACAAACTTGGCGACCTCACAGCTGCACCCGAACTTTCCGCTCTCGACCTTTGGCTAGCGGAGAATGGCGACGCTTAGCTGATAGGATGCGGGCCCGCTATCGGCGATGATGCAGCGTCCTATCGGATAGCCGATGTGACCATCCAAACCGACCGCCAAGCCAGTACGAGCCAAAACAGGCTGTAACATTAAACATCTGATTTCATTGATCTTTATTCGGCGTTAGCGCATACTGCCTCCCATCATTCGGAGGCAAATCATGCGTTCCAGCAAAGCCAAGCGAACCGCGACCATCATCTGCGGTGTCGAGCCCGAGCTACGCGCTGCCGTTGAAGCAGAAGCCGAGCGTCGCGACACCTCGCTGTCGAGCACGGTGCGGGCTCTAATCCGCGCTCAGCTCGCCACGATCCGCACTCAGCATCAGGCGGCGGCGTGATGTCGGCCGACGTGTATCAGCTTCGCCCCGGCGTCACGACCGCCTCCATCGCAGATGAGGCTCCGCCCTTGCCGATCGAGCCGCATATCRTCGCGGCGGCGCTGACGACCGAGACGATGCGCGGCCTCACCGTGCAGATGCTTCTCGTGCTCCAGCACGCGCCTCGCGACGCTGCCGTGTTCGACCGCTTGCACGGCGAACTGCTCGACGCGTGGAGCACCCTTCACGACCACTACCGCGCCTATCGCGAAGTYCTCGAATGCAGGGGCCAAGCCTGATGCCGTTTCAACTGACGCCGCTGCGCATCCCCAACATGCGAACGGATTACAGCGCGGAGAACWSYGCRTYCGCCAACCTCGGRCAGACGCTTGGGAACCTRCCGGGMGATATCCGCAAGGAACGCGAGGACGCGCAAAAGCAGCAGCAGGCCATCCAAAAACAGCAGCTCCTTGGTGAGGTAGGCCAGGGCATTGCGAGCGGTACGGTCAATTACAAGCAGGCTGCCGGCAAGCTCTTCCAGCTAGGCGATGCCGCCAGCGGCTTYGATCTACTGAAACTGGACGAGGCTGCCACTCAGCGCAAAGCCGGCGAGGCCGCAACCCAGAGCATGGGCTCTGCTTTGCAAGGCTACCTTGGCGGTGGCGGCCTCGGTGGCCCGATCTCGCGAACCTCCGGCTCGACGGACAGCGCCCTCCCGGCGTCGCTCGTCAGTTCCGAGAGCGGCGGCAATTGGGGCGCGCAGAACAACGAAGTCGGGGCCGGCGGCAATGTCGGTCACTTCGGCCGGGGCCAGTTCAGCGTYGCMCGCCTTCAGGAAGCGGCTGACGCAGGGGCCATCCCCCAGGGCACCACGCCGCAGCAGTTCAAGAACTCGCCAGCGCTCCAGCAGGCAGCCGAGCGGTGGCATGTCGATGACATCGACCAGACTATTCAGGCCAARGGCTTTGATCGCYTGATCGGSCAGAGCATCAACGGCGTGCCGATCACCCGCGAYGGCATGGTSGCGGTGGCTCACCTCGGCGGCAAGGGTGGCCTAGAACGCTTCATCTCCACTGGCGGCGCCTACAAYCCCGCCGATGCCAACGGCACGTCACTGATGGACTATATGGCCCTCGGGGCTCGGGGCCAGCGCAGCGCGCAAGCGGACATGCCGGCGCGAGGATCGGTGCCGGTCGCRATGGAAACCGGGCAGGACGGCTATGCCATCCCTGGCCAGCCCTCCATGAACGGACGCACCTTCGACGCCATCWCGCAAGGTAACCGGCCCCTAGATCCGGCTTTCCAGTCGGAAGGCGCCTCGCAGCCTTGGATGGGTTCGGCTCTCGGGCCTCGTGGTCGGCAGGACACCGCCGCCATCGCGCAGGCTCAACCCCCGATGCCACCCCGCCGGCCATACGACCTCCAGTCTGACGTTCCCGCACCTGGCGCGGTCCAAGCCATGGGGCAGATGCCGCAGCCGGTTCCACTCGGAGGMCAATACGCGGCGGTCAATCCCAACAGCAATGATGCAGGCGGGCTTGCCGGGCTCGTTGCCGGCGAGGAGGCGCGGCGTGGGCTCCCTTCCGGCGCCGGCWTCATGAGCCCATGGGCGAACTACGGCGGCCAGAGCCAGCCGACGCCGGCCGATGGCAACTTCAACGGCTCGCGGCTCCCGCAACAGCCCCCGGCCAGCATAGTGGTGCCGAACCCGCAGGCCGATATTCCGGCTCGCGGCGCCTCTCCGACCATCGGCATGAGCCCGGCGGCGGTCGGTTCACCGGCGACCTCGGGTGCAACTGCCCAGGTTCAACCGGCGGCCGGCGAGCGGACACAGCCGGCGGCAAACCCGGTGCCCACCAGCGAGCTGCCGCGCCCGACGAATCCGCAAGAAGCGCAGGACTACCGCTACACGAAGGATATCGAGAACAAGCAGCGCCAGGTGGGCGCGCTGGCGTCGGCACTCGCGAACCCGAACCTCCCGGCAAACGCTCGCGGCCTCGGAGAGATTTTCCTGAAGGACGCCCTTGAACAATCGAAGATGCCCGATGGCGCCAAGGAGTTCATGTACGCGAAGGGCATGGGGTGGACGACCGCGAAGAACCCGGCCGAGTATGCCGCCGAAAAGGAAAAGGCCAAGAAGAACACCGCTGACGATGACGTTGAGGCGCGCCAGGCGGCTGCGGCTCGGGCCGGTCTGAAGCCCGGCGATGCCGGCTACCAGGGCTTTATCCTCACCGGCAAGATGCCACGCGAGGACATGGGACCGCTGTCGGCGACGGACAAGAAAGCCATCCTTGAGGCGGATGAAGCGGTGCAGTCGTCGCAGACGGCCATCAAAGCTTTGCAGGATGCCAAGAAGCTTTCGCCGCAGGCCCTCGGTGGCTGGGGCGCCGGGACCAAGGCTGCGCTGGCGAACAACCTTCCTGATTGGATGGTGCCCGACCGCATCGCTAGTCCGCAAAAGGGTGAAGCCACCGCCAACCTCGACAACCTCGTGACCTCGCAAGCTCTCGCACAACTCAAGAGCATCTTTGGCGCGGCCCCGACTGAAGGCGAACGGAAAATCTTACTCGATATTCAAGGCAGCATCAGCCAGCCGGACAATATCCGGCAAGGCATCTATGACCGCGCAATCCAGATGGCCGAGCGTCGGATGGCCTTCAACCAGCAGCGTGCGAATGAGCTTCGCGGCGGGGATTTCTACAAGAGCCCAGAGAAGCGTTCCCAGGGTGGCGGCAATCAGCCGCCAGCACCATCCCAGCAACAGCGGCAAGCAGTTTCAACGCCTTCCGCCGCCGTCGATTTCCTCAAGGCCAATCCCGGCGCCCGTGACCAGTTCGATGCGAAGTACGGTCGCGGTGCCGCAGCAAGCGTGTTGGGAGAGTAAGCCATGGCTGGAAACGTCTTCGACCAATTCGACACGGCTGCGCCTTCCCAGCCTCCGCGCGGGATGCCTATGCCAGCGCTGGGTGGCATGCCGGGCCGCGCCGGCAACGTCTTCGACCAGTTCGACGCACCGCAGAGCGGCGCTCTTCCGCGCGACACCGGCAGTGGCCCGCTTGTCGTCACCGTAGCGCCCAACCGGCAGCCGCCACCTTCAACGCCCGGCTTTGCCACGCGCGACCAGCGCGAGGGCGATGCCACCCAAGCCCGCGATGCGGAATATCTCGCTGATGCCGTTCGCACTCGGCAGCAGCAGGACAACACCAGTCCGCTAGGTCGGGTGGATGCCTATATGCGCGGCGTGGCGGAATGGGTACCTGGCATGAACAAGCTGGCTGCGGCCGGCGATGCGGCTTTCGGCTCAGGCCAGGGCGATACCTTTGGCGAGCGCTACGGCGACAACCTTGCTCGGCAGCGGGCGATGGATTCCGCTGACGAAGCGCTAAACCCTGGCTCCCGTCTCACCGGGCAGGTAGCCGGCCTCGGGGCCACCGCCGGCTTGATGCCAAGTGTCAGTGCCGTTCGCGAGGGCGTGCGCGGTGCTGCCACTGCCAACGCCGCGCTGACCGGCGGGCTCTATGGCGCCATCACCGGCGGCGTCGAGAGCGACGGCGGCTTGACCGACAAGGCGACGGCGGCAGGCGTCCAAGGCGCAATCGGGGCAAGCGTTGGTGCCGTTGCCCCCGCGTTCATCCGTGGTGCAGAGGCGTTCGCCAGCGCAACCGGGAAGCTTGCCGGTAAGGTCGCGGCACCCTTCCGTGCTGGGGTCACGCCTGAGACCGAAGCAGCCAGGCGGATCAATGCCGCCATGGCCCGCGACGGTGTGGCTGATCCAACTTCGCGCTTGGCTGAAATGCAGAGTGGCGGTGCCCCTGCCGTTCTCGGTGACGTTGGTGGCGAGACGACGCGCGCCTTGGCCCGATCCGCAGCGAACACGTCGCCGGAAGGCCGCGCGGCGCTGACAGAGGCGACCTCAGATCGTTTCGCCGGCCAGGGCGACCGCATCACGGATTTGCTCCGCAGCTTCGGCCCGTCGAGCGCCGGCAAGACGCTGGAGGAGCTACAGTCGGCAGCGCGTGCCGCCAACCGGCCTGCTTATGCCCGCGCCTACATGCAGGGCGGTGCCGGCATGTGGAACGAGACGCTTGAGGGACTGGCACAGGCCCCTGCGGTGCAGAACGCTATCCGCTCTGTCATCAAGACCGGAGCGAACAAGACGGTAGCCGAGGGCATGCCGCCAATCCGCAACCCGTTCACGACCGACGCCGCCGGCAACCTCACCCTTGCAAGGCAGGCCGATGGATCGATCGCCAAGCCGAACCTCCAGTTCTGGGATTATGTGTCGCGAGAGCTTCGCGGCAAGGCTGGTGAGGCAGCGCGGGGCGGCAACAAGGATCTGGCCGGCGACTACACGAACCTTCGTCGTCAGCTTTTGAACCATCTCGATCAGCAGGCCCCGGCCTTTGCCGAAGCCCGCTCGGGGGCCTTTCGGGCATTCCAGGCAGAAGACGCGCTAGAGGCCGGGCAAATATTCGTCACCTCCCGCATGGGCAATATCGAGGCTCGTAAGGCGCTTGCTGCCATGAAGCCGGCAGAGCGTGAGTTGTTCGCGGAGGGCTTCCGGTCCGACCTCATCGCAAAGATCCGGGAAACCGGCGACGGGCGCGATATTGTCAAGGCTATCTTCGGAAGTCCGGCCGCTCGGGAGCGTGTCGAAATTGCCCTGGGCAAAGGACAGGCGACTCAACTGGAGGCGGCCCTGAGTGTCGAGACGGCGATGCTCAAGCTTCAGAACGCTCTCGGCAACTCGACTACGGCGCGACAGATCGTCGAGTTGAGCGCAGCCGGCGGTATCGGTGGTGGCGTGGGGCTCTATCAGGGCGGCGACGCTCACAGCGCCGGCCTCGGTATGATGGCAGGCGTCGCCGCTCGGCAGGCGTTTAAAAGTGGCAATGCCAAGATCAACGAGGGCTTGTCGAAAAAGATCGGCGAGATGCTGGCGAGTGGCGACCCGGCCCAGCTTCAGACCCTAACGAAAATGGCGGTGAAAAGCCCCGGCGTAATGCGCTTCCTCGGCAGCGTCGCGGACGAAGCCGGCCAGCTTAGCGGCCTCGCCTCAAATACGGGGCCATTGAATGTATCGAGCGGGGCGCGGAGTGGTGCGCCATATCTGCCGGCCGCCGCAGATCAGAACCAGCAGTAGGGACCACGGGTGAGGACCGACCGCTATCAGGGCACCGCCGATCAGGGACCAAGCGAGACCGCGCATTCAGGCTGTTTTACGGAACCCGTTCACGATCCACGCCAAGGCACGGCACGCGGCATACCAGAGGACACCTGGGACAGCGACAAGCGCAGCAAAGGTGTAGCTGTCGTTCGCCTCACTAACTGTCTTCGCGAGGAAAAGACCCCCAAAGCAGACATACGCCGCGAACAGCAGGAGCGGCACCGCGACCACAAGGCCCAGCCTATGAAACCCACGCGTCAGCCGATCCACGGTGCAATTCTCCAGTTTGCCACCACAACGTGCCTCTTCACCCGTCCTCCCGCAAGGGGTGACGCCGCGCTGGCGCTCGCGAGCCTTGGGATGATGACTTGGGTGCTGCTGTGAGCGTCCTTGAACCTGAAAATACAGGCCAGAAACAGGGGCGGTTCAAGCCAGGTCAATCCGGCAACCCTGCCGGGAAACCAAAAGGCGCCCGCCACAAGGTCACGCTCGCGATAGAGGCCATCCTTGAGGGTGAAGCCGAGGCACTGACACGTAAGGCGGTCGATATGGCGCAGGCCGGCGATATGACCGCGCTGCGCCTTTGCATGGATCGTCTCGCGCCCGTGCGACGTGACCGGCCCGTGACGTTCGATCTTCCTTCCATCGACGCCATCGAGGATCTGACGAAGGCGACCAAGGCCATCCTCATCGCGGTGGCGGCCGGCGAACTGACGCCATCGGAGGCAGCCGAACTCGGCAAGCTGGTTGACGCACACGCCAAGGCTATCGAAGTGACGGACCTTCATCGCAGGCTTGAGACGCTGGAGAGAGGCAGGACATGAGGGGTAATCTGGAAGCGCGCATCAACAAACTGGAAGAGCGGCGGAGGCCGGTGGCTGCAATCGAGCCAAAGGTTGCCCGCGATGCAAAAGTGAAAGCCTGGGGATCGACCTTGCCTGACGCGATCCCATCCGACCCGCAGCAGCGAGCAGCTATCTTGGCTGGGATGAGAGCGGATACATGACCGCGCTGGCGAAACGTATTGCGCTGCTGGAGCGTCAGCCAACACCAGCGAGCGGTCGAGCGTGGCATTCGTCATATGGGAGCGGACGCGCGAAGCCGCCTCGGCTGCATTGGCGCGCGCCCTGGCTGCCGGCGTCGTGAAACGGGGTGATCCGGTCATCATGGGCACAATTGCTCATCCGGCGCCCCTGCCTGTCATGCGATGGACAGGTGCTACCAGCATGAGCGAGGCCGAGTTGATAGCGATTGCCGAGATGCAGCCTCACGGGGCGACGGGGGCCGATCCAAAGCGGCTTTCGGATCGAGAGCTGTCCAACACCATTCTTGAAGCCGCAGCGAGGCCGGCATGACGCGCGAACTCAATCGCCGCATTGCGTTGCTAGAGCGGATTCAAAACGAAGAGGGCATCGAATATGTGGTGCTCGACTATGCCCCCGATGATGATGAGCAGGAGCCCTACCAACAGCGGCCAGTGATGTCAGATGCCGAATGGGCTGCCATCTACTGTGTCGGTCTATAGCCCATTACGCTCATGTCGATAGTGGGGCGATTGTGCTGACAATTCCGCTCCATGCCGAACGGCCGTTGCCGGATGCACGGCGGGAAGAGCCGCAACGGCGCGTGCTTTCGCGATGATACGGGAGATGAAGATGCTCACCGAGGCGGTCGCATGACCCAGAGTCCGGATCGTATTTCCTGTACGCCGGCTAGTCTCCGGCGCAGCCGCAATTCCTCATCCGCCAAAAAGGACGGGGAATTGCGACCGGGAATCTACGCGCACCGTCAACGAGGCTTCGGGTCGAGCAGGCGTTGACTTATTTCAGGATCTTGGACGCCTCGTTTACTAAGGCACTACTTGCCCAAATATAGGACCCTGAGGCGTCCCCACTACACACGGACTTCCAATTATTTGCAGAGGCCCTGGACCAAAACGACCGAAGTTCATGACGAAGCAGAAAGCGCCGGCATTTGGGATCGGCATAGGAAAGGGCCCAGGTGTCGACGCAGTCGTCGCTGAGCCATTCTGCTGGCGCCACCCCCAATAACCATTACCCTTGGCATATGCAGGATCTTCAACTGATCCGTGATTGCGCGCATATTGGACCGCAAAGCTATGCACGCCCCAGTCCCGATATTGCTCTACATGAGTAAGCTCATGTGCCCACAAAGCTGGATCCTCTGCCTCGCTCGGGCCAATAAAGACGATCACGTCAATTAGGGTGACCGCTGACGCTGTACCCCCCTGTTCAAGAAGCCGCGCCAAATTCACAAAGCCGTTGTCTCCAATTTTATAACGGGCCCGATTAAGTGAATCCTCGCTGACATATCCAATAAGTTGCTGCCTAATATGGGGAGGTATCGGCATTGCTCCGTTGATTGCTGTATCTCGCGATGCGATTATGGCTTGCTCCAAAGCAGGGCCGCTTAGCACACTAGCCTGCAGTTCATTGATGGCATTCGCGACGTCTTGGCCAGCTTTAGCGGCAGAATTAGCAGTATCCTGAGCGGCTTTTCTCGCCGTTTCGGCAGCATCTTGTGCCGCTTTTTCGGCCTGCCTGCGGATATTGTCGGGGCTCATCCCTCCATGTTGCAGATTGCATGCGACGTCGAATATGCCTCCACATGCAAATGCGATATTGGCGCCCAGTATTAACGTCACTAACAACACTAGAAATCGCACGGCGTATTTGAATGAACTAGACATCGTTCCCCCCTCGCCACTTACCAGAAGCGGCTACCTTACGAAAGGCGGCCATGGATTGAAAGTTGAGATTCGGCGAAGAGCTCGCGCAAATATTGGTAATTCGGTCTAGACCGACGACCCTATCTCGATTGTCCGAAACTTAAGTCTCTAACGCCGGCCTTTTAAGCCAGTCGCCATCGACGGCGACGACCTCCGCCGGGCAATATTCAAAGGTCTGCGCGGACGCTCCATTCGTGCAGGACAGCAGCGCCGGCCTTGGCAACCAGCGAAGATTGCGCCGGTCTCGAAAACGGCTTCCCTCGCGCGTCCCGCAGGTGCACACGTGAGGGGAGCACGTCGAAGTCCTCAGGAGGGCCAGGAGCGGCTTCGCCAGCTTATGAGCTACGTGGGGTAGCGGACACCCCCACAAATCTAGTCAGCGCCCCCCTGAGTCACGGCGCCCATATCGCTTTGCATAGGAACGCCCTTCACGCCAATTCCCCTGCCTTGCGAAGCATCGCGCGGCATTCTTCAACCCGCTGGCGAAGCGTCGTGATGTTCCCGCCAGGTGCAACGGCGCTGACGAACAGCGACCCCATATGCCGCCATCCTGCGGGGATTGAGGGTCGGCGCCTTGCGGAACGAGCGAAGTGGCTGCTAGGAAAGTCACAACTGAAAGGTACATGCATGCCTGAGAGCAAATTAGGCGCGCCGCAGCTAGTGAACTTTCACTACGTCAAAAGCCCGCATTTCAGAGTGCTTCATGTCGACGGTGCGGTTGGTGGAGTGACACCCCGAGGCCATATTCACGCGGCATTTTACAGCGAACGGCCCGCTATTGCCAAACATACCACCCATGAAATTGATCCATCGGGGCATCTGGGCTCCGAGAAAATAATCGAAGGAAAGGACGGGATTGTCCGGGAGATGGATGTAGATATCATCCTATCTAGGACAGCAGCTGTAGAGTTGCAGGATTGGTTGTCGAGTCGTATCCGCGATTTGGACGACATGCTCGGAAGTTCTGAAAAGGGGTCTGCTTGATGACCTTGGAATTGCGGCTGGCGGATTGGGGCGCTGCCAGCGTACACACCTCTAATAGCTATATTTCGAGGAGCCCTGATAATTATAATGCTCAGGTCTACAACATACCCGCCGGCGTACAGCGAATTATTGCTGTAAACGATACGCCAGTAACGGCTGCTTTCCACCGGCGTGTTAGATTTAATAATCTATCTGAGAATTGGCTGACTGATACTGAGTGGATGTCATCTACTGCCGATATGAAACTTCACCCAAATTACGCTCATTTACTAAATATGGGGCGCTTCGCGTTGCGAGAAATTCTAATTCGCATGCAAAATGGTGATGTGAAGCTGCAATGGTTTCTTCTTTTGAAGAATATTGCGGGTCAAGATCCTGTCCCCCCTCATCATCGCGGCCGCGTGCCGGAGATGATGCAAAGTTGGATGAGTTGGGGTAAGCAGAACGGCTTAGTCTAAAAAATGTTTAATAACCCGTTTCCCTCTGCAATTCAGGATAAAACTTATTTTATTACTAGCCCGCAAGACGCCAATTATAATTGTATTAGCTGGTCAATCGGGAGCAACGATGTTGTCATTTGGCCTGATGATGACGGAATATTTGGATGGCCTGAAGATATCGACCGAAATCCGACGCTTGAAAACTTTAAAGCGTTTTTCAATTTAGTTGGGTTTTCCGAATGTAATGGCGGTTCGTTGATTTTGGGATGGGAAAAAATCGCAATCTACGGAAAAGATCAGGATACTGTTCTTCATGCATCGCGCCAAATGTCGAATGGCCGCTGGGCATGCAAAATGGGTACTGGTACTGACGTGGAGCATATTGACGAATTCACATATGTCGGGTCTGGTTACGGGAGACTGCTGGCGTATATGCAAAGGCAGCGCGGCCAACCTTGGAAAATTCCCGCTCTGCACCCGCCTCAAAGCAAAATACTGAGGCCGTGAACGCATTCCCCGTATATGACTAAAGAGTTGATGGCACGTGCTACCTACGCTTGGCGGCGGCTAGTATTGGCGCCAAACCCTGTCTCTTGCCCCTGCGCTCGGTAGCTGCCTGCGGCGGGATCGAAGCGGCGGGCGTCGGTCATGAACCAGAACTTGACCTGGCCAGGGCTACCGCAAATCGGCTGGCGCCTGATCTTCTTCGCGATGACCATCGTGCAGCGCTCTTCGAAGTCGCGGTACACGACCAACCCGGCATCCGCTTTGTTGCGCCAGTGCGCCGAGCCCGAGATGTCATAGAGGCCAGGTACTGGCTCCTTGCCGCCGGCCGGGTTAGAAATTTTCGTCGGATGCGCGACCATGAAGACGGTCACGCCGTGGACCTTAGCGAAACGCTTGCACTTGCTGATGAGCTGGGAAACGAACTCGGTTTCCGTCATGCCGTTCGGGCGACCGGCCTCCAGTTCGTTATAGGGATCAACAATGAGGCCGTTGATGCCCTTCCGCAGGACAGCGGCCTTTGCCCGCTCCAGCACCCAATCGAGCGACGGAGTGTGCTCGCCAGAGTCGATGAAAACGAACCGATCGTTCACCCACCGCATGGCGGTATGAAGCTGCTCCTCATCCATGCGGAAGCTCGGACCCGGATGGAACGGCAAGCCGGTCTTGATCTCGCACAGATCGATGATGTGGCTTTCGCTGCCGGTCTCGGGTGAGAATACGGCCCAGCGCCAGCCGTGAAGGTCCGACATCGAGGCGGCGGCTTGATCCAGCCAGCGGCTCTTGCCGTGGTTGGGGATGCCGGTGACGACGACGAACTGGCCGGGTAACACTTTGCAGGCCTGATCCATGTCCCGCCCCATGCCGAGAGAAAGAGGCTGCGGACCTTTGCCGCGATAGGTCGCAAGCACGTCGTCCGAAAAGGTATCGGCCTCATAGAGCCCATCGATCGGCCAGGCCTCGGCAGTGTCGACGCACTCGCGCAAGACCTCTCTGCCGTGGTCCATCAGGCATTCGTTGGCGTCTTTGGTCTGAACGTCGCCGGATGCCGGAAAGCGCACGCGCCAGCATCGGTCCTTGCCCAGGCGGCGCGCGAGTTCCTGCGCCAGCAGCTCGCCGGGGCCGTCCATGTCGGTCGCAATGAGGATGCGGCCTGCGACCTCCAGTGCCTCGGCATGCGTTGCCAAGGGCTCATAGCGCTTGTCCGATTGCTCCGGCCGATCGGGCGCACCATTCGGCAGGCTGACGACGTTGGACAGCCCGGCCTCGATGAAGGCCAGCACATCCATCTCGCCCTCAACGAAAATCAGATCCTCGCCCGGCTTGATTGCGTCGGCGTTGTAAAGCACCGGCTCCGGGTTCTTCTCCTGGCGAAAGTGCTTTTCGATGCAGCGGTACTTCACATTGCGGAGCGTGCCGGCCCATTCGTAGGGAAAGGCGATGCAGCTCGCCTCCGCCTCGGTCTGCGAAAACCACTGGCGGGTGCGATAGATGCCCATGCTCTCGACGGTGGCGGAGGAGATGCCGCGACTTCCGAACCATGCCAGCATCTTGTCAGGGCGTTCGGGGTTCTCGATCCGAACAGGGCGATTGTACATGCGAACCTCGCGGACAGGGTTGCGCCTGTGGTCATCGCCCCCGGCGCCGCCGGTCCAGCCGCAGTGATGGCACTGCCAGCGGGCTCGATCGGCAAACACGGTGACGGACAGGCAGGGGTCGGTTTTCTTTTTGCGGAGATGAGAGCAGCGAGGGCACGTCGTCTTGTGGTTGCCCTGCGCCCATGAGCGAAGCCGGATGCCTTCGGCCTTGGCGGTTTCGAGGAAATCCATGCTCAGCCCCTCCCCATCGTGAAGGCCAGAGAATCGGAGCACTGAGCTGGCCGAGCTTTCAAAGCCGCCTCGATCCAGGCGACGGGCTCGGCCGCGTTCTGCTCCTGCGCGTCCTCAATCGTGCGTAGCACCCTGCGGGCGTCGTCTCGGGCATCGCGGAGCCAGCGGCCGATGAGCGACCGGGCCGGGCCTACTGGTTTTCCGGTCATCTCGGAGACGGAAGCGAGGCCCTGCCGGAAGAGACGTTCCCGCCAGTCAGTGGGGAAGGCAGTAACCGGCGAAGGCGCATCCGGGGCGGCAACGCCCACTGCGTTAGCAGTGGTATTCTTCCTTAGCTCCTCTCCTCTCCTCTCCCCTGCAGTGACAGTTCCGTCATCGTCACGGCTGATGCGTGACACGTCTTCTGTGTCGCCCGCTTCGTTCCGATTACGGTCACGCTTCCGGCGTTGGCGTTCCGCCGCCGTGGGGTCGTTCGAGAACGACATGGCACCGCCTTCCGCCTTGCCATCGACGGCAGTGAAGGCACGGATTTCCGCAGTGATGGGATGGGCCGCTTTCGGCCATTTCGGGCGCTGGTAACGGCAGAAGTTGCGAATGGCTCCGTAGGTCGCTCCGCCGCTCTCGTAGCGGCGGATGAGCTTGTGAGCCTCCAGTTCTTCCAGAAGGCATGAGACATCGCTTACGGCAGCCGGCAGGATACGCATCTTGAGGGAGACGGGCTTCCATTCGAAGATGCCTCGGTCGTCGGCATCGCAGAGCAGGCCAATCCAGAAAACTTGCGCCTGCGCTGAAAGGGCGACGAACACTTCATCGCTGAAAAGGCCGGGATGGATAGAGCGGATGCGAGCCATCACCCTTCCTCCCTTTCCGGGAAGACCAGGACTCGCCCGGCCTCCCCCTCTGCGAAGTCGGCATCTAGCCGCGACGCCAAATCCCGTCCCGCAAGGACCGCGCTAAGGCGGGAGGCGAACGGACCATCAATGCCCGAGCTATCGCCTCCCCGACTTTCGTGGACGACAAACCATCCGCGCTCGTCGTCCATCAGATAGAGTTCGCCGCTCATGGCTCGCCCCGCAGCATCTCAATGGTCGGATGCGGGCCAGCGATGCCGTTTTCCTCGCGGAAGGCGCGCAGGGAATAGTTGACGCCCTCCGCTTCCGAGAGGCCTATTTCGCCATGATAGACTTTCGTGGCCGCGACCATGCCAAGCACATAAGCGCGTTCGAAGTTGCGAGAAGCCTGCCCCAGCTCGATCATTGAGCCGATGAGACCTTGCGCCATAAAGTGCGGCGCAAGGGTCGTCGGGCCGGTTTCTGTCATCACGGCGCGGGTATCTTTGCCCCACTCCTTGCGAAGCTTGGAAAGGAACTCGCGGCGCAGATCACGCGGCAGCGCTAGGCAAGCCTGCATGTCCTGCCACGAATGCCAGATCATCCGGTGGCCGGGCAGAGGCCGCCGGAAGAACCGCAGATTGGCTAAACCGACAGCGGCGGTGGCGAGAGGTTGCACGATACCGCTCAATGCTGCCTCCAGTGATCTTCCGGCAGAACGGAGGCCTTCAGATCGGCTTCCAGCATCTTCACGGCGGTATCGGTGAAGCGAACCTCATTGCCTTTCAAAAGGCGCCCGTCTGGATAGCGAACAAAGACGGGGACGTTGAAGGCCAGGCCACGATCAACCAGCTCCGGCACTGCTTGGCCGGTGTATCCGTCACCATTTTCCGCAACGCCGTTTTCATCGACGCTGCGGATGTCGGGGACTTTGATCGGGTTGACGATGGGAATCCCGCACATTGCAAAAGCGAGCTGCATGGCTGCAAGGTGCCTCGATACCTCATCCGGCATTGCTCCCTCGTAATGGGCAAGGGCTTCACCCCATGCCCCACGGAAGCTCACCGCACCTCGGTGGCGCCAAAGCGCAAGCACATGGGCAAATTCGCCGAGCGGGTCAGGGTGATGGGCCGCGACCGTCTGAAGCAAGGTCATGTCGAGCGGAGCGTCAGGGTTGAACTGCATCATGCCGCCCTCCGCTCGATGACCGTGACGGGCACGCTCAGGACGTAACGAGCGTGAGTGCCGGCATAGGGACCGGAGTGCTTCTCATCGTGGGTTACGACGCCGACGCCGCCGCGCCTCAACTTGAAAATATAATGGCTCCAGCGTGGGCCGGGATGGTCGATCGGCGTGCAACCGCGCGCGCCGGCCAAGATGAGGTTGTCCAAGGCCCAGGCGTCACGGCCCTTGAAGGTTTTGGGATCGGGATCGCCCTCGACGGCGATGGTGATGCTCTTGAGGATTGCCATTAGTTGCGGCCCTCCTGCGGCCCAAGAGAGGCGAGGCGGAGCACCGTCAGGGCGTGCTGTTCGGACAAGCCGAAACGGCGCTGAAGACGATTGACGATGACGGAGGGGATGGTATTCTCGCTGGGCGTTCCTGCTAGGGAAAAGCCTTTTGCGAGCCCGGTGCCACTTGGCGCCGGGTTTGCTGTATGTAGCTGCATTAGCTCACGGCCTCCAGATCAGCGACCGGGAGGGAGGCCAGCCAGATCTTGAAGTCCTCAGAGAGGATCAAGGTCTTGCGGCCGGACTTGCGGGCCGTCAGCTTTCCATTCTTCAGCAGGCGATAAACCTGCCGGGTACTCATGGCGCCCTCGTGGGCAACCTCATTGATCGTCAGGGCGGCTTTTTGCATTGCTGCGCTCCAGTTCCGCCATCCGGCTCAGAGCGATGTGCCCTGTTGCGTCGTGGCGTGACTGGAAGAATCGCGCATCCCGGCGCTTACCCGAAGACCCGGCGAAAATCAGAATAATCTATTATTTATCAATGGGTAAGAGTGGGTAAATCGCCGCTGATAGCTGGGCAGATTCGCCCGGCGGGTAAGGCTTACCTGCTTTTTTTAAGGGTGGGCGTCTTGAATGCTTCAAGCGGAGGGTCACCCGCCATCAGCTTGTTGGACAGATCGTGAGTACCCCTCAATATCTGCTTTAATCTGGATCGTTTTGTCTCGTTGGCATCGCCCAGCAGCCTACATGCGGCGCTCAAGAGTTGGCTTTGGTTGAGACGGGTTTTGCTTTCTGTCGCGGCCTGTTGAAGCGCGCGGCGGAGCCGTCGAATTTCGGAAAATTCTGCCGTAAGGTCATCGACAGTGCGGGTGCGCATCCGCCCTAATCCTGATGGCTTTGTCGAACCGGCGCGACGGTGTCCTTCTTGCGGGGCAGTCAATGGGGTGGCGGCCGCCCTACCATCTTTAGCACTCGGTATTTCCTGAGCGACGCCCACACGAAGAAAGGCAAGGAGCGGGAGCGAATTCGGATCGATGGGATTTTCAGGGATCGATACGATGCCGTTGTCAGCCAGCGCTTCGTCCGGATCTATGCTGAGCCAGTCAGAAGGCAGCATTTCCTTAATCCGGCCCGTTTCCCAAAACTGAACAATTGCTCGGGCCTGGCCGGCTGCAAGCATTCTCTTCAGCGCATCCAGCTTCTCAGCATGGGTATCGCCGGAGAGAGCGCTGATCGCGCCATCAACTGACAAGAAGCCGGGGGGTGGAGCAAGAGTAGTTGGCGGGCTCGCCAAACTGAAGCGTTCACGCTTAATGCGGTTGAAATATTGGTCGGCTGAAATCGCAGCCGCCGCATCAGAATAGAAGCCGATCAAATCGGGCAGTCTTTTCTTCTCGACGTAAACGGGGAAAGCACTTCCGCCGGATTGGTCGGACATAGGCAGGCGGCAAGCATGAAACAAATCTATTCGATCGATCTGCGTCCATTCATGGCCCGTCATCACTCGCATGGCTTGAATTTCTGCGACAGAAAATTCTAACCGTTCCTCGGCACCGGCACGGGCTAGAAACTCGGTGGCGATATCGAAAACCTTAGCGCCTACTGCGGTCGTTAAAAGATGGCTGTCATCCCATAACCCCTGCCACGTGCTGCGCCCGATAGCGTGCCCAAGGCGCATCACTGCCCGCGCCAGAAACAGCCGGTCCTTTGTATCTGCTGGCCAGCGTTCGGGCTGAAACCAGAAGTTGGCTACGTCGATCTTCAATTGCCGCGCTCCACGGCGCACCTTGCGGAGCATGGGGAAATGGGGCGGTGCTTCCCCACTTGTCGGCTGGCCGGCCTATCCCCACGCAGCTCGATGTCTATCCGGCAGCCTTTGCGCGGATTGGCGTCACATTGTCTCCCTTGGCCTTCGGCGCTGTGATGAAGCGGCCCCAGGCTTCCATCAGCTTCCGACGCTTTTCTAGCGCGTCCCCTCGCCTATAGGCTCGCTCGGTTTCATCCCCGATCACATGGGCAAGAGCAGCCTCAGCCAACTCGCGGGGGAATGAGGTTTGCTCCCCAGCCCAATCGCGGAAGCTGGAGCGGAAACCATGTGGGGTAAATTGATCGGCTTCCATCCGCCGCATCAGCATAAGGATGGCGTGCGATGAAAGAGGCATGCGCTCGCGAGAGCCAGCGAACACATAGTCGCTCGTGCTGACCCGCTGGAGCGCTTGCACGATTTCCGAAGCCCGCGCAGTCAGCGGCACACGGTGAAGCCGGCCCGCCTTCATACGCTCGGCAGGGACCGTCCAGACGCCACGGTCAAAATCGAACTCGTTCCAGACAGCGCCGCGGATCTCGCCGGTGCGCGATGCGGTGAAGATTAGGAACTCAAGTGCACGGGCGGCGATGGCTTCCCGCTCTCGCAGCGAGATGATGAAGCCGGGGACATCGGCATAGGGCATAGCGGGATGATGGCCGCGCGCCAGCTTCGACCGCTTAGGTAAGAGCTTGTCCAGATGGCCGCGCCATCGTGCAGGGTTAGCCCCTGCCCTTTTCCCCTTGGCGGTGGCGGCATCTAAGATGCGTTCTATGCGGCCCCGAACCCGTGAGGCGGTTTCCTGCTTTGTTTTCCAGATAGGTTTGAGAACGTCCAGAACGTCCTCAGTGCCGATCACGTCAATGCGTATTGGCCAGAGCGAGCTGGCATGCGCTTTCAGCGATGACAACCACTGCGCCTGATGCTTCGCGTTTCGAAAGCCGGATTTGATATCTTCGATCAGATCCTCGGCAAAGGCGCCGAACAGCGGCGTCTTGTTCGCGCTCGCTTCGGCAGCCGCTAGCGCTTCCTTCCTGGCTTCAATTGGATCGCGGCCGGCATCGAGATGCTTGCGGGCTTCCGCAGCTTTGTCGCGGGCTTCAGCCAGCGTCACGGCGGTGAGGCCCCCTAGCCCCATTTCTTTCCTCGCACCGTTCCTACGAAACATGAATAGCCAGCGCTTTGCGCCACTGGCCTCGATCCAAAGGTAGAGCCCCCCGCCGTCGCTATGCCGGCCTGGCTCCAAAAGCGTCGCGACGCCTCGTGCAGAAAGCTTGTTGAGTTGGCGCCCCACCGTCACCCCACTTTACGCCCCACCGGACGACGGTCATTTTCTGGCACGCCATGGCACTCTCAGGCAAGAGCTTCAGCTTTTGTTCTCTCGGTGTATCCCTAATGTTCACGTCGTGACCCGCCCTGACAGTTCAATTCCACGGACTCCCTGTCCGCCACGCTTGCCATGCCAATTCGTTGATTTGGCCGAAAGATCCGCGCCTGCTTGACGTTACGGTGGTTTTTCGCGCAACATCGCGTACAACATTTCGTGTAACGGTGTGCGCCAGTGCCGGATTTCCTTGGGAAGCGTGACGGGTGGTGGCACTATGTGCGACGGGTGCCGGCGCCGTTTGCGGCTTTTGACCCGCGGGGCATTGTCAAGCAGTCGACGCGCATCCGAGTGGCCGACGATCCGCGCGGCCATAGCGCGCGTAAAGCRGCTGYGAGAATCAATGCGGAGCACGAAGCCTATTGGCGCGGACTGTTTCTTGGGCAAAGCGAGGATGCTCGGCAGCGGTTCGAAGCCGCCAGGCAATTTTCTCGTGCCCTGGGCTTCGATTACATCCCGGCTGCTCAGTTGGTCGAGAGTGCGCCGGCTGATATTGTCTCCCGCGTCGAGGCAGTCATGGCGAAGGGTCTGTCCCCTGAGAGCTCGGCTACCGATGCAGTTCTCGGCCTTGTTGCTGCGCCGAGCATGCGCCTATCCGGCGTATTCGAAGAATACGAACGTCTGCAGCGGGCCTCTCTCGCCGATCTGTCAAAGGAGCAGAGGCGGCGCTGGCGCAATGCCAAGACSCACGCAATCGGTCTGCTGATCGAGCTTATTGGTGACAAGCCCCTGAGCGAAGTTACGCGTAACGACGCTTTGGATTTTCGGGACCACTGGCAGGAACGAGTTTTAGCYGGAAAGGTCGAGATTGGCACGGCCAACAAGTCGATCGGCCATCTCAACAAAATGTGGCGGGTGCTGAACACCAAGAGCCGGCTCGGACTCAGCGCCGTTTTCGCCGAGCTGCGAATCGAGGGCGAAGTTGAGGCTTCGCGCGCGGCATTCGATACCAGCTTCGTCCGTGACACGCTGTTGCGGCCAGGCGCGTTTGGCGATCTCAACGCAGAAGCTCAGGCCATCATCGCGCTGATTGCCGATACGGGCCTGCGGATATCGGAAGCCGTCAACCTGACCGCCGGAACGATCAGGCTCGATGATGTTGTTCCGCATGTTTCGGTTGAGCCGGAGGGTCGGAGGATGAAGACAGATCAGTCGCGTCGGACAATTCCGCTGGTAGGGGTTGCGTTTGCGGCGATGCGTCAGCAYCCGAATGGCTTTCCGCGATATCGGGACAAAAATGCCGGTCTTTCGGCGCTRGTCAACCGTGTGATGACCGAGCGCAACCTGCGGCCGTCTTCGCAGCATTCGCTTTACTCGCTGCGCCAYACTTTCGAGGACCGCCTCACTGCAGTCGAGGCGCCGGAGAAGGTGATCGCTGCACTGATGGGGCACAAATACAGCCGACCTAAATATGGCGCTGGCCCCAGCTTGCAGCAAAAGCGGGGATGGCTCGAAAAGATCGCCTTCAGGCCCGACGACGCATAGCAGGCGCRATGGTACCAGCGYTCCCAGCGCYTGCAATGATCGCCTGGGCTYTTGCGACAGGATCCTGYTGCCCCTTCAGACGATCGCGCTCTGCCAGAAGCTTTTCGAGGAAAGGCGCAAAGCGCGGTCCATGCGTGACCACGCATTGGGCAAGGTGCAGGATTACGGGCTCAAGGCGCGCGAGCGTCAGCTCCGCCTTCGGCTTGGCTGTCATGACCGCCGTCCCGCGGCGGGCGGAGTGGGCGATGGCACCATCAACTCAAACCGCTCGCCTGAATCCGGCAGCCGAACGCCTCTTTCGACAAGCCACGCACGCCAGGCTTCGCCATCAGCGCCATCAGGTTCAACCTGCTGAAGTCGAGGCAGAGCAGCTGCCGCTTCGATCAGCTCGCCGGCAGCCACCGTCAAAGAGCGGCCTGAGCGGGCTTCTGTAAATGCGAACGAGACCCTTTTGCCGGCAGTCAGCCGCCATAGCACCACCTGCCACCAGGACAACGTCCATGGCTCCACGACCTCGATAGTTGCTGCCTCCGGATCTTGTGGCCGCATGAGCCAGCGTCGGTCCGCGAGATAGGTCTGTGCAGCGATCGGATAGGTCCGGCCGGCCGCCTTCCAGGCAACGTGGAATGGCTYGATACCGGCAAGCGCAGCCTGCCGCTCCCCAGGCGCGAGCGCCTGCCAAACCTTGAGCGACTTGGAGGCATCAGACATGGCTCGATCAGGCCAYAAAGCGAAGAACGTCTCGAATGCGACAGCGCATGCTTGGCGCGCATGGCCTGSRTTGAGCGGGTTGCGCTCGRAAAAACTGCTCGCAGTTCGCGCACGCTCTTTTTCAGWTATTGATGCTTCTTCTTGACTATTGGGGTGACACCAAGTGTCGCACGCCCTGGTCGCAGATGTCGTACTCTCATTGGTGGAGTACGACACCATGGGGTCGTACTGGGCYGGTTGAAGCGCCCGCTGATCGACAACTTGGCGCTCTGCGCTCCACGCAGGGCTTTCGGTGAACCTGTCCCAGCCATCCCGCAGCAGGCGGTCAAGGACTTCCAGATCGAAAATATATTCGGTCGCCCGAGGGCCCCGACCGCCCTGTCKGACGCATTGTATGATCCTCTTCCCGCGCAGCTCTGCGAGGATCCTCTGTGCTTGCCGGGACGAGCACTGTGCAGCCTTGGCGATGACCGCCACAGATGGGAATATCCTGCGTCCGTCAGGCGAGGCGTGCTTAGCGAGCTTGAGCAACACCAGCTTGATCGTGCGGGAGGGAATATCCGCCTCGAGGATGCGGTCAGTGAGGAGCACGCTCATCGCTTGCTCCTCAAATCGGCATGGGTCCGCGCCYTGGGCGCGAGCGACCAAGGCACAGCAGGGATCGGCCCCGGCATGGGCTTTATTCCTTCGTGAAAAAAGGGTGCAGAAAGGCGCTCCGCCCGAAGATCAGGCAGAGGTCGATTGCTGATCGCGGGACCAGCTGAGGCCACACATTAGGRAGCTGACYTTGGATCTGTTCGGCGAAGCCACAGCTGCCTCGCCGGAAGCGCCGAGACTCGCGGACGCTTTCAGCCTCTCGTCTTACGCCACGCAAAAACCCGCTGGCCGAAGACAGCGGGTAAACACGAAAGTGACCGGCCAGCTCGAGCCGGCGTGATCCTAAAAAATATCTCGCTGCGCATCAGCGCTACCGCGAGGTGGAGATACTCAAGATTGTTTTGTTTTCTTTCCGCCTAGCGAAAAAGCGAGGGCCAAGAAAAAAAACTCCGTATGAGAATGGACCCGGTGCAGGGGTGCGGAGGCCCCATCACTTTTGACCGCCCCCCTCGATACATTTTTGGCTCGGGCGACCCGCAAGATTGCGGATAACCTCTGATATCCCCGTAGTTTCGATACAATTGCGACAGGCGACAACGGCGCACTGCTTAGATATCAAAGCGCGTTTCCCGCCGATGACTGGATGCGCCAAACTCCAGGCATAGCTTCGCACAAGGCCGCTGTTTCAGCGACGCGGGCTTGCGAGATTCAAGCCGCCGAGGCGACGATCACACTGACCAAGCTCATCCGTGTTTCCACAATCCACTGTTTGAATCATTGGTCCACTGCCATTTCCGGATTGTATCCCTCGCCCGCCAGTTGCTAACAAGTATTTAGCTTCTGCGACGCGCCAGAATCGGACATCAGCTCAACGCCGACAAGCGGACATCAGGAAATGCGTTGTTGAGCTCAACGAAGCAGCAAGTTCGAGGAGCCTGCCTTCACGTGAGGTAAAGCCCGCATCTGGCCGTTCCGCGGCCCCTGCAGAGGTGGTTGGGCTAAAATCACTTCATTGCTGCGCCACATCGCTAGGCCGCCTCCCAGACCTGGTTCAGAATTCGAGCGGCCAGCGCAGCCTTGTCTTGTGGGAGGAAACGTCCGTAGTGGTTCTGCACCATCTCGGGGGTGTCCTGGATCGCGTAGCTCGCCTGTTCATAGGACCCGGTCTGTTTCAGGATGTGGGTCGCCAGCACGTCGCGGACATTGTGCGGCCCATGCGGCAGCAGGCCCGGGATCGCGCCTCGCCCGGTGAACGGATTGTAGATGCCGTAACGCTGGATCGTCAGCCGCCATGCCTCGTAGAACGTGGTCTGGTCGTAAGCCGCATCCGAGCTCGTCCGCTTGACCGTCTTCACGAAAAAGGTACCGGGGTCTTCGGCGCCGGCCAGCAGCACGCGGCGGTAGCGCGAGACATAGGCTTCGATGTGTTCGTAGAGCCCGCCGAGATTCGGCAGGACCAGCCGAAACGGCTTGCTGCCGAAGTAGGAAGACGTCGCGTTCTTGAAGGCGACGGAGGGGATCAGGACCTCCCAGCCGCCGTCCCGGTCGCTCCAGCGCAGCTCGCCTCGCTTGAGGTCCTCAAGCTGACGTTCGGAGAGAGGGATCTGACCCCGCGGGCAAACCAGGAGCTGGCGAAGATTCTTCTGTCGAAGCCCAAGATGCAGGCCGAACCGGAGCATCAGGAAGGAGCGCGCCGCTTCCGCGGCCTGGCGCGGATAGCGAGTCGTATCAGGCATTCGGGCGAGGATCTCTTCGGTGATCTTGCGATACTCCCCCACCGGGCTTTCGGCTTCGAGGATCGGCATGATCGGCTCAAACGGGTCGCGGTGGACGCGGGCGACACGCTGGATCTCCTTTACGCGCCCAGTCGCGTGCTTGAAGAAGGCGTCGCAGGCCCCGTGCCAATCGGCCTTGGCCTGCTCTATCTCCACTGACGAGACCAGTCCCGGGATCGGCTGAACACGGTGGACCAGTTGACCATGCTGCCGAAGCCAGCCCGTCTCCTGCCGCGTGACGGCGAGCGCGATGCGAAGCATATCGATCTCCCAGGCGGTATAGAAGCCGCGCTTCCGCTCCCGCCACTGGACATACCAGTCCCAGACGCCGGGAAAGACGAGCAGGCCCAGCGTCAGGTGCTGCAGCGGGACGCCGTAGCCACGTACTGGACCTTTCGGCGAAGCCGCCAGCGCTCCCAACATGAGGCCGAGGTGCTCGATCTTCTGGGAGGTCGTCTCCTCACCCCAGACGCCATTCCGCTGCAAGCCGAATGCAGTCAGCGTCGAGGTTTTGAAGCGGACGAGGCTCGCCATCTCCATCGTGAGCTGCGGCGGCGCTTCTATGACGCCGGATCGGAGGTCCGGATCCGTCTCCGGCATGCCCTCGTCCGCGACGTGACCGTGATCCATGCTTTGCGCCGGTTCCGATTGCCCATACGCGACGCCCGGAAAGCGAATGGCATATCGGTGTTTTGAGGCGGCGGCCTGGTACCGGCGATAGTCGGTCGCGCCGCTCAGGATCACGCGCCGAACCCATTCGACGATGCGCTCGCGTTCGGCTCGGGGCAGCGCGTAGAAGTTGTCCGGCAGATGCCAGGCGAGCCGCTGCCGTTCCGCGCGTCCAATACCCTTCGGCTCATGGCCTCGGACCGCACGCGCCCGATGCGGCAGCTTGGCTTTGAAGTATCTCGTAGGGAGCCGATAACGGCGCTCGATGCGGCCCAGCATCTCCATGCTGGCGACACTTATTGGAGCTCGCGTTCCCTTCACCCAGCTTCGCAACGTCTGCCGATCGAAGGTCTCACCATCGCGGACGATCGCGCGATGCAGATGCCAATAGCTATCGCCGTGGCGTTCCATGTGAAGCGCGAGCGCCTCGCGGAACGTCGGCGGATCCTGCCATTGCAGCGCCTTTGGCTGCGGAAACTCGTCGATCTGTTGCGGCTTCGCGCCCCGCTTCGATCCATTACCGGCGAGGGCAGAAGAAGACGTGGGTCGGGCGGCCGTATGCGCACTAGGGATTGACGGAGCAGCAGTAGCTTTCGGTCGACCGCATTGCGCGGCAATGACGCGGTTCGCCGCTTTCGGGGATGCGTCCGCGCGCCTTAGTGGGACCAACGCCTTGCCGAGTTCGGCATCCTGGGCACGAACGATAGCGTCGAGCGCGGGCCGGATTTCCTCCTTGGCTGCGACCAGGTTTGAATAGCTTATCTCGGTGTTCGCGGCGATCTCCCGCCACGAGTAGCCGGTGGAATGCAGGGGCGGGCATTCGTGACGGACGATCAGATCGATGAGGTAGGCTTCGAGACGGTCGGTATCCGACCCTAGCAAGGATGAAAGACGCCTGCGGCAGAAAGCGGCGATACGGTCGGCGAAGGTGCGCGGGCTTCGATCGATAGGCATAGGCGGTAGGCTGATCGATAGGACTGAAGAGAGCGCGCTTTTACCTGATTCTTTCGCCTTGTCATGACGCAAGCGAAGAGTGCCGACGCCTCGAATGAGCTATCTCTCCTCCACGGCGCAGCGCCTCACCGCTTTGCTTCTCTCAAGCGCTCTGCGCCACTTCCTGACCTTGGAGTTCCGCCACAAACCAGACGCTCAGGCTTGAACATCATTCCTCCAACGAGCGCCCTCAACCCCTCATGGACTGGTCAGTGCCCTTGGTGTTCGGCTGAAGTGCCTCGGCTGCTACCCCTCGCACCGCCTGCGTGAGCCGATCGAGCAGCTGCGCCGCTAGCCTGGTGCGCTGCCAGTACAGCGTCACGCCGATCCGCTTAAGCGGCGGGAGCTCAACCAGCCGCCCCTCGGCGATCAAGGGTATTGCGAGCATGACCGGCGCCATCGACCATCCCAGGCCCGCCAGCGTCATGTCGAGCATTCCCTGCGTGGATGGTGTCCAATGGGTCGGTGGCGTGATGGTCGTGCCCCATGCCTCCTGTGCCCAGCGGAACTGAAGGCCATCGCGACGGTCGAAACGCAGCATCGGCGCCCGCTGCAGGCTCTGCCCGTCGACACCCCTTGAAAAGTGGCGAGCCGCAAATCCTGCAGCGGCAACTGCGACGTATTCGATTTGCCCAAGGGGATGGATCTTGCAGCCGACGACAGGGGTAGGGTCTGCTGTCACCGCCGCCAAGACATCGCCCGTCCGCAGCCGTTCGGCGGTATGTGCCTCGTCGTCGAGGACGAGATCGAGCAGACCTCCCGTCTCGTCTGCAAATGTCGCCGCCGCCTTGGGGAACCAGGTGCTGACGCTGTCAGCGTTCACGGCCACCCGAAGCGTAGTGGGCCCGGCCGCCCGTGTCGTCAGGCCCGGCAGGGTGTCGATGACCTCGCTTTCGAGCAACCGGACCTGTTCGACATGAGCGCATAATCTGGCGCCGATCTCGGTTGGACGGCATGGCGATCCGCGCACCAGCAGGATAGCGCCGAGACGGTCTTCAAGCCCTTTGATACGCTGCGACACCGCAGATGGCGTCACGCCCAATCCGACTGCTGCTTTTTCGAAGCTGCCCTCGCGCGCGACGGCGGCAACAGCAGCCAGGGAGAGGTAGTCCAGCATTAGCCTGCCTAATCCACACTTAAGAAATTGAGTTAGACTACACAGCCGATCACCCGCATCAAGCTGTCATGACCAGCACTTTCCTTCCTGCCTTCGCCAAGGGTTTTGCCCTGTCGCTCGGGCTTATCGCCGCCATCGGCGCCCAGAACATGTTCGTGCTCCGGCAGGGGCTCAGGCGCGAGCATGTCTGGCCGATCGTGATCTTCTGTGCGGCGGCGGATGCCTCGCTGATCGTCGCAGGAGTCAACGGCCTGGGCAGCGCGCTCGCGCTCGTGCCGGGGCTGGAAACGGCCCTCAGCCTGGCTGGGGCAGCGTTCCTGGCCTGGTACAGCGTCTCGGCGCTGCGGCGGTCAGCCCAGGCATCCGCCATAGTCGTCGACCGGCAGGCCGGCATGACGCTCGGCGCCGCGCTTGCGGGCACGGCGGCCTTCACCTTCCTGAATCCGCATGTCTACATCGACACCGTTCTGCTGATGGGCGCGGTAGGGACGAGCCTACCCTCTGACGAGCGGACGCCCTTCATCATTGGCGCAGCAAGCGCCAGTTTTGCCTGGTTCGCCTCGCTGGGCTTTGGCGCGGGCTTCCTGGCTCCGCTCTTCGCCCGCCCGCTTGCCTGGCGCATTCTCGATCTGGCGATCGGCGTCCTGATGTTGGCGCTGGCGACAAGCCTGCTGCGCGGTGTTCTGGCAAGCTGATCGATGCGTTCTCGCCACCCAACCGAGAGGAACATCCGGACATGACCGACGACGCTTCGATTTTCCGCGGGCTGTCCGCCTTTCCGCTGACGCCGGCCAATGCCGATGGCGTGGTCGATACCGAAGCGTTCGCGATTATGATCGACCGGCTCGCCGCGGCCGGCGTTGATTCGATCGCCGTGCTGGGCAGCACCGGGACCTATGCCTTTCTCGATCGAAGCGAGCGCTCGCGCGCTCTGGCTGCCGCTGTCGAGACGGTCGCGGGCGATGTCCCGCTGATCGCAGGGATCGGCGCCATGCGGACGTCCTGGGTAAAAGAGTTGGCGCGCGATGCCGAACGGCTGGGTGCCGACGGGTTGCTGCTCGCTCCCGTTTCCTACGCGCCGCTGACGCAGGACGAGGTCTTCGCGCATTTCGACGCCACCGCCGCCGCGACGGGTCTACGGATCTGTATCGACAACAATCCGAGCACGACCCATTCGGATTCTCGCCGGAACTGGTGTCGCGCCTCTCGCATGTCGCCACCATCGCGGCGATCAAGATGCCACTTCCCACCGATGGAGATTTCGCAGGCGAGATCGGCCGGCTGCGCTCGTTGTGCCGCGAGGGGTTGATCGTCGGCTATAGCGGCGACTGGGGTGCCGCTCCCGCCCTTCTGGCTGGTGCTGACGCCTGGTACAGCGTAGTCGCAGGCCTCCTGCCAGTGCCGGCACTGCGCCTGACGCGCGCGGCCCTCTCCGGCGACCGCGCGGCCGCCGCCGCGGCCGATGCGGCATTCGGGCCGCTATGGAAGCTGTTTCGAACATACGGCAGCCTGCGCGTCATGTTCCTCATCGCTGACCAGCTCGGGCTGAGGCCCGGGCAGCCGCCCTTGCCGATCCAGGCGCTGGACGGCTCGGTCAGCTTAGCAGTCGCCGAGGCGTTGGAAGCCCTCTCAGGATAGCCATTGGTCGACGTCGCAACGCGCCACGAGCGGACGGCGAAGGCCTGCTAGGGAGCTGACGTTCAGCGGAGCCGTTGCAGATGGAAATCCGCAAGCAAATGCGGGCCTCGATAGCAATATGACAGCTAAGGTTGAGCAGCCATCAGCTAGGCCAATTGCATATTCATCGCAAATGAGCCCAGCATCATCGATGCAGGACGCGATACCACTAGCTTGTCAGGCTTGCGGCCAAGAAAGCGCCTCCAATGTGCCCAAGGCGCCGGCAGCCTTCTGAGCGGTCTACATCCGACACAGCTATCCAGGCTTCACAGGTCTACAACCCCCGTGACCCCGTTACACGAAAGGATTTCCCGACCCGCGCCCGAGATACGCGCGTGAGCGCAGCGATGTCACTAAGTCGCAGCATCGCAATTTCGTCTCGATCATTCAGCTCGACGCGGCTATACGTAACGGAGGGATCGCTTATTTTAGTTTATACTAATTCCATTTTAGTGCGTTTATGGAACTGGATGTTTGATCATGAGGTTCCTGATCGAAGAACGAGGCGGAGCCTGATGACCAGCGAAACCAATCGTGCGAAAATCACCTCCTCGATGGGGATCGTGTCGCTCCGTCGTTTCGCCTTGGCGCTTTCGCTTCTGATGACGACCGCGGCTTTGCTGGTCGCCTTTCCATCGACCGCGCAACAGTCCGCGCCCCCGGCAGATGCCCCCCCTGCCGTCTCGGCGACACCGCCAGGCAGTGCTACTGTGCCCGAACCTCGTCCGCCGCAGTCGTTGCCGGGGGCGGGTGCTTCGGAGCCGGCTCCGCACGACATGTCGCCCTGGTCGATGTTTCTCGGCGCCGACATCGTGGTCAAATTCGTGATGGTGGGACTCGCGATCGCATCCCTGGCAACGTGGACGATCCTGCTCGCTAAAACCTATGAGTTCTCGCAGGCTCAACGCCGCATCAATCGCGCCATACGCCGGTTGACCCAGTCCAGGACACTGGTGGACGCGGACGATCTGTTCGCGACGGGCCGCCAGGATGTCGTCGCGCGGCTCGTCAAGGAATGCGTCGACGAGGTTCGGCTGTCCAGCGGCGTCACAACGGGCGGCGGCATCCGCGACAGGGCGGCGGCGCGCTGCACGGAAGTGGTGCGCGCCGAAGGGCAGAGGCTGCGAATCGGCACCGGCATGCTCGCGACCATCGGATCGACGGCGCCGTTTGTTGGCTTGTTCGGCACCGTCTGGGGCATCATGAACAGCTTCGTCGGCATCGCGAAAGCGCAGACCACGAACCTCGCCGTGGTTGCGCCGGGCATCGCCGAAGCGCTGTTCGCCACGGCTGTCGGCCTTGTGGCAGCGATCCCGGCCGTAATCATCTACAATCACTTTGCGCGGGTGACGAAGAACCATCTGGAGCGGGTCAACCGAGCCTCGGGGATCGCGCTACGGCTCCTGTCACGCGATCTCGACCATGCGCGCCGCGAAGATCCGGCTCCGGCAAGGAACTGAGGCGATGGCCGGCTCTATCTCCGAAAGCGCGTCCGACGACGACGATTTTGCCGAGGCGCACGAGATCAACGTCACGCCTTTCATCGACGTCATGCTCGTGCTGCTGATCATCTTCATGGTGGCCGCACCGCTCTCGACGGTCGACGTGCCGATCGATCTGCCGACGTCCTCGGTTGCGCCTCAGAAGCGGCCTGATAAGCCGACCTACATCACGCTGAAGCCCGATCTCGCGCTGTTCATCGACGAAGCCCCGGTGCGGCGGCTCGATCTGGTGCAGGCGCTTGTCGCGCGCCCCGGCGGCGCGGCAGCCCGCGTCTTCCTGCGCGCCGACCGCATGGTGCCCTATGGCGAGCTGATGGCCGTTCTCGAACTGCTGCAGAAGGGAGGCCTCGCTAAGGTCTCGCTGGTTGCCGCTGAAGGCGTACCGCCCGGGGCAGCTTCACAGGCTGCGCCATGAGGGCGCAGGAGGGGAGCGCGCTTCGATGAAGCTCCGCTGGAACATCTGGTTCGTGTCGGCATCGCTAGCGGCGCTGCTGCATGCTGCCGCTGCGGCCGCTTTCCTGATCGCGAGCCCACCGGAGGCGGCCGACGACGACGGCGCGCCCGGCATCGAGGTCGGGATCGAACTCGCCGCACCGCGCGACGAGCCGACCGACCTGCCGCCGGGGTCGCCCGCCGACGATGCCGCGCCTTCGTCGGCGGCCGCGGCTCAAGAGACCAAGCCGCAGCCCACCGAAAACCTGTCGCAGGAAACGCCGGTCGAGGCCCCTGAACCCGACCGGGTCGTGGCGCCCGAGAAGCCGAAGGAGCAGCCGCCTGAACCCAAGGAGGTTGTCGAGACGCCGGCTCGCGAACGATCCCAGCAGTCCGCGGAATCGCTGCCCTCGGAAGCCGCCGCTGCGCCCAGCGTCGAGACAGCCAAAGAAGCGCCGGTTTCCACTGCGCCAACGCCCGGCAGTGGTGCGAGTGCCCAGCGCATCAAGACCACCTGGCAACGCCAGCTGCTCGGCCATCTCAATCGTAACAAGCGCTATCCCAACGGTGCGGGTCGACGCGAGGCGGAGATCGTCGTAACGTTCACGCTGGACCGTCGCGGCAAGCTGCTCGACGCGAAGGTCGCCCGCAGCTCGGGCGACGCGCGCTTCGACGAGGCGGCGCTCGCCATGCTGCGTCGCGCCGACCCCTTGCCCATGCCGCCGCCGCTCGTCGCAGATAATGGCCTGACCTTCACGCTGCCGGTCAGCTTCACGCTGGGCGGTCGGAGTTAGCCGCCGCCTATCAAAGAGCATCCCTATGTTAGTTTAGATTTGTTAGAAAGAAGAACTATCGTTTGATTACGGATGACCCCTAAGTATCGATTGGATCGATTCTATGATTCCTGTGGTCAATATGTGACAAGCCGACAGGCTCTTCGCTGACGGAGCTAAAAATTGGCTTGTAGGTCTGTCTCTGGATTGACCAACTGGATCACGATGTTACCCCTGGGCGCAATCTCAGGAGAGGTATTGTGGACTTCATTCAGCCTTCGACAGTCAGCAGACGCGTGGCCAAGCGCCGCCATGTGCTGTCTTCGCGTCTCCTTCTTGGCGTCTCCGTCAGCCTTGGCGCGCTGGCGACCGCCGAAGCGCAGGCCCAGCAGAACCTGCCCGCCGTGACGATCGAGGCGCCAGCGGAACAGCGCGCGCGGCCCGTGGTGCGCCGCCAGAACCCGCAGGCCGGTTCGGCAGCGCGCGCACGCGGTGTCGCTCCTATGGCGCGTGCGCCCGTCCAGGTGCAGCAGCCGGTCTCCATGCCGCGGATCGGCAACGCCACCACCCCCTCGGGCCGGTTCGGCGACGTCCAACCGCCTTATGCCGGCGGGCAGGTTGCGCGCGGCGGCTCGCTCGGCATCCTCGGCAGTCGCGACGTGCTCAACACGCCGTTCAGCACCGTCAATTTCACCGAGCAGGTCATTCATGACCAGCAGGCGCGCACCGCGGCCGACACGCTTATCAACGACTCCTCGGTGCGCCTAACATCCGGCTCGAACGGCTTCGACGACACATTCCAGATCCGCGGCTTTCCCGTCCAGGCACAGGATTTGGGCTTCAATGGGCTTTATGGGCTGATTTCGTCCAACCGCGCTGCCGCTCAGTATATCGAGCGCATCGAGCTCCTGAAGGGTCCGGCTGCCTTCATCAACGGCATCCCTCCCGGCGGGACCGTGGGCGGCAGCATCAACATCGTCACCAAGCGCGCGGTCGATACGCCTTTCGTCACGGTCACGCCGACCTTCATCAGCTCGGGCAGCTATGGCGTGAATGTCGACGCCAACCGTCGTTTCGGCGACAACAAGGAATGGGGCGTCCGCGTCAACGGCCTGCTGCGTAACGGCGAGCAGTCGGTCGACAACGGCAACATCAAAACGGCGTTGGGCTCGCTTTCGCTAGACTACCGGAGCGACCGGTTCCGCTGGGCACTCGATGCCATCACCCAGAACGACGACACCAAGAACTATCGCCCCCAGATCAGCTTCCAGCCGACGATTTCCTATATCCCGCGCGTGCCGGATGCACGCGGCAACTGGTATCCGGGAACGAAGCTGAAGCAGCGCGACAACACCGTTGCCACCTATGCCGAATATGACATCACTGACTGGCTCACGGCCTATGGCGGCATTGGCTACCGGTCAGGCAGCAATGACCAGACCTTCCCGGATTCGCGTGTCGCCGGCTTCGTCGGCGGCGCCGATCAGTTCGGCAATTTTCGCCTGATCAATGCGTATTACGATTCATACACGGACACGGTGAGCGGCAATGTCGGGCTGCGGGCAAAGTTCGATACCGGGCCTATCAACCACTCGCTGAACCTGGTCTACACCGGGTATCAGCAGGAGCTTGGCTTCGCCTATCTCGCCAACACGGCGGCCCAGTCACGCCCGTCCAACATTTACAATCCGACGCCGCTGCAGTTCGTGCCGGGCGTGCGGGTCGACCCTACCAAGTCCAACGTCACCACGCTGACGAGTTTCGCCGCGGTCGATACCATGTCGCTCTTCGACGAGCGACTGCAGGTCACTGCCGGCGTGCGCCAGCAGAACGTCAAGCAGCAGGGCTTCAACAACGTTACCGGCGCGCCGACCACGGTCTACGACGCCAACGCCACGACGCCGCTGGCCGCCATCGTGGTCAAGCCCTGGAAGAACGTCTCGGTATACGCCAACTATGCCGAAGGGCTCTCGGCTGGCCAGATCGTCGGCGCAGGCTATGCCAACACCGGCGAGACGCTGGCGCCGTTTAAGTCCGACCAGCAGGAAGTCGGCGTCAAGGTCGACTGGGGCCGGATCACGACCACCGCCGCGCTCTTCCAGATCCATCGCCCGAGCGCGGTCCGCACCGCCGCCAACACGCTCGCCTACGATGGGGAGCAGCGCAATCGCGGGCTCGAGCTCACCGCCTATGGCGAGATCGTGCCCGGCCTGCGAGGCCTGGGCAGCGTCACCTTCCTCAAGCCCGAGCTGACGACGCCGACGAACCCGCTCGAGCGCGGCAATGACGCAGCCGGCGTGCCCGATCTGACCGCCTCTGCAGCGCTGGAATGGGACACGCCGTGGCTGACCGGGCTCAGCGTGAACGGGCGGGTGGTCTACACCTCCGGTTCATACCTGACGACCGCCAACACTGTTAAGTTCTCAGACTGGACCCGCGTCGATCTCGGAGTGCGCTATCAGACGGCGATCTACAACCGGCCCGTCACGCTGCGGTTGGGTGTCGAGAACGTCTTCGACAAGCAATATTTCCTGACCACCGGTACGTTCGTGACAGTCGGAGCGCCGCGCACCTTCGTCGGGTCGGCGTCGGTCACCTTCTGACCGCAGCTACAGGAATGCCAGGGCCGGCGTCCGGTTTCACCGGCCGCTGGCTGCGGCGCTTTGAAAAGGGAACGTCATGATGAGATGGATCTCGGGACTGCGCGCGGTGCTGCTCGCCTTGTCGCTGGCGGCTGCTGATAGCGCGCTCGCCGACGACACTGTCTATCCCATCACGATCAAGCATGCGCTCGGCACGACCGTGATCGCGAAGAAGCCGTTGCGCGTGGCCACGGTGAACTGGGCCAATCACGAAGTGCCGCTTGCGCTCGGGGTGGTGCCTGTCGGCTTCGCAAAAGCCAACTTCGGCGACGACGATGGCGATGGCCTGATGCCTTGGGTCGCGGCGAAGCTGAAGGAGCTTGGTGCCGTCACGCCGGTGCTGTTCAACGAGGGCGACGGCATCGACTTTGAGGCCGTGGCCGCGACGCGGCCCGACGTGATCCTTGCCGCCCATTCCGGCATGAACGCCAAGACCTACGAGACATTGAGCCAGATCGCGCCCGTTATCGTCTATCCTGAGGCGCCTTGGACGACATCTTGGCGCGACATGATCCGGCTCAACAGCGCCGGCATGGGCATGGCGAAGGAGGGCGAGGCGCTGATCGCCAAGCTCGAGGGCGAGATCGCCCAGACCACTGCGGCCTACCCCGAGCTTAAGGAGCGCTCGGCGATGTTCATCACCCATCTGCGTTCGCGCGACCTAAGCACGATCAATTTCTACACGACCAACGACACGCGGGTGAAATTCTTCGGCGATCTAGGCATGACCGCGCCCAAGAGCGTTATGGCGGCCTCCCAGCCCGGGAAATATTCCGGGTCGGTCAGCGCCGAACGGGCCGACATGTTCGACGATGTCGATATCGCAGTGACCTATGGCGGACCCGACCTCTTGCCCGCTCTCGCTGCCAACCCGCTGACGGCAAAGGTCCCGGCTATCGCCAGGCGCTCAATCGTCGTTCTCGGCAACAACCCGCTTGGCACGGCGGCCCAGCCTACGCCGCTCTCGATCTCCTGGGTGCTCAAGGACTATGTCGCGCTGCTGGCAGAAGCCGCCCGCAAGTCGAAATGACGAAGCCGCAGTCTTCCATCGTCCATCGCGATCCTCTGCGTCGCGACCGTGGCCGTGCATGGGTGCTCGTCGGTCTGCTCGCGTTGATGGGCGGGCTGATCGCGGCCTCCGTCATGGTCGGTGCGCGCGAGGTCTCGCTAGCCGAGATCGGGAGCGCGCTGCAAGGCGGTACGGCGACGAATGGCGAGGCTGCGGTCGCGGTGCGTATTCCCCGCACGGTATTGGCCCTTCTGGCGGGCGGAGCATTGGGGCTGGCGGGCGCGATCATGCAGGGCGTGACGCGCAATCCGTTGTCCGATCCCGGCATCCTCGGGGTCAATGCCGGGGCTGCGCTCGCGGTGGTCATCGGCGTCGCATGGTTCGATATCAGCTCTGCCGAGGGCTATCTCTGGAGCGCGATGGCCGGCGCGGGCTGCGCCACGCTTTTCGTTTACCGGGTCGGCTCGCTGGGGCCGGGCGGCCCGACGCCGTTGAAGCTGACGCTTGCGGGCGCTGCGACCTCCGTTGCCTGTGCTTCACTGAGCATCGCTGTTGTTCTGCCGCGAAACGACATTGCCGGTGGGATACAATCCTGGCAGGCTGGCGGAGTCGGCGGCGCGACATTCGGGCAGATCGTACCCGCCCTCCCGTTCCTGATGGCGGGCTTTGCGATCAGCCTCTTCTCGGCCCGCAAGCTCAACTCCCTGGCTTTGGGTGACGATCTCGCTGCGGGTTTAGGAGAGCGGGTCGTGCTCGCGCGCATCGTGGCGTCGGTCGGCGGCGTCCTGCTCTGCGGCGCAACGACGGCGCTGTGCGGTCCGATCGGCTTCCTGGGGTTAGTAGTGCCGCATCTCTGCCGCCTGTTGATCGGCGTCGATTACCGCTGGCTGCTGCCCTTCTCGATGGTCGGCGGTGCCTGCCTCCTGCTCGGCTCCGATGTCATCGGGCGGATCGTCGCCCGGCCCGCCGAGATCAAGGTCTCGATCATCATGGCTCTCATCGGCGCTCCGTTCTTCGTCTGGATCGTCAGGCGTCACCGGGTGCGCGAGCTGTGACGGCGATGCCCTCCCTGTCGACCGCACCTTCACGCGGCGACCAGCGTCGGCGGCGCCTGCTGCGCCAGCGCGTGGTCATCGGTGTTCTCTGTGCGACGATCCTGTGCCTCGCAGCGCTAACCCTGATGCTCGGGCAGTCCTTCACCCCACCGGGCGATGTACTGCGCGTGCTGATGGGCGAGCCGGCGGGAGCGGCAACCTTCCTTGTCGGTACCCTGCGGATGCCGCGCGCCGTCCTGGCCCTTTTGACGGGCGTCAGCTTCGGCCTGGGCGGCGTCGTGTTTCAGATCATGCTGCGCAATCCGCTCGCCAGCCCGGACATTATGGGCATCACCTCGGGCGCGAGCGCGGCCGCCGTCTTCGCGATCATCGTCCTGTCGCTGAGCGGATCGGTGGTTTCGATCATCGCCATCGTCGCCGGGCTCGTCGTTGCGCTGACGATCTACCTGCTGGCCGCGCGAAACGGTGTCGCCGGCACGCGGCTAATCCTGGTCGGCATCGGCGTCTCAGCCATGCTCCACAGCATTTCCGCCTATGTCCTGGCGACGGCGCCGGCCTGGAACCTGCAGGAGGCGCTGCGCTGGCTAACGGGCTCGCTGAACGGCGCCCAGCTGCAAGAATCCAGCTACCTCCTGCTGGCGATCGTGGTGTTCGGCGGTCTGCTGATGTTTCAGCGGCGTGATCTGGAGGCGCTGCGCCATGGCGACGATACGGCGGCCGCGCTCGGCGTCAGCGTGGCGCGGACGCGAATCGTCGTCGTCGTGGCGGCCGTGGGCATGATCGCGACCGCCACCGCGGTGACGGGCCCGATCGCCTTCGTCTCGTTCCTGTCGGGGCCGATCGCCGCCCGGATCATCGGCAACGGGGGCTCGCTGCTGGCGCCCGCCGCGCTGGTCGGCGCCGTCCTGACGCTTGCCAGCGACTATGCCGGCCAGTTCTTGCTGCCCGGCCGCTATCCTGTCGGCGTCGTCACCGGCGCGCTTGGCGCGCCCTACCTCCTCTACCTCATCATCTGCGTTACCCGCAGCGGCAGATCGCTATGACCGAGCCCCCTCGCCACAGCCTGACCGTCCGCAATCTCAGCGCCGGCTACGGCAAGACCGACATCCTGACCTCGGTCTATCTCGACGTGCCACCTGGCAAGATCACCGCGATCGTGGGGGCCAATGCGTCGGGAAAATCGACGCTTCTGCGCGCCATGTCGCGGCTTTTGACGCCCAGCCGTGGCGATGTCCTGCTCGACGGCAAGGCGATCCATCGCGTGCCGACCCGTGAACTCGCCCGAACCCTCGGCCTACTGCCGCAATCGCCGATCGCGCCGGAAGGCATTCTTGTCGACGATCTCGTGCGCCGGGGCCGCCATCCCCATCGCGGCCTGTTCTCGTCCTGGACAGCGCGCGACGAGGATGCCGTCGAGCGGGCGCTTTCGGTGACAGGTACGGCCGACCTCGCCGAACGTGCGGTGGATGAGCTTTCCGGCGGCCAGCGCCAGCGCGTCTGGATCGCCATGGCGCTCGCTCAGGAGACCGATATCGTGCTCCTCGACGAACCGACAACCTTCCTCGACATCAATCATCAAGTCGAGATTCTTGACCTCCTGGTCGATCTCAACCGTTCGCGCGGGGCGACCGTGGTCATGGTGCTGCACGACCTTAATATGGGCGCTCGCTATGCCGATCATCTAGTCGCCGTTGCCGCTGGCCGCGTCCATATCGCAGGCGCACCGGAGCAGGTGCTAACGGTGGAGACCATCGCCACCGTCTTCGGCCTCCAAAGCGCGATCATGACCGACCCCACCACGGGCCGCCCGATGATGTTGCCGATCGGCCGGCATCATCGGCTCGATGAGCCCCATCCGCCGGAGGTGCGCCAGCTATGAACGATCTCACGCCCTTCACGCTCGCTGGCGTCGCGCGCGCGTCCGACCCCGGCGACATGCTCGACCAGATTTGCGAGCATTTCGTCGAGCATGCCGAGGTCGAGCGAACGGAGTCCGGAGCCGTGCTGACCAGCGAGCTCGGCAGGATGGCGATCCGCCTTCTCGCCCGCGAGCTTCTGATCGACCTCGACTGTCCGTCGCAGGATGCGCTTCAAATGGCACGCACCAGCATTGCCGAGCACATGTTCTATTTTGCCGGGGACGAGCCGTTCGAGCTCAACTGGGCGCAGACGGTTCAGCCCACGCAGCTGCCGAACCTCCACGTCGTCACGGTCGTCTCCGCCGAGGACGTTACACCGCATATGCGGCGTGTGATTTTCGCCTGCGCCGATGTCCACCCCTTCATCGGCGGCGACATGCATGCCCGCCTGCTGATCCCGCGGAAGGGGCGGGCGCCGGTGTGGCCGGGATACAGCCCTGATGGCCGTCTGGCTTGGCCGCGCGGGCCGGACGAACTGCACGTCCGCCCCTACACGATCCGGGCCGTCGATGCCCAACGCAGCCAGCTGTCAATCGACTTCCTGCAGCATCCGCTGCCCGGCATCCCCACGCCGGGCGCCGATTTCGCTCGCGATGCGCAGACGGGTGACGTGGCGGCGCTGCTCGGGCCCGGCTCGGGCAGGCTGCCCGCCGCACAGTCCCTCTTGATGATCGGCGACGAGAGCGCGCTTCCCGCTATCGCGCGGATCGTTGCCGAAGTCCCGGCCGGAACCGACATCGAGGCGATCATCGAGGTCGCGGACGGAGCCGAGGAGCAAGCGCTGCCCTCTGCCGGCAACCTGACCCTCAACTGGCTCCATCGCAACGCTTATGCGGTGGGCGAAACCGGCGCTCTGCTTCAGGCCGCAAACAACGCAATCGCTGCCACCAAACCCGACGTCTTCGTCTGGGCAGCTTGCGAAAAGACCGACATCCGCGCGATCCGCGCCATTTTGAACAAGCGCCAGCAAGACCGTCAGAGCCGGTACGTCGCCTGGTACTGGGAAAAGTAGCCCCACCGTTATCAAACTAACCTAAACCGAAGCTGGCTTCGGGCCAACGGCTGTCGCTCGAGCGACACTCGAAGGCGGACTTTGTGAGGGAAGCTTTGCAGTCTGCCCAAGAGCAGATGAACCGTAGCGCTGATGCGACGCAGTTCAGCTCAGCGGATTGGCCGTTGTGCCGAGCGAGGTCGTGGGCATGAACCAGGCCACCGCGATGATCGTCGAGCGCCTCGCCGTTCACGACACGGAACGCCCGGAGCCCTCGAAATACTCCCCCCGAGGTCAAGACCGCCAGACGGGAAAGCGCTATTGGGTCCCAAGAAAGCGTTGGTAGTGTCCGTTGAAAAGGCTCATGAGTTCGTCATGGCCGCCCTGTTCGATCACACGGCCTTCGTTCATCACCACGATCCTGTCGGCGGTGCGGATCGTGCCGAGCCTATGGGCGATCACAAGCGTGGTGCGGCCGGCTGAGAGCTCTGCCAACGAGGCCTGGATCGCTCGTTCCGTCTCGGAATCCAGCGCCGAGGTCGCCTCGTCGAGGATCAGGATCGGCGGGTCCTTCAGAAAGGCCCGCGCGATCGCGAGCCGCTGCTTCTGGCCACCGGAAAGCTTGACGCCCCGCTCGCCGATGATCGTGTCCAGCCCGTCCGGCAGAGCTTCGACGAAGCCCTCCAGCCGGGCACGGCGTACGGCATCGCGGATGTCGGTCTCGCTGGCATCAAGCCGGCCGTAGGCGACGTTCTGGCGGATCGTGCCAGCGAACAGGAAGACGTCCTGCGCGACGAGGCCGATTTGGCGCCGCAGCGACGCCAAAGTCAGGGAGCGGAGGTCGTGCCCGTCGATGAGGATGCGCCCTGCCTGCGGCTCGTAGAAGCGCGGCAAGAGGGAGAGCAGCGTCGTCTTGCCGGCGCCAGACGAACCGATCAAGGCGACGGTCTCGCCGGCCTTCACCATGAGATCGAGTTTCTTCAACACAGGCCGGCCGGGGTCGTATCCGAAGCTGATATCCTCGAAAATGATGTCCCCCTTGAGTGCGGGCGCCGAATGGGCACCGGGCAGATCGGCGATGGTCGCCCGCTGGTCCATGAAGGCGAGGTAGCTGCGATAACCCGCAAGCCCTTTCGGATAGAGCTCGATCACAGCTGCGATCTTGTCGAGCGGGCGATAGAACACGCCGACGAGCAGCAGGAAGGCGACGAAATCGCCGATGCTCAAGCTACCGCGCACGATCATCAGCGCGCCGACCAGCATCACGACGAGCTGGACCAGCCGCATGCCAAGATAGTTCAGCATCTGGCTCGCGGCCATGATGCGATAGGCAGCGAGCTTGATCTCGCGATACCAGCCATTGTCATGCGAAAAGAGGCTGCGCTCATGGGCCTCGTTGGCAAACGACTTGACCACCCGGATGCCGCCGACGGCCTCCTCGATGCGCGCGTTGTAAGCGCCGACGCGCTCGAACTGCGACTGCCAGTTCGCGGTCATCCGCCCGCCGTAATGCGACATCACTAAACCAACGGACGGCACGGCCAGCGCGGTGAGCAGCGCCAGAACTGGATTGATCCAGAGCATGATCGCGAGCGCGCCCGCGAAGGTCAGGGCGGCGACGAGCATATCCTCGGGCCCATGGTGTGCGACCTCGCCGATATCCTCGAGGTCCTTGGTCAGCCGCCCGACGAGATGGCCGGTCTTCTGATTGTCAAAATAGCTGAACGGTAAGGAGAGCAGGTGGTCGAAGGCGCGTTGCCTCAGCGTGGTCTCGATCCGCACGCCGAGCACATGGCCCCAATAGGTCACAATCGCCGCGAATGCGGCATTGGCGACATAGAAGGCCAGCAGCCCCAGGATCGCCAGCACGATCAGACTGACGTCCTGCCACGGCAAAAGATGGTCGATGAAGCCGCGTACCGCGATCGGGAAAGCGAGCTCCAGAAGGCCGGACAGCGCAGCGCAACCGAAATCCAGCAAAACGAGACGGCGATACGGCCGATAGAGGTCGAGGATAGATGTGAGCATGGCTGATAAGGTCGGTCTCTTGCCGCGGCATGTCGTCTCGGGAACAAGGCGGCTAGTCGCTTTACCCTGCCTGCAGCGTGTCGGCACGTCCCATAACCCCGTGCTCCAGCTTTTGCCATGCCTCGGGCATCCGAGGCTGTGTCGCGCCACTTCCTGACATTCAAACGATGCCAGGAAGCGGACATGCGGCTCCGGGTCGCAATTCACACAGTGGCGTACGATTTTTCAATTCACCGTGATTTTTGGTCGAGGATCAGTGGATCATCGCTTGATCGATAAGCGGAGTGACGGGAGTTGCCGGGCTCTCAGCTCCAGAATGCACTTTGCCAGAGGCTGAGCTTTTCGCCGACGCCGTTCTGGAGAGCGTTCTCGTAAACGCGATAGCCACACATCACGTCGTAGATCGCCATGCCGCGAGCGAAGTAGACGATAACATCGTCGTCGCCGCGGCGTCCGCTGGTTTCGCCGGCAATGATCTTGCCGAGGTCGATGATCTCCTCCTCCTTGGCCAGGCCACGATCGACCATGACGCTCGGCGTCATCGTCTTGCGTTCCATGCTGATTGCGGAGTTCATGACATAGCCGTCAGCGCGCGCAAGCGTTTCGAAGGTAGCGTCCCAGATTGATAGATCGACCAGCAGGCTCCCCTTCTTCATCCAGTCCGGTGCGATATAGGCGTCGTCGATCGTCTGAACGTTGGTCGCGGGGATGACGACATCTGCATCGGCGATGGCCGCACGGGCGGAATCGACGGCGCGGACATCGATGTTCAGCTTGCTGGAGAACTCGGCGGCGAAGGCCTTGGCGCGCTCGGTATTTAGATCATAGACATAGGCGACCTCGAGCTCCGGCATGACCTCGGCAGTGCAAGCGATCGCAGCTTGATTGATGGGGCCGACGCCGATCAGGCCCAGGCTGCGTGAGCCAGGCCGCCGAAGATGCTTGACGCCGATGGCGCCCAGCGCGCCCGTGCGCATGCAGCTGATCACCATGGCATCCATCAATGCGAGTGGATAACCGGTCTCTGGATCGAGGATCGTCACCAGGCCCGAGGCGCGCGGCCCCTTGCCGTTAATCGGGTTGTCTGGATTGCTCGGGATGTTCTTCAACGCAACCTTCATGACACCGCCGTCGTCGAGATAGCCAGCATGGATGTTCGCGCGCTTTTTGCTGGGATAGCCCACGAAGTTCTTGAGCTTCTCGGCCGGGACGCCCCAGAATAGGGTCGCGGTGGGCGCCTCGATCGCCTTGCCCTGATAGGCCAGCAGCGTGGTGCGCTCGGTATCGGCAACCGTTGCGGGAACGTCAGCGGCGCCGCAGCGCACTGCGTCCTCCTGGCTGAGATAGATGAAGTTCGCTTCGCTCATAAGAAGGCTCCGTGTGTCATGTGATGTCGGCTGTCAGTCGCGTTGCCGCAGCTTTGGATCGGTCGCATCGCGCAAGCCGTCTCCGAGGAGATTCAGCGCGAGCACGGTCAGGAAAACGAAGACGCTCGGAAAGACGGCGAGCCACCACGCGTCGAGGATGTTTTCGAACCCTTCCCTGATCATGCCGCCCCAGGTCGCCGTGGGCGGCTTGACGCCAAGCCCGATGAAGCTCAGCGAGGCTTCCGTGCGGATCGCCGTCGCCATCCAGAGCGAACCCATCACGAGGATGTCGGAAATCAGGTTCGGAAGGATATGAACGCGCATGATCCGCCCATGGCCGCAGCCCACGGAGCGGGCCGCCTGAACGAAGTCCTGCTCCTTGAGCACCAATGTCGGAGCGCGTGCCAGTCTGACGAAAGGGGCGATCTCGGTCACCGCGATTGCGATGATCAGGTTTTCGAGGCTGGCCCCCAGGACCGCGGCGACGAGCATGCCGAGCAGCAGGCTCGGAAAGGACAACATGAGATCGACGACGGCCATGACGAAGGCGTCGAAACGCCCGCCGATATAGCCAGACAGCACCCCGAGAATCGTGCCGACGGTCATCGCGATCAGGATCGATAGCAGACCCACGATCAGCGAAATCCGGGCTCCGTGAATGATCCGGGACAGAACGTCGCGACCGTAGGAATCCGTGCCCAGCCAGAATTCCGATGAAGGCGGCAGGAACTGATTGACGATGTCCTGCGTGAGCGGGTCGTGCGGGGCGATGACTGGCGCGAGGACCGCGACGAGCACGATCGCGGCCAGGAGGATCAATCCAACCCAAGCGAAGGCACCGCCACGGGACACGAAGCGTCCGGTCTCAGAAAAACGGAGAATGATCGCGCTCATCGTCAAGCTGTCCGGATGCGCGGATCGACCGCGGCATAGGCAAGATCGGTCAGGATGTTTGCGAGCACCACGAATGACGCGAAGATGATCATCAGCCCCTGCAGCATCGTGTAATCACGGGTGTTGAGAGCGCCGAGGATCAGGCGGCCGAGACCGGGGCGGTTGAAGACGATCTCGGTCAGCACCGCATTTCCGATCAGCGTGCCGAAATACAGCCCTACGACCGTGATGATCGGCAGCAGCGAGTTCGACAGGACGTGCCGCAAGGCCAAGGTTATCGGAGCGACGCCTTTAGCCTGAGCCGTGCGCACATAATCCTCGCCCAAGGTCGAGAGCATGGACGCTCGCGTGACGCGTGCCACATAGGCACTCATGATCACGCCGAGGTTGAGTGCCGGCAGGGCAACTGCCAGCAGACGGTCCCAAGGCCCTGCGTTTTGGGTGGTGCCGATGACAGGAAACCAACGCAGCTGTATCGCGAAGGCGAGCAGCAGCAGGATACCCGACACGAAGGCTGGCAACGAAAGGCCTACGAGCGAGAACAAGCGACCGACGTAGTCCGGCCAGGCGTTGCGGTTGGTCGCTGCGTAGATGCCGAGCGGCAGCCCCAGCACCAGCCCGACGAGGATCGACGCGATCGCAAGCTCGATCGTGTTCGGAAGAACCCTGAGAGCCTCGTCGAGAACGGGTCGCTTGGTGACCAATGACGTTCCCAGGTCGCCCTGCAGCAGGCCGGTCAGGAAGCCGAGATACTGTTGTGAGAGTGGCTCATTGAGGCCCAGCTGCTGACGAAGCGCTTCCAAAGCACCAGCGCTGGCTTGATCCCCCAGGATCACCGCCGCTGCATCGCCGGGGACGACCCGGATGATCACAAAGATCGCCGTGAACATCGCCAGAAGCGTCGGCAAGCTGAGTGAGATGCGTTTAAATGCGTATTTCATTAGATTTCCGGGCGCTGGCCGCGGCCTGTCGATGGCAACTATCCACGGGCCATGCTAAAACGTCGATTGATAAATTCAGCCAAGGGTATTCCAAACCCTCATGCCTCGTTCAATCAATCTCCGCCAGGTCGAAGCCTTCCGCGCCGTTATGGAAAACGGCACCGTTAGCGCGGCCGCGGCCGCTCTAAACGTTACCCAGCCGGCCGTCAGCAAGCTGGTCTCCAATCTCGAACTGGATACGGGACTGCGGCTCTTCGACCGGCTAAAGGGCAAATTGACGCCAACTGCACAGGGCGCTCATCTCTATGAAGAGGTCGATCGGGTGTTTTCTGGACTTCACCAGATTGAGCGCGCCATCGAGACCGTCCGCCGCGAGCAAAAAGGGCGGCTGCTAGTCGGCGTCCTGCCCGCGCTGTCGGGCCACTTTATCCAGCACGTCACGATGCGCTTTCTGGAAAGCGAGGCGCATGTCTTCGTGTCGCTGATCGTGCGTGGCTCACCAGGGCTGGCGGACTGGCTGGTGACGCGGCAGGTCGACGTCGGGATCCTGAATGCGCGTGTCGAGCATCCCGATCTCGAGACCGAG
This sequence comes from Allobosea sp. P5_A5, assembly GCF_056400625.1. Lineage (NCBI taxonomy): Bacteria > Pseudomonadati > Pseudomonadota > Alphaproteobacteria > Hyphomicrobiales > Alloboseaceae > Allobosea > Allobosea sp. P5_A5. The sequence continues at coordinate 286,466 of NZ_JBFUKY010000001.1, forward strand.
CCGTTCCTGACCCATCCTCTGGTCTGCATCATGCCGGTCGGACATCCGCTTTCGCGCAAGGCGGTGATCCGTCCGGAAGACCTTCACGATCAACCCTTCGTCGGCTTCGACGAAGGGGTAGAGATCCGGCGCAGGGTCGATGAGGTGATGGCGAGCCATGGCTGTGAGCCGCGGCACGTCCTCAAGGCGACCACGGCTCCGACACTGTGCGAATTCGTCGCGCATGGCCTGGGGCTTTCGCTTGTGCATCCGCTGATGGCAGGCCCGGTGAAAGGGCGCGTCGCGATCCGGCGCTTCGAGCCGGCGATCGACAACCATTTTCTTCTCGCCAAAGCAACCAAGGCCCGCAATGCGGGCCTTGTCGATCTCTTTATTCAGCACGCCAGGGAATGCGGCGATCAACTGATGCGTGAGGCTCTCATCGCGTAACGGCCGTCCTCTCCGTGATCTGCGGAGCGATGTTGATCGCGCCCTTCAGCTCGTAACCGTAGTCGACCTTCTTGCTACGCGCCCAGACCTGCTGAAGCTCGAAAAGCGGCACCGCGCAGACATCCTTGTGAATCTTGTCCTGCGCGACCTTCCAATCTGCCATCTGCTTGGCCGGGTCAGCTTCCTTTCGGGCCTGTTCGATCTCGGCATCAGCCACGTCGCAATGCGAGAAGTTGGTGATCGCGGTCGGTTTCCCCACCGTCGCGGCGGAATGGTAGAACTCGGTGAGATAGGTATCCGCGACCGGAAACCGTGCTGCGCCGTAAAATACAAGGGCGCTCGCATTCTGTCGGATCTGCTGCTGATAGGTCGGATGATCGACCACCTTCATATCCAGCTTGATGCCGGCTTTGCCGAGCTGGTTCTGGATCACTTCCATGATCGGCAATTGCGAGGAGATGTTCGAGACAACGACGCTGAGCGTGATGCCGTCCGGATGTCCGGCCTCAGCGAGCAGGGCCTTCGCCTTGGCGATGTCGGGCTTCAAAGTCCAGGAGCAGTCCTCGCCGCGATAGCCGGGCGGCACCACTGAGCAGCCCTTCTTGGCGACGTCAGGACCCACGAAACGAACGATCTGATCGAGGTCAATCGAGAGTGCAATCGCCTGACGCACACGCAGATCATCCAAGGGCTTGATGCTCTTGTTGATGTGCAAGGTGCGGAATTCGCCCTGCCCGAAGATATCCACGACGACGTCCGGCCGAGCCTTTACCTGCGTCACCCAGCGCTGATCGCGGCGGCCATAAATCAGGTCGAGCTGCCCGGATTGAAAGGCCAGATCACGACTGCTGTCAGATAAAACGAAACGCCAAAGGACTTCGTCGATCTTCGGCGCGCCGCGGAAATAGCTCTTGTTGGCGACGAGTTTGACATGCTGCTGCAGAACATGCTCGGCGATCTCGTAAGGGCCGGTCCCGATGGGCTTTGCAGCGAATTCGCGCCCCATCTGCTCGACAGCCTTCTTGCTGACGATCATGCCGCCGTGAAAATTGGAAAGCAGCCCGAGCAGCCCTGCGTCTGGATACTTGAGATCGATCCTTACAGTCAGTTCGTCGAGCTTCACTACGTCCGCAATGCCCGCGAAGTTCGCAGCGAATGAGGAGGTGCTGGAGTCAGCCGCACGCTTCAGCGAAAAAACGACGTCATCGGCGGTGAGTTCGCCGAAATCGCCGTGAAATTTGACGCCCTTTCGCAGGAAAAAGGTCCACGACTTGCCGTCAGTCGACGTCTCCCAGCGAGTGGCTAAATCGGGCTCGATCTTCGCAGGATCGGCACTTCCTGGAGGGAACCTGACCAGCCCGTCGAAGAAATTCGCGATCAGCATCGAGTCGAAACCGTTCGCACGATGCGGATCGAGGTTTGTGATGTCCGAGGTCCCAACAGCGACTTGCAGCGTCTCTGCTTTGAGCGGCGACAGCGTGGCTGTCGTGGCCGCGAAGCTGGCCAAGAATGCCAAAGTGGTTTTCTTCATCTGAGCTCTCCCTGATGGGCCATCAGGCCAATGAGCTTCAATGCGGTCAATTGACATCTATCGAGCGACTTATAACCAAACGGCATACACAATCTGGCGAGGAGTAGATGCTGTGGGCGCAGAGGCTATGGCCATGGCCCTGATTGGACAAAGCGCCATAAGCGGACATCGGCGTCCCTCCCAGAACCAGACATCTGAACAACGCTTCCCATTTCTAGTTGCTTTCGCTACCGTTCGCCCCGGAACAGGTTCCGCCGCGAGGCGGATTGAAAGGGAACGCGGTGTGATGCCGTGGCTGCCCCCGCAACTGTAACCGGAGAGCCGGTCCCCGATTGGCCACTGACGACGCCTCGGCGTTGTTGGGAAGGTGGGGATCAGGCGTCGACCCGGGAGCCAGGAGACCTGCCCGTTCCGGTCACCTGAGTCCGCGGCACGGGGCGTGCCAGGGCGCGGTCGTCTTCCGTGACGGTGACATTCGATGAATGTTGCCGTGCGCCCGAGACGGGACTTGCCCTTTCTCACGGCCATGGCACCGGACGCCTCAGTGCGCCCGGCGTTGAACCGTGGGAGCCTGCGATGTCGAGCGACATCAACCGAACTCATCCGTCGCGCCGCGCCTTCGGCGCTTTCTTGGGCGTCATTCCGTTTCTGGGGTCGGGAGCGGCCATCGCGCAGAGCGGAATTGGAACAGGTGATGTCCCGCCGAACCCCAAGCGCATCGTCGTCCTGGATGCCGGGCTGGCGGGCTACGCCCTCGCTCTGGAGGCGCCGGTGGTTGCCGCGGACGTGCGCTTTCCCGATGGCCGCATCAATCGGCGCACCAGGTTCCCGCCGCTCTGGACCAAGCAGGCCGTCGCCGCCAAGGTGCAGCCCCTGCCGGCGGCGTCCGATGGCGTCGATCTCGGCGCGGTCAGGGCCGCCGCTCCCGATCTCATCCTCGCCGGCGGTCGTAATGCCGGAGGCGTCCAGAGCCGCGGCGCGATCGCCGAGCTCTCCAAGATCGCGCCGACGCTCGTCATGCCTGCGACCCTGCCGGATTGGCGCAGCGAACTCGCCTATATCGCCAAGGCCTTGGGTCGATCCGAGAGGGTCGCCGGGCTGGAAGCGGCATACGACTCCCGCGCAGGCGAGGTCGCCGGCAAGATCACCCGGCCCGAGGGCGAGATCGAGCTTTTGCAGGCGAACCCCGCCGGCATCCATGAGGACCCGTTTGCGATCGCCGCGGGAAGCGGTCTTGGACGGGCGCTCGCCGCTCTTGGTTTCAAGGTCGCCGACGCGGCCACCAAGGTTGCCGGCGCCACGCCGGACGCTGACGGACGTGTCGTCGTCCCGATCGCCGAGGTCCTCGACGTGTTCTCGGCGCCGAACCTGATCATCGTGTCCAACGGCCCGGTCAGCATGGGGCAGCTTTGCTGCGATCCCGGTTACCGTCAGCTCGACGCGGTCATCAACTACCGCAGGTGGGAACTCGACGAATCCGCCGTCCGTCCCGATTACCTCTCGGCGTTGCGCCTGCTCGACATGATCGAGAGCAACTTCCCGAAGAAGGCGTGACGATGGGCCTCTCGTTACCGACGCGCCGGGCATTGATCATAGGCACGGGCGCCATGGCGCTGATCGGTTCTTCGGCGCGCGCCGACGCCGTCGATCCAGTTCGCATCACCCATAGCCGCGGCGAGACGACCCTCGGCGCCCGACCTCGACGGATTCTCGCGGTCGGCTACAGCGACGTGGCGATCGCGCAGGCGCTCGGCACCTCTCTGGTCGGGGCGATGCGATACGGCGCGGGAGGGGATGGCCGGAACTTCCCGTGGGTTGAGCCGCCCGTGCCCGCCGACATCGCGAACGTTCCCGCCGGGCGGGTCGATTTGGACCTGATCGCCGAACTGGAGCCGGATCTGATCCTGGCGGCGACGGCCTATCACAGCTATGCCGAGCATTACGATCGGCTGGCCGCGATCGCCCCGACGCTGGTCAGCGCGGGCCGCAACCTCCGCGATCCCTTCGCCAAGCTGACGCGCCGGATCGCCCGCCTCGTCGGTGAGCCTGAGCGGGGCGAGCGGCTCGTCGCAGAGGCGGATGCGGCGATCGCGGCCTTCGCCGCACGCCACGCGGCCGGCCGCGTGCGCACGATCCTCTACGGGCAGGTCACCGCGACCTCATTCCATCCGATCGTCGACGAAACGGCCCAGGCGCTCGACCTCTTCCGCAGGATCGGCCTCAAGCCCGTCATCGGCGACGCGGGGGCCTTCGACTGCAACGGGTCCTATGCCGCGCCCCTTGCGGACATTCGGCAGCACGGCGACGTCGACATCGCGCTGCTGGCCCCGATCGGCAAGGCGCGGACCGTCGCGGAACTGCTTTGCCCGCTGCCCGGCGCGGCGGGCCTGCCCGTCGTTGCCCGCGGCGGCGCCCATCTGGTCGACGCGCATCTCTACGACGCCTTGGTCTCACCCAACCCCGTCAACATCCCCTTCATCCTCGCCCGGCTCGACGCGATCCTCGCATCGACGCCGCGGCCCCTGTCCGAAAGGTCCCCGTCGTGAAGTTGACTTTCCTCATCGGCGCTTGCGCCATCGCCTTCGTGGGGTCCTCGGCGTTCGCCGCCGGCAAGACCCATTATCCGCTGACGCTGGAGAATTGCGGTCGGAAGGTCACCTTCGACAAGGCGCCGGAGCGTGCTGTCTCGATCGGCCAGAACTCGACCGAGATCCTGCTTTCGCTCGGCTTAGCGCAGAAGATGGTCGGTTCGGCGATGTGGCTCGGGCCGGTTTTGCCGAACCTGAAGGCCGACAACGACAAGGTGCCGAGGATCTCGGTCAACCAGCCGAGCTTCGAGGCGGTCGTGAAGAACGATCCCGACCTGGTCGCCGCCCAATTCGTCTTCGACGTCGGGCCCAACGGTGTGGTCGGCAAGCGCGAGCAGTTCGAGGAGCTTGGGGTCGCGGCCTATATCTCGCCCGGCGATTGCGCTTCGAAGGACAACTCGATGCGCGACGGCTCGCGCTCGAAGCTCTTCTCAATGGACTCAATCTACCAGGAGATCACGGAGCTGGCGGCGATCTTCGACGTCCAGGACAAGGGCGATGCCTTTGTCGCCGAGCTGAAGGACCGCGAGGCCAAGGCGATCGCCTCTGTCTCCGGCAGCAGGCCGGCCAACGTGTCGATGATGTTCTGGTTCTCGTCGTCAAATCTGGCCGGCGACGCCTGGATGGCCGGCAAGAACGGGGCCCCCGGCTACATCGCGCAGAAGCTCGGGGTGACGAACCCGATCCAAACCGACGAGGAATGGCCGGGCATCAGCTGGGAGGCCGTGGCCGCGGCGAACCCGACGGTCATCGTGGTAGGCACCATGGACCGCCGCAAGTTCCCCGCGGATGACCCGAAGATCAAGATCGAGTTCATGGAGAAGGACCCTGTCGTCAGCAAGCTCGACGCCGTCAAGAACAAGCGCTTCATCGAGCTCAGCGCCCAAGCGATGAACCCGACGATCCGGACCATCGACGGCATCGAGACGGTCGCTGCCGGCCTGAAGCGGCTGAAGCTCGCCGAGTGATGCCGAGCCCGATGACCGATGCCCCCGCGGGCCTCCGACTGACCCGCCCGCTGGAGGAGACACCTGAGCGTCGCGCCGAGGCGCGGCGGTTCTGCCTCGACGTCATCAAGGACTTCTACGGCTTCGATTACCGACGGGACTGGCACGCCGATCTCGACGGCCTTGTGGCCGACGACGCCGACTGCTGGTTCTCCGCTGCCAACCGCGGCGCCTTCTGGGCGCTGCGGAACCCCGAGGACAGGATCGTCGCGACGGCGGCCCTCTACACCCTCGATCGCAAGCCCGCCCTAGCGAAGGCCTTCGCCGATCGCTACCCCGACGCTGCGGCGATCCCGCAATTGGCTCGCGTCTACGTTGCCGCCGATCGGCGCGGCCAGGGCATCGGGGGCTGGGTAAGCGACCTCGCCGAGGCCGAGGCGACCCGGCTGGGGTTCAAAACACTCTACCTCCATGCCAGCGCCCACACGCCGTCGACGCTGGCGTTTTGGCGAAGCCGCAGCTTTACCGGGTTCGCAAATGCCGATGGCACGGCGCATTTCGACAAGCGTCTGGCCTGAGGTCCACGCGGGATGGAACGAACGGCAATCCACCACCTTGAGCGTGCTTGACTTGTAACGATATAACATTGCATTGAATGGGCCCGTCATCTGAGAGCGGCCTCGCCATGCATTCGCCCGACACACGCCTGCCCGTCACCGTGCTTTCCGGCTTCCTCGGAGCCGGCAAGACCACGCTTCTCAATCATGTGCTGAACAACCGCGAAGGCCTCCGCGTCGCGGTCATCGTCAACGACATGAGCGAGGTGAACATCGACGCCGATCTGGTGCGCGAGGGCGGCAGCAATCTCTCGCGCACGGACGAAAAGCTCGTCGAGATGAGCAATGGCTGCATCTGCTGCACCTTGCGCGATGACCTTCTGGCCGAGGTGCGCCACCTCGCCAACGCTGGGCGCTTCGACTACCTGCTGATCGAAGGCACCGGCATCGCCGAACCCCTGCCGATCGCCGCGACCTTCGAGTTCCGCGACGAGGATGGCCTGTCGCTGTCCGATATCGCCCGGCTCGATACGATGGTGACGGTCGTCGACACGCTGAACCTGCTGAAGGACTACGGCTCGCGCGAATTCCTGCGGGACCGCGGCGAGACGGCAGGCGACGGCGACGAGCGAACGCTTGCCGATCTCCTCGTCGAGCAGATCGAGTTCGCCGATGTCGTCGTGCTCAACAAGTTCGACGAGGCAACGACCGAACAGCGCGACGCGGTCGTCAAGATCGTGCGGGCGCTCAATCCGGATGCCCGGCTCGTCGAGACCACGTTCGGTCGCGTCCTGCTCGATGCCGTGCTCGATACCGGGCTGTTCGATCATGAGAAGGCGCAGGAGCATCCGCTCTGGCACAAGGAGCTTTACGGCTTCAAGGACCACGTCCCCGAGACAGAGGAATACGGGATTTCCTCCTTCGTCTATCGGGCCCGCCGTCCGTTCCACCCGACGAAATTCAACGAAGTGCTCGGAAAGACCTGGCCCGGCCTGATCCGCGCCAAGGGGCATTTCTGGCTGGCGACGCGGCCCGATTGGGTCGGCGAGATGTCGCTGGCCGGCGCGATCTGCCGGACAGAGGCGATGGGCTTGTGGTGGGCGGCGGTCCCGCGCGCGCGCTGGCCGGACCACCCCGAATGGAAGGCGATCCTGGACCGGAACTGGCATTCCGTCTGGGGCGACCGTCGCCAGGAACTCGTCTTCATCGGTGCCGGCATAGACGAGGCTGCGATGCGCGCCGCGCTCGACGCCTGCCTGGTCGGCGAGACGCCGACCATCACCTTCAGGCCCGAGCGCTATCGCGACCTGCCGGACCCGTTCCCGCAGTGGCGCCGCGCCGAGGCCGCCTGACCCTTCTCTCCTCGACCGAAAGGACATCCGCATGCTTTCCATTGTCCCCAAGCGCGCCCGCACGCTCGCATTCGCCATCGCACTCCTTGTGGCAGCGGGAGCCACAACGGGCGGATCAGCATGGGCTCAGCACAAGGGCCATGATCACACGCATGGCCACTCACATGGCGCGAAGGTCGATATCCACAAAGGCTACTTCAAGGACGACCAGGTCAAGCCGCGCACGCTGCAAGACTGGGACGGCGAGTGGCAGTCGGTCTATCCGCTCCTGAAGGATGGCACGCTTGACCCGGTCATGGCGGCGAAGGCCAAACAGGAAGGCAAGAGCGCGAGCGAGTACCGCGCCTATTATGAAACCGGCTACAAGACCGACGTCGGCCGCATCGTCATCAAGGGATCGACCGTGACCTTCACGCGCGGTCAGCAGTCCGCCAAAGCCGATTACGTGTCGGACGGCTATGAGGTCCTGACCTACCCGAAGGGCAATCGCGGCGTGCGCTTCGTCTTCAAGAAGGCCAGTGGAGACGAGGCGGCGCCGCAGTTCATCCAGTTCAGCGATCACGACATCGCCCCAGAGGTCGCCGAGCATTTCCACCTCTACTGGGGCAACGACCGCGCGGCGCTTCTCAAAGAGCTGACCAACTGGCCGACCTATTACCCGGCCGAGCTGACGGGACCGCAGGTCGTCAAGGAGATGCTCGCCCATTGAGCGACGCAGTCGCCATGCGCGAAGTACCGCGCATGGCTCGACGGGCGATCAATCCCAGCTCAGCGCGCCGCCGTTCTGATACTCGATCACACGGGTCTCGAAGAAGTTCTTCTCCTTCTTCAAGTCCATTGCCTCCGACATCCAGGGGAACGGGTTCTCGGTCTCGGCGAAGACCGGCTGCAGGCCGAGCTGGGCGCAACGGCGGTTGGCAATGAAGTGCATGTATCGCTCGCAGAGCGCGGCATTCAACCCGAGGAAGCCGCGCGGCATGGTATCCCGGCCATAGGCGGCCTCCAGCTCGGCGGCATCGCGGATCATGCCGCGCACCTCATCCTGGAAGGCCATCGTCCAGAGATGCGGGTTCTCGATCTTGATTTGGTTGATCACGTCGATGCCGAAGTTCAGGTGGATCGACTCGTCGCGCAGGATGTATTGATACTGCTCGGCGATCCCGACCATCTTGTTGCGCCGGCCGAGCGACAGGATCTGAGCGAACCCGGTGTAGAACCACATGCCCTCGAAGATGGCATAGAAGGTAATCAGGTCGCGCAGCAGGGCCTGGTCGTTCTCGGGCGTGCCGGTCCGGAAGTCCGGGTCTTCAATGGTCTGCGTGTGCTTCAGCGCCCAGGCTGCCTTCTCGGTGATCGAGGGCACCTCGCGATACATGTTGAACAGCTCGCCCTCGTCGAGGCCGAGGCTCTCGACTATGTATTGGAAGGTGTGCGTGTGGATCGCCTCCTCGAAGGCCTGGCGCAGGAGATACTGCCGGCATTCCGGGTTGGTCAGGTGGCGGTAGATCGCCAGCACGATATTGTTGGCGACGAGGCTCTCCGACGCGGCAAAGAAGCCGAGATTGCGTTTGAGCATCCGCCGCTCATCCTCGGTGAGGCCGTCCTTCGACTTCCACAGCGCTATGTCGGCCTGCATCGAGACCTCGGTCGGCATCCAGTGGTTGTTGCAGCCGGCGAGATATTTCTCCCAGGCCCATTTGTATTTGAGCGGAAGGAGCTGGTTCACGTCGGCGCGGCAGTTGATCATCCGCTTCTCGTCGACGCTGACGCGTCCGCCGGAGCGGTCGATCTCGCCTAGGCCGGTGGCGTCGGGGGCGACTGACGGGTTACCGGCGAGGATCGCGGGATGGGTGGTGGAGGCGTCTGGCTTGCTGTCTGACCAGTCGAGCATCGTCATGGTTCCTTGGGTTCCGACGGTCACTGGCACGCTTCGCAGGTCGGATCGTCAATCGAGCAGGCGTTGGGGACGGCCATGCCGTTCTCAAGCGGGATGTCGACGAGGATCGGCGCGGCTGCCTTGGCTGCGATCGGCGTGGCCGACACCGCATTGAGCTTGCCGTCGGTGCCCTTCAGCGTCGATTTCTCGACATGGGTCGCCGACAGCGCGCGCAGGTAATAGGTCGTCTTCAGGCCGAGCCGCCAGGCGAGCCGATAGGCCTCGTCGAGCTTCCGGCCGGAAGGCTGGGCCATGTAGAGGTTGAGCGACTGCCCCTGGTCGATCCATTTCTGGCGGCGCGCGGCGGCGCGGATCAGCCAGCTCGTCTCGATCTCGAAGGAGGTCGCGTAGAGCGCCTTGAGATCGTCGGGCACGCGGTCGATGCCGCTGACCTTGCCGTCATAGTATTTCAGGTCCGAGACCATGACCTCGTCCCAGAGGCCATGCGCCTTGAGGTCGTGCACCAGCCCGGCATTCACCACGGTGAAGTCGCCTGACATGTTCGCCTTGACGTAGAGCTGGCTGTAGGATGGCTCGATCGACTGCGAGACGCCGACGATGTTGGAGATCGTCGCGGTCGGCGCGATCGCCATCGTGTTGGAGTTACGCATGCCGGTGGTCTTGACCCGCTCGCGCAGCGTTTCCCAATCCAGCGTCGAGGAGCGATCGAGCTCAACTTCGCCGTCGCGGGCCTCGGACAGGATTTCCAGCGAGTCGATCGGCAGGATGCCCTTCGACCAGAGCGAGCCTTCGAAGCTCGGATAGCGGCCGCGCTCGGCGGCCAGATCGACCGAAGCCGAGATCGCAAACCAGCTCACCGCCTCCATCGACGTGTCGGCAAAGGCGACCGCGCCTTCCGAGGCCGCAGCCAGGCGCAGCGTCTGGAGCGCATCCTGGAAGCCCATGATGCCGAGACCGACCGGGCGATGGCGCAGGTTCGAGCGGCGCGCCTCCGGGATGGTGTAGAAATTGATGTCGATGACGTTGTCGAGCATGCGCATCGCGGTGCCGACCGTCCGCGCCAGGCGGGCCTGATCGAGACCTTGTGCCGTGACATGGGCGGCGAGGTTGACCGAGCCGAGATTGCAGACTGCGACCTCAGCGTCCGAGGTATTCAGCGTGATCTCGGTGCACAGGTTCGAGGAGTGCACCACGCCGGCATGCTGCTGCGGCGAGCGCAGATTGCAGGCGTCCTTGAAGGTGATCCAGGGATGGCCGGTCTCGAAGAGCATTGTCAGCATCTTGCGCCAGAGTTCGAGCGCGTTGAGACGCTTGAACACCTTGATCTGGCCGCGCTCCGCTTTGGCCTCGTAGGCCTCGTAAGCCGCCTTGAAGAGTTTGCCGTAGAGGTCATGCAAATCGGGCACTTCGTCGGGCGAAAACAGGGTCCACTGCCCGCCCGCCATGACACGCTGCATGAACAGGTCGGGAATCCAGTTCGCCGTGTTCATGTCATGGGTGCGGCGGCGCTCGTCGCCGGTGTTCTTGCGAAGGTCGAGGAACTCCTCGATGTCGACATGCCAGGTTTCGAGATAGGCGCAGACCGCGCCCTTGCGCTTGCCACCCTGGTTGACGGCGATGGCGGTGTCGTTGGCGACCTTCAGGAAGGGCACGATGCCCTGGCTTTCGCCATTGGTGCCCTTGATATGGGCGCCCAGGCCCCGAACCGGCGTCCAGTCGTTGCCGAGCCCGCCGGAGTATTTGGCGAGCAGGGCATTGTCCTTGACCGCCTTGAAGATGCCGTCGAGATCGTCTGCAACCGTGGTCAGGAAGCAGGATGAGAGCTGCGGCCGCAGCGTGCCGGCATTGAACAGGGTCGGCGTCGAGGCCATGAAGTCGAACGACGACAGCAGGTCGTAGAACTCGATGGCGCGCGCCTCGCGGTCGATCTCGCGGATGGCGAGGCCCATGGCGACGCGCATGAAGAAGGCCTGCGGCAGCTCGAAGCGGTTGCCCCGCACGTGCAGGAAATAGCGGTCATAGAGCGTCTGGAAGCCGAGATAGTCGAACTGGAGATCGCGCTCGGGCTTCAGCGCCGCGGCCATGCGGTCGAGATCGAAGCGGCCGAGTTCGGGGTCGAGCAATTCGTTGGCGATGCCGGTCTTCACATAGGCGTGGAGATATTCGCCATAGCGCCCGGCCATCTCGGCTTGAGTTGCCTGCTCGGTGCGGCCATGGACGAAGCTCAGCGCTTCGCGACGCAGCTTGTCGAGCAGGAGGCGGGCCGACACCTTGGAATAGTTCGGCTCGGTCTCGACTAGCGTGCGCGCCGCCAGGATCGGCGCCTGTGCCAGTTCGTCGAGCGAGATGCCGTCATAGAGATTGCGCCGCGCTTCCGTCAGTACGGCTTCCGCCGAGACGCCATCGAGATCGGCGCAGGCCTCGCGGATCACGGTTGCGAGACGGACTGCGTCGAGCGGCACGAGAGCGCCATCGGCGGCCTTCATCCGCAGGGCCGGCGCGGCGACCACGACGGGCTTGGTCTCGGCTTTGGCGCGGGCGCGCTCCTGCGCACGCTCCTCGCGATAGAGCACATAGGCGCGGGCGACCTTGTGGTGCTCGGAGCGCATCAGCGCGAGCTCGACCTGGTCCTGCACGTCCTCGATATGGAAAGTCCGGCCGGCATCAGCGCGGCGGGTCAGGCCGGCGACGATCTGCGTGGTCAAATCGGCGACGATGTCGTGGATGCGGCGCGAGGCGGCGGCGCTGGAGCCCTCGACCGCCAGGAACGCCTTGGTCAGCGCGACGCTGATCTTCGAGGCGTCAAAGGGCGTGACGCCGCCATTGCGGCGGATGATCTGAAAGCCCGGCTCGCTCGCTGCGCGCTGCTCGCTGCCCGGCGAGGCATCAACATAAGGCGTCGCAGGGCGCATGGTATCGGTCGCGAGGGACATCGGCTTTTAAACCCCATCTGTTGGGGGCAAGAGCCGAGGCGGACTCGCGGCACAGTCGATCGCGGCGAAAATCGCCAGCGGACGCTGCAAAGCGATCCACCGGGACACCCCGCCCGAGGAACTTCATGTCGTCGCGGCAGGTCTCCTGGCTCGCGGGTCGTCGCTCTTGTCCGTCTTCCCAGCGCCTTGCGCACCAGTGACATAGGCTGGACTTAAGAACTCGCCGCTGACAGTTGCGGGGGCAGCGCCGGTTTCGCACCGGCTTCCCTCTTAGCTCTCGATCTTGCGATTCGAGAGACCGTGACAACCAGATCTAGTGGCGCGTCCGGCGCGGATGTCAATTCATAGTGAAGCAAAGGCGCAGCGTCTGTGGATATCTCGGAAGGGAGCCGACATTCGCTGCGATGATCAAGGCCGTCTAGCAACTTGGCTACCGCCGCTCGACTCCTACCTGACGCAGCGCTATTCCGGCTCATCTCGGCTGGATCGACACCCATGAACATTCTTCTCGCATTCGCGCCGTTCTTGGCTTTCGCGCTGGTCGATCGGGCGCTCGGCTCCCTCGACGGTTTGCTCGCCGGCGCGGTGGTTTCGATCGCGATGATGGTCCGCGATACAATGCTTCATGGCAAGTCGCCCAAAGTCCTGGAGATTGGAACCGTACTGCTGTTCGCCGGCTTGGCGGCCTGGTTCTTGGCGTTCCAGCCGGCCTGGTCGATCATCGACGTTCGGCTGCGGGTCGACCTGGGCCTGCTGCTAATCGTGATCCTTTCAATGCTGATCGGGAAGCCGTTCACCCTCCAGTACGCCCGCGAGAACGTGGAGCCCGAGCTCTGGTCGAGCCCGACGTTCCTTAAGACCAGCTATGTCATCTCGGCTGCTTGGGTGGCCGCCTTCGCCGTGCTGGTCGCAGTCGACCTGCTGTGGATCTACCGGCCTGACGTGCCGCCCCGCCTCGGCGTATGGGCTACCATCGCGGCGCTGTTCGGGGCCGTGAAGTTCACCGGTTGGTATCCGCGCTCGCTACAGTCCCAGGCATCGCGCAGGCCCGCCGATCAGGCGTAGGCGACCCAGCCGCGGAAGGTGAAGCCGACGTAGAACAGTCTGACGTCTCGGAACCCGGCATCCAGTAACAGCCGCTCATCCTCAGCGGGCGAGAGAATCGCCAGCTTCTCGACGATGCCGGCCCGCGCGGCGTGCGCCTGCGACGGCTCGATCCCTGACGAGATAGCGAAGGCGGCGAACCGCGACATCCACATGTCCATCTCGTCGGCGGGGATGCTGTAGTGGGCGACGACCAGCGGGGCGCCCGGCTTCAGGCGACGCCGGATCTCCCGCAGCGTCCGCAGGCGCTCCTCGCCCTCGATGAAATGCAATGTCAAAATGCAGGCGCCTGCGTCAAACGGGCCTTCGGGCGCGATCTCGATGAATCCATGGTGCAGGGTGGCGCGGGTCTCGAGGTCGCCCAGGGTCATCCGCGCCAAATCTAGCATGGCCGCGGAGGGATCGACTCCGACGAAGGCCCATCCAGGCTGCGCCTCGGCGAACACTTTAAGCTCAAGCCCGCCGCCGGCGCCTAGAACGAGGACCTGCCCGTCGTCCGGGGTTCGCTCCGCGAGGAGCAGCATCGCCATGCGCTGCATGTCGGCGTACCCAGGCACCAAGCGTGGCGGGTTCTCGGCGTAGCGGGTGACAGCGTTGGGCTCGGAGAAGGCGTCCATGGCCAAGCTTATCACAAACTAGCCTGCATTGGAGAGAGCAGTAGCCGACGGAGCACCTGAGAGCAGACATTCGCAGGGTCAGCTATGGGCCAACTCCAGCCCTTCTTCGAAGCCGACAACTGGAATGCCATATAGGAGGAATGTGCACGTGCCAGCTAAGGGCCTGATCCCGTAGCCTCGGCTCTATGACCTTTTTCTCAGCGACCTATCCAGCTACTTTATTGAAAGCGTCTTAGGTGCTTAAAAAGGGTCTGATTTACCCACTCAATCGGGCAACATTTTGTGCAACACTTCAGCGCACATGATCTGCACAAACAATTGATTTCTCTTGTTATTTAGTAATTTTTAAATCCCTCCCTGTCCGCCATCATCCCGCCAGCTATCATCCCGCTAAGGGTTTGACCCAAAAGAAGTCCTGGAATCAGTGGCTTGCGACCGACCCGGTGGTGCACACGGGTGGTCCATAATGGCTGGCGCCCCTGGAAGCATCCCTTCTGAGCTTCAGATCGATGCTGTCACTCCTGCTTGGTGTGGTGGCTCGCCCGTATCGCGCATGCTGCGGCCCAGACCAGCCCGCCCCGGTCCAACTGGCGCAAAGATGGTGTGAATCGGACAGCTCGCAGAAGAAATGCCCTGATCAAGGCTTCCAACGTAGTCGAATACCCCGCACGCAACCCCCTCCTGTGCTATGGCTCTTGAGCTTTTACAACGGGCTCTGCCACTAGGTTTTCAGCCTTTTCGGAGCCCGTCTTCGAAACCGGCGCCACGATCTATCTTAAAGGAATTTGGCGATGCCGATTTCACCCGTAGGCGTAATGCTTTCGCGTCTCCGCAATGTAAGCCTCGTCTCGATCATGGCACTCGGCCTCGGCCTGTCCTCCATGGCACAGGCCGCCGGCCAGCTGACCGTCGGCGTCGGCGACAACATCCTTGGCCTCGATCCGACCGATCTCAACGACTCCGTTTCGCTCTCGGCATCGCGACTGTTCTTTCAGGGGCTCTACGGCTTCGACAAGGACCTGAAGCTGGTCCCCGTGCTGGCTGAGAAGACCGACGTTAACGAGGCCGCGACCGAATATACCATTCACCTGCGCAAGGACGTGAAGTTCCACGACGGCACGCCGTTCAACGCGGCGGCGGTCAAGATCAACTATGATCGCCTGCGCGATCCGGCCAACCGGCTGAAGCGGCAGAGCCTGCTGGAAGCGATCGACAAGGTCGATGTCGTCGACGAGTTCACCGTGCGCCTCGTCCTCAAGGCGCCGTCCGGCGTCATGCTGAACTATCTCGCCCACACTGGAGCGTCGATCCTCAGCCCCAAGGCGATCGAGCAATATGGCAAGGAGCTTTCACGCCATCCGGTCGGCACCGGGCCGTTCGTGTTCACGAGCTGGGCGACCGACAGCTTGAAGGCCGCGCGAAATGCCGATTACTGGCGAAAGGGCTCGCCGAAGGTCGACGGCGTGACGATCCGGAGCGTCGGCGAAAGCGGTGCGCGGCTGGCGCTCCTGCGCTCGGGCGAGGCGCAATACATCTTCCCGCTCCCGCAGGAGACGGTCCAGATCGTCGAGAAGGACAGCCGCCTCGCCATCGACAAGACACCCTCGATCGTAACGCAGTATGTCGCGTTGAACACGCTGAAGAAGCCCTTCGACGATCCGCGTGTGCGCCAGGCGCTGAACTACGCGATCGACAAGACCGCCTTCGTGAAGGTCGTCTATAACGGCTTCGGCATTCCGATGGACGCGCCGGTGGCGCCCGGCATCGCTTTCTACAGCAAGCAGGGCGTCTGGCCCTATGATCCTGCCAAAGCCAAGCAACTGCTGGCGGAAGCCGGCTATCCCGATGGGTTCGAGAGCGAGATCTGGAACTTCAGCAACACGCTGAACAATCGCGCCTCGCAGTTCCTGCAGCAGCAGCTCGCCGCCGTCGGCGTCAGGGTGAAGCTGAACCCGCTCGAGGCCGGCGTTGCGACGACGCGGCTCTGGGGCGCCAAGACCCCGGAGGAGGCCGAAGTCCGGATGTTCTTCGGCAGTTGGGCGCCTTCGACGGGCGATGCGGACTGGGCCCTGCGGCCCTTGCTGTCGAGCCGCAGCTATCCTCCGGCGCTCTATAACATCTCCTATTTCAAGGACGCCGAGGTCGATGCCGAGCTGCAAAAGGGCCTGTCGACGGCCGATGCCGGGCAGCGCAAGGCAGCCTATGACCGGATCCAGAAGATCGTCTGGGAGAAGGCCCCCTGGATCTTCCTTTCGGTCAACACGCTCGTCGCGGGTCGCGACAAGCGGCTGAGCGGCCTGACCTTGCTGCCCGATACCGCGCTGACCTATGAGGATGCCGTCCTCCAGTGACGGCATCGCGATGAGCCAGCCGGACCTCCTCAGCGTCAAAGGACTCTCGATCAGCTTTCCGGCCGAGAAAGGCCGGGCGACCGTCGTCCGCGATCTCTCTCTGACGGTGGCGCCAGGCGAGACGGTGGCGCTCGTCGGGGAGTCTGGCTCAGGCAAATCCGTGACCTCGCTGGCGATCACCCGGCTGCTCGACCATGGCCCTGGCCGCATCGATGCCGGGCAGATCCTCTACCGCGATCGTTCGGGCAAGGTCCGCGATCTGGCGCGCGAGGACATGGACGCGATGCGCGCGCTTCGCGGCCCGGAGATCGCGATGATCTTCCAGCAGCCGATGAGTTCGCTCAACCCGGTGCTGCGTGTTGGCGAGCAGATCGCCGAGGCCATCGTGGAGCATCGCGGTGTCGGCTGGGCCGTGGCGGAGGCGGAAGCGTTGCGCCTGCTCGAACGCGTGCGAATTCCCGATGCGGGGCGGCAACTGAAGCGATTTCCGTTCGAGCTTTCGGGCGGGATGCGGCAGCGCGTGATGATCGCGATTGCGCTCGCCAGCCATCCGCGCCTGTTGATCGCCGACGAGCCGACGACGGCGCTCGACGTGACCGTGCAGGCGCAGGTTCTCCGCCTGCTGCGCGAGCTCCGGGACGATCTCGGCACGGGCCTGCTCTTCATTACCCACGACATGGGCGTGGTCGCGGAACTCGCCGACCGCGTCGTCGTGATGCAAGGCGGCGAGCATGTCGAGGACGGGCCGGTCGGGCGCATTTTCGCTGCCCCGAACCAGCCCTATACCAAAAGCCTGCTTGCCGCCGTGCCGGTGCTCGGAAGCCTTGCGGGAAGCGCGTTGCCTGCGCCGTTCGCCCCATCGGGCGAGCCGATCCAGCTTCAGGACACTGTCGTCGCGGGCGCGCCGACGCTGGAGGTCCGCGATCTCGTGACGCGTTTCGACGTGCGCAATGGCTTCGGGATGGTGCGCGCACGCGTCCACGCCGTCGAGCAGGTCAGCCTCGATATCAATCCTGGCGAGACGCTGGCGCTGGTCGGCGAAAGCGGCTGCGGCAAGAGCACGCTCGGCCGCAGTATCGTCAGGCTCGAGACGCCGCGCTCCGGCCAGATCCGCTTCGACGGACTTGACGTGCTGACCGCTACGACGGCGGATTCGCAGCTGCGTCGCGGCATCCAATATGTCTTCCAGGACCCCTACAGCGCGCTCGATCCGCGGCTGACGGTCGGGTTTTCCATCGCGGAACCGATCCGCACCCATCGCTTGCGCGAGGGCGCGGCCATCACCGAGCGTGTCGCCGAACTGCTGGAGCTGGTCGGCCTGCCCCAGCATTTCGCCTCGCGCTACCCTCACGAGCTGTCGGGCGGCCAATGCCAGCGTGTCGGTATCGCACGCGCCCTGGCGTCGGAACCAAGGCTGATCATTGCTGATGAGGCGGTCGCGGCGCTCGACGTCTCGATCCGCGCGCAGATCGTCAATCTGCTGATGGCGCTGCAGCGACGGCTCGGACTCGCCTGCTTGTTCATCTCGCATGACATGGCGGTGGTCGAGCGCGTCAGCCATCGCGTCGCGGTGATGTATCTCGGGCAGATCATCGAGATCGGCCCTCGCCAAGCCGTGCTGTCGTCGCCGCAGCACGACTACACGCGCCGGCTGCTGGCAGCGGTTCCGGTGCCCGACCCGTCTCGCCGCCGCGAGCCGGCGCTGACGGACGATGCGGAGGTGCCGAGCCCGTTGCGTGCACGCGACGACAGGCCGAATGTCGCGCCGCTGGTCGAGGTCGGCCCCGGCCATTTCGTCGCGCGCCACCGGGTCGGAGGCCTGTATTGATGCTTGCGGCCTTGGAAACCCGGTTCATGGAAAGCGAGCGATGCTCTTCTTTCTAAGGCGCCTGCTCGGAGCGATCCCGGTGCTGTTCGCCGTCTCGCTCTTCGTCTTCGGCTTCGTCAGGGTCTTGCCCGGTGACCCCGCCCGTCTTGTCGCGGGTGCCGATGCGACGGAACAGGAAGTCGCGTCGGCCCGGGAGTCGCTTGGCCTCGACCGCCCGGTCTGGGAGCAATATGTCCGCTATGTCTCCGCGAGCGTGCAAGGCGATCTCGGCCGTTCCAGCCGCACGCGCGAACCCGTGATCGACGTCATCGCCGCGCGCTTCTGGCCGACGCTGTGGCTGACGCTGGCGGCCATGGGCTGGGCGACTGTCGTTGGCGTGTTCATCGGCGTCTGGGCGGGCGTCCGGCGAGGGCGCTGGCGGGATCAGCTCGCGATGCTGCTCGCCATCGGCGGCCTTTCCTTCCCCGGCTTCTGGCTGGGCCTGCTTCTCATCAACCTGTTCTCCGTCCATCTCGGCTGGCTGCCGACCGGCGGCTTCGACAGCTGGCAATCCTTGCTGATGCCGTCTTTCACGCTCGGCGTGAGCGTGGCGGCGGTGCTCGCCCGTTTCTCGCGCTCGGCCTATGTTGACGTCGCCAGCGAGGACTATGTCCGCACCGCGCGCAGCAAGGGCCTGCGCGAGCGGCGGGTAATCTGGCGCCACGGCGTGCGCAACGCGCTGATCCCCGTCGTCACGCTGACGGGTCTCGAGTTCGGCACGTTGCTCGGCGGCGCGATCGTGGTGGAGACGGTGTTCGCTTGGCCGGGCCTCGGCCGGTTGCTGGTCGATAGCATCGCCTTCCGCGACTATCCCGTGATCCAGGCCGAGATCCTGCTGCTCTCGGCCGAATTCATGCTGATCAACCTCGTGGTCGATCTGCTCTACGGTTATCTCAATCCGGAAATCCGGCTTCGCTCATGACCGCCCCCGCCGTCCGCTCCCCCGCGACCGAGTTCTGGCGCCGGTTGAGGCGCCGCCATACGGCGCTCGCAGCCGGTAGCGTGATCGTCCTCGTCATCCTGATCGCTTTGCTGGCACCCGTGGTCGCTCCGTTCGATCCTGCCGCCGCAGATTACGACGCCGTGCTGCAGGGTCCCTCGCTCGCCCATCTCGCGGGCACCGACTCCTATGGCCGCGATATTCTGAGCCGGATCATCTGGGGCGGTCGCACCTCGCTCGCCGTCGGTTTGGTCTCGGCCCTGGCCGGCGGCCTTGTGGGCACCGGGCTCGGCCTGCTCAGCGGCTGGCGTGGCGGCTGGGTCGATGCCGTGCTGATGCGGCTCTGCGACGTCTTGTTCGCATTTCCGGGCATCCTGCTGGCGATCGGCGTCGTGGCCTTGCTGGGGCCGGGCGTCGCCAACGTCATCTGGGCCGTCGCGGTGTTCAGCGTGCCGGTCTTCGCCAGGCTGGTCCGGGGCACGACCATCGCGTTGAAGCAGACGCAATACATCCAGGCGGCCCGGACCATCGGTGTGCCCACGGCCAAGCTCGTGCTGTATCATGTGCTGCCCGGCGCCCTGCCGGTGGTGATTGTCTATATGAGCCTGCGCATCGGCTCCGCCATCCTCGTCGGAGCCGCGCTGTCCTTCATCGGGCTGGGTGCCCAGCCGCCCAGCCCGGAATGGGGCGCCATGCTCGCCGATGGGCGCGCCTATCTCGGCGTCGCCGATCACCTGACCCTATTTCCGGGCCTGGCGATCTTCATCGTCGTCCTGTGCTTCAACGTCCTCGGCGATGGGCTCCGCGATGCGCTGAGCCAGCGCCTGCAGCCGTGATGCAATTGGAAATACGGGGCGTGCATTCCGCCCTCAGTCGCGCTCCTGCGGCTCACCCAGGCTGAGCATGAGCCGGTTCGCCCAGTTGAAGAAGGCGGCGGCGTGGATCAGGTCTGAGATAGCGAGATCGTCGAGGCCAAGGGCGCGCAGCTTGCCGACATGCGCTGCACCGAAAGCGACAGGCGTTGCGGTCAGCGCGACCGAGGATTCGACGACAGCACTCCAAAGCGGATCGAGATCGGCTTCGACGCAGACGGCTCTCAGGCGGCTAGCGCCTCGCTGGCTGCGGTCGCCTGCCAGCCCTGCAGTTCACGCCAGTTCGGCTCGAGAGCGGCGAAGCGCGCGAGCTTGAAACTCGAAATGTCGGCAAAGCTGCAGGCGCCGTCGAGCACGAGGTCGCGGATCGCACGACCGCTCGCCGGAGAGAGGCCGAAGCCGACGCTCGACAGCGTCGCCACCACGACATTCGCCTGCGAGTCGAGCCTGTCGATCACCGGGCGCCCGTCCGGTGTGTTCTCGATCACGCCGGCCCAGGAGCGAATGATGCGGGCATGAGCCGCCTTCGGCAGCAACTGGGCGAGACGCCGGCCCATATGCAGCATCAATGGCGTCGTCGGCTTGGCCGGTGTGCCCTGCTCCGCCAGGGCCAGCCACTCATGCGGACCGCCGCCATAGGCCAGGTTGCCGCGCAGCGTCTGGCGGCCATAAAGACCGCAGCCATCGACCCCGCCGAGCGGCATCAGCGGCAGCGGTTCGGTCACGATCATCTCGCAGCGGGCCGACTGGACCGGCACCTCCTGCCCGAGCATGGCCGAAAGGCGCCCGGTCTGCGGACCGGCGGCCAGGACGAGGCTGTCGCAGCCGATCGGGCCGCGATCGGTCTCGACGGCCGTCACCCGGCCGCCCTCGCAGCGGAAGCCGGTAACGATCGTATGCTGGAGGACGCGCCCGCCATGATCCTGCATCGCCCATGCATAGCCCTGCACGGTGCGGTGCGGGTTGGCGTGGCCGCCGAACTTGTAATGGTAACCACCGACGATGGTATCGCCCGCCAGAGGTACCATTTCCTTCGCCTGCTTGACGTCGAGCACCTGCGACGCAAAGCCCTGCCGCTCGGCATTGCGCAGCGCGCGGCCATAGAGCCCCATCTGATGCTCGCTGGCGGCCAGGCGCACGCGCCCGCCGCTGAACTCGGTCGGGTAGCCCAGCAGCGCGTCCATGATCGGCCAGAGACGTTGCTCCTCGGCAAAGAGCGGCGAATGATGGTGAGAACAGCCGCCGCCATTGCGGCCAGACGCTTCCCAGCCGATCAAGCCCTTCTCGACGACCAGCACATCGACGCCATCCCGTGTCAGCCACCAGCCGGCCGAGAGGCCCGTGACGCCGCCGCCGACCACGACGACCGAAGCTCCCTTGATCTCGCTCATGATCGTTCTCACTCGCTCGCGACGGGGCCGGTCGCGTCATTGGTCGCGACGGTATAGCGGTCCGGCACCTCCCAGAACGGGACCCATTGCGGGTGCATGCCGAACCAGGTGTCCCAATGCTCCGCCTGCTCCGGCGCTTCGGGCACATGCATCGTCATCGATAGCGGCATCGGCCGCGTCGGCGCGCGATAGCCGGCCAGCGGGATGGACGAGAGCGGCTGCGCGGCACTAAGCGCCAGCAGCGCCGCGACCTGTTCGCGGCAGCGGCGACCCTGGCAGGGGCCCATTCCGGCGCGCGTCAGCCGTTTGACCTGGTCGGGATGGGGCGGGCCCTCGCCGAGCAGCGCCGACAGGGAGCGGTCGTTGCGGCGTTCGTTCTGCCAGTCGAGGTATCTGGGCGGCCGGATTTCGAGGATCTCCCGCGCCGTGACCTCCTCGCATTGGCAGACATGGAATTCGGCAGACGCCTCGACGACGCTGGCGCGGACCCAGGCCAGCCGATAGGCGGAAAGATCGTATTCCGGCGAAGGCAAAGTCTCGGGCGGATCGTCCGTCGCAACGGCACCGAGCGAGGCGACCGCGCGCGCAGCCTCGGCCTCCGCGATCCCGCGGTCGCGCGTCTTCGCCGCCCAGATACCGGCGCAGTCCCCGACCGCATGGACGTTGGCGATGCTGGTGCGCTGGCCGGCATCGAGGATCGGCGCATAGCCGCCACGCTCGGGCTGGAACGCGACCTTGCAACCGGCTGCATCGATCAGATCGATGACGGGCGTCACGCCGACCGCCAGCACGATGCCGTCGCAAGCGATCTGCCGCTCGGCCGGCGCCGGGTGACCCTGGTCGTCGAGCGCCGCGACGGAGGTAGCCTCGACCGCTTCGCGCCCGCAGGCCTCGCGCACGACATGGCCCGTCAGGATCTCGGTCCCACTGTCGCGCAGGCGCGCCAGCAAGAGCGCGTCGCCCACGGCCTCTCGTGCCTGCTCGACGATCGCCGCGATCTCGACGCCCGTCTCGCGCAAGGCCAGCGCCGTCGTCAAAGCCTCAGTGCTGGAGCCGAGAAGAACGACCCGGCGCGGACCGAGAGCGCCGTATCGCGTCGCGAGAGTGAGCGCGGCGGTGGCGCCCATCACGCCCGGCTTCTCCCAGCCGGGAAAGCCGAGCCCCATGTCGCGCCTGCCGCAAGCGAGGATGACGTGCTTGGCTTCGACCAGGAAACTGCGCTCTTCGTCGGCAAGCCCCAAGACCAGCCCCGGCATCCAGCCCAGCGCGGAGCCGTTGGCGTAAAGTCCCCAGCAGGCCGTGCCGAGGCGGACGTCGATGCCGGCCTCGAAAGCCTCCTCGATCCGCGGTTCGGAAGCGACGAACGCCTCCATCATGGCGTTGCGGTTGCGGGCATTGGCGGCCATGCCCTGCCCGAAATGCAACGGCACGTCGTCGCCCATCGTCTCGATGGGCACCGGGTTCTCGTCGACCAGCAGGACGCCGAAGCCCCGCGCAGCGGCCCCGATGGCGGCAGCGAGGCCCGCCATCCCGGCTCCGATGACCAGCACGTCCACCTTTTCGTCGATGACCAGCGGCTTGGCGGTGACGGATTTCGGGTCTGAGGCCGGGCTGTTCATGGAACTCGCTCTCGAATGACGGCAGGCATTCTTGGGCTGGCAGGCCGTACTGGCCGGCCGGTTTGCGACATTGGCTAGTCGGGACGCGACATGTCGCGTCAAAGTACCTGGTCGAGGAACGCTCGCGTGCGCGCCTCGCGGGGCGTGCCGAAGAACTCCGCAGGCGGGGCATGCTCGACGATCACGCCGCCATCGGTGAAGTAGACTTGGTCGGCGACCTCGCGGGCGAAGCTCATCTCATGGGTGACGAGGATGCAGGTCATGCCCTCGGCCGCCAGGTCGCGGATGGCGACGAGCACTTCCTTCTTGGTCTCGGGGTCCAGCGCCGCGGTGACCTCGTCGAACAGCATCACCTTCGGGTTCATCGCCAACGAGCGTGCGATCGCGACACGCTGCTGCTGCCCGCCCGAGAGTTCGCCAGGATAGGCGTCGTGTTTTTGTGCCAGGCCGACCTTTGCGAGCAGCCGCTTGGCCCGCTCCTCGACTTCGGCCCGGTCCTGCTTCAGCACATGGATCGGTGCCATCATCACGTTCTGCAGCGCAGTCCGGTGCGGGAACAGGTTGTATTGCTGGAAAACGATGCCGACGTCCCGCCGCAGAGCGAGCTTGTCGAGAGCGGGGTCGTTGACCTGGCGGCCGGCGACGGTGATCGAGCCCTTGCTGATCGGCACCAATCCGTTGATGCAGCGCAACAGCGTCGACTTGCCCGAGCCGGACGGACCAATGATGCAGACGGTCTCGCCACGGCGGATGGTGAGGCTAACATCCTTGAGCACAACAAAGGCGCCAAAGGCTTTCTCAACGCCTTCGATGACGACGACGGGTTCGCCGAGTTCATGCTTGGCGACCATGGTCATCCCTTCACATTGAAGCGGCGTTCGACCGCCATGGTGAGGCGTGCGATCGGATAGCAGTAGGCGAAGAACATGAGCAGGAGCAGCAGGTACATCGGCAGCATCAGCTCAGGCCGGCTCTCGGCGACAAGGGCGGCGCGCGTCACCGTCAGCCCATCCTGGATGCCGACAACCGAGATCAGGGTCGTCGCCATGGTCAGGATGGCATAGAGGTTCATCCAGGGCGGCATCATGCGCTTGAAGGCTTGCGGCAGGATGATCATCCACATCGTCTGACGGCGGCTAAAGGCGAGTGACTCAGCCGATTCCCATTGGGCGGAGGGAATCGAGCGGATGCCGCCGCGCACGATCTCGGAGACATTCGCCGCCACCGGAAGCGCCAATCCGATGATCGCCTTGACCCAGGCTGGAAACGCGACGGTGACCGGCCCGAGCTTGATCTCGAAGGGTAGCAGGAACATCGCGTAGAACAGCAGGACGAGCCAGGGGGCATTGCGGAAGAACTGCGTCGCGGCCCAGGCCGGCTTCCGCAGCGCAGCGGATGGCGAGACCTGGCCGATGCCGAACAGCACGCCGACTGCGGTGCCCAGCGCCATCGACAGGAAACTGATCAGGAGATTGAAGAGAAAACCCTGGAAGATCAGAGGCGCCCAGCGCCACAGGACCGTCACGGCGCCGTCGCGCGCGGCCGGCCCGGTCGCCTGCGCGACAGCGAGCGACCCGGCAAAGACGATCGCGACACCGGCGACGAGTCCGGCACTCAGCAGCATCGGGGCGGCCAGTCCGCTCGGCGAGATCGGCGCTGCGCGAAACGGCTTCAGGACCGGGAGGTCGGTCGCGCCGCTCCTCATGGCATGTAGCCCGGAATGCGCATGGCTTTCTCCCAACGGTGCATGATCCAGACCAGCACCCCGACGAGCAGCACATAGACGACGAGCAGGACGTTCATCATCTCGCGGACATTGAACGTTTCCGACCAGATCTGCGACGCGGCATAGAGCAGTTCGGGGACGCCGATCGCATAGGCGAGCGTAGTGGTTTTCACGAGATTGACGAGATTGTTGTTCAGCGAGGGCAGGCAGATGCGGAAGGCGAGAGGCAACACGATCTGGCGCCAAAGCTGGAAACGCGTGTAGCCGAGCGACTCTGCCGCCTCGACCATCGTCTCGGGAACGGCCTCGATGCCGGCACGGAAGATCTCGACATTGAAGGCCCCGGCGAACAGGGAGAAGGCGATAATGGCCCAGCCCGTGCCGCTGACGACGGGCGATTGCCCTCCGAAGCCGTCCGATACGGTCGGCAGAAGACCGCCGACGGCGAAGTAAAAGAACGAAAGCTGCACCAGCGGTGGCGTGTTGCGGAAGAACTGGACGTAAATTCGGACGAGCAACCGGCCAAGCCGCGAGCCACCGCCGGCAAACCAGACCCCAAGGAGCCCAAGCGCCAGCGAAGCCAGGATCGAGACAACGCAGATATAGGTCGTCGTCCACAGTCCCGTCAGGA
The DNA here is from genome assembly GCF_056400625.1 of Allobosea sp. P5_A5. Taxonomy (NCBI): domain Bacteria; kingdom Pseudomonadati; phylum Pseudomonadota; class Alphaproteobacteria; order Hyphomicrobiales; family Alloboseaceae; genus Allobosea; species Allobosea sp. P5_A5. The sequence goes on from NZ_JBFUKY010000001.1 coordinate 311,818, forward strand.
AGCGAGAGCGGTCAAAGGCGTCGTAGAAGATCGAGAAATTGAGCCCCCGCGTGTCGTTCAGGCGCTCGAAGAAGGCTGCGATCATCGTGTCTTCCGTTGCTTCCGGCGTCACTCCGGCCAACTCGCGCGGGCGCTGTAGCGCCGGAATCCATCGGAGTGCGCCAGCGCGCCGCGATGGATTCCGGGTCTCCCCTCATTCGCCCGGAATGCCGGATGGAAGCGGCGCGGGGGCGCCGGCGCCTACGAGCCCTTCAGCTTCTTGTTGGTCTCGATCAGATAGGGGCTCTGCTWGATGCCCCATTTGCTCTCGAGCGCCAGCAGCTTGCCGCTCTTGTGCCATTCGACCGACATGTCCTTCAGCAGCTTGCCGAAAGCGCCGTCGAGATCGTCGAGCCGCACGGCCATGGCCCAGAGCTGTGGGTCTTCCGAGGTGAGCGGCATCTCGTAATTCGCCCATTTCGGATCGCCGCCCGAAAGCGTCGAAACGATGAGCGTGTCGTCGAAAAGGAAGGCGACGCAGTTGTTGCCCTGCAGCGCGTTGAGACCGTCCGGCACCGACGGGAAAACGACGAGTTCGGGCGAATACACCTGCGAGACGCGGCGGTTGTAATAGGCGCCCTGCACGGCGCAGACCTTGCGGCCCTTCAGGTCTTCCCACTTTTTGAGGCCGGCGCTCTTCGGCGCGAGGACATTCGTTGCGCCGGCATAGTAGTTCGGCTCGATCATACCGATCTGCTTGCGGCGCTCCGCGGTGTCGCCCAGCGTGGCAATCATCAGATCGATACGGCCCTGGCGCAGGAATTCGATCCGGTTGGCAGCGATGACCGGGACCATCTCGAGCTTGACACCGATCTTGTCGGCAACCTCCTGCGCGAGATCGATCTCGAGGCCGACGATCTTGCCTGACGGATCGAGGAAGCCCCAGGGCTTGTAGTCGTTCTTGACGCCGACGGTGAGAACACCCTTTTCCTTGATCTTGGCCAAGGTGTCTTGAGCGAAGCCCGGCGCGGCGGCGAGCGTCGCGGCGAATGCCAAAGCGAGAGCGGCGAGTTTCTTCATCGGTCGCGATCCCCTGTCTTTTATTTGAACTCCTAGACTTCCGGCGGATCAATCTGTGTAATTGATCTCATGCGACACGTTCTTGACATTTAGCGTCGAGTGCTCGGCTGTCGCATCAGACGCTCAGACCTTGGGGCATGGCCGAAACGTCCGCTGTAGCTACGCGAGAAATGACTCGCGCTGGCGAAACCGCAGGCCAGCGCAACCTCCAGAATCGAAAGGCTGGTCTGCCGCAACAGGTCGCGTGCGCGATCGAGGCGGAGAACCATGTAGTACTCGCCGAGCGACCGCCCGAGATGCTGGCGGAACAGGCGTTCGAGCTGCCGCAAGGAAACATTGGCGAGCCTTGCCAGGTCTTCGCGCGCTTCGGGATGTTCGATGGTCTGCTCCATCCGGCCGATGACGCGCAGCAAGGGCGCGTGCGCGATGCCCAGCCGCTCCCGCAAAGGCATGCGTTGCGGACCCGCGCCTTCGCGGACATGGGTCTGCAGGAACCATTCGCTGACGGCGAGCGCGAGTTCGCTGCCATGCTCGCGCGCGATCACGGCATGCAGCATGTCGAGCGGAGCCGTGCCGCCGCTGCAGGTCAGGCGGTCGCGGTCGATCTCGTAAAGCGAGCGGCGCAGGTCGAGGTTGGGATATTCCTCCAGGAACGCCGGCGCGTGCTCCCAGTGGAGCGTGAAGCGATAGCCGCTCAGCACGTTCGCACGGGCCAGCAGATAGGGGCCACCCGAAACGCCGCCGATCCGCACGCCGCGTCGCGCGAGCTGGCGAAGCCAGGCAAAGGTCGGTTGGTGAGTGAACAGCGAGGGGTTGCCCCCCGCACAGACAAACAGATAGTCGAGCCGCAGATCGGCGCCCACGCCCGCATCGGCCGCAATGCTGACACCGTTTGAGGCTGATGCCGGCGCGCCGTCAATCGAGACATGGCTCCAGCGGTAGAGCGGCCGCCCGGAAAGCCGGTTGGCAGCGCGCAAGGGCTCGATTGCCGAGGCATAGGGCAGGAGCGCAAAATCCGGGATCAGCAGAAAGCCAACATGAGTTGGGAGGCTGTCGTCGCTGACAGGCAATCGTATGTCGCTATCGAGCATGTCGTCGAGCCTATGTCGGTCAATCTCCAGATGACAAGCCCGTCCGGATCCTTCGATGCGCTATTCAGTCTTCTCGTTGCTCGCCCAGGCCTTGCAAGGGCACAAGGGTTGGACGCCGGCCTGGCGCGATCCCGCTCCGAAGGCGGAGTACGACGTCATCATTATCGGCGGCGGCGGGCATGGTCTTGCCACGGCGCATTACCTCGCCAGCCGGCACAACATCACGAATGTCGCGGTGCTGGAGAAGGGCTATCTCGGCTCCGGCAATGTCGGGCGCAATACCACGATCATCCGGTCGAACTACCTCCTGCCCGGAAACACGCCCTTCTACGAACTCTCCATGAAGCTCTGGGAGGGGCTCGAGCAGGACCTGAACTACAACGCCATGGTCAGCCAGCGCGGGGTGATCAATCTCTACCACTCCGATGCGCAGCGGGATGCCTTCGCCCGGCGCGGCAACGCGATGCGGCTCGCGGGGGTCGATGCCGAACTGCTCGGCCGCGAGCAGGTCAGGACGATGCTGCCCTATCTCGATCATGACAATGCCCGCTTCCCGATCCAGGGCGGACTGCTGCAGCGCCGCGGCGGTTCCGCCCGTCACGATGCCGTCGCGTGGGGCTATGCACGCGCCGCCGACAGCCGCGGCGTCGACATGATCCAGAATTGCGAGGTGACCGGCATCACCATGTCCGGCGGGCGCGCCATCGGCGTCGAGACCTCGCGCGGCCCGATCCGCGCCAAGAAGATCGCGATGGCGGTGGCCGGCAATTCGTCGCGGGTGGCGGCGATGGCGGGCCTGCGGCTCCCCATCGAAAGCCATGTGCTCCAGGCCTTCGTGTCGGAGGGGCTCAAGCCCCTGATCGACACTGTCGTCACCTTCGGCGCCGGGCATTTCTACATCAGCCAGTCTGACAAGGGCGGGCTCGTCTTCGGCGGCGACATCGACGGCTACAACTCCTACGCCCAGCGCGGAAACCTGCCCGTGATCGAGGACGTGATGGAATCGGCCATGGCGCTCTGGCCGGGGCTCGGCCGGGTGCGGATGCTGCGCCATTGGGGCGGCGTCATGGACATGTCGATGGACGGCTCCCCGATCATCGATGTCACGTCGATCGACGGGCTCTATCTCAACTCCGGCTGGTGCTATGGCGGCTTCAAGGCGACGCCGGCGTCGGGCTACTGCTTCGCCCATCTGATCGCGACGGGAGAGCCGCATCCGGTCGCGACCGCCTATCGGCTGGATCGCTTCGCCACGGGGCGCTTGCTCGACGAAAAGGGCGCCGGCGCCCAGCCCAATCTGCACTGACCGCGCGCTGCCGAGGACAATCCCATGCGCATTGACTGCCCCTATTGCGGCGCGCGCGACGCCCAGGAATTCAGCTATCTCGGCGCAGCCGACCCGCAGCGTCCGGGCGGCATGGCCGCGACCGAGGCCGCGATGACCGAATACGTCTATCTCCGCGAAAACCCGGCCGGTGTGAATCGCGAACTCTGGTATCACGGCGCCGGCTGCCATGCCTGGCTTGTCGTGACCCGCGACACCCGCACCCATGCGATCGCGGCGGTCGAGCCGGCAAAAGCCCGCAGGGCCGGAGCAGCGGCATGAGCGGGCAGCCCTTTCGCCTCGCTTCCGGCGGCTTGATCGATCGCGGCCGGGCGCTGACCTTCCGCTTCGACGGCAAGCCGTACCAGGGCCATGCCGGCGACACCCTGGCCTCGGCCCTGCTGGCGAACGGCGTCCGGCTGGTCGGACGCTCCTTCAAGTATCATCGGCCGCGCGGCATTCTGTCGGCCGGGCCGGAGGAGCCGAACGCCCTCGTCGAGCTGCGCTCGGGCGCACGCCGCGAACCCAATACGCGCACCACGGTGGTCGAGCTCTTCGACGGGCTCGATGCCGCGAGCCAGAACCGCTGGCCCTCGCTCGCCTTCGACCTGCTCTCGATCAACGGGTTGTTCTCGCCGGCACTCGTCGCCGGCTTCTACTACAAGACCTTCATGTGGCCGGCGGCCTTCTGGGAGAAGCTTTACGAGCCGATCATCCGCCGCGCCGCGGGCCTTGGCCGGGCCGCGGGCATGGAAGATCCCGATCATTACGAGAAGGCTTTCGCCTTCTGCGATCTGCTGGTGATCGGCGGCGGTCCTGCGGGGCTCGCCGCGGCGCTGGCGGCTGGCCGTAGCGGTGCCCGCGTGATCCTCTGCGACGAAGACTTTCGCTTGGGTGGGCGGCTGCTCGCCGAGAAGCGCGAGATCTCCGGCAAGCCGGCCAGCGAATGGCTGGCCGCGGCGCTGGCCGAGCTTGAAAGCCTTCCCGAGGTGCGGATCATGCCCCGCACCACCGTCTTCGGACTTTACGACCATGGCATCTATGGCGCGGTCGAGCGTGTCGGCGATCACCTGCCGGAGCCGGCAGCCCATCAGCCGCGTCAGCGCGGGTGGCGCATCTATGCCAAGCGCGCGATCCTGGCTGCAGGCGCGCTGGAACGGCCGATCGTCTTTCCCGGCAACGATACGCCCGGAATCATGCTGGCCGGGGCGGCGCGCGCCTATGTCAATCGCTACGGCGTTCTGCCCGGGCGCGAGACGGTGCTGTTCACCGCCGGCGACGATGGTTGGGCGACGGCACGCGATATCGCCGCCGCAGGCGGCAAGGTTGCAGCCATCGTCGATGCGCGCTCCGACGCCAATCCAGCGCGCAAAGCGCAGGCCGACAAGCTCGGCGCCCGGCTGTTCGCAGGCGGCGTGATCGAGAATGCGCGCGGGGGCCGCCAACTCAAGGGCGTCACCGTCCGCGATGCCGCCGGTGGTACGACGGCAATCGATTGCGACCTGCTGGCGGTTTCCAACGGCTGGAATCCGACACTCCATCTGACCTCGCATCAGAACGGCAAGCCGGCCTGGGACGATGGCTTGCAATGCTTCGTGCCGGGTACCTTGCCGGCGGGGCTCTCGGTTGCCGGCAGCGCGGCCGGGCATTTTACGCTCGCGCAGGCGCTGGACGATGGCGCGCGGCTCGGCCGGGAGGCAGCCACTGATGCGGGGCTGACGCCTGCTGGCGCAGAACAAGTGCCTGCGACCGATCCCGAGACGACCGCTCTGCAGCCGGTCTGGCGCGTGAAAGGAGCGAAGGGCAAGGCCTTCGTCGATTATCAGAACGACGTGACCGACAAGGATGTCGAGCTTGCGGCCCGCGAGGGCTTCCGGCCTGTCGAGCATCTCAAGCGCTATACCACGCTCGGCATGGCGACCGACCAGGGCAAGACGTCGAATCTCGGCGGCCTCGCCATCATGGCCGAGCAGACCGGCAAGACGATCCCACAGTCGGGCACGACCACTTTCCGGCCGCCCTATACGCCTGTGGCGATCGGCGCGCTCGCCGGCCATCACCGCGGCAAGGATTTCAAGCCTGCTCGTCTGGCGCCGACCCATGGCTGGTCGCGCGAGCAAGGCGCCGTCTTCATCGAGGCCGGGCAGTGGCTGAGGGCCCAGTACTATCCGAAGTCGGGCGAGAATGACTGGCTGACCACCGTCAATCGCGAGGTCCTGGCCGTTCGCTCCAGCGTCGGCATCTGCGATGTCTCGACGCTGGGCAAGATCGATATCCAGGGCGCAGACGCGTCAGAGTTCCTCGAACGCGTCTATACCAACGGCTGGAAGGCCCTGCCGGTCGGCAAGGCACGCTATGGCCTGATGCTGCGCGAGGACGGCTTCGTCATGGACGACGGCACGACCTCCCGCCTTGGCGAGCAGCATTTCCTGATGACCACCACCACCGCCAATGCCGGCAAGGTGATGCAGCATCTGGAATTCTGCCATCAGGTGCTCTGGCCGGACCTCGACGCGCGGATGGTTTCGGTTTCCGAGCAATGGGCCCAGGTTTCCGTCGCCGGCCCGAAGGCCCGCGAGACGTTGCGTGGCGTGGTCGATCCATCGCACGACCTCTCGAATGAAGCCTTCCCGTATCTGGCGGCGCGAGCCGTGACCGTCGGCGGTGGCATCCCGGCGCGGCTGTTCCGGATTTCCTTCTCGGGCGAGCTTGCCTATGAGCTGGCCGTTCCCGCCGACTATGGCGACGCGATGGTGCGCGCGCTGATGCGGGCGGGCGAGCGCTTCGGCATCACGCCCTACGGCACCGAGGCGCTGGGCGTGATGCGCATCGAAAAGGGCCATGTCGCCGGCAACGAACTCAACGGCCAGACCACGGCCCGCGATCTCGGCCTCGGCAAGATGATGTCGACGAAAAAGGACTTCATCGGCCGCCTGATGGCCGGCCGGCAAGCTTTCGCCGACAAGGAGCGGCCGTCCTTTGTCGGGTTCAAGCCTGTCGATACGACGCAGCGCCTGCGCGCCGGTGCGCATTTCATCGGCATCGGCAAGGCGACCGTCATGGAACATGACGAGGGCTACATGACGTCGGTGGCCTATTCCCCGCACCTCGATCACTGGATGGGCCTTGGCCTGATCCGCGGCGGCGCCGGCCGCATCGGTGATCGCGTGCGCGCCTATGACCCCGTCCGCAACGGCGACATCGTTGTCGAAATCTGCTCCCCCGTCTTCGTCGATCCCGAAGGGAGCCATCTCCATGGCTGAGACCGTGACCTCGTGGGAGCGCCGTAGCGCCTGGGCCGGCATCGCGCAGCCCGGCTCCTTCGGAGCGAAGGGCGAGGCCGGCGTCGTCGTCACCGTCCTGGAAGGCTCTGGTCTGGCGAGCGTGATCGCGGCGCCGGATGGCGCGGCGGCATTGTCGCGGACCTTCGAAGCGAAACTTGCCCTCGCTCTCCCGACGCTGCCACGGATCGTCCGGGGCCCGGCTCACGACATCATCTGGGCTGGCCCGGACCAGTGGCTGCTGCGGGCCGCTTCGCGCGCTGGCTTTGCCGAACTTCTCGACGAGCTTTCCGCACAGGCCGCCGTGAGTGACCAGAGCGATGCGCGCGCAATGCTCAGGCTCGCGGGGCCGCGGGTTTACCACGTCCTGGCAAAGGGCGTGATGCTCGATCTGCACCCCGCGGCCTTTGCGGTGAGTGACGCGGCGGTGACCAATATCGCCTATGTCGGCATCCATCTCTGGCGGCTCGAAGACACGCCCGAAGGACCGGCTTTCGAGGTCACGGTCCCGCGCAGCATGGCGGGGAGCTTCTGGTCCTGGTTCGTCGCCTCGGCGAGCGAATTCGGCTGCCGCGTGGCATCGGGCCAAGGTTGACGGCAGCTGTGGGCCGCCGACCCGCCCTGCCACCAGTTCTCCTTTCAGGGACCTGCTCCGGCGGCAAAGGTGGAGCTGAGCTCTTATCGATGGCCTGCCAGCGCCATGCGATCGACGATCATCTGGCCGATATAGAGGTCCTGGATCGCGATCCCGGAGCTGTCGAAGACCGTGATCTCGTCAGCGTTCGAACGCCCGGGAATGCGCCCCTCGAGAGCCGCGCCCAGTTGGCCGAGCACGAGTTCGCCGGCCTCGACTTGCACCCTCACATGCTGGAAATCGCCGATGGTGACGGATTGCGACGGCAGATCGCAGAACAGTCTCGCCTTCGAAAAAAGGGCCGGGGGCAGTTCCTGCTTGCCGGGAGCGTCCGAACCCATGCTCGCGACATGTGTTCCGGGCCGGACCCAACCCGCCTCGAACAAGGGCGCGCGCGATGGCGTGGCGGTGACGATGATGTCGGCTGCGCGGCAGGCTTCTTCGGCGCTCGCCAGAACCGCCTCCAGACCCTCGCTGCGGCTCTGCTGAAGCATGGCGTCAGCCTGGGAAGGATTGCGAGCCACGACGAGCACCCGCTTGATCGGGCGGATCCGCCTGAGCGCGGAAACCTCGTGGCGCGCCTGATTGCCCGCTCCGAAGACCGCCAGGGTCTGTGAATCGGGTCTCGCCAGGAGGTCGGCCGCGACAGCGTCCGCCGCCGCCGTCCGATAGGCGTTGACCCTGCCGGCCTCGACCACCGCCCGGAGGCGACCGACCTCCTGATCGAGCAGGATGATCGCGGAGTTGTGGCGCGGCAGACCTCTTTCAGGATTGCGATTCCAGAACGAGCCGACTTTGAGCCCGGTGATGTCGGCTGTGGATCCAGACTTGACCGAGAATGTGTTCACGGGGTCGCAAGCGCGCCCGAGGACGGCCGCGAATACCCGGCTCTCCTGCGACGCTGCGGCGATCAACGCCGCGCGGATGGCCGAAAAAGCCAGCTCATGCGTGATCAGGGCGGCCGATTCTTCTTCGCTGACGAAAATCATGGTGGCTCGTGGCTCGCTCTGCGGCAGATAGGGGAAACGCGCCTATGGCGCGGCACGCCGGTATCGATCTCATTGGGAAGCGACGCTGCGCAGCGGACTTAACGCGCGGTTCCACTCTCGGCGCATTCTCGGAGATTCGGCCACCGGACGTATGATCGCGGCGGGTTCGTGTTCTCGATGCGTGGCATCACGTCATCCGTGGATCGAGCGCGTCCCTGAGTCCGTCACCGACGAAGTTGAAGGAGGTGACGGCGAGCGTGATGGCGGCGCCGGGCACGATGGCGAGCCAGGGCGCGCTGGTGAGATAGCTCTGCGCGCTGTCGAGCATGTTGCCCCAGCTCGGCGTCGGCGGCTGGATACCGTAGCCGAGGAAGGAGATGTAGCTTTCGGCCAGGATGGCGTGGGCGACGTTGAGCGTGGCCGCGACGACGATCGGCGCGACGGCGTTCGGCAGCAGCTCGTGGAACATGATGCGTTTGTTGGACGCGCCGAAGGAGACGGCAGCCTGGGCGAACTCGCGGGTTTTAAGCGAGCGAATCTGTGCCTCCACGACGCGCGCCACCTCCATCCAGGAGGTCATCGCGATCAGCATGACGATCGAGGGGATCGAAGGCTGGATCAGGGCCGAGATCGCCAGCAGCAGGAAGATCGAGGGGAAGCACAGCATCGCGTCGACGAAACGCATCAGCGTCGCCCCCACCACGCCCTCATAGAAGCCGGCGATCAGCCCGATGACGACGCCGATCGCCATCGAGATGAGCATCGCCGAGAAGCCGACGGCGAGCGAAATCCGCCCCGCCATCAGCAGGCGCGCGAGGATGTCCCGCCCGAGCGGGTCGGTGCCGAAGAGATGCGGACCCGAGAACGGCGGCGCGAAGCGCTGGCGGATGTCGATATAGGTGTCGGTGAACGGCAGCAGCCATGGCCCGATCACGCAAGCCAAGGTGAGCAGCACGATGGTCGCGGCGCCGAAGACGGCGAGCTTGTGCCGGCGGAAGCGCTTGAAGCCGGGGCGGTGCCAGAGACCAGCCGGCGGCAGGCCAATCGCCTCGATCGGGTTGAGATCGGTTGCGCTCATTAGTGGCTCCCCGATATCCGCGGGTCGGCGACCCCGTAGAGCATGTCGGCGATCAGCGAGCCCATCAGGACGAGCACGGCGGTGAACATCAGGATGCCCATGACGACGGGGTAGTCCCGGTAGCCGATCGAATCGAGGAACAGGCGGCCCATGCCGGGCCAGGTGAAGACCGTCTCGGTGACGAGCGCGCCGGAGAGCAATGTCGGCACATGCAGGCCGGTGATCGTGATCATCGGGAGCAGCGCGTTGCGGAAGGCGTGGCGGATCAGGATCGCTCGTTCCGACAGGCCCTTGGCCCGGGCGGTCCGAACGTAGTCCTGAGTGATGACCTCGAGCATCGAGGAGCGCATGTAGCGGCTCCACACCGCCGTGGAGACCAGCGCCAGCACCATGACCGGGCCGATCAGATGATGGATCTGGTTGAGGAGGGAGCCATCGCCGATGGTCATGCGGTTGCCCGAAGGCAACCATCCCAACCCGACGGAGAACACATAGATCACCACGAGGCCGAACCAGAAGGTCGGGATCGAGAGCGCGATCATCGTGCCGATCGTGGCCAGCGCGTCGAAGATCGAATAGCGCTTGATCGCGCCGAGAACGCCGACCCAGGCGCCGATCAGCATGGCGAGCAGGGTCGAGGTCAGCATCAGCTCCAGCGTCGCGCCGATATGCGAGCCGATGATGGCCAGCACCGGTTGCCCGTCGCGGTAGGAGCGGCCCCAATCGCCGCCCAGCATTCGCCAGAGCCATTCGCCGTACTGGATCGGCAGAGCGCGGTTCAACCCCAGCTGCTCCGCCAGCCGGTCGAGATCCTGCTGGGACATGTCGCCGCCGGCCGCGAATTGCGACAGCGGCCCGCCGGGAGCCAGATGCAGGATGCTGAAGCCGATCATCGACACGATGAATAGCAACAGCAGGGCCTGTCCGAGACGGCGCATCAGAAAGGCGCTCACGATCTGGTTCCCCCGGCGGTTGTCATCGCTGGCTCAGCGCGCCCAGTACCAGGAACCCATGTTCCAGGTGTTGTGCCGGGCATTGATATTGGGCTCGTAACCGACCAGCCCTTCCTTATACCCTTCGCAGACCACGTACTGGAACAGCGGCAGGATCGGCAGCTCCTCGCGAGCGATCTCCTGGAGTTTCCAGTAGATCTCCTTGCGCCTGGCCTGGTCGAAGGTGGTCTGGCCCTCCTTCAGCAGCTTGTCGACCTCGGCGTTCTGCCACTGCATCTGGTTGGCGCCGTTGCCGGTCTTGGCCGGGATCGAATCGGAGGCGAAGCGTGCCGCCGGATCGGGATCGATGACCGTGCGGAATGCCGTCCCGACGATCAGCGACTCGAACTTGGAGCGGGTGTAGAATTCGCCGAAGAGCACCGCGCTCGGCATGTTGGTGATCTTCGCATTCGCGCCGATCTGCTGCCAGTCCTGCTGCATCAGCTGCTGGCACTGCTCGCGCAACGCGGCACCGGTCGTCGTCGAAAGCGCGAATTCGAGCGGCACACCGTCCTTGACGCGCGGGCCGCTGCCGCTGCGCTTCCAGCCGGCATCGTCGAGGATCTTGTTGGCCTTGGCGAGATTGTATTCCTGCTTCGGCAGGTTGGGGTCGTAAGCCCAGGACTCCTGCGGAGAGAAGGACTCCGTCGGCTTGTGCAGGCCGTAATAGATCGCATCGATGATGGCCTGCTTGTTGATCGCGGCATAAAGCGCCTGACGAACGGCCTTGTCCTTCAGCACAGGGTGCTCGAGGTTCGGCATCATGACTTCGATCGAGGCGTTCGGAACGAGCTGGACCTTGCGGCCCTGCAGCTTGGTCGACTCCTGATAGTAGTTTTCCGGGAATCCGCCGATGGTGATGTCGATCTGACCGGTGCGGAACTGGGCGTAAAGCGCGGTCTTGTCCGGAATATACTTCAGGACCGCCCGCTCCATATACGGACCCTTGCCGTGGAACTTGTCGTTTGCCACGAGCTGGATGTTGTCGCCCGGCGTCCGCTTGTCCCATTTGAAGGGGCCGGTTCCCACCGGAGCGTTGTTGAAGGGAGCGGTATTGGGGTCCGCGGCCTTCTCGAGAATATGCTTGGGCACGATGTAGGTGTTCGACAGCAGGGCGAGATAAGGCGCATAGGCCCGCTCCATCCGCCAGGAGATCTCGGTCTTGCCCGTGACCTTGATATCCTTAACGAGCGCGTGGCCGATGCGGGTGCGCGCCTTGAAACTGGGCGTATTGATCAACTCGAGGGTGTATTTCACATCCTCGGCGGTGAATGGCGTGCCGTCATGCCAGGTCACGCCATCGCGCAGCTTGACCTTCCAGACCAGCCCGCCTTCGGAAATGCCGCCATTGGCCTCGGTCGGGATCTCGACGGCAAGATCGGGGATGAGGTTACCCTTGGGATCAGCCACCCACATCGTGTTGAAGATCTGCATCCAGACCGACTCGTCAACCTCGATGCCCGGCATCAGCGGGTTGAATGCCGTCGGCTCCTGATAGAGACCGACGACGACCTGGCCGGTCGGCTTGGACGGCGGTGGCGGTACGGGCTTCGCACTGGTCTGCGCCTGGCTGCTGAAGCCGGACGCGACGGCGATCGCGCCGGCACCGAGGCCCAGGACATGGCGCCGCGAAAGCTCCGGGATCGCACCACGGGATCCGATAACGCGCTGATCATTCATGATAGGCCTCCTGCTGCGGCACATCGGCCGATGACTGATCGGAGCACCTGTGGTGCTTCTCGGTTCCCCTCGGCCGCGAAAATTCATCAAAATGAGAAAGCGCCTGCCGAAAGCGAAAAATTTCACTATGTTGATTTTGTGTCAAGTGCTTTGATCGCCTGCCATTGTGGCTGCTTCAGCGGCAAATGCGCATTTTAGCATCAATGATACCTGCGGTGACGACGAACATGATAAAACCCAGCAGACGTGCGTTGATTTTAATATATTGAATATCTATAACGTCGGAATGGACGCGATCATGAAATTCGCCATCGCGCGAGACATCGATCCGCCGCCGAAGGCGGCCGGAGGCGGGACGGCTCTGATTGGCGCAAGGCTGCGAGCGTTGAGAGGCGAGCGCAATCTGACGATCCTGGAACTCGCAGCCAAGGCTGGCGTCTCGGCTGGAATGATCAGCCAGATCGAGCGCGGCAATTCCAACCCGTCGATCAAGACGTTGACGCGCTTGGGCACAGCTCTGAACGTCAATCTCTGGCAGTTTCTCGATGAGCCGAAGCCGCGCGTCCCAAGCGAACCCGCGCCCTTCGTTCGGCGACGAGATCAACGTCCGCAGCTGGTGCTGGGCAGCACGGGTCTTGTGAAGGAATTGCTGTCTCCGCAATTCGCGGAGAACCTGCGCTTCATGTTCGTGTCCCTGAAGCCCGGTGCCTTTACGGAAGAGGTGTTGGTCGCGCCGGGTCAGAAGGCCGGCTACGTCGTGTCGGGCAGCGTCGAGCTCAGGGTCGGCGACCACACCGTCGTCCTGCAAGAAGGCGACAGCTTTCAGTTCAACAGTGATGTCGATCATCGCCTGTCGAACAACTCAGGCGAAGGCGCCAAGGTCATGTGGATCATGAGTGCGCTCGATACACGCCTCTAGAAGCCGTGATCCTGATGTTCCAGTCGTAGATCCCCCAAAAGAATAGCGACCTCGCGCCGGCATCTCCGCCGAACGCTCATGGAAGGATGAAAGGGTTCGAATATGCCGGTTCCAGTTGACGCCGTCCAGAACAGCCCGGATTTCCCGAAAGAGGTCGATGTCGCCATCATCGGCGCCGGGATCATCGGCGTCTGCACTGCATACGAGCTGGCAAAAAAGGGCCATTCGGTCGCCCTGCTCGAAAAGGGCGTCGTCGCCGGCGAGCAGTCCTGCCGCAACTGGGGCTGGGTCCGCCAGCAGAACCGGGACCTTCACGAGCTTTCGCTGGCCACGCTGAGTGTCCGGCGCTGGGACGAAATCGGCCAGGAAATCCAGCGCGACCTCGGCTTCCGCCAGGAAGGCAGCCTGTCCTGCACGGACGACGCCGCCACCGTGGCGAAATGGGAAAAATGGATCAAATCGGCTGCCGAACAGGGCTATCACAGCGAGATGCTGACCGCGCAGCAGGCCAAGGAGCGTACGCCGGGTTCGACCACCCGCTGGATCGCAGGCGCCTGGTCGCCCACGGGCAGCCGTGCCGAGCCCAGCATGGCGGCGCCCGCGATTGCGGAAGGTGCCAAGGCGCTCGGCGTCTCCCTTCACCAGAACTGTGCCGTGCGTGGGCTCGAAATCTCCAATGGCGCGGTCAAGGGTGTCTGGACCGAGCGCGGCCTGATCCGTGCTTCGAGCGTCGTCGCCTCGGGCGGCGCCTGGACCTCACGCTTTCTGCGCCGGTACGGCATAGACCTGCCGGTCGCGAACATCGGCTCGACGGCGATGCGCACCAAGCCGATCGCGCAAATCCTGCCGGAGGGGACCTTCGGAGCGCCCGGTTTTGCAATGAGGCGGCGGATCGATGGCGGCTATACCCTCTCGGTTCCGGGCTATGGCAGGCTGGATCTGGCTCCGCAAAGCCTGCGCTACGCGACCCGCTTTTATCAGATGTATCGCGCCAAGATCGCCAAGAAGATCAGCTATCGCATCAACAGTTCATTCTGGAACGGGCCGGAGGCCGCGGGCTCCTGGAGCAATGACGGAATCTCGCCCTTCGAGAAAATCCGTATCCTCGATCCCGCTCCGGACCGGCGGTTGGTTGAGCTCGCCCTCGCCAACATGAAGAAGGAGTTCCCTGCCCTGCGGGATGCCGAGATCGGTGGAGCCTGGGGAGCTTATATCGACACTTCGCCCGACCTCGTGCCGGTGATCTCCACCGTCGACCAGCTCTCCGGCCTTGTCGTTTCGTCGGGCTTCAGCGGGCATGGCTTCGGCATCGGCACCGGCGCGGGCCTGCTGACGAGCCAGCTCGTCACCGGCGACACGCCTTGCGTCGACACCGCAGCCTACCGCCTGAACCGCTTCAGCGACGGCTCGGCGATCCGCCGCCCGGAGATGATGTAGCGCCTGCCGCCAGGTTCGGAGCGCGGATGGCGCGGCGCTCCACCGCCCCGCCATTGATGCTCCCTGGCGCCTATCCCGGTCGCAACCGGCTGCCATGTCCCATGCCAACCTCCGCCTCCAATCCTGCTGAAAGGCCTGCCTATGTCCCTCCTCATCAAGATCGAACCGAACCCGACCTTCGAGCCCAAGCTGTCGAAATGCCCGCCGGAGAAGCTGCTGGAAGGTGACCCGTCCTTCAAGAGCTGGCCGCATGATTCCTCGCGCAACGACACGATCAGCTCGGGCGTCTGGGAAGCGACGCCGGGTATGAATCGCTCGATCAAGGGCGAGACGCTGGAGTTCTGCCACATCGTCTCCGGCGTGATCGAACTCACCGAAGAGGGCAAGGAGCCGCGCATCTTCAAGGCCGGCGACAGCTTCGTCATGAAGCCCGGCTATGTCGGCACCTGGCGCACGATCGAGACCGTCCGCAAGATCTATGTCGTCGTCAGCCCCTGATCCGAAAGCGGTCCCGAGGTTTACAGCTCACGGGATCGAACATCCGACGGTCGGAAGCGGACCGGCAAAGCGGCCGTGATCGAGCCGGGTCGGACGGCCGGAGCAGCCGCTTCCGGTCCTCGCCCGACCAGACCGCGCCCGAACGATATACCACGACGCGGTTCCGCGGCCGCGTTTCGTGCCGGAGATCGGCGGCAATCCGGCGCTCCTGATCGACCGGACCTGGCTATGATGCGTCCGGGAACGACCACGCCGTTTCACCAATCGAGGACTGCGCCATGAGCGTCATCAAGCCGAAATACGTCACCTTCGACTGCCATGGCACGCTGATCTATTTCGCGATGGATAAGGCGGCCCGCTCGCTCTACGGCGACAAGCTGGACGAGCCGGCGATGAAGACCTTCATCACCGACTTCTCGGCCTATCGGCTCGACGAGGTGCTCGGCGCCTGGAAGCCTTATGCGGATGTCGTGCACAATGCGCTCGAGCGCACCTGCAAGCGCAACGGCGTCGCCTTCCGCCCCGAGGATGCGGCCTGGRTCGCCGAGCAGGTTCCGACCTGGGGYCCGCACCCGGACGTGCCCGAAGGCCTYGCCAAGGTCGCCARGGAAATCCCGCTGGTCATCCTCTCCAACGCGATGAACGACCAGATYCCGCACAACGTCGCCMGGCTCGGCGCGCCGTTCCACGCCGTCTACACGGCCGAGCAGGCCCAGTCCTACAAGCCGCGCATGCAGGGCTTCGAATACATGTTCGACATGCTCGGCTGCGGGCCGGAGGACGTCTGCCACGTCTCCTCCTCGTTCCGCTACGACCTGATGACGGCCTACGATCTCGGCATCAAGAACAAGGTCTGGGTCAATCGCGGCCACGAGCCCCCGAACCCCTACTACGAATACACCGAGATCAAGGGCATCGATCAACTGCCCGGCGTCTTCGGCCTCTGAGGCGAAGACGATGCAGTTCAAGTCCTATTGGCACGACACAGTGGCGCCCTTCACCGGCGCCACCTCGGGGCCGGTCGAAGGGGCCTATGACGTGGCCGTCATCGGCGGCGGCTTCACGGGGCTTGCGGCTGCGCGCCAGCTCGCCATGGCCGGTGCGAAGGTCGTGGTGCTGGAAGCACAGCATGTCGGCTTTGGCGCATCCGGGCGCAATGGCGGCCATCTCAACAACGGGCTCGCCCACAGCTTCATCGCCGCCAAGCAATCGCTTGGCAGCGAGCGCGCCGTTGCGCTCTACAAGGCCTTCGACGACTCGGTCGACACGATCGAGCGCATCGTCGCGGAGGAGGGCATCGACTGCGCCTTCCGTCGCGCCGGCAAGCTCAAGCTCGCCTCCAAGCCCGAGCATCTCGCCGGCATCGCCCGCAATTTCGAGGTTCTGCATCGCGAGGTCGATCCCGATACGGCGATGCTGACGCGAGCCGATCTAAAAACCGAGATCGGCTCAGACCGCTTCCACGGTGCGATGCTCTCCAAGAAAAGCGCGATGATGCATATGGGCCGCTACGTGGTGGGCCTTGCCAATGCGGCGTCCCGCCACGGTGCCGTGATCCATGAGAACGCGCCGGTCACCAGCCGTCGTCAGGAGGGCGGGCGGCATGTCCTCGACACACCGCGCGGCAGCGTTTCAGCCAAGGACGTGTTGGTCGCAACGGGCGCCTATACCGCTGGCCCCTTCGCCTGGTTCCGCCGGCGGATCATCGCGGTCGGCAGCTTCCTGATCGCGACGCGGCCGCTGACGGAGGCCGAGATCGCCGCGACGATGCCGGGCAACCGCACCGCCGTGACCTCCATGAATATCGGAAACTATTTCCGCCTGTCGCCGGACAACCGGCTGATCTTCGGCGGGCGGGCCCGGTTCTCGGCCAGTTCCGACCAGAGCTCAGACGCCAAGAGCGGCGCGATCCTGCGTGAGAGCCTATCGCGGATCTTCCCGCAGCTCGCGACCGTCGAGATCGACTATTGCTGGGGCGGGATGGTCGATATGACCAAGGACCGCTATCCCCGCGCCGGCTACGAGGACGGCGTCTGGTATGCGATGGGGTATTCAGGCCACGGGGCGCAGATGTCGACCCAGCTCGGCATGATCATGGCCGACGCCATCCTCGGCCGTCCTGATCGCAATCCGCTGAAGGGCCTGAACTGGCCGGCGGTGCCGGGCCATTTCGGCAAGCCCTGGTTCCTGCCGTTGGTGGGGGCGTACTACAAGATGCTCGACCGTTTTCAGTGACGCGGATCGCGCCAGCCTGACGGAAGAAAAAAGGGCGCCGGGACTTTCCGGCGCCCTTTTCGTTTCAGAGCCCGCCGATGTGGAAGGCCTTGACCTCGAGATATTCCTCGATGCCGAGCTGCGAGCCCTCGCGGCCGAGGCCGGACTGCTTGACGCCGCCGAAGGGGGCGACCTCCATCGAGATCGCGCCGGTGTTCAGGCCCACCATGCCGAACTCCAGCGCCTCGCCGACGCGCCAGGAGCGGCGGATGTCCTGCGTGAAGAAATAGGCCGCCAGACCAAAGGGGGTACCGTTGGCGATGGTCAGCGCCTCCTCCTCGCTGCGGAAGCGGAAGAGCGGCGCGACGGGGCCAAAGGTCTCCTCGCTCGCCAGCAGCATCTCGGTGGTTGCGCCGCCCAGCACGGTCGGCGTGGCGTATTGCTTGCCGTTGGGCATGGCGGAGGCACTGGCCAGGCGCTTGGCGCCTTTCGACATGGCATCTTCGATGTGCCGCTCGATCTTCTCCAGCGCGGCCGCATTGATCATCGGCCCGATGTCGACACCGACATCTGTACCCGGACCGACCTTCATGGCCGTGACCTTAGCCGAGAGCCTCTCGGCGAAGCGGTCATAGATGCCGTCCTGCACCAGGATGCGGTTGGCGCAGACGCAGGTCTGGCCGCCATTGCGGAACTTCGATGCGAGGATGCCGTCGATCGCGAGGTCGAGATCGGCGTCGTCGAAGACGATGAAGGGCGCATTGCCGCCGAGCTCGAGGCTAAGCCGCTTGATGCTGTCGGAGGCCTGCTTCATCAGCAGCGCGCCGACGCGGGTCGAGCCGGTGAAGGATATCTTGCGGACGTCGAGATTGCCCGTGAGCTCGGCGCCGATCTCGGTCGGCAGGCCGGTGACGATGTTGATGACGCCCGCCGGAATGCCGGCCCGCTCGGCGAGCACGCCGAGCGCGATCGCCGAATAGGGCGTCAGCTCGGAGGGCTTGATCACCACGGTGCAGCCGGCGGCCAGCGCCGGCGCGACCTTGCGGGTGATCATCGCGTTCGGGAAGTTCCAGGGCGTGACGATGCCGCAGACGCCGACGGGCTGTTTCATCACGAGGATGCGACGATCGGCCGTCGGCGCGGGAATCGTCGAGCCGTAGATGCGGCGGGCCTCTTCCGCGAACCATTTCACGAAGGAGGCGCCGTAGCGGATTTCGCCGCGAGACTCAGCCAGGGGCTTGCCCTGCTCGCGGGTGAGGATCAGCGCCAGATCCTCGATATGCTCGATCATCAGGCCGTACCAGGCTTCCAGCAGCGCGGCGCGCTCGGCCGGAGTCTTGGCGCGCCAGCTCACGAAAGCCGCTGTGGCGGCGTCGATCGCGGCCTTGGTCTCGGCCGTGCCGGCATCCGGCACCGTGCCGATGATGCCTTGCGTTGCCGGATCGATCACGTCGAGAGTACGGCCCGAGGCGGCGGCGTTCCATTGCCCGCCGATGAGGCAGGCTTCCCTGACGAGGCCGGGATCGCGAAGGCCTTCGATGCTCATGTCTGCTCTCCTGTCAGCCCAGCGCCGCGAGAATGGCGCTCGTGATCTCGTTCGTCTTGTGTTGGCCCGGCGTCGTCCCGATGCCTCGGCCTGTCGCGACTTCGATGGCATCCATTACCGCTTTGGCGGCAGCCGTCTCGCCAAGATGCTCCAGCATCATTGCACCCGACCAGATCGCCGCGATCGGGTTGGCAATGCCGAGATGGGCGATGTCGGGCGCCGAGCCATGCACCGGCTCGAACATCGAAGGCGCATTGCGCTCCGGATTGATGTTGGCAGAGGCGGCATAGCCCAGCCCGCCTTGGATGGCTGCGCCGAGATCGGTAAGAATATCGCCGAAGAGGTTCGACGCCACGACGACGTCGAGGCTTTCGGGCGCCATCACCATCCGCGCGGCCATGGCGTCGATATGGTAGTTCGCGACCTCGACATCGGGATAGTCGGCCGCGACCAGGGCCGTAATTTCGTCCCAGAACACCATCGAATATTTCTGTGCGTTCGACTTCGTCACCGAGGCGAGCTTGCCGCGGCGCTTGCGCGCCTGCTCGAAGCCGAAGCGCAGGATGCGCTCGACGCCCTTGCGGGTGAAGATCGCGGTTTCGACCGCGACCTCGTCGACGGTGCCGTTATGGACCCGCCCGCCGGCGCCGGAATACTCGCCCTCGGTGTTCTCGCGAATGCAGAGGATGTCGAACGCGCTGGCGCGCAGCGGCCCCTCGACACCGGGCAGCAGCCGATGCGGGCGGATGTTGGCGTATTGCACGAAGGCCTTGCGGATCGGCAGCAGCAGCCCGTGCAGCGAGACCGAATCCGGCACGCGCTTTGGCCAGCCGACGGCGCCGAGCAGGATCGCATCGAAGCCGCGCAGCGTCTCGATGCCATCCGCCGGCATCATCGCGCCGGTCTTCTCATAGAAGTCGCACGACCAGGGGAAGCTCGTGCCTTCGAGCGAAAAGCCGGTGCCGGCCGCAGCCTTGTTCAACACGTCCCAGGTCGCGTCGATCACGGCCGTGCCGATGCCGTCGCCGGGGATCAGGGCGATCTTGTAGGATTTCACGGGGCTGTCTCCTTCGATCCTCGCGCGTCCGGTCGGACGCGATCACGACGATCGATCTTGTGGTTTAGACGGCGATCAGAATGCTCTTGGATTTCCGGTTGGCGAGATAGGCCTCGCGGCCGAGATCCTTGCCGAGGCCGGACTGCTTGTAGCCGCCGGTCGGCAGGATATGGTCGCGCGAGCGGCCGTATCGATTGACCCAGACCGTGCCGGCTTGCAACCGGTTGCTGAGGCGCAAGCCCCGCGACAGGTCGCGCGTATAGAGCCCGGCGCAGAGGCCATAGGTCGGGTGATCGGCCAACGCCATCGCCTCGTCCTCCTCCCGGAAGGTCTGCACCGTCAGCACCGGCCCGAAGATTTCCTCGGTGATTGCAGGCGAATCGGCCCGGAGACCATCCAGCAAGGTCGGAGCGTAGAAATAACCGTCGCGGTCTAGCGGCTTGCCGCCCGTGCGGCATTGGGCGCCGCCGGCGTTTGCGGCGTCGACAATGCTCGCCATCCGGCCGAGCTGGCGCTCCGAAATGATCGGCGAATAGGCGCTGGCCTCGTCCCAGGTCGGGCCGGGTTTGATCTCGCCCATCTGCTTCAGGATCAGCGCGACGACCTCTTCGGCGACGCTCTCCTCGACCACGAGGCGGGAGCCCGCGACGCAGGCCTGGCCGCCATTGGCCAGAATGCCGCGCGCGACGGCGCCGGCGGCGAGCCCGATATCGGCATCGGCAAAGATCACTTGCGGGCTCTTGCCGCCGAGCTCCAGCGTCATCGGCTTGATGCCGGTGCGGGCGATGTTCTCCATGATCGCGGCGCCAGCGCCGGTCGAGCCGGTGAAGCTCACCTTGGCGATGCCGGGGTGGCCGGTTATGGCGCTGCCTGTCGTGCGGCCATCGCCGAGCACGATGTTGATGAGCCCTGCCGGCACGCCGGCCCGCACGGAAAGTTCCGCCAGATAGACCGTCGCGAAGGGGGTCATCTCGGAGGGCTTGAGCACCACGGCATTGCCGGCCGCGAGCGCAGGGCCGAGCTTCCAGGCGGCCATCGAGATCGGGAAATTCCAGGGTGTGATCGCGCCCACGACGCCGTAGGGCTCGGTCGCGATCATGCCGACGCTGTCGCTGCCGGTCGGCACGAGATGGCCGCCTTCCTTGTCGGCGAACTCAGCGAAGAATCGGATTTGCTCGGCGGTGATCGGGATATCGAACTTCAGCAGCTCCGCGATCGGGCGGGTCGATGCAATGGCTTCCATCCTGGCCAGCGTGACGGCTTCCGCCTCGATCAGATCGGCCCATCGGTGCAGGGCGTTGACCCGCTCGCGGGGGCGTACGGTGCCCCAGCCACTCGTTTTCAGCGCCTGCCTGGCGGATTCAACCGCGCGATCGACCAGATCGGCGTCGCCGATGGGGCAATCCGCGAATGAAACGCCGTCAGAGGGACGATGCAAGGCAAGGCCGCCAGTGGCGGCAACGCGCTCGCCACCGATGAAGTGAGCTTTCGGCAGGTCGACGGTGGAAGGATCGAAGCTCAGCGACACGGGAGCGGTCTCCGGAAGGGTTGCGCGGCCCAGAGTCTACGGCTCTGCCGCCCGCAGGTGGCACGGGGCAGGCCGTCAGGGCCGGTGCGAAATCCCGTTCGCTCCGGCCCTGACGGCGTATTGTTCGGCGAGGGCCTCAGCCGACGACGACGTAGATCTTCCGGATGGTCTCGATCGTCTTCCAGACGCCGACATAGCCGGGCTTCATCACGAAGCTGTCGCCGGCCTTGACGATGCGCGGGGCCTGGCCCTTTTCCGTGAGCTCGGCCACGCCTTCGATGATGTAGCAGAACTCGAAGGTCTCGCCCTTGATCGAGTGGGTTTCGCCGGGCGTGGCTTCCCAGACGCCGGTCTTCACGGTGTCGTCGCGGGACGCATCCTGCGCCCAGGTCTTGAAGGACGGGTCGCCGGCGATCAGGCGCTCGGGGCCGGGCTTGGCGTGCTTGGGCTCACTGGTGGGAGCAAGGTCGAGCTTGATGAGAAGCGACATGGGTCTGGCCTTTCCGAGGTGACAGGGGGGGAGGATCAGTAACCGCGGCTGCGGTCGATGAGGCCGATCGGAGGCTTGCCGGCCTGATGCCGGCGAAGGTTCTCGATCACCGCTTTGGCGGCGGGCTCGGCCTCGACCTTGCTGGCGATATGCGGCGTCAGCAGGATCTTGGGGTGGCTCCAGAACGGATGATCGGCCGGCAGCGGCTCGGGCTCCGTGACGTCGAGCACGGCGCCGGAGAGGTGGCCGCTGTCGAGTGCATCGAGCAAAGCCTGATGGTCGAGATGCTGGCCGCGCCCGACATGCACGAGGCCGGCGCCCTGGGGCAGCTTGGCGAACAGCTTGGCATCGAGGATGCCCACGGTTTCCGGCGTCAGCGGCAGCAGGCAAATCAGGATGTCGGTCTCGCCCAGCATCGCGGACAGACCATCCTCGCCATGGAAACAGCGCACGCCGTCGAGTGCTCGCTCCGAGCGGCTCCAGCCCGAGATCGGGAAGCCGAACGGCTTGAGCCGCTCGATCACCGCGGTGCCCATCATGCCGAGCCCAAGAACGCTCACGCGCCGCTCGGCCGCCGGCGTCAAGCCATGGCCTTGCCAAAGCGCCTGCCGCTGCTGGGCGAAATACTGCGGGAAATCCCGATGCAAGGCGAGAACGCCAAAGGTGACGTATTCCTGCATCATCCTGGTGATGCCGTCCTCGACCATGCGCACGACCAGGACGTGCTCGGGCAGGCCGTCCGTCTTCATCTGGTCGATGCCGGCGCCGATCGAAAACAGGATTTCGAGATTGGTGAAGCGGGCGAGATCGTCCGGGGCCGTCCAGGTGATCAGGTAGCGGATATCGGCGGGATCGTAAGCTTCATGGCTGCGGAGAAAGCAGACCTCGGGCAGCGCTTCGGCGAAGCGCGCGGCAAAGATCCGGGCGCGGTCTTCGGTGGAATTGAACAGGAAGGTCAAGGGTTGCTCCGCTATCGAGGCGTCAGGCGTCGTTGCCGGCAAAGGCCGCGCAGAGCCGTTCCAGCAGTGTGGCGCATTCGGTCAACTCGCCACGCGTGATGTATTCATTCGGCTTGTGGGCGCGGGCGATGTCGCCGGGCCCGCAGATGATCGCGTCGATGCCGGCACCCTGATACAGCCCGGCCTCGGTCCCGTAGCTGACAGCGGGGATGGGCGGGGCGCCCGTCAATCTTTCGAGCAGCCTGGCGATCGGCGCGTCGGCCGGAAGCGAAAGCGCGGGATAGCTCGCGGTCGGCTCCCAGCTCGTGACGAAGCCCTTCGATTCGAGCTCGGCAAAGGATTTGCGCAGCGGCTCCAGCAAGGCCTCCGGCGAAATCCCGGCGATGGCGCGCGCTTCGACCTCGATCCGGCAAAGCTCCGGGATGATGTTGAGCGCCTCGCCGCCACGGATCGTCCCGATCTGCAGGGTGGAGTAGGGCGGCGCGAAGGTCTGGTCGAACGGGCCGGCGCGGAGGTCGGCGGCTGCGGCCTCCGCCGCCACGATCACCGCGCCCATCGCATGGATCGCATTGAGGCCGAGATCGGGCCGCGAGGAGTGACCGGAACGCCCTTTGATGTCGATCCGGGCTGCAGCCTTGCCCTTGTGGGCGAGGATCGGCTTCATCCCGCTGGGCTCGCCGATGATCGCGGCGGTGGGTGGCGCGCATAGCGAGGGGAGCTGCGCGATCAGATGGGGCACGCCACGGCAACCGGCTTCCTCGTCATAGGAAAAGGCAAGGTGGACCGGCCGGGCGAGGTTGCTTTGCGCGAGCGCGGGCACGATCGAAAGCGCGGCGGCAAGGAAGCCCTTCATGTCGCTCGTGCCGCGGCCGAGCAGCCGCTCGCCGTCCGCCCGCAGCGTAAAGGGGTCGCTGCCCCATTGCGGTTCGCCCGCCGGCACGACGTCCATGTGGCCGGAAAGGATGAGGCCGGGCACATCGCGCGGGCCGATCGTGGCAAAGAGGTTGGAACGGTCCCCCTCAGGCCCAGGCAGGAGTTGGGCGGCAATGCCGTGGCGGCCGAGATAGTCGACGATCCAGCCGGCGATCGCTTCGTTCGGCTGCCCGACGACGGATGGAAAGCGTATCAGCTCCGAGAGGATCTCTTCCGACGTCACGAACGGCTCCGACTTGCTCAAGTTGGGCGTAGAATAGCGGCGAAGCGGCGGCGATCGCGCCTGTTCTGCGCGGCCGTGCGGTCATCCATGCTGAAATGATGGGTGAGAACGGTGCTTCCTGTCGCGGTATTGCTTTACAACCGAGCGGTGCGCGACTGCCGTGCACCGAGCGGCGTTCGTGCAAGCGCGGAGGCTTGGGATTTTGGAGACGGTCGGCCAACTGCATCTCGATGCCTTCGAGGTCACCCTGCAGGATATCGCGGAGGTCGACGTCGAAAAGCTCCACGCGCTTTCGGTCGCCGTGGGCTGGCCGCATCGCGAGGAGGACTGGCGCACGCTGATCGAGCTCGGGCAGGGCATCGCCGCCGTCGACGAGATCGGGCGGGTGATCGGGTCCGTGATGTGGCTGAACTACGGGCCGGACTTCACCGTGGTGGGCATGCTCATCACATCGCCCCGTCTGCAGGATCTCGGTGCCGGCCGCTGGCTGATGGAGCGCGTTCACGCTCTCAACCCGGGCTGCGCCTTCGGCCTGACCGCCACCCATGCGGCACGGCGGCTGTACCGCTCGATGGGCTATGCCCACGAGCAGAAAGTCCTTCAGTGCCAAGGCCATATCGCCGCCGCTGCACCGGAAGCCAGATTCGACGGCGTGTTGCGGGCTGTTGTCCCGGAGGATCACGCGGCACTGGTCCGGCTCGATCAGCAGGCGCTCGGCTGCGACCGTTCGGCGGTGCTGAAGCGGCTGCTTGCGGCCTCCGACGCTCAGGTTCTGATCCGCGGCGGCGAGATCGT
The DNA here is from genome assembly GCF_056400625.1 of Allobosea sp. P5_A5. NCBI lineage: Bacteria > Pseudomonadati > Pseudomonadota > Alphaproteobacteria > Hyphomicrobiales > Alloboseaceae > Allobosea > Allobosea sp. P5_A5. Next base: position 336,545 of record NZ_JBFUKY010000001.1, read on the forward strand.
GGCCTTCGCGCTGTGCCGGCGCTTCGGGCGCGAGCGGGTGCTGGGGCCGGTGATCGCGGCGAATGAGGCCGATGCGATCGCCGTGTGCCGGCCGCATGTGCAGGCGCAGATCGGAGGGTTCCTCCGCGCCGACACGCCGGCGCCCAACAAGGCCTTCACCGATTTCCTCGTCGCCAGCGGCATGCAGATCTATGACAGCGTGACCTCGATGGGGCTTGGCCGAGCACCTTATCTCCCGTCAGGACCGGATGCGCCGCGCCGCATTGCATTGGCCAGTCAAGCTCTGGGTTGATCTCTCGGCTCCGCTGCGTAAAGCCCGATACTGCCGCTGCGGCACCCCTCAACGGCAGATGCTGCCGCGCGGCTTGCGCGACACTGTATGGGCGGCGGCACATCAGAGGGACATTCCATGAAGACAATCGCTTCGGCTCTACTGGCCATCGGCCTGACGGCACTCAGCCTGCCGGTGCAGGCCCAGACCACGACGCTGGCTACGGTGAAGAGCCGCGGCAGTCTGGTTTGCGGTGTCAGCCCCGGTCTCGCCGGCTTCGGCATCCCCGACGCACAGGGCGAATGGGTCGGTCTCGACGTCGATCTGTGCCGCGCCATCTCGGCCGCGATCTTCAACGATCCCAAGAAGGTCAAGTTCACGCCGCTTTCGTCGAAGGACCGCTTCACGGCCCTCCAGAGCGGGGAGGTGGACCTGCTTTCGCGCACCTCCACCTGGACGATGTCCCGCGACACCACGCTCGGGCTGACCTTCGCCGGTGTGAACTATTATGACGGGCAGGCCTTCCTCGTACAAAAGAAGATGGGCATCGACACCGCGCTCAAGCTCGATGGCGCCTCGATCTGCCTGCAGCAGGGCACGACCACCGAGCTCAACGTCGCCGACTATTTCCGCAAGAACAAGATCAAGTACGAACCGGTCACCTTCGACAAGGGCGACGAGGCGATCAAGGCTTTCGAATCTGGGCGCTGCGACGCGCTGACGGACGATTCATCGGCCCTCTATGCCTTGAAGCTCAAGCTTGTGAAGCCGGATGACGCGATCGTCCTGCCGGAGCTGATCTCGAAGGAGCCGCTCGGCCCAGTCGTCCGCAGCAGCGATCTCCAGTGGTTCAATTTGGTGAAATGGACGCATGACGCGATGCTCAACGCCGAGGAACTCGGCGTTACCCAAGCCAATGTCGACCAGATGATGAAGTCGGACAATCCGGAAATCCGCCGCCTGCTCGGCGCGGAGGGCAAGTTCGGCGAAGGCGTCGGCCTGAGCAATGATTGGGTCTATCGCATCGTCAAGCTCGTCGGGAATTATGGCGAAGCCTTCGAGCGCAGCGTCGGAAAGGGCTCCGAGCTGAAGATCGCGCGCGGCAAGAATGCGCTCTGGACCGAAGGCGGCTTGCAATACGCCCCGCCGATCCGCTGATCACAGTCAGATAGCGGGCTGCGAAGCCCCCGTCCGCCACGACGACGCGCCGGCTTACCAGGGCCGGCGCGGGCCTGTATCCACATGGATCAGGCCGTTCCAGTAGACATGATGCCCGCCGACATCCTGCATGGCGCGCACCCATTCCAGAACGATGCGGGGTTTGACTCCCGGCACGCGGAAATCGACCGCCTCGCAGCGTCGGTGATAGGAATTGCGCCGCGCGCGCCATGCAGGCCGCCAGGTCGAGGTGACCTTGAGCGCTCCGTATTTCTCGGCGACCCGGTCGAGAACCGCTTTCAACGGCTTCGGAAGACAGCCGATCGACGTACCGGGGTCGGTCGAGATGCCAGGGCGATCCGGTTTTTCGTTGGGGTCGTATTGCGGCTCGGCGCCGGCTTTCTGGCCCGGCGTCAGCTTGGGCCAGACCGGACCCTCTTCCTCGTCCTCCTCAAGCACCGGTGACGGCGGTCCGCCGCCGGCCGGCGGCGTCGCGGGAGCCCCGTCCGTTGCCGGCGTCGAGGCGGCCGGCGTATCCTGCGGTGTCTCTTGCGAGGTCACACCTTGCGAGGTCACACCATGGGAGGTCGCATCTTGGGAGGTCGCACTCGGAGACGTCTCGCGCGCCGCAGGCGGCACGACGATCGGTGGCAGCCTCGGCGTGCCCTCCAGATCCAGATCGAAGGGCCGCTGGGGAGGCAGCGGGACGCGCATCGTCTGGCCATCCTGCCCGAAGCTGGAGGACAACCCCGTCAGGAGCCACGAGGCCGTGAGAAGCGCGACGCCGATCCGCCTCATGCGCCGACGCCAAATGGCAGGGCCCGGTTCACTCGGCTTGGTGACGGCATGGCGGTCTTTCGAGGCATGGCGGGTCGTCGGCGATTCGAGACAGCGCGAGGGCGAGCCAGCGCCTGTAACCCGAAAGCCGGCGCTTGTGCCCAGTTTCGGAACGTCCCCGCGAGATGGCGCCGCCCGGAAGGGTGATTTTCCGGCACCTTGCGTCGCAATCAGGCCACCCCGGCGATTGTGCGGTGCGGCGGAGTCTTGCTTCATTCTAATCGAGGGTCTAAGCGACTGGGGCAGCGGGCCGTTGCATGGCTGCGCGAAGCGAGTTCGACGATGCAAGCTCTCCCGGTTCATTCCCTGCTGACCGATTATCTTCCGCTGGTGCTGTTCATCGCGGTTGCGGCCGTGATCGGGCTGGCCTTGTTGATCGCGCCCTTCGCGATCGCTTATTCCAGCCCGGATGCCGAGAAGCTGTCGGCCTATGAGTGCGGCTTCAACGCTTTCGACGACGCGCGCATGAAGTTCGACGTGCGGTTCTATCTTGTCGCGATCCTGTTCATCATCTTCGACCTCGAGGTCGCCTTCCTGTTCCCGTGGGCGGTGGCGTTCGGCAGCCTCGGCTGGTACGGTTTCTGGTCGATGATGATCTTCCTGGGCGTGCTGACCGTGGGCTTCGTGTACGAGTGGCGCAAAGGCGCGCTTGAGTGGGACTAACTGTCGCTGGGAAAACGGTTTTCCGCTTCCTATATGACAGTCTGAGAGTTCACGAGGATCAGGTTCATGGCAGTCACAGCGATCGATCGCGGCAATCCGCTCGTCGCGCCTGCGCCCAAAGGCCTTCTCGGCCCGGACGGAAGTCCCGTCGGCGCGCGTGACCCGTTTTTCGTCGATATGAACAATGAGCTCGCCGATAAGGGCTTCCTCGTCACGGCGACTGACGATCTGATCAACTGGGCCCGTACCGGCTCGCTGATGTGGATGACGTTCGGGCTCGCCTGCTGCGCCGTCGAGATGATGCAGCTCTCGATGCCGCGCTATGACGTCGAGCGTTTCGGTTTTGCGCCCCGTGCCTCACCGCGCCAGTCGGATGTGATGATCGTGGCGGGTACGTTGACCAACAAGATGGCCCCGGCGCTGCGCAAGGTCTACGACCAGATGCCCGAGCCGCGCTATGTCATCTCGATGGGCTCCTGCGCCAATGGCGGCGGCTATTATCATTACAGTTACTCGGTGGTGCGCGGCTGCGACCGGATCGTCCCAATCGACATCTACGTTCCCGGGTGCCCGCCGACGGCCGAGGCACTGCTGTACGGCGTGCTGCTGTTGCAAAAGAAGATCCGCCGCACCGGCACGATCGAGCGCTGAGCGCCGGTCGGTCGTCGTGGCAGTGTTGAAGGTGAGATGATGAGCGAAGCGCTCGGACAACTCGGCGAAGAGATCAAGGCAGCGCTTCCCGGCGCGGTCACCGATGCAGTCGTCGCCCTCGACGAGCTGACGATCCATGCCGAGGCTGGCTCGATCGTCGAGGTGCTCCGCACGCTCTACAGCGATCCGCGCTTTCGCTTCGTCAATTTCGTCGACATCGCCGGCGCCGATTATCCGGGCCGCGAGCAGCGCTTCGACGTGGTCTACCACCTGCTGGCGCCGCACAAGAATCGCCGTGTCCGCGTGAAGATCCGAACCGACGAGGCGACCCCCGTTCCCTCCGTCATCGAGGTCTTCCCGGCGGCGAACTGGTACGAGCGCGAGGCCTATGATTTCTACGGCATTCTCTTCTCCGGCCACCCGGATCTGCGCCGCATCCTCACCGATTACGGGTTCGAGGGCTATCCGCTGCGCAAGGACTTCCCGCTGACCGGCTTCGTCGAGGTTCGCTACGACGACGAGCAGAAGCGCGTGGTCTATGAGCCGGTGAAGCTGAACCAGGAATTCCGCAACTTCGATTTCCTCTCGCCCTGGGAAGGTACGGAATACGTGCTGCCCGGCGATGAGAAGGCGAAGACGGCATGAGCGGGGCCGGCACGATGACCGAACACAACATCCGCAACTTCTCGATCAATTTCGGCCCGCAGCATCCGGCGGCTCACGGCGTCCTGCGCCTCGTGCTGGAGCTCGACGGCGAGATCGTCGAGCGCGTCGATCCGCATATCGGCCTGCTGCATCGCGGCACCGAGAAGCTGATCGAGGCCAAGACCTATTTGCAGGCGCTGCCCTATTTCGACAGGCTCGACTATGTCGCGCCGATGAACCAGGAGCATGCCTATTGCCTGGCGGTCGAGAAGCTGGTCGGCATCTCGGTTCCGCGCCGCGCACAGCTGATCCGCGTGCTCTATTCCGAGATCGGACGCATCCTTTCGCATCTGCTGAACGTCACGACGCAGGCGATGGACGTCGGCGCGCTGACGCCTCCGCTGTGGGGCTTCGAGGAGCGCGAGAAGCTGATGATCTTCTACGAGCGCGCCTCCGGCTCGCGCATGCATGCGGCTTATTTCAGGCCGGGCGGCGTGCACCAGGACCTCTCGGTTTCGCTCATCCACGACATCGCCGAATGGTGCGACCCGTTTCTCAAGATCTGCGACGATCTCGAAACGCTGCTGACCGACAACCGCATCTTCAAGCAGCGCAACGTCGATATCGGCGTCGTCGATCTCGAGACCTGCTGGAAATGGGGCTTCTCGGGCGTGATGGTGCGCGGCTCCGGCGCTCCCTGGGACCTGCGCAAGTCGCAGCCCTACGAGTGCTATGAGGACATGGAATTCGACGTTCCGGTCGGCAAGAACGGCGACTGCTACGATCGCTATCACATCCGCATGGAAGAGATGCGGCAGTCGGCGCATATCATGAAGCAATGTTGCGAGAAGCTGCTGGCAGCCGATGGCGGCGGGCCGATCTCCTCGCTCGACGGCAAGGTCGTGCCGCCCAAGCGCGGCGAGATGAAGCGCTCGATGGAAGCGCTGATCCACCACTTCAAGCTCTACACAGAAGGCTTCAAGGTGCCGGCCGGCGAAGTCTATGCCGCCGTAGAAGCCCCGAAGGGGGAGTTCGGCGTCTATCTCGTCTCGGACGGCACCAACAAGCCGTATCGCTGCAAGGTCAAGGCGCCAGGCTTCGCCCATCTCCAGGCGATGGATTTCATGTGCCGCAAGCACATGCTCGCCGACGTCTCCGCGATCCTCGGCTCTCTCGATATCGTCTTTGGTGAAGTTGACCGCTGATGTCCGTCCGTCGTCTTGCGCCTGATCCCATCCAGCCGGCCTCCTTCGCCTTCAACGCGGCGAACGAGAACTGGATCGACCAGCAGATCGCCAAATACCCGGAAGGCCGTCAGGCGTCCGCCGTCATCCCGCTTTTGTGGAAGGCGCAGGAGCAGGAGGGCTGGGTTTCGCGCGCGGTGATCGAGACCGTGGCGCGCCGCCTCGGCATGGCGCCGATGCGGGTGCTGGAGGTCGCGACCTTCTACACCATGTTCAACCTGCAGCCCGTTGGCGAGTTCTTCGTCCAGCTCTGCGGCACGACGCCTTGCGCGCTGCGCGGCGCCGAGGCGCTGAAGAAGGTCTGTGCCGAGGTTATCGGCCCGCAATCGACTGTGACGGCTGACGGGAAGCTGTCCTGGCTCGAGGTCGAATGCCTCGGCGCCTGCTGCAATGCGCCGATGGCGCAGATCAACGTGGATTACTACGAGGATTTGACGCCGGATAATTTCCGCCAGCTCCTCGACGATCTCCGCAACGGCCGCGCGACCCGGCCCGGCCCGCAGAATGACCGTGTCGGCTCCGAGCCCGAAGGCGGCGCTCAGACTCTGACCGACCAGGCGCTCTATGACGGCTCGATGATCGGCGCCGGCGACTGGCAAAAGCGCGTCGGAGAGCAGCGCAAGGCTGCGGCTGAAGCTGCCGCAGCGAAGGCTGCCGCCGAGGCCGAGGCCAAGAAAGCGGAAATGCAGAAGGCGGAAACGCCCAAGGCGGATGCCGCGCCCGCCGCCGCCACGCCCGCGACAGACACGGCATCGCCGGGGAGGCCGAAGCCTTCGGGCGAGGGCCAGCCTTCGAGCGCCGCGAACGATACGCCGGCGACGACCGGCAAGGTGGATGACAAATCCGCCAAGGAATCAGCTAAGCCGGCCCCCGTGGCCGGTGACAAGCTGGATAAGTGAGGTCCGACATGCTCGCCGATCGCGACCGCATTTTCACCAATCTCTACGGCCTGCACGACAAGACGCTGCAAGGCGCCATCAAGCGTGGCGGCTGGGACGGCACCAAGTTCATCCTGGAGCAGGGCCGGGACTGGATCATCGACGAGATGAAGAAGTCCGGCCTTCGCGGCCGTGGCGGCGCCGGCTTCCCAACTGGGTTGAAATGGTCGTTCATGCCCAAGCAGAGCGACGGACGCCCGCACTACCTCGTCGTCAATGCCGACGAGTCGGAGCCGGGAACCTGCAAGGATCGCGAGATCATGCGCAACGACCCGCATACGCTGGTCGAAGGCTGCCTGATCGCATCCTTCGCGATGGGTGCGCATGCAGCTTACATTTACATTCGCGGCGAATATATTCGCGAGCGCGAGGCGCTCCAACGCGCCGTCGACGAGGCCTATGAGGCCAAGCTGATCGGCAAGGACAACGTCCACGGTTATCCGTTCGATCTCTACGTCCACCATGGCGCCGGGGCCTATATCTGCGGCGAGGAAACGGCGCTTCTCGAAAGCCTCGAAGGCAAGAAGGGCATGCCGCGCCTGAAGCCGCCTTTCCCTGCCAATATGGGCCTTTATGGCTGCCCGACGACGGTCAACAACGTCGAGTCGATTGCGGTCGCGCCGACTATCCTGCGTCGCGGCGCCGCCTGGTTCTCAGGCATCGGCACGCCGAACAATGTCGGTACCAAGCTGTTCTGCGTGTCTGGCCATGTGAACAAGCCCTGCAACGTGGAAGAGGCCATGGGCCTGACGTTCCGCGAGCTGATCGACAAGCATTGCGGCGGCATTCGCGGCGGCTGGGACAACCTCAAGGCGGTCATCCCCGGCGGCTCGTCGGTCCGCATGGTTCCGGCCGAACAGATCATCGACACGCCGATGGATTTCGACTCGCTCTCGAAGCTCAAGTCGGGCCTCGGCACGGCGGCTGTAATCGTGATGGACAAGTCGACCGATATCGTCCGTGCCATCGCCCGCATTAGCCATTTCTACAAGCATGAAAGCTGCGGCCAGTGCACGCCCTGCCGCGAGGGCACGGGCTGGATGTGGCGCGTCATGGAGCGCATGGCCGAAGGCCGCGCCCAGAAGCGCGAGATCGACATGCTGCTCGACGTCACCAAGCAGATCGAGGGCCACACGATCTGCGCGCTCGGCGATGCTGCGGCCTGGCCGATCCAGGGCCTGATCGCGCATTTCCGTCACGAGATCGAGCAGCGCATCGACGACTATGCCGCTAACCCGCACTCAGAGCCCGTGCGGCTGATGGCGGCGGAGTGAGATCATGACCAAACTCCTCATCGACGGCATCGAGGTCGACGTGCCGGCCGAATATACCGTGCTGCAGGCCTGCGAGGCCGCCGGCGCCGAGATTCCCCGCTTCTGCTTCCATGAGCGGCTGTCGATCGCCGGCAATTGCCGCATGTGCCTCGTCGAGGTGAAGGGCGGCCCGCCGAAGCCGCAGGCCTCCTGCGCCATCGGCGTGCGCGACCTGCGTCCCGGCCCCAATGGCGAATTGCCGGTCGTGCTGACCAAGTCGCCGATGGTAAAGAAGGCCCGCGAGGGGGTGATGGAGTTTCTCCTGATCAACCACCCGCTGGACTGCCCGATCTGCGACCAGGGCGGCGAGTGCGATCTGCAGGACCAGGCGATGGCCTTCGGCGCCGACACCTCGCGCTATGCCGAGAACAAGCGCGCGGTCGAGGACAAGTATATCGGCCCGCTGGTCAAGACCTCGATGAACCGCTGCATCCAGTGCACGCGCTGCGTCCGGTTCACCACGGAGGTCGCCGGTGCCTCCGATCTCGGCGCGATCGGCCGTGGCGAGGACATGGAGATCACGACCTATCTCGAGCACGCGATGTCGTCGGAGCTGCAGAGCAACGTCGTCGATCTCTGCCCGGTCGGCGCGCTGACCTCGAAGCCCTACCAAAACAAGGCCCGGCCCTGGGAGCTCTCCAAGACCGAGAGCATCGACGTGATGGACGCGGTCGGCTCGGCCATCCGCGTCGATTCACGCGGCAAGGAAGTGATGCGCATCCTGCCCCGCCTCAACGAGGCCGTGAACGAGGAGTGGATTTCCGACAAGACCCGCCACGTCGCCGATGGCTTGAAGACCCAGCGCCTCGACCGCCCCTATATCCGCGAGGATGGCCGCCTGCGTCCGGCAAGCTGGACCGAGGCTTTCGCGGCCATTGCCGCGAAGGTGAAGGCGGCAGCGCCTGATGGGATCGGCGCCATCGCCGGCGATCTCGCTGCCGTGGAGGAGATGTTCGCGCTCAAGGCGCTGATCGCTTCGCTCGGCAGTGCCAATCTCGATGCCCGGCAGGACGGCAGTGTTCTGCATCCGCAGTTCGGTCGCTCCTCTTACGTCCTCAACGCCGGCATCGCGGGGATCGATGAGGCAAGTTCGCTGCTGATCATCGGCGCCAATCCGCGTCGCGAGGCCCCGATCCTGAACGCACGCATCCGCAAGCGCTGGCTGCGCGGCGACTTCAAGGTCTCGGTGATCGGCGAGCAGGCCGACCTGACCTATGCTTACGATTATCTTGGCGCCGGCCCGGAGACATTGGCCGAGATCGTCAAATCGGCTGAAGCCAAGGGCGGGAAGCCGATGGTGCTGGTCGGGCAGGGCGCTTTGGCCCGCACCGACGGTGCGGCCATTCTCTCGCTCGCGGCCAAGGCTGCGCAGGCGCTCGGCGCGGTGACGGCGGACTGGAACGGCTTCGGCGTGCTTCACACCGCTGCATCGCGCGTCGGCGCGCTTGATCTGGGCTTCGTGCCAGGCGAAAGCGGCAAGAACGTCGCCGCGATGCTCCAGCCGGGCGCGCTGGATGTGCTCTTCCTGCTGGGCGCCGACGAAATCGAGGTGCCGGAAGGCGCCTTCGTGATCTATCAGGGCACGCATGGTGACAAGGGCGCACATCGCGCCGACGTGATCTTGCCCGGCGCAGCCTATACCGAGAAGTCCGGCACCTATGTGAACACCGAAGGCCGGGTTCAGATGGGTGACCGCGCCACGTTCCCGCCGGGCGACGCCCGCGAGGATTGGGCGATCCTGCGGGCGCTTTCGGCCGTGCTGGGCCAGACGCTGCCGTTCGATTCGCTGGCGGGGCTGCGCAAGGCGCTTTATGAGGCGCATCCGCATTTCGCCGCGCTCGATCGACTGCCGGTTAACGACGCGGCCGGCCTCGGCGATCTTGCCGGGCTTGGCGGCATGATCGACAAGGCGGGCTTCGTCTCGCCGGTCACGGATTTCTATCAGACCAACCCGATCGCGCGGGCCTCGGCCGTCATGGCGGAATGCTCGGCTCTGGCCTCCGGCCGGATGCGGCAGGCGGCGGAGTAAGCGGCCATGAACTGGGACATCGTCCTCGCTATCGCGATCGTGCTCGGCAAGAGCCTGCTGCTGCTGGTCTGCCTGCTGGTTTTCATCGCCTACATCCTGCTGGCTGACCGCAAGGTCTGGGCAGCGGTGCAGCTTCGTCGCGGCCCGAACGTGGTCGGGCCTTTCGGCCTGTTCCAGAGCTTCGCGGATCTGATCAAATTCGCTCTGAAAGAGCCGATCATTCCGTCGGGCGCCAATAAGGGCCTGTTCCTGCTGGCGCCTTTCGTGTCCTGCCTGCTGGCGCTTGGCGCCTGGGCGGTCATCCCGGTGGCGGAAGGCTGGGCGATCGCCGACATCAATGTCGGCGTGCTCTATATTCTCGCGATCTCGTCGCTCGGCGTCTACGGCATCATCATGGCCGGCTGGGCCTCGAATTCGAAATACCCCTTCATGAGCGCTCTGCGTTCGGCGGCGCAGATGGTGTCCTACGAGGTCTCGATCGGCTTCGTCATCGTCACCGTGCTGCTCTGCGTCGGGTCGCTGAACCTGTCGGCGGTGGTCGAGGCGCAGCAGAATCGGGGGCTGGCGCATGCGCTCGGCGTGCCGTGGCTCTCGATCCTGAACTGGTATTTCATCCCGCTCTTCCCGATGTTCATCGTCTTTTTCATCTCGGCGTTGGCCGAGACGAACCGACCGCCCTTCGATCTGGCCGAGGCGGAATCGGAGCTCGTGGCGGGCTTCATGGTCGAGTATTCCTCGACGCCGTATCTGCTGTTCATGCTCGGCGAATACGTGGCGATCATGACCATGTGCTCGCTCACGGTGATCCTGTTTCTCGGGGGTTGGGCGCCGCCGGTGGCGCTGCCGCCGTTCACCTGGCTGCCGGGCGTGTTCTGGTTCGCGCTCAAGGTGTGCTTCGTGTTCTTCATGTTCGCGCTGGTGAAGGCCTTCGTGCCGCGCTACCGCTACGACCAGTTGATGCGCCTGGGCTGGAAGGTCTTCCTGCCGCTCTCGCTGGCCTGCGTGGTGATCGTGGCACTGGTGTTGCAGCTGACGGGCTGGGGCCCGGTGGCGGGGTGAGTTGGTTCGGCCTGCTCGGTGCCCTGATCGGCTTCGGGCTTGGCCTGCTGGAATACCGGCTGATGTCGACGGTGGTGACTGGGGCGCTGCGGCGCACGGATCGCTCGGTGACGCCGGCCGAGAAAGACGATTACGAGCGCCGCATCCGCATTTTGCGGTGGGCGCTGATGACGATCACGATCGGCCTGATGCCGATCCTGGGTTTCGCGATCGGCCGGGCGGTGTCCGGTTGAGGATGTAAAGGACGTAGGCGATGTCACTCGCGCAAGCCGCAAGGGGACTGCTGCTGAAGGAGTTCGTCGGGGCCATCGGGCTCTCGATGCGCTATTTCTTCAAGCCCAAGGCGACGCTGAACTACCCGTTCGAGAAGGGCCAGCTCTCGCCGCGTTTCCGTGGCGAGCACGCGCTGCGCCGCTATCCGAACGGCGAGGAACGCTGCATCGCCTGCAAGCTCTGCGAGGCGATCTGCCCGGCCCAAGCCATTACGATCGAGGCCGGCCCGCGCCGCAACGACGGCACACGCCGCACGACGCGTTACGACATCGACATGACGAAATGCATCTATTGCGGCTTCTGTCAGGAAGCCTGCCCGGTCGATGCCATCGTCGAGGGGCCGAACTTCGAATTCGCGACCGAAACCCGCGAGGAGCTGTTCTACGACAAGGACAAGCTGCTCGCAAACGGCGCGCGCTGGGAACGCGAAATTGCGCGCAACATCGCGATGGATTCGCCGTACCGGTGAGGTGAACTGCCGTCATGCTCGGGTGTGCCCCGAGCATCTCATGCAGGAAGGGGCTCCAGCGCCTCGTTCTGCCAGAGATACTCGGGTCTGCGCTCCGCTCCGCCTGAGAATGACGCCGCTAGAATGAGGCCAGACCCGCCGCGTGGTTGTCCCGTCCGGCGGGCCTGATTATAGACGCTCCAACGGCACCGGGTCCTTTTGAGTCCCGGTGCATGAAACACGTAAGGACCGCGCCGGAAGGGGCGGGAAGGGCTGGCCGAGATGAATGCCGCAGCGGCTTTCTTCTACATCTTTGCAGGCATCACCGTGGGATCCGCCTTCATGGTGGTGACCTCGCGCAATCCTGTGCACTCGGTGCTGTTCCTGATCCTGGCGTTCGTCAACGCGGCGGGGCTGTTCATGCTGCTGGGGGCCGAGTTCCTCGCGATGCTGCTCGTCGTCGTCTATGTCGGCGCGGTCGCGGTGCTCTTCCTTTTCGTGGTGATGATGCTCGATGTCGACTTCGCCGAGTTCCGCCAAGGCTTCCTGAATTACCTGCCGATCGGCGCGCTGATCGGCTTCATCTTCGCCGTCGAGCTCCTGATGGTCGTTGGCGCCTGGGTCATCGACCCGCAGGTGGTCAAGGCCCCGATCTCGGCGATCCCGGCCGGGATCACCAATACCGAGGCGCTCGGGCGCGTGATTTACACGCAGTATGTCTACTACTTCCAGGCGGCGGGCCTGGTGCTGCTGGTCGCGATGATCGGCGCCATCGTGCTGACACTGCGCGAGCGGGTCGGCATCAAGCGCCAGAGCATCCCGGTGCAGAACGCCCGCACCAAGACGATGGCGATGGACGTGAAGCAGGTGCCTACACGCGCTGGCGTTCCCGAGGAGATGGCATGATGATCGGTCTCGGCCACTATCTTTCCGTCAGCGCGATCCTGTTCACGCTTGGGGTGCTCGGCATCTTCATCAACCGCAAGAACGTCATCGTCATCCTGATGTCGGTCGAGCTCATCCTGCTGGCGGTCAATATCAACTTCGTCGCCTTCTCGAGCTTCCTGAACGACATCGTCGGCCAGGTCTTCGCCTTGCTCGTGCTCACGGTGGCGGCGGCCGAGGCCGCGATCGGGCTCGCCATTCTCGTCGTCTACTTCCGCAACCGCGGCTCGATCGCGGTGGAAGACATCAACATGATGAAAGGCTGAGCGCGTCTCGCGCCTGGACCTAGCGACCATGTATCACGCGATCGTCTTCCTCCCCCTGATCGGCTTCCTGATCGCCGGCCTCTTCGGCCGACTGATCGGCGCGCGCGGTTCCGAAATCCTTACCACCTCGCTCCTGGTGGTGTCGGCGGTCCTGTCATGGGTCGCCTTTTTCCAGGTCGGGTTCGGCCATGGCACCACCCGCATTCAGATCGCGAGCTGGATTTCGTCCGGCGAATTGCAGGTCGACTGGGCGTTCCGCGTCGATACGCTGACCGTGGTGATGCTGGTCGTGGTCAATACGGTCTCCAGCCTCGTGCACCTGTACTCGATCGGGTACATGAACGAGGATCCGCATCGCCCGCGCTTCTTCGCATATCTCTCGCTCTTCACCTTCGCGATGCTGATGCTGGTGACGTCGGACAACCTCGTCCAGATGTTCTTCGGCTGGGAAGGCGTGGGCCTGGCGTCCTACCTGCTAATCGGCTTCTGGTATCAGAAGCCCTCGGCCTGCGCGGCTGCGATGAAGGCGTTCATCGTCAACCGCGTCGGCGATTTCGGCTTTTCGCTCGGCATCTTTCTGGTCTTCGTTCTGACCGGCTCTGTGGCCTTCGACTCGATCTTCCCGAACATCGCGGGCCTTGTCGGTAAGCCCTTCCACTTCCTCGGCTACGACTGGAACGCGCTGACGATCACCTGCCTGCTGCTCTTCATGGGCGCGATGGGCAAATCGGCGCAATTCCTGCTGCACACCTGGCTGCCGGATGCGATGGAAGGCCCGACCCCGGTTTCGGCGCTGATCCATGCGGCGACGATGGTCACCGCCGGCGTCTTCATGCTGGCCCGGCTCTCGCCGATCTTCGAATACGCCCCGGTCGCGCTCACGGTCGTCGTCGTCATCGGCGCCACCACCGCCTTCTTCGCGGCGACGGTCGGCCTCGTACAGAACGACATCAAGCGCGTCATCGCCTATTCGACCTGCTCGCAGCTCGGCTACATGTTCGTTGCGCTTGGCGTCGGCAATTACGGCGCCGGCATCTTCCACCTGTTCACCCACGCCTTCTTCAAGGCGCTGCTGTTTCTGGGCGCCGGCTCCGTCATCCATGCGATGCACCACGAGCAGGACATGCGGAACATGGGTGGCCTGCGCAAGCATATCCCCCTGACGGCGGCCGCCATGACGGTCGGCACGCTGGCGCTGACCGGCTTCCCCGGTTTCGCCGGCTACTTCTCCAAGGACGCGATCATCGAGAGCGCCTATGCCTCGGTCGGGACTGGTGGCTTTGCCAGCTCCTATGCCTTCGTGCTGCTGGTCGTCGCAGCCTGCATGACTTCGTTCTATTCCTGGCGCCTCTACTTCATGACCTTCGAGGGCAAGCCGCGTTGGGGCCAGGGTCATGATGCACACGCGCATGCCGCTCACGGTCACCACGATCATGCCCACGCGACCCATGGCGACGCCGGGCACCCGATCAGCGACCCGCCGGCGCATGAGGACGGCCCCGGCGTGCACGACGATCACGGCCACGATCATACGCCGCATGAGAGTCCGTGGGTCATGCTTGTTCCGCTTGCCGTGCTGTCTCTCGGCGCGATCGCGGCTGGCTACGCCTTCAAGGAATACTTCATCGGCCACGACTTCGAGCATTTCTGGAAGTCGGCGCTGTTCATGGGCAAGGACAACCACATCCTGCACGAGATGCATGAAGTGCCGGAATGGGTCGCACTCTCGCCCTTCGTGGCGATGCTGCTCGGCTTCGCGCTGGCTTGGCTGATGTATGTCCGCAGCCCGGAAATCCCGGCCAAGCTCGCCGCGGCGAACCCGGCGCTCTACCAGTTTCTGCTCAACAAGTGGTATTTCGACGAGATCTACGACTTCCTGTTCGTTCGTCCGACGAAGTGGCTCGGCCGCTTTCTCTGGAAAAAGGGAGACGGGTTCGTCATCGACGGCTTCGGTCCCGATGGTGTCTCGGCCCGCGTGGTCGACGTCACCAACCGCGTCGTGCGCCTGCAGACCGGCTATCTCTATCACTATGCCTTCGCCATGCTGGTCGGCGTCGCTGGGCTCGTGACCTGGTATCTCGTGGCTCGCGGGTGAGATGATGTTCGGCTTCGGTATCCTCACCGGTCTTTTGATCCTGCCGCTGGTCGGCGCCGCGTTCATTCTCGCCCAGCGCGGTGATGAAGCGGCGGTCGCGTCGAACGCCCGCTGGGTTGCTCTGGCGACGACGGTTCTGACCTTCGTCCTCGCCTGCGTGGCCTGGTATCGGTTCAACTCCAACGACCCCGGCTTCCAGCTCGTCGAGAGCCATGCCTGGATATCGGACGCGATCCGCTTCAAGCTCGGTGTCGACGGCTTCTCCTTTCCGTTCATCGTGCTGACGGCGTTCCTGATGCCGTTCTGCATCGGCGCGTCCTGGACATCGGTCCAGAAGCGCGTGCCGGAATACATGGTCGCCTTCCTCGTGCTCGAGGCGCTGATGATCGGCGTCTTCGCCTCGCTCGACCTTGTGCTGTTCTACCTGTTCTTCGAGGCAGGCCTGATCCCGATGTTCCTGATCATCGGCATCTGGGGCGGCAAGCGCCGGGTCTACGCCTCGTACAAGTTCTTCCTCTACACCCTGCTGGGATCGGTTCTGATGCTGCTCGGCATCATGGCGATGTACTGGAACGCGGGCACCACCGACATTCCGTCGCTGCTGGCGCATACATTCCCGTCTGGCATGCAGAAATGGCTGTGGCTCGCCTTCTTCGCCTCCTTTGCGGTTAAGATGCCGATGTGGCCGGTGCATACCTGGCTGCCGGACGCTCACGTCGAGGCGCCGACGGCCGGCTCGGTCGTCCTGGCGGCGATCCTGCTGAAGATGGGCGGCTACGGCTTCATCCGCTTCTCGATCCCGATGTTCCCGGAGGCGTCGCATTATTTCGCGCCGCTTGTCTTCGCGCTTTCCGTGATCGCCATCGTCTACACTTCGCTGGTGGCGATGATGCAGGAGGACATCAAGAAGCTGATCGCCTATTCGTCGGTGGCGCATATGGGCTTCGTCACGATGGGGCTGTTTACGCTGACGCCGCAGGGCGTGCAGGGCGCGATGTACCAGATGATGAGCCACGGCCTGGTTTCAGGCGCGCTCTTCCTTTGCGTCGGCGTAATCTACGACCGGATGCACACCCGCGAGATCGCGGCCTATGGCGGGCTGGTGAATCGGATGCCGGTCTATGCGGTGATCTTCATGGTCTTCACGATGGCCAATGTCGGGCTCCCAGGCACGGCCGGGTTTGTGGGTGAGTTCCTGACGCTGCTCGGCGCCTTCCGCGCCAACCCGTGGGTCGCCTTCATCGCCACATCGGGCGTGATCCTCTCGGCCTGCTACGCGCTCTGGCTTTACCGCCGGGTCGTGTTCGGCGAGCTGGTCAAGCCCGAGCTCAAGGACATCAAGGATTTGAACGGCCGCGAGATCGCGATCCTCGTCCCGCTTGTCGTTCTGACAATCTGGTATGGCGTCCAGCCGCACACCATACTCGACGCCTTCGCGGCGCCGACGGAAATGCTTCTCAAGAACTATCAGGCCGCGATCGCCGTCTCCAAGACCGCGCTTGCCATCGCCCAGTAAGGTCTCGACATGGCTCTGCCCGCCCTCGGTCCGGCCCTTCCGGAAATCGTCCTGGCGCTCGGCGCCATCACCATGGTGCTGGTCGGCGCCATCCAGGGCGAGCGCTCGTCGCGGCTGCTGGAAGGCGTGGCGCTGGTGCTTCTGGCTGTCGCGCTGGTTCTGGTCGTGTCCGGGCAAGGGCGGCTGCTGACCTTCAATGACGGCTTTATCGCCGACGGGTTCTCTCGTTTCATGAAGGTGCTGACGCTGCTGGGCGCGGGCGCGTCGATCCTGCTCGCGGGCGGCACCCTGCGGCGCGACGGCATCATGCGCTTCGAGTTTCCGATCCTCGTCGTGCTGGCGACCATCGGCATGATGATGATGATCTCGGCCAACGATCTCATCAGCCTTTATGTGGGGCTCGAATTGCAGTCGCTGGCGCTGTATGTCGTTGCGGCCTTCGACCGCGACAATGCCAAGTCCACCGAGGCGGGCCTGAAATACTTCGTCCTCGGAGCGCTCTCCTCCGGCATGCTGCTTTACGGCGCCTCGCTGGTCTACGGCTTTACCGGCACCGTGACCTTCCCCGGCATCGCCGCGGCGACGGCGGGCGGTCATGCGGGCTTGGGCCTGATCTTCGGCATCGTCTTCATCGCCGCCGGCGTCGCCTTCAAGATCTCGGCCGTGCCGTTCCACATGTGGACGCCTGACGTCTATGAAGGCGCGCCGACCCCGGTGGCGGCCTTCTTCGCCTCGGCGCCCAAGATGGCGGCGATGGCGATGGTCGTGCGCGTCTTCGTCGGCGCCTTTCCCGGCGCGATCGGCGACTGGCGGCAGATCATCGTCTTCATCTCGATCGCCTCGATGGCGCTCGGCGCTTTTGCCGCGATCGGCCAGACCAACATCAAGCGCCTGCTCGCCTACTCCTCGATCGCCAATATGGGCTATGCCCTGATCGGGCTCGCGGCCGGCACCGCCGACGGCATCCAGGGCGTGATGACCTATATGGCGATCTATCTTGCCACAACGCTCGCCGCCTTCGCCTGCGTGCTGATGATGCGGCGCGACGGCAAGCTGGTCGAAGACATCTCGGAGCTCTCCGGATTGTCGCGCACGAATGGCTGGATGGCGTTCGCCATGGCGATGATGATGTTTTCGCTCGCCGGCATCCCGCCGCTCGCCGGCTTTTGGGCGAAGTGGTACGTCTTCCTCGCCGCGATCAATGCAAAGCTCTACGTGCTGGCCGTCATCGGCGTGCTAACCAGCGTCGTCGGCGCCTATTATTATCTGCGCCTCGTCAAGGTGATGTATTTCGACGAGCCGAAGCCCGCCTTCGAGCGCGCGGACCTTGGCGTGCGGACCGTGCTGCTGGTCTCGGCACTGTTCGTGCTGGTGCTGTCCTTCGTGCCCGCGCCGCTGTTCGACTCGGCTGCCGCGGCAGCGAAATCGCTGTTTTGATGCGCGCCGTCATTGCGAGCGCAGCGAAGCAATCCAGAAGGACGTAGCGCGCTGACGCTCCTGGATTGCTTCGTCGCTTCGCTCCCCGCAATGACGGTAAGTTCGTATGCTCGGTGAAGCCGCCCGCGCCGCTGGCTACCGGCTGATCATCCGCGACGATGTCGGCTCGACGATGGAGGAGGCGCGTCGTGCGCTTCATCAGGGCGAGCCCGGAAAGCTCTGGATCGTCGCCCGCAGCCAGAATTCCGGACGCGGTCGGCATGGGCGCCAATGGGGCTCGCCCCCGGGCAATCTCTACGTCAGCCTGCTGATGACCTCGCCCTGCGAGCCGGCGCTCGCGCCGCAGCTTGGCTTCGTCGCCGGGCTGGCCTTGCACGATGCGGCGGCAAAGCTGCTCGGCGCCGCGTCAGACCGGCTGAAGCTGAAATGGCCGAACGATCTGCTGCTTGACGGCGCCAAGACCTCCGGGCTGCTGCTCGAGGCCGAGAGCGGGGCAGGGCGTTTCGACGTCATTCTGGGCTGCGGCGTCAACATTGCCTCCTGCCCGTCGGACACGCCCTATCCGGCGACCTTCCTGAAAGCGGCGGAGCCCAGCGCCAGCGTCGAGGCGCTCCTCGCGGCCCTGAGCGATTTCTGGGCGCAACGCTTCACCACTTGGTCGCAGCCCGGCGGCTTCGGCCCGACGCGCGCCGCCTGGCTGGAGCGGGCGGCCTTTCTCGGGGAGGCGATCACCATCCGCCTGCCGGACGGCCCGCTCACCGGACGCTTTGCCGGTATCGACCCCACCGGGAGGCTGGAACTGGAGACACAAGCCGGTCGACGACTGATCGATGCAGGCGACCTGTTCTTCGGTTCGGGCACGCCGGCCTGACCCCACCATCGCAAGCGAGGCGAAACAATCCAGAGGATAGGCTCGACCCACAGCCCGGTCCTCTGCATTGCTCCGTCGCTCGGCTTCCCGCAGTGACGATAGACATGGCGGGTGAAGGATGGTTCGACCGCTCTGGAGACGCGCCGCCCATCGTGTTAGGGCTGCGCGGCCTGCCGCCCCTTAAGGACATTCCGTGACCCGTTCCACCGACCAACTCGTTTTCGTTCCTCTTGGCGGCCTCGGCGAGATCGGCATGAACGCCGCTCTCTACGGCTTTGGACCGGAGGGGCGGCGGAAATGGATTTTGGTCGATTGCGGGCTGTCCTTTGCCGGGCCAGAGGCTCCGGGCGTCGATATCGTCCTGCCCGATCTGCGTTACATCATCGAGGATAGGGCGAACCTCCTCGGCATCGTCATCACGCATGCCCATGAGGACCATATCGGCGCGCTCGCCGCCTTGTGGCCGAGCCTGCGCGCGCCGGTCTACTGCACGCGCTTTGCCGCCGGCCTGCTGGCAACGCGCCGTTTGTCCGAGCCCGGCGCCCCCAAGGTCGAGATGAACATCGTGCCGCAGGGCGGGCGCATCACGCTCGGGCCCTTCGAGATCGAGTTCGTGCCGGTCGCCCACTCGATCCCCGAATCGAATGCGCTGGCGATCCGCACGTCGGCGGGCCTCGTCGTGCACAGCGGCGACTGGAAGATCGACGCGATGCCCGGTGTCGGCCTGCCGACCGACGAGAAGCGCCTGCGCGAGCTCGGCGAAGAAGGCGTGCTCGCGCTGATCTGCGATTCGACCAACGTCATGCGCGACGGCATCAGCCCGAGTGAGGCCGAAGTCGCAGCCAAGCTCAAGGAGCTGGTCGAGACGGCGCCTGCCCGGGTCGCCGTCACCACCTTCGCCTCCAATGTCGCGCGTCTGCGCGCCGTCGCGGAGGCTGCTATGGCCAACGATCGTGAAGTCGTCGTCGTCGGCCGTGCGATGGACCGCGTCATCGATGTCGCGCGCGAATGCGGATATCTCGACGGCATTCCCAGTTTCCGCTCGATGGATGCTTATGGCTATCTGCCTCGCGACAAGGTCGTCGCGCTGCTGACGGGAAGCCAGGGCGAGCCGCGCGCCGCGCTTTCGCGGATCGCGGCCGACGACCATCCAGAAATCGCGCTGTCGGCGGGCGACCGTGTGATCTTCTCCTCGCGAACCATCCCCGGGAATGAGAAGGCGGTCGGCAATATCCTCAATGCGTTGGCCCGCGACAAGATCGAGATCATCACGGACCGGACGCATCTCGTCCACGTCTCGGGGCACCCACGCCGCGAGGAGATGGCTCGGCTCTATGGCTGGCTGAAGCCGCAGATCGCGATTCCCGCCCATGGCGAGGATCTGCATCTGGCGGAGCATGAGCGTTTCGCGCGCGGGCTCGGCGTGAAGCATGTCGTCCGTGCGGGGAACGGCGATGTGGTCCTCATCGCGGCCGAGGGCGCGCGCAAGGTCGACCAGGTTCAGCATGGACGTCTGTATCAGGACGGCATGCTGCTCGTGAACGGCCAGGAAAAGACCTTGCAGGAGCGCCGTCGGCTCTCCTTTGCCGGTGTCATCTCGGTTGCGGTCGCGGTTGACGACAAGGGCGGCATCGCTGGAGAGCCGGAGATCGCGGTGGTCGGCTTGCCGCCTCGCACCCGTGACGGCACCGATTTCGACGAATATGTCGCCGATACCGTGGACAAATTGCTCGACGGCATCCCTCGGGCGCGCCGCCGCGATCCCGAAGCCTTGCGCAACGCGCTGGAGCGCGGTGTCCGCAGCGCGGTCAACGAGGAATGGGGCAAGAAGCCGATGGTGCAAGCGTTGATCGTCGAGGTCTAGGGCTCGACGGCGCCTGACTGCCGCCTTGGGAGAATGATCATGATCGGACGACTGAACCACGTCGCCATCGCGGTGAAGGATCTCACGGCGGCCACAGCACTCTACCGGCATACGCTTGGTGCGCGAGTCTCGCAGCCTTCGCCGCAAGAGGAGCACGGCGTCACCGTCGTCTTCGTCGAACTTCCGAACACCAAGATCGAGCTGCTGGAGCCGATGGGGCTGGATTCTCCAATTGCCAAGTTCCTGGAGCGCAATCCCGATGGCGGGATCCACCACATCTGCTACGAGGTCGAGGATATTCTGGCAGCGCGGGACCGGCTGAAAGAGCAGGGTGCCCGCGTTCTCGGGTCGGGGGAGCCGCGTATCGGCGCCCATGGCAAGCCGGTGCTGTTCCTGCACCCTAAGGATTTCCTCGGCACGCTGGTCGAGCTGGAGCAGGCCTGAGCGGATGTCGCAGATCGCCTTTTTCGGAGAGCCGGAGGCCGGCTCGACGCGCCCCTTCAGCGCTGCCACCGCTGCCGGCGGGCTCGTCTTCGTGTCGGGGCAGTCGGCGCCGCACGATCCCGCGCGGGGCATTCATCGCGGTGACTCGGCTGGCGAGGAGGTTCGCCATGCGCTCGGCCGGGTCGCCGAGATCCTTGCCCATGCCGGCTCCTCGCTCGATCGCGTCGTGCAGATGACGATGCTGATCACCGATCCGTCCGATTACGACGCCTGCAACGCCGAATATGTGAAGCATTTTCCGGGTGGATTGCCGGCACGCCATACCGCGCGTTTCGGCGTGCCGACGCAGGCGCGGGTTGCCTTTGCCTGCATCGCGCTCGCGGGGGAGGCAAGATGAACATCGCCAGCGCGCTTGCAGTCTACTTCGTGATCTGGTGGACGGTTCTTTTCGCCGTGCTGCCGTTTGGCATCCGCAGTCAGCAGGAGGCCGGCGACATCGTCGAGGGGACCGAGCCGGGCGCGCCGGTTCTTCCGGGGCTTCTTCGAAAGGCCGCGATCACGTCGGCGATCGCAGCGGTGATCTTCGCGTTCGTTTGGTACGGCTGGTCGAACTTCGATTTCTGATCCGGTGGCCGCAATCGGCCGACCGACCAAAAGAAAAGGCAAGGCTCGCGCCTTGCCTGCTTCAGTCCGCTTTTATCCACAGTATCGGCACACGTCTTATGCGTAAGGCTCGTATACGGCGGTGCGTTTCTTCCTCCCGAGACCTGGTCCGCGGCGCCTTGCCTTAACAAAGCGTGCCCAGCGCGAAAACGAATAACCGATTGTGACGATGCTGTCACCAGTTTGAGCAGGTCCAGCCTCAACTTTTTGCAAATATATCCTAGGCTGCACTTGTGCAGTGCAACAAGAGCGTGGGCCTGCGCTTTGTCGCCTTGTTCCCGTCAAAGCTTGCCGCTATCCGAACGGCACTGCCGCGCCTTTCGAGCGGCTATGGAGATTTTCATGCTGCGCAGCTCGCTTGCCGCTCTCGCCCTGCTGGTTTCGGTCGGAATCGTCCAGGCGCAGGCGCCGAAGGCCGATCCGGACAACACTGTCGTGCTCACGACCAAGGACGGCCCGGTGACGATTCATCTCCGCCCGGATCTTGCGCCGAAGCATGTCGCCCAGATCAAGGCGTTGGTGAAGCGTGGCTTTTATGACGGCATCGTGTTTCACCGTGTCATCGACGGCTTCATGGCGCAGACGGGCGATCCGACCGGCACCGGCACCGGCGGTTCCGACCTGCCGAACATTCCCGCTGAATTCGGGCCGACGCCGTTCAAGGCCGGCTCCGTCGGCATGGCCCGCTCGTCCTCGCCTAACTCGGCGAATTCGCAGTTCTTCATCTGCTACGAGGGCTGCGGTTCGCTGACCGGTGAATACACGCTGTTCGGCGACGTGGTTTCGGGCATGGACGCCGTGCGGAAGATCAAGAAGGGCGCGCAGGGCAGCGGCCAGGTGACGAACCCGGACAAGATCATCTCCATGCGCATGCAGGCGGACGCCAAATAAGGCCGCCGGCATGAGCGTCCGGGCCGGGATTTGCCTGTTCCTCCTGCTCGCGGCATCGCCTGCCGGAGCGCAGGAGACGCATGATTTTGGCCTGCCGCCGCCTTCAGGCTCTCAGAACCCTGTCCTGCCGCCGCCTTCCGGTTCGCAGAATCCGGTTTTGCCGCCACAAAGCGGTCAGCGCTACAATCCCGGCATCGGCGGGCGTTTCGGCGGCTCGACGGATCTTCCCGGCATGCAGCAGCGGCCGCTCGGCGAGCAAGGCAGTCTGCGGCGGGGGGCGGGGGAACTCGGGCTCGTCGGGTCTGTCTCTCCCGCACAGCCCGCGGGCGATGGCGAGACCGTCGCACGCCTTGACGATATCGGCCCGGCCATTCGCCGCTGCTGGTCGCCGCCACCCTTGCCGGGCGAATTGACCGGTGCGATGGCGACCGTGCGCTTCAGCCTACGGCGCGACGGCAGCCTGTTCGGCCAGCCGCGCGTTTCCTGGGAAACCCGCCGGGGCGATGCCGATTTCCAGCGCCGTTTCGCAGATTCCGCAGTCGCCGCGATCCGCAGCTGCACGCCGATGAGGTTGTCGAAGGACCTCGGAGCGAGTATCGCGGGGCGACCCTTCACCCTACGCTTCCACGGCCGCGTGCCGCCCAACGAAAGGCAGAGCTGATGTCGCTCGATCCCGAAAACACCATCGTCATGGAAACCACCAAGGGCAAGGTGGTAATCCAGCTGCGCCCCGACCTGGCTCCGAAGCATGTCGAGCGTATCAAGCAGCTCGCGCGCGAGGGCTTCTATGACGGCATCGTCTTCCACCGCGTCATCGACGGCTTCATGGCGCAGGTTGGCTGCCCGCATGGCACCGGCACCGGTGGCTCGAAGCATCCCGATCTTCAGCAGGAGTTCAACGCCGAGCCGCATGTGCGCGGCATCTGCTCGATGGCCCGCTCGCAGAACCCGAACTCGGCGAACAGCCAGTTCTTCATTGTCTTCGAGAACGCCAGCTTCCTCGACAAGCAGTACACCGTCTGGGGTCAGGTCGTGGAAGGTATGGAGAATGTCGACCGCATCAAGCGCGGCGAGCCGGTGCGTGATCCCGACTCCATCGTGTCGATGAAGGTGATGGCCGACGCGGCCTGATCGCCTCGCTTTCCATCGAGCCCTCGTTGCGGATGGTGGCGCGGTATCCGCGCCACCACCGCAATGAGGGCTCTTTTCGTTTGAAGGCAGATTTGGACCGATGAACGTCGACCTCTTCGATTTCGAGCTGCCCGAAGAGCGTATCGCGCTGCGGCCGGTCAGCCCGCGGGACGTTGCGCGCCTGCTTGTCGTGCGGCCCGATGCGACGGAAGCCCTCGCGGACATGATCGTTCGCGATCTGCCTTCGCTGCTGCAGCCCGGCGATGCGCTGGTGCTGAACGATACCAAGGTCATCCCCTCGCGGCTGCGCGGCCGGCGCTGGCGCGGGGAGGATTCGGCCCGCATCGAAATCATGCTGCACAAGCGCGAGTCGGCCGAGAGTTGGCTCGCCTTTGCGCGGCCGGCCAAGAAGGTTGCGCTCGGGGAAACGCTCGTCTTCGATAGGGAAGGCACCAGCAACGCCTGCGAGCTGGCGCGTCTGCAGGCCGAGATCGTGGCGAAAGGCGAGGGCGGCGAGGTCGAGCTGCGGTTCAACCTCACCGGCGCCTATCTGGACGAAGCGATCGCGCGGCTGGGCGAGCTGCCATTGCCGCCCTATATCGCTGGCAAGCGCCCGGCTGATGCCACTGACGCCGCCGATTATCAAACCGCCTATGCACGGCATGACGGCGCGGTTGCAGCCCCCACAGCGGGCCTACATTTCACGCCAGAGCTGTTCGCGGCCTTGGAAGCACGCGGCGTGTCGCGCCATTTCGTCACGCTGCATGTCGGCGCCGGGACGTTTTTGCCGGTCAAGGCGGAGGATACGGACGCGCACCGCATGCATGCCGAATGGGGCGTGGTCTCGGCCGAGACGGCTGATGCGCTGAATGCCGTGAAGTCGCGGGGCGGGCGTATCGTGGCCGCTGGCACGACCTCTCTGCGCCTGCTGGAAAGCGCTGCCGGCGAAGATGGCGCGATCCGGCCCTTCGCAGGCGATACCGCGATCTTCATCACGCCGGGCTACCAATTTCGAGCCGTGGATGCGCTGATGACCAATTTCCATCTGCCGCGCTCGACGCTGTTCATGCTCGTTTCGGCGTTTTGCGGGCTCGATGTGATGAGGCGGGCTTACGACCACGCCATCGCGGACGGATATCGCTTCTACAGCTATGGCGATGGCAGTCTTCTGTTCAGGGCGCAGAAGCCGGAGGCCTGAGCCCCGTTCCGGCTCGCCATTGCGGCATGAAAATGCTACCGCGCTCCCAACAGGGATTTTGATTGTCATATGGCCGATATTTTTCGTGAGATCGAGGAAGAGGTTCGTCGCGACAAGGCGGCGGAGCTTTGGAAGAAATATGGCTGGGTCGTCACGATGCTGGCCGTACTGGCCGTCGTCGCGGTGGCGGGTTGGCAGTTCTGGCAGCACCGCCAGAATCAAGCTGCCGCTGCCCTCGGTGCCCGGCTCGAGGCCGCACTGAAATCCTCCAGGGACGGCGACAGCGCGCAGGCTGACACCATGCTCAAGGAGCTCGCGGCCAACGCGCCTGCCGGCTATCGCGAGATCGCCCGCTTCCGCCTAGCCTCCGAGACCGCGAAGACCGATCCGGCCGCCGGCGCCGCCGCCTTCGATACCATCGCCAATGACGGCGCGGTGGGGCCGGTCTATCGCGATCTCGCGCGGCTGCGTGCCAGCATCCTGCGTGTCGACCTCGTACCCTATGACGAGTTGAAGACGACGCTGGAGCCACTGGCGGCGCCGCAGGGAGCCTGGCGCCATACCGCTCGGGAGTTCCTGGGTGTCTCGGCGCTCAAAGCCAATCATTTCGAAGCAGCAGGCCGCTGGTTCGACGCTATTGTGACCGACCCCGCGACTTCGGCGGCCGAGCGCCAGCGCGCCGAGCTTTATCTCGCGCTCGTTCGCGGTGGTCCGGTCGAGGTAAAGAACTAAATTCGATGACAGCAATCGTCGCCCTGATCGGGCGCCCCAATGTCGGCAAGTCGACCCTGTTCAACCGGCTCGTCGGCAAGAAGCTTGCGCTGGTCGACGACCGGCCCGGCGTCACCCGTGATCGTCGCGAAGGCGACGCTTCGCTCGGCCATCTGCGCTTCAAGGTGATCGATACGGCCGGGCTGGAAGAAGCCGACAAGGATTCGCTGCTGGGGCGGATGCGGGCGCAGACCGAAACCGCGATCGCGCAGGCCGATGTCGTCCTGTTCATGATCGACGCGCGCCTCGGCATCACCCCGATGGATCAGCCCTTCGCGGATCTGGTGCGGCGTTCCGGCAAGCCGGTGATCCTGCTCGCCAACAAGTCCGAGGGTCGCAAGGGCGCGGACGGCATCATCGAAGCCTATTCGCTCGGCCTTGGCGATCCCGTGCCGTTCTCGGCAGAACATGGTGAAGGGACCTCCGACCTGCTGGAGGCGCTCGCGCCCTTCATCGACGACGAACCCGAAGAGGAAGAGTTTCCCCTCTGGGAAGACGTCTCCGGAGCCGATGAGGATGAGGACGCCGATCCCGACAAGCCGCTGCGCGTCACCATCATCGGTCGCCCGAACGCCGGCAAGTCGACCCTTGTGAACCAGATGATCGGCGAGGATCGCCTGCTCGTCGGACCCGAGGCCGGCATCACCCGCGACACGATTTCGGTCGACTGGGAATGGCGGACCCGCAAGGTCAAGCTGTTCGACACGGCCGGCATGCGCAAGCGCGCCCGCATCGAGGAAAAGCTGGAGAAGCTCTCGGTTGCCGATTCGCTGCGCGCGATCCGCTTCGCCGAGGTGGTGGTCGTGCTGCTCGACGCCACGATCCCTTTCGAGAAGCAGGATCTGACGCTCGTCGATCTGACCGAGCGCGAGGGGCGTTCGGTCGTCATCGGCCTGAACAAATGGGATCTCGTCGCCGACAAGCAGGGCCTGCTGGCCGAGCTCAAGGAGAAGGCCAACCATGTGCTGGCGCAGGTGCGTGGCGTGCCGATCATTCCGTTGTCCGGTCTGGCGGGCGAGGGTATCGACCGGCTGATGCAGGCCGTGTTCTCAGCCTATGACGTCTGGAACCGGCGCGTCTCCACAGCCCGCATCAATCGCTGGCTCGACGGCGTCCTCTCCGCCCATCCGCCACCAGCCGTGGCCGGCCGCCGGATCAAGATCCGCTACATGACGCAGGCCAAGGCTCGTCCGCCGACCTTCGCTCTGTTCGGAAACCAGCTCGACCACCTGCCGATATCCTACACCCGGTATCTGGTGAACAATCTCCGCGAAGCGTTCGAGCTGCCGGGGACGCCGATCCGCCTGCTCCGGCGTGGCGGCGAAAACCCTTACGACAAGCAGCGCAAGGGTTGAGACGATGCGGGTCGTCGGCTAACGCCGACGGCTACGCTTGCGAATATCGAGGATAGTGGCGCCGGGCAGAATTCCGCGCTTGCTGACGGCACCACCACAGAACAGGCGAGCAGATCGCTGCCGCTGCTGGACAGCCGTTCAGGCCGGCGAGCGCGGCGTCAGCAC
This sequence comes from Allobosea sp. P5_A5, assembly GCF_056400625.1. NCBI lineage: Bacteria > Pseudomonadati > Pseudomonadota > Alphaproteobacteria > Hyphomicrobiales > Alloboseaceae > Allobosea > Allobosea sp. P5_A5. The sequence continues at coordinate 363,686 of NZ_JBFUKY010000001.1, forward strand.
CTGGCCTTGCGGGAAGTCGAAGATCTTGCCGCTTTCGGCCCATTGGGGTGAGGCCATCTCGACGAGATACGGCGCCAGATCATCGGGCGTCTTCAGCGTCAGCGGGTCTTCGCCCGGCATCGCCTCGGCGCGCATCCGGGTGCGCAGCGGGCCGGGGTTCACCAGCATGACCTTGACCGGGGTGGTTGCCGTCTCGGCCGCATAGGTCCGGGCGAGCGCCTCGACGGCGGCCTTCGAAATCGAATAGGGCCCCCAATAGGCCGTGCATTTATGGGCGGCACCCGAGGTCATCAGCATCACCCGGCCGGCATCCGAAGCCCGCAGGGCCGGATCAAGCGACTTGATCAGTCGCCAGTTCGCGGTGACGTTGATGTCGAGCACCTTGGCCCAGTCGGTATCGGTGACATGGCCCAGCGGCGAGAGAGAGCCGAGAATACCGGCATTGGCGAGCAGGATGTCGAGCCTGCCCCAGCGCTCCAGCAGGGCCGGTCCCAGCTTCTCGATTCCGCCGGCATCGGAAAGATCGAGCGGCACCAGAGTGGCGTTACCCTCGATCGCCCTGATCTCGTCGTCGAGTTCCTCCAGCGCGCCCGAGGTCCGGGCCAGCGCCACGACATGAGCGCCCGCGCGGGCAAAGGCGAGTGCTGCGGCGCGGCCGATGCCGCGGGACGCGCCCGTCACGAGCGCAACGCGCCCTTCTAGCGGCTTGGTCATCGTCGGATCCGCGAGGTCAACCGGCTTCAGCCAGCAGCGAGATCCGCTGCTTGGCACTCTCGCCGACCAGATCTGTCAGCGAAGTCGGATAATCGCCGGTAAAACAGTGGTCGGTGAATTGCGGCCGCGCCGGATCGCGCCGCTCATGGCCCATGGCGCGGTAGAGCCCATCGACCGAGATGAAGGCCAGAGAATCGGCGCCGACGAATTGGCGCATCTCCTCGAGCGAATGTGTCGCGGCGAGCAGTTTCTCGCGGTCGGGCGTGTCGATGCCGTAATAGTCGGGATGGGTGATGGGCGGCGACGAGATGCGAAAATGCACCTCCTTGGCGCCGGCCTCGCGCATCATCTTCACGATCTTGAACGAGGTCGTGCCCCGCACGATCGAATCATCGACCAGGACGATGCTCTTGCCCTCGACCACCGAGCGATTGGCCGAGTGCTTCAGCTTGACGCCGAGTTCGCGGACCTTCTGCGTCGGCTCGATGAAGGTGCGGCCGACATAATGATTGCGGATGATGCCGAGCTCGAAGGGAATACCGCTCGCCTGCGCGTAACCCAGGGCGGCCGGCACGCCGGAATCCGGCACAGGCACGACCACATCGGCGTTCGCCGGCGCTTCCTGCGCCAGCACCGCACCCATGGCCTTGCGGCGCTCATAGATGCTGCGACCCTTCACTACCGAATCCGGCCGGGCGAAGTAGATATATTCGAAGATGCAGGGTCGTTCCTGCTGTGGCGGGAAAGGCTTGTGGCTCTCGATGCCGCTTTCCGAGATGATGACGACCTCGCCATTCTCGATCTCGCGGATGAATTTGGCGCCGATGATGTCGAGCGCGCAGGTCTCGGATGTCAGGATCGGGGCGCCGTCGAGTTCGCCGAGCACCAGAGGGCGGATGCCGAGCGGGTCGCGGGCGCCGATCAGCTTCTTGTTGGTGATGCCGACGAAGGCATAGGCGCCCTCGATCTGGCGGATCGCCTCGATGAAGCGATCGACGAAATTAGCCTTGCGGCTGCGCGCCACGAGATGGAGCAGGACCTCGGTGTCGGAGGTCGACTGGTAGATCGCGCCGTCGCGCACCAGCTCACGGCGCAAGGTCATGCCGTTGGTGAGGTTGCCGTTGTGGCAGACGGCGAAGCCGCCGCCATGCAGTTCGGCGAAAAGCGGCTGCACATTGCGCAGGATGGTTTCGCCCGTCGTCGAGTAGCGGACATGGCCGACGGACTGCGTGCCCTGCAGCTTGTCGATGACTCTCGCTTCGGAAAAAGCATCACCAACCAGGCCGAGCCGGCGCTCCGAATGAAACCGGCTACCATCGAAGGAGACGATACCCGCCGCCTCCTGCCCGCGATGCTGGAGCGCATGCAGGCCGAGTGCCGTCAGCGCCGCGGCGTCGGAATGGCCGAAGATGCCGAAGACGCCGCACTCCTCCCGCAGCCGGTCGGCATTCGGATCGAAGGCGGCGTCGGATGCGGTCGGCGATGTCATCGATGAAGCTCCACGCGGCAGGGGCGGGCGTTCGGGTCTTTAGCCGTCAATTAGGGTCGCGATGGGGCGGGCGCAACCGGTGCGGGTCTCGCCGGCGTGGGCGATGAAGGCGCGGTGCCGGTCGGCGCCACCGTGGCCGGTGTCTTGGGTTCCTCGGCCGGGGCGTCGGTCGCGCCCGGCGCCGGCTTCTTCAGCAGGTTCTTGATGAAATCGGCGTTGATGTCCTGCGGCAGCATGGCGACGAGCGAGCGCCCCGTCTCTTCCAGCATCGGGCGCGATTTGGCTTCCTTGGCCCAGACCGGCATCTTCTCTGCGCCGACCAGGGCGGTGAAGAAGACATAGCCGATCACGGCCAGCAGCAGCCCGCGCGCCGCGCCGAACACGAAGCCCAATGTCCGATCGAGCGTGCCGATGCGCGAATCGAGCACGAAGTCCGAAATGCGTGCCGTTATCAGCGAGACCACGATCAGCGTGCCCAGGAACAGGACCGCGATCGCCGCCACCAACGAGATCATATCCTGCGCCGAGCTGGCCGGAATGTACTGCTTGATCAGCGGCACCAGCTGGGGGTGAAACGCCCAGGCCACGGCGGCGGCCGCAACCCATGACACGATCGCCAGAACCTCGCGCGTAAAACCACGGACGGCCGCGAGCAAAGCCGAGAGCAGAACCACGCCGATGACGACGAGATCGAGAATGGTGACTGGCATGGGGAGGGCCGCTCTGCTGTGATCTGACGGCGGCGGCCTGCAAACAAGCCACCGTTTCGGCTTGCCTATACGCGTTTCATGCTTCTTCGTCACCCTTCGGACTGCGCGATTTCACATCCTTGCGCGGGGCACGGGCGGCGATATCGGCAACGAGTTCCGTGACATGGCCAAAGCGGCGCAGTGTAAGCCCGCTGCCATCGCCATGATCGCTTCCGCCGGCGGGCATCAGGGCGCTTTCGAACCCCAGTTTGGCTGCCTCGCGCAGCCGCGCGGCCGTGACCGAGACCGGGCGCACCGAGCCCGACAGCGCGATCTCGCCGAAATAAACCGCCTCCTGCGGAAGGATCGCGCCGGTCAGCGACGAGACCAGCGCGGCCGCGACGGCGATGTCGGCTGCCGGCTCGTTGACGCGCAGGCCGCCAGCCACGTTGAGATAGACATCGTGCTGTCCCAGCCGCAGGCCGCCATGGGTCTCCAGCACGGCCAAAACCATGGCAAGCCGGCTGTTTTCCCAGCCGACGACGGCCCGCCGCGGCGTGCCGAGCGAAGTGGGGGCGACAAGCGCCTGGATCTCGACCAGCACGGGCCGCGTGCCTTCGATCCCGGCGAAGACGGCGGCGCCCGGTGCCGGCTGGTCGCGGCCGGCGAGGAACAGCGCCGAGGGATTCGTCACTTCAGACAATCCCATACCCGTCATCTCGAAGACGCCGATCTCGTCGGTGGGGCCGAAGCGGTTCTTCTGACCGCGCAGGATCCGGAACGCGTGCGCGCCTTCGCCCTCGAAGGAGAGGACGGCATCGACCATATGCTCGACCACGCGAGGGCCGGCGATCTGCCCGTCCTTGGTGACGTGCCCGACGAGGATCAGGCAGGCGCCGCTCGTCTTGGCGTAGCGGATCAGGGCCTGCGCCGAGCCGCGCACCTGGGTGACGGTGCCGGGCGCGCTCTCGACCTCGCCCGACCACATGGTCTGGATCGAATCGATCACCACCAGGGCAGGGCGCCGCCCTTCGCTGAGTGTCGCGACGATGTCCTCGACATTGGTCTCGGCGGCGAGATCGACCGGTGCCCCGGCCAGCCCCATGCGCTCTGCCCGCAACCGCACCTGCCCCGTCGATTCCTCGCCCGAGACGTAGACGACGCGTTGGCCCGCCAAGGCGAGCGCCGCGCAGGCCTGCATCAGTAAGGTCGACTTCCCGATGCCGGGGTCGCCGCCGATCAGCAGCACCGAACCCGGAACGAAGCCGCCGCCGGTGACCCGGTCCAGTTCGCCGATCCCGGCGACGATGCGCGGCGCATCCTCCGTTTCGCCCTTCAGGGTTTCGAGCGCGAAGATACGGCCCCGCGCCCGCCCACCGCCGGACGAGCGCCCGCCGCCGGGCACCGGCGCCGTGGCGACATCCTCGACGAGCGAGGACCAGGTGCCGCAGGCGTCGCACTTGCCCTGCCAGCGGTGATAGACCGCGCCGCAGGCCTGACAGTGATAGGTCGGACCGCGCTTGGCCATCAGCCGCCGATATATTGCCGCTGGTAGCGGCGCCCGAGGCTGGTCAAAATCTCGTAGCCGATCGTCTTTGCTCCCGCGCCGACCGTCTCCAGATCGAGCGGGCCACCGATCAGCGTGACGTTGGCCCCGCGCTGGGCGGCGCCAGGCGACGCGTCCGTCACATCGATAATGATCAGATCCATCGAGACCGAGCCGACGAAGGGGCAGGGCAGGCCACCGACCAAGGCCGAGCCGCCCGTGACGCTATCCGTCCAGCTGCCATTGCGGGGGTAGCCATCGGCATATCCCAGGCAGATCGTGGCGAGGCGACGCTTGCCCCTGGCCGTCCAGCGGCCGTTATAGCCGACCTGCGTGCCGGCCTCGACCTCGCGGATCTGAATGATCCGCGCTTCCAGCCCCACGACCGGTTTCATCGGGTTCGGCTTGCCGGGCGTCGGGTTGCCGCCATAGAGCGCGTAGCCCGGCCGGGTGATCTGATAAGACGGGCAGTCTTTCAGGAAATGCCCCGACGAGTTCTTGAGCGAGGCCGGCAGCTCCGGCAAAGCCGCCGCGATCTCGGCAAACGCCGCGATCTGGCGCGCATTGGCCGGATCGGCTTCGTCCTCGGACGAGGCGAAATGGCTCATCAGCAGCCCGATATCGGCTGCGGCGATCGTGCCGGATCGCTCGCGGGCGAGCGAAAGGCCTTCGCCAGGCCAAAGCCCCAGCCGATTCATCGCCGTGTCGACATGCAGCGCCGCCCGCCGGACCCTGGCGCCGGTCTGACGGAAGGAGGCCCATTCGAGCAGCTCCTCATGCGAGCCCAGGACCGGCGAGAGGCCATGCTCGGCATAGATACCGCATGTGTCGGGCAGCAGCCCGTTGAGAATGTAGACGGTTGCCGCAGGCGCGGCCTTGCGGGCACGGATACCTTCCGACAAATGCGCGACGAAGAAATTGCGACAGCCGGCCCGCGACAGCGCGGTCACCGCCGGCTCGATGCCAATGCCATAGGCGTCAGCCTTGACGACGGCGCCGGCTTCCGTCCCTGCGAGTTCGCCCAGCAGGCGCCAATTCGCGACCAGCGCATCGAGATCGACGGTCAGCGTCGCGGCGTCGGCGGAGATCGGGAGCGATCCGGCTGCCATCATTCACGATCCGGGAGGCGAAGTTCGTCGGCTCGGTCGGAGAAGCGCGTCACATCGGCGTCGAACTGCAGCGCGACCGCCCCCGTCGGACCGTGACGCTGCTTGCCGATGATCAATTCGGCGACGCCGTGCATCGCTTCCATCTCGATTTGCCACTTGTTGTGGTCCTCGGTGCCCGGCCGCGGCTCCTTGCCCTTGAGGTAATACTCCTCGCGGTAGACGAACATCACCACGTCGGCGTCCTGCTCGATCGAGCCGGATTCGCGCAGATCCGAAAGTTGCGGACGCTTGTCGTCGCGGCTCTCGACCTGGCGGGAGAGCTGCGAGAGGGCCACGATCGGAACGTTGAGTTCCTTCGCCAGTGCCTTCAGGCTGGTGGTGATCTCGGTCAGCTCCTGCACGCGGTTCTGGCCGCTCTTGGCCGAGCCGGAGAGAAGCTGGAGATAGTCGATGAACAGGACATCGAGCCCCTTCTGGCGCTTCAGGCGGCGCGCGCGGGCCATCAATTGCGCGATGGAGATGCCGCCGGTCTGGTCGATGTAGAGCGGCAGCTTTTCGATCTGGGCGGCGACATCGGTCAGCTTGGCGAAGTCGCCCTCGGTGATCCGGCCCTGCCTGATCTTGTAGGACGAAATGCCGGATTGCTCGGCGACCACGCGGGTGGCGAGCTGGTCGGCAGACATTTCAAGCGAGAAGAAGCCGACGATACCGCCGTCGACGCTCTTGATGGTGCCGTCGTCCTGCCGCTCGCCGCGCCAGGCCTTGGCGATGTTGAAGGCGATGTTGGTCGCCAGCGAGGTCTTGCCCATGGCGGGACGGCCGGCGAGCACCAGCAGGTCGGAGCGCTGCAGGCCGCCCATGCGCTGGTCGAGGTCGCGCAGGCCGGTCGAGATGCCCGACAGGCCGCCAGCGCGCTGATAGGCACTCGCGGCCATGTCGATGGCAAGGCGCAGCGCCCCGTCGAATTTCTGGAAGCCGCCCTCATAGCGGCCCTTCTCGGCGAGCTCGTAAAGCTTGCGCTCGGCATCCTCGATCTGTTCGCGCGGCGGCATTTCGACCGGCGCATCATAGGCGACGTTGACGAGGTCCTCGCCGACGCCGATCAACTGGCGGCGAATGGCGAGGTCGTAGACCGTGCGGCCGTAATCGCCGGCGTTGATGACCGTCGTCGCCTCCGCGGCCATCCTGGCGAGATATTGGCTGGGCGTGATCTCACCGAGGTCCAGATCGCCCACGAAGGTCTTGAGTGTGATCGGCGTGGCGAGCTTGCCGGCCCGAACCATGCTCGAGATCAGTTCGTAGACGCGCTGGTGGATCGGCTCGAAGAAATGGTCCGGCAGCAGGAAGTCGGAGACGCGGTAGAACGCATCGTTATTGACGAGAATCGCGCCCAGCAACGCCTGTTCCGCCTCGATGTTATGAGGCTGGACGCGGTAATCGGCCTCGCGATTGTCGAGGCGGGCTACGAGGGCGGTGACTGGGGCCATGGGTTCTTGGATACGTCAGGGACGGCGTAACGTGTACAGGAACGTATAGAGAACGCAACATTTCCCGGAAGCTTTGCCCGCTGTCCACAGCGTTGCCGTGGCGGCGCTCGTCCGGCGCAATCTCCTGCCGTGCCCGACGGCGAATCAAAAAGGGCGCCGCGTTGCCGCGGCGCCCTTTTTGTCTCTGGCGTTTGGGCTCAGCGGCGGTCGTCGTCGTCGCCGGCTTCCGCCAGCGCGGCGCCGACTTCGAGGCCGAGATCGTCGAGGTCGAATTTTTCATGGGCCGTGACGTTCTCGCCGGCGGCCTGACGGTCGGCTTCCTGAGCCGAACGGGCGACGTTGACGGTGATGGTCACGGTGACCTCCGGGTGAAGCACGACCGGAACGGTGTGCAGGCCCAGCGTCTTGATCGGGGTGTTGAGCGTCACCTGGCTGCGGCCGACCTTGAAGCCTTCACCGGCCAGCGCTTCGGCGATGTCACGGGCCGCGACCGAACCGTACAGCACGCCGGATTCGCCGGACTGGCGCAGGATCATGACGCTCTGGCCGTTCAGGCGCGCGCCGACCGAATCGGCTTCCGACTTCATCTCGAGGTTGCGGGTCTCGAGCTCGAGCTTCTGGCTCTCGAAGCGCTTGCGATTGTCGTCGGTCGCGCGCAGCGCCTTGCCGCGGGCGAGCAGGAAATTGCGGCCGAAGCCGTCGCGGACGCGGACGACATCGCCCATCTGGCCGAGCTTGGCGACGCGTTCGAGCAGGATCACTTCCATGGGTCTTCTCCTTTGAGATCGTGTGGGTTCAGGATTGGGCAGGTGGAGGCGGCAGCGCGCGCTTGCGAAGGCCGAACAAGGTGTCGGCCAGACCGATGAGCGCGAGCAGGGGCGTCAGCAAGGCCTGCATCACGACGAGCGAGACATAGACCGAGATCAGCATCGGCAGCCGCCAGGAGCGGCCACGCGAGAGGTCGTGCAGCAAGGCGAGCCCGCTGAACATGAAGGCGGCGAGCAGGGCGCCGGTGAAGGCCATGGCCGCGACGCCGAGATAATTGCCGAGCGAAGCCAGCACGCCCGCGCCCAACAGCAGCAGCAGGGCGACACGCGGCAACGCCATCGACGGAATGAACGGCCAGGGACGGGGCAGGCGGCCGGAGATCTTCACGATCCGTGCGGAAAGCCAGAGATTGAGAGTGATCGTCGTGACGAAGGAGGCGCCGATGCCGAGCGGCACGGCCGGCGACAGGCTATCGGCGAGATCACCGACCGGCATGTCCGCCGGCAACGAGACCAGGCGACCGCGCACCATCTCGTTGAGGATCGCTGCGATCATGCGCGAAATGGCGCCGCGATAGGTCTCGTAGTCGGTCGTCATCACCAGCGCGCTGCCGACCGTGGCGAGAGCCGCGGTCCCGGCGATCCAAAGCATGAGCTTGCCGAGCGGATACCACTCGGCCACGCCTCTCGCATCGCCACGCGCGAGCAGGGAAAGATAGGCGATCCACCAAGCCGGCAGGCCGATGATCAGCGCAAAGGCCAGGCCGCCCGTCGGGGACAGCACCAGCATGACGGCGAGCGCACCCGCGGCTGTCGCAAACAGGCCGGACCGGTGGTTCCAGCCGAGCGAAGCGATGAAGATCGGGAGGGGAGCGGCGGAATACAGTAGCACCGACAGCGGCGATCCGGTGATCACCACTGAAAAGAGCAGGGCCGCCACGAGGCCCGCGCCGATGCCGACAATCGGAATCATTCGTCCGTCCTGCTGTCCCGCTGCTCTGACCGTCCAAGACGATGCGGCAGGGTGAGAGGCTGCTGCCTCAACAAACCCGGTGGAGTCTCACCGCCGGGCGACTGGTTGGGTTTACTGGAGCGATCCGAGCCGACCCTCGTCATTGCGAGGAGCGTCAGCGACGAAGCAATCCAGGAGGATCGGGTCGAAGCGTCTCAACCAGTCCTCCTGGATTGCTTCGCTCCGCTCGCAATGACGGAAGACCGCAATGCGAAACCGGAGGTGCTCTGAAGCACCTCCGGAAAATAACATCCGCTCAGCGGATGACGTAAGGCAGAAGGCCGAGGAAGCGGGCGCGCTTGATCGCCTGGGCAAGCTCGCGCTGCTTCTTGGCGGAGACCGCCGTGATGCGGGACGGCACGATCTTGCCGCGCTCCGAGATGTAGCGCGAGAGCAGACGCACGTCCTTGTAGTCGATCTTCGGGGCGCCTTCACCCGAGAAGGGGCAGGACTTGCGGCGGCGGAAGAAAGGGCGACGGGCGCCAGCGGATGCAGTCGACATGGATCAAGCCTCCGCTTCGGCGGTTTCGGTGGTCGCTTCGTCTTCGCGACGCGGACGGTCACGGCGCGGGCCGCGCTCGAAACGGTCGCCGCCACGCTCGGGACGGTCGTCGCGGTCACGCTTCTGCAGCATGGCGGAGGGGGCCTCCTCGAGCTCCTCGACCTTGACGGTCATGAAGCGGAGGATGTCCTCGTTGATGCGCATCTGGCGCTCCATCTCCAGCACGGCGGCGGAGGGAGCCTCGATGTTCAGCAGCGTGTAGTGCGCCTTGCGGTTCTTCTTGATGCGGTAGCCGAGGGACTTGACGCCCCAGTATTCGACCTTGCGGAAGGCGCCGCCATTGGCCTCGATAACGCCCTTGAACTGCTCGACAAGCGCCTCGACCTGCTGCGCGCTGACATCCTGCCGCGCGAGCAGCACATGCTCGTATAATGCCATGAAAATCTGGCCTTTCTGTTTCACCCTGCTTCGCCCGGCGCGGAGCCCTCCGAGCCCTGGAACAGGCCCGACAGGATTTCATCGAAGGCGGAGACACGGGATGACGGCTTCATCGAAGCCTTGCGCGAAGCCTTGCGGCGTGCGCCATCCGTTCAGCCTCCGGCCGAACAAGCAGTGGCGGTCGATACAGGGCGATCCGCGGTCTGGCAATCAAAATCTGGCCATCCACCACCATCTGGTGCGGAAAATCATGGCATCGCGCTTGACTTGGAGGCGAAACCGTTGTGACAGCCGCGACATACTGAACGAAACGTAAAAAGCGAGAGCTCGCAGCGATGACCACAGCCTTCCTCTTCCCGGGCCAGGGATCGCAGGCCGTGAACATGGGCAAGAGCTTGGCCGAGGCGTTCCCGGTTGCTCGCTCGGTCTTCGACGAAGTCGATGCCGCGCTCTCGCAGAAGCTGTCGCAGCTGATGTGGGAAGGGCCGGCCGAGGAGCTGACGCTGACCGCCAACGCCCAGCCGGCACTGATGGCGGTCAGCCTCGCGGTCGTGCGTGTGCTCGAAAGCGAAGCCGGGCTGGACCTGAAGCGCGACGCCGCCTTCGTCGCCGGCCACTCTCTTGGAGAGTATTCGGCGCTGGCCGCAACCGGTACCTTCTCTATCACCGATGCGGCGAGGTTGCTGCGGACCCGTGGCGATGCCATGCAGAAGGCGATCCCGGCAGGCCTGGGTGCGATGGCGGCGCTGCTCGGCGCCGAACTCGATCTCGCTCGCGAKATCGCCGCCGCCGCTGCCGAGGGTGAGGTCTGCGAGGCGGCCAACGACAATGGCGGCGGGCAGGTCGTGCTCTCCGGCACCAAAGCCGCGATCGAGCGCGCGATTGCGCTCTCCGGCGAGCGCGGCGTCAAGCGCGCCATGCTGCTGCCGGTTTCCGCGCCCTTCCATTGCGCCCTGATGCAGCCTGCCGCCGATGCGATGCAGGAAGCTCTTTCCAAGGTTGCGATGCAGGCGCCGGTGGTGCCGGTCATGGCCAATGTCGGCGCCGCACCGCTCACCGACCCGGATGCGATCCGCGCCTCGCTGGTGGCACAAGTCACCGGTACGGTGCGCTGGCGCGAATGCGTACTGGCGATGAACGGCGCCGGCGTGACCGATTTCGTGGAGCTCGGCAGCGGCAAGGTGCTGGCCGGCCTCGTCAAGCGCATTACGAGCGGCACCACCCAGACCTCGATCGCCACGGCGGACGATATCGCGGCCTGGAAGGCGCGCGGCGCCTGAGATAACCGGGCCCGGTGCCCGGACTAGACGGCAGAATGCCGAGCAAAGGGAGCGAACATGTTTGATCTGACCGGCCGCAAGGCCCTGGTCACCGGCGCGACCGGCGGCCTCGGTGGTGCCATCGCCCGGACCCTCCATGCTCAGGGCGCAAGCGTCGCGATTTCCGGCACGCGGACCGAGGCGCTCGAAGCCCTGGCAACCGAACTCGGCGAGCGGGTCTTCGTGGTCGCGGGCAACCTCTCCGACAAGGACTCGGTCGAGGCTCTGGTGCCGGCGGCGGAAGAAAAGCTCGGCGGGCTCGATATCCTCGTCAACAATGCGGGGATCACCCGCGACAATCTCTTCATTCGCCTGAAGGACGAGGACTGGGACAGCGTCCTGGCTGTCAACCTGACGGCCGCCTTCCGGCTGACCCGCGCAGCGGTGAAGTCGATGATGCGCAAGCGCTATGGGCGGATCGTCTCGATCGGCTCCGTCGTCGGCACGACCGGCAATCCGGGGCAGGGCAATTACGCCGCCGCGAAGGCCGGCCTGATCGGCATGTCGAAGGCGTTGGCGGCGGAGGTCGCAAGCCGCAACATCACGGTCAACGTCGTCTCGCCGGGCTTCATCGAGTCGCCGATGACCGATGCGCTGAACGAAAAGCAGCGCGAGGGCATCCTTGCGGATGTGCCGATGGGCCGATTGGGTGCGGGCAAGGACATTGCCGCCGCCGTCGCCTTTCTCGCCAGCGAGGAGGCCGGCTACGTGACCGGCCAGACATTGCACGTTAACGGCGGAATGGCCCGAATCTGAGTGTGTTCCAGCATTCTGTTGAGACGGTGCGTGAAGGGCGCGGTGCTCTCGCCTCCGCCGATGGGGTGTGCTAACTAGCGCCGTCGCACTGCCTTTCCGACTGCCGGGGACTTGACGAGAACCCTGTTGTTGCGTTTGTGCAGGCTTCTCACGTTCCACGGTCGCGCCTCCAAGATGGCGGGGCCGACAGGAATAAAGCCAATATGCGCGTCGCGGATCGCGATGCGTTTTCAGTTTCTAAGGAAGAGACTCATGAGCGATGTCGCCGAGCGCGTGAAGAAGATCGTGGTCGAGCACCTCGGCGTCGAGCCCGAGAAGGTCATCGACAGCGCGAATTTCATCGAGGATCTGGGTGCCGACAGCCTCGACACCGTTGAGCTCGTGATGGCCTTCGAGGAAGAGTTCGGCGTCGAAATTCCGGACGATGCCGCTGAGACGATCGTGACGGTCGGCGACGCGGTGAAGTTCCTTTCGTCGAAGACGGCMTGAGCGGCAGCTCGTTCGTCCAGGGCGCCATGGCTTCTCGTAGCATCTCCTTGCGGCGCGTCGTCGTGACCGGTCTCGGCATGGTGACGCCGCTCGGTTGCGGCGTCGAGCCGACCTGGTCGCGTTTGCTCGCCGGCGCCAGTGGCGCCGGCCCCATCACCAGCTTCGACGCCAGCGACCTGCCAGCGCGAATCGCTTGCAACATCCCCCGGGGTGACGGCAGCGACGGAACCTTCGATCCCGATCAGTGGATGGAGCCGAAGGAGCAGCGCAAGGTCGACGACTTCATCGTTTTCGCGATGGCGGCGGCCACGCAGGCCCTCAGGGATTCCGGCTGGAAGCCCGAGCGTTACGAGGACCAGATCCGGACCGGTGTCGCCATTGGCTCCGGTATCGGCGGTCTCGGCGGAATCTATGAGGCCTCGCTCCTGCTGAAAGAGCGTGGCCCGCGCCGGCTTTCTCCCTTCTTCATTCCCGGTCGGCTGAGCAATTTGGCGGCGGGCTACGTCTCGATCGAGCATGGGCTGAAAGGCCCGAACCATGCGGTCGTGACCGCCTGCTCGACCGGCGCGCATGCGATCGGCGATGCCTCACGCATGATTTCGCTCGGCGATGCCGAGGTGATGGTGGCGGGCGGCAGCGAATCGGCGATCAACCGGATCGGCATCGCTGGCTTTTGCGCTTGCCGCGCACTATCCACGAACTTCAACGACACGCCCGAGAAGGCATCGCGACCTTATGATCGGGATCGCGACGGTTTCGTCATGGGCGAGGGGGCAGGTGTCGTCGTACTCGAGGAGCTCGAGCACGCTCTGGCGCGCGGCGCGCATATCTATGCAGAAGTCGTCGGCTATGGAATGTCGGGCGATGCCTATCACATCACGTCGCCTTCCGAGGATGGCGACGGCGCCTATCGCTGCATGCAGGCCGCCTTGGACCGTGCAGGCGTGACGGCGGGAGACCTCGACTACATCAACGCGCATGGGACCTCGACGCCTCTCGGTGACGAGATCGAGCTGCGCGCCGTCGAGCGGCTGCTCGCGAATGCGCCGAAGCGGCCGTCCATGTCCTCGACGAAATCGGCGACAGGGCATCTGCTGGGTGCGGCTGGCGCGATCGAGGCGATCTTCACCGTGCTCGCGATCCGCGACCAGATCGCGCCGCCGACGATCAATCTCGACAATCCTTCGGTCGAGACCGAGATCGATCTCGTGCCGCATACAGCCCGCAAGCAGGAGATCGACTATGCCTTGTCGAACTCCTTCGGCTTTGGCGGCACCAACGCATCGCTGGTCCTGCGGCGTTATCATCCCGAAGGCTGAGCCAAGCGGGAGACCCACGGTATTCCGCCCGCCAGCGCCGTTTTGCCATATTTTCCAGTAAGATCGCCAGCGGATATCGCCCGTTCGGTGATTTCGCGTTCACAGTCGGCGAAAAACCGGCTCTAATGAACGATGCCGCCTTGAATCGTGGGTCTGCCCGCGCATTCCAGGGTTGATCATGCCGACCAGAGTTCTGCGAGCGCCACGATTGTGAACGATACGCCCCGCGTCGCCCCCAAAAGTCCGAGCGAGGCCCTCAAGCCGGTAGCGCCTCCGGCTCCGCCGCCGAAACTGCGTCGCCGTCGGCGCAGCCCGTTCCTTGCGATGCTGAGCGGCCTGTTTACGCTGGCCTTGGTCGCCGCCGGCGTCGGCGGCGCTGGTATCGCGCTCGTCTCCAGCCAGAGCAAGGCGCCGGGTCCGCTCGCTAGTGACCGCGTCCTGATCATCCCCAAGGAAAGCGGCCTGACCGAGATCGCCGAACTGCTCCAGCGCGAAGGCATGATCGAACACCCGCTGAGCTTCCGGATCGCCGCTGTGATGGGCGGAGACTGGCATAAATTGCAGGCCGGCGAATACCTGTTCAAGGCCCGCGTCAGCCCGCAGGAGATCCTCGACATCATCTCCAGCGGCAAGGTCGTCGAGCACTCGGTCACCGTGCCAGAGGGGCTGACGAGCGAGCAGATCGTGGAGCGCCTGCGCAACAACGACCTGTTGAGCGGCGACATCGCTCAGGTGCCGCAGGAAGGCTCGATCCTGCCCGATACCTATCGCTTCCCACGCGGCTTCACGCGGCAGGCGATCCTCGACCGGATGGCGCGCGACCAGCGTACCGTGCTGGCCCGCATCTGGGAGCGTCGGCCCGCCGATCTGCCAATCAAGACGCCGCAGGAACTGGTAGTGCTGGCCTCGATCGTCGAGAAGGAAACCGGCCGCGCCGATGAGCGGCCGCGCGTCGCCGGCGTTTTCATCAACCGGCTGAACCAGAAGATGAAGCTGCAATCCGACCCGACGATCGTCTATGGCATCGTTGGCGGAAAGGGCACGCTCGGCCGGCCGATCCAGCGGGGCGAGATCACGGCGCCCACGCCTTACAACACCTATGTGATCGCCGGTCTTCCGCCGGGGCCGATCGCCAATCCCGGCCGCGCCGCGATGGAAGCGGTGGTCAATCACTCGCGGACGAAAGATCTCTATTTCGTCGCCGACGGCAGTGGCGGGCACATTTTTGCGGAAACGCTCGAACAGCATAATCGCAATGTCGGCCGCTGGCGCCAGATCGAAACCACACGCACCCAGCAGGGCGGCAAGCCGCCCGCTGATTCCATCGACAAAGTCGAGCCCCCGGCAGCGCCCGATAACCGGACGGAAGCGCCGGCCGGGACGCAGCCCGCCGCCGATAATAGCGGAGCCGCGCTGCCACTGGCCCAGCAGGCCGGAGGCGTTGCGGGGACGCGGGCGCGCGCCTTCGACGCCTCGGAAGGCACTGCCCGCGACCCCCTGCTGAACAAGACCTTCGACCTGAATTCTCCCAAGCAAGTTCCGCAGCTCAAGCCCTGAGTCGTCCTTGGTATCGGGCGTGGGGGTCGCTGCGGCGGCTGTCTCATCCCCATCTTCCGACGTTGCGCGCTTGCCGCAGGGGCGAGGCGACACTACGGTCCCGCCGCAATTGCGAGGGAGCGGAACGGCGCATGGCCATCGAAAGCATGACGGGCTTTGCCCGCGAGGCGGGAACGGCCGGCATCCACGGCTGGGCCTGGGAAATCCGCAGCGTCAACGGACGCGGCCTCGATCTGCGCGTTCGCGTCCCGCCTGGTTTCGAGGCTCTCGGCGAAGCCGCCCGGAAGCGACTTTCCAGCGCGTTCGCGCGCGGCACGCTTCACGTCAATCTGGCGGTGACCAGCGATGCTGGGCCGCCACGCCCGCGCATCAACGAAGCCGCGCTGTCGGCGTTGATCGAGGCCGTCGCCAGGCTCCCGGTCGGTCCCGGTCTTGCGCCGCCGACCTATGACGGGCTGCTCGGCATCCGCGGCATCGTCGATTATGCCGACGAGACCCAGGACGCGCTCGGTACGGTCGAAGCGCCTGCGTTGGCAGGATTGGAAGCAGCGGCCTCGGCATTGAAGGACGCACGCTCCGGCGAGGGGCGCGCGCTGGAGGCGATCGTTCGCGGCCAGCTCGACGCGATCGCGCGGCTCACCGGAGAGGCGGAAGTCCATCCGGCACGGAGCATAGACGCGGTCCGCGCCCGTATCGCCACGCAGGTCGAAGCCTTGCTAGGCGCAGCGAACGGACTCGATCCGCAGCGCCTGCATCAGGAAGCGGCATTGATTGCCGTACGGGCCGATATCCGCGAGGAAATCGATCGGCTGCATGCTCATGTCGTCGCGCTGCGAGAGCTGCTAGATAAGGGTGGGCCGGTCGGCCGCAAGCTCGATTTCCTGGCCCAGGAATTCGGCCGCGAAGCCTCGACGCTCTGCGCGAAGGCCAACGACCCCGGCCTCTCGCGAATTGGCCTGGAGCTGCGCACGGTCGTCGACCAGATGCGCGAGCAGGTTCAGAACGTGGAGTGAGCGGCATGGCCGAGACGACCCGCCCGGCCCGCCGTGGCCTGATCATGATCATGTCGTCTCCATCCGGAGCCGGCAAATCGACGTTGACGCGGACCCTCTCCAAATCGGCGAGCGAGACCAATCTCGACCTCTCGATCTCGGTGACGACACGACCGAGGCGTCCGTCCGAGATCGACGGGGTGCATTACCATTTCATCGACCGGGAAACGTTCGATTCGATGCGCCAGCACGAGGAGTTGCTGGAGTGGGCGGAGGTGCATGGCAATGGCTATGGCACGCCGCGCAAGCCGGTCGAAAACTCGCTCAAGGCTGGGCGGGACGTGCTGTTCGACATCGACTGGCAGGGCACACAGCAGATCCTCGAAAAGGCCCGCGACGACGTCGTTTCGATCTTCATCCTCCCGCCCTCGATGGCCGAGCTGCGGTCCAGGCTCGTCAGACGGGCCGAAGACGCTCCCGAGGTCATCGCCAAGCGCTTGACCAATGCGCGCGAAGAGATCGCCCGCTGGACGGTCTACGACTACGTCATCGTCAACGATGATCTCGAAAAGGCTTATGAGGCCGTCCGCGCGATCCTCGCCGCGGAACGTCTGAAACGGAGCCGAGCCACGGGCCTGGCCACATTCGTGGACGCGCTTTTGGGCGAACAGCTGTAACGCCTGCCTTAGCCCGGCGTGCCGCCGAGCGCGTTGGCGAGCTTCACGAACCCTGACACCGGTACCTCCTCCGCCCGGGAGGTTTCGTCGAGCCCGGCTGCGGCGATGATCGCGCCGGGGTCGGGCGCGACGGCCTTGAGGCTTTGCCGCAGCATCTTCCGGCGCTGGCCGAAGGCTGCAAGCGTGACCCTTTCCAGCATGCGCCGGTCGCAAGGTTCCGGTTTTGCCCGCGGCACCAGCTGGACCACCGATGAGGTGATCTTCGGCGGCGGCACGAATGCATTGCGTGGCACGTCGAAGAGAATCTTCGTCTCGCAACGCCAGTTCGAGAGCACGGCGAGCCGGCCATAGTCGGCGCGCTGCTCCGGGCTTGCGACGATGCGTTCGGCAACTTCACGCTGGAACATCAAGGTGAGCGAGCTCCACCAGGACGGCCAAGGCTCCAGGCTCAGCCACCCTACCAGCAAGGGCGTGCCGATATTGTAGGGCAGGTTGGCGACGATGCGGGCCTTGCCCCCGTTGAGGTGCGGCGCGAGGTCGACCGCCAGAGCATCGCCGTCGATCACATCGAGCCGGCCGGGATAATGCGCCGCGATTTCGGCCAAAGCCGGCAGGCAGCGCCGGTCCCGTTCGATGGCGATGACCCGGCCCGCGCCCGCAGTGAGCAGCGCTCTTGTCAGCCCACCGGGGCCTGGGCCGATCTCGACGACCGTGTCCCCCTGCTGCAGGCCGGAGGAACGAGCGATCCGGCTGGTCAAATTGAGGTCGAACAGGAAGTTCTGCCCGAGCGCCCTCTGCGCCATCAGCCCATGCCGCTCGACCACCTCCCGCAGCGGCGGCAATTCGTCGATCTGACTCATTCCGATCGATCCGGTCTGAAGACCGCAGGCGGCAAGGTGCCGCGCGTATATGCGGTTCCCGTCTCCGCGAGGTCGATCAAGTTCGTTGCGGTAGGGGCTAACACGGAAGCTCTCCGCAGATCGACAGGCGACAGCTCAGGCGATCCGGCGTCTTAATTGACGCCGTCGCTCGAAGAGGCGCCGCCCAGGTTCTGCGAGTAGCTGAGCTCTCCCAGCGTCCGCAGCTCGAGCTTGAACATGACGGTCCGCGTATCCTTGGTCGAGCCGGAATACCGGTCGGCGTAGCTCTGCGAATAGCTCACGTCGAAGATCGTGCAATCGTCGGTGTAATTGATGCCGAAGGAGGTCGAGGCCGTCTGGAAAGGTCCGGACGTCGGGTAATTGGCGATCGTCGAGGTTCCGGCAGCGAGCGCCGTGCGCCAAAGCTCGCGATCGTATTTGAATTTGTCGAGGTCGAACAGAACGCCGCCACGAAGGCGCCAGTTCTGCGCCACCAGCACCGAGCCGTTGAGCGAAAGGCCTTCGCGCCGGCGCGGGATGCCGAGCTCCGGTTGCGGCTCGTAGCGGGCATAACCGACCGAGCCCGCCACGATGCTGTTGGAATAGGCCGCAGCTGCGTCGATGCGCTGCATCTCGAAGGTGCTCTGGTTGAGCCGGGTCGAGCCGGTCAGGAAGAAGCCCTTGGCCGGGGAGACCTGGGCGCGGGCGACATAGTCAGAGCTGCGCGTGTCGAGGCCCGAATTGACGCCCGTGTTGAGGAGGTCGCCTGCGGCATATGAGTTGCGGCCCGCGAGCTGGAAGGACTGCCCGAGCAGGACGTTGGCGTAAGCCTCCTTGCCGAAGCGGCCGGTATAGAGCGCGCCGACATTGGCGCGCGTGCCGCCTTCGGTGCGGTCGTAGCCGGAGAACTTTCCGTTCCAATCAAACAGATTGTTGGCGTCGAAGACGAGGCTTTGCGAATCCTCATTGGCGACACGCAGACTGTTGGTCTCGTTGGGGCGYGTGACGATCTGCGCGACCGGCTCGATGATATGCGTGCCCCATTCGGTCTTGGCGACGAAGGGGTAGCGATACATCAGGCCAAGCGCCGGCATGACGCGCCCGAAGACTTCATCCGACGGGTCGGCGATGGTCGCTACGCGCGAATTGATCACGCCGCTGACGTCCGGGTTGATCGAGAAGAGATCGGCCTTGAGCGAGGCGTATGGGGTCCAGATCTGGCCCAGCGGATCAATGATGTTGCGGCGCCAGGACGCCTGCACGGAGGCGCGCGACATGTTGCCGGCAAGGCCGCGAACGAGGCAGGTGCTCTTCTGGTAGACCGCGCAGCCATCATAGAGCGAGAAGCCCGTTCCAGCACTGGTCGTGCCGTTGACGAGAAAGGTCTTCTGCTGCGGTAGCTCGGTGAACGCCGCCGTATCGCGCGACAGGTTCGTGACGTTGACGTTGAACTCGAACTCGCCGCCAAGGCCGAGGAAGGAGGGCTTCTGGACCCGCTTGTCGTAGTCGAGAACCGGCAGAACTACAGGCTGTTGCTTTTGCCAATCCTGATAGTTCAACGGCTGGAAATAGTAGCCGCGCAGATCGAACCAGGCGGTCGCGCTCTGGCCATTGAGATAGGCGGTGGAGATCGCTTCCTGCAGATAGGTCGTCGAGCTGAAGGTCTCGTTGCGGACGCGATAATTCTTGTAGAACCACCGGTCGGTCGACATCGACGCGTTCCAGCCATAGCTCCAGCTGGGGTTGATGAAGAACTTGCCGTTGGTCTCGACCGAGCCACGGAAATCCTTGTCGCCGGCACCAAGCGGGCTCACCAGAAAAGCGGTCTTGTCCTGCTGGAAGATACCGGCGGCGCGGATTGTATAGGATCCATTGACGAGCCGATGCCGCCATTCGGCCTGGCCGAGCAAGCCCTGACGGGTCAGCAGCGTCGGGGTGATCGTCAGGTCGTAGTTCGGCGCGAGGTTGAGGAAATAGGGCAGGCTTACGCCGTAACCGAGCGCGGCCGTATTGATGAAACGCGGCGCCAAGAAGCCAGTCTTGCGTTTCACCGTCGAGTCCGGCCCGGACATGTAGGGAATATAGGCCATCGGGATACCGGCGAATTCGAGCCTGGCATCCTCGTAATAGATCGTCTGCTCGGACTTCTTGTGAATGATGCGCGCGGCGCGCACCTGCCAGAGCGGCGGCCGCTCCGGGTTGTCCTTGCAGGGCTCGCAGGCGGTATAAATCCCCTTCTCGAAGATGAAGGTTTCGCCGTCAGTGCGCTCGGCGCGAGGAGCGGTGAAGCGCGTCTTGTCCGGGTTCACCACCCGCAGCGAGTCGATGAAGCCGTCGCGGAAATCGTCGGTCAGGTTGAAGCGGTCGCCGGTGATGACCGTGCCGTTGGACTCGATGATGCGCGCATTGCCAGTCGCGATGACGCGCTTTCCGGCCTGGTCATAGACGACCCGGTCGGCCTCGATCGTACGGCCCTGATACAGGATCTGAACCTTGCCGACGGCCGCGACGGTCTTCTTGTCGTTGTCGTAGACGAGTTCCTGCGCATCGACGACCATACGGTCCTGCGGCTTGGCAGTGCCCGGGGTCGCAGACGCCGGCGTGCCGAGGCTGGGCTTGCCCTGAGCGAGCGCGGCACCGGCCAGCAGCAAGGCAAGGCTGGAGGCCAGGGCGGTCGCCGCAGCATATCGCGCAACGCCTTTCACGCCCAGGTCCATCCGCTCAACCCAAAATTAACCATAGGCACAGTACGTTTTACCCGTCTTCCTGATGGAGAAGGGCGAGCGCTCCCAGCATCGTTCCCAATGCTGCGGGCAACCACGCCGCGACGACCGGATTGACGATTCCCGACGATCCGAGTTCCTCCGACAGCTGTGTCGCAACGTAGAGCACGAAGCCGGCTGCGACGCCACCTATCACCAGTTTGGTCACGCCACCAAACCGGAAAAATCTTAAGGAAACGGATGCGGCCACCAGCACCATCGCGATGAGCAGCAGGGGACGCGCCATAAGCGATTGATAACGCAGCTCATATCGCGTCGTGTCGAGACCTGCCCGCTGTGTTCTTTCGATCACGCTTGGCATCGACCAGAAGCCCACAGCCTCGGGCGGCGTGAAGCTCTGGCGCATCTGCTCGGGCTCGAGGTTCGTGGCCAGCGAATAGGTCGGGAAACTCCGCGGTTCTTGCGATGCGGAGATGATCCGCGCGTCGCTGAGCTCCCAATGGCCCGTCTTGAGGAAGGCCTGCCGCGCGTCGATTCGATCGCGGAAGGAGCCGTCCGGATTGAAGTTGAAGATCGCGACCTGCGACAAGCCGTCCTCGTCAGGCAGGGCGCCGGCGGCCCGGATGATCGCCTGCCCACCGCTGCTGCGCTGGCGCAGCCAAATCTCGGGAATGGCGGTGTTGGAGGAGCTGCCGGCCCGGACGAAAAGGCGCGTCTCGAGCGCGGTCGCCTTGCGCTTCAGCTCGGCAGCGACCGGATTGTAGACCGTGATCGAGATCAACCCGATAACGCCCGCCACCACCGCGGCGGGCTGCAGGAACTGCCAGGCCGAGACGCCGACTGAGCGCGCGACCACGAGTTCGAGCTTCCGGCTCAACGTCAGCAGCGCGAACATGCCGCCGAACAGGGCGGCAAAGGGGAAGATTTGCTCGGCCACGCTCGGCACGCGGTAAAGCGCCAGAGTGATGATGCGCGGGGTCGTCGCGATAGGCGAATCTCCGGCGCGGCGCATCAGCTCGACGAAATCGAGCGTGCCGATCAGGAAGAAGAATGTGCCGAAAACACTGATGATCGCGCGGGTGAAGCGCAGCGTCAGATAGCGGCCGAATGTCGTGAAGAGCAGCATCAGGCGCGCCGGAAACGAGCAGCAAGGGCAAGGAGCGGGTCGGTCACGGGCGCCGTCAGCCGCGCCAGGATCGGCTTTAGCCTCCGGCCCTGGTAGATGAAAGCGACCGAAAGTAGGATCGAGGCGACCGGCAGGATGTAGAGCAGGGCGGCTGCAAAGGGTGAGCGCACGCTGGCGGTCCAGGCCGCATAGGCGCCGATGCGGACGGCGCCTACGATCATGATTCCGGACTGAATCGCTAATGCGCGACCCTGGCGCGTCGTGCGGGCTTCGCCGATGGCTGCAAACGCGATCAGCATGAACGCGAAGGGGTAGAACGGGGCCGAGAGCCGGTTATGCAGTTCAGCCCGGAACCGGCCCTCCTGGATCTTGTAATAGGCCTCGTTGGTATTCTGCCGGAGCAGTTCCCAGGTCGTGCGTTCGCGGGGCTTGTAGATGACCTTGTCGGCGTCGCCTTCGCCGGGGCCGCCTGTCGGGTCGCCGGTCAGGGCCGAGAGGTTCAGCGCATAGCGTTCGAACGAGATGATCGAGGTGGTATTCGTGTTCTTGGCCTCGCGCTGGATCGTACCCTTTTCCAGCATCAGGAAGCTCTGGCCTTCCGCCTCGACGGTGCGGCCGCGCTCGGCGAGATAGATCGAAGGCTGCGTCGGATCGCGCCGGTCCTGCATGAAGATGCCGACCAGCGCGTCGCCGGACTTCTCGCGATAGTGAAAGGTGACGCCGGAATCGAGCGACACGAACTGGCCTTCCTTCACCACGTTCGCGACGAAGTCGGCGCGGATCAGCGTGATCAGGTCGCGCAAGGTCCGGAAGCTCGTCGGCATCACCCAGACCGTCATCCAGGCCACGAACAGCGACGTGATCAGCGCGAGCGCCAGGAAGGGCCGCGTGATCCGATGCGGCGCGACGCCGGCGGCGTTCATCACGATCAGCTCGGAATCGCCGTTGAGCTTGTTCAGCGAGTAAAGCGTCGACATGAACAGCGCGACCGGCGCGATGCCCGCCAGCAGCGCGGGCAAGGAGAGCAGGGTCACCGTCAGGAAGATCAGGACGGTCTGGCCTTTGCCCGTGATGAGATCGACCTCGCGCAGCGCCTGCGTCACCCAGATCACGCCGGTGAGGCCAAAGAGCAGCACGATCGCCGCGCCGGCCGCGATCTTCAGGATGTATCGGTCGAGACGGTTCAGCGGCACGCGTGGCTTCCGGCGAGCAGGAACCGAAGCTCCCGAAGTGGTTCGTCGAACTCACCCTATGGTATAGGCGGGATCATGGCGCAAACGGGAATCGTTTGCGGCATCCTCGAAAACGTCGTCGTCGCGTCTATTTCGCGAGAATGTGAGTCCATCATGTTGCAGCGTCTGAAGCTCGAGATCAAAAGCCTGAATGCGGCCGAGGGTCGCGACCTCGTGGTCCTCGTCGCGGAAGGGCTGGCGATGGCGCAGGCTGCGGATTTGCTCGTCGGCGCCGGGATGGCAGCGCTGGTCGCGCGTGCGGCCGATGCCGATGGATTCAAGGGCAAGCCCTTCTCGGCCCTGGTCGTCCCGGCAGTGGAAGGTGCGGTCTATGAGCGCCTCATCGTCATCGGTACGGGCCCTGTCGGCGAGCGCAGCGAACTCGATTTCGTCAAGCTCGGCGGATCCATCGCCGGACGGCTGGCGCCAGGTCGCCATGCCGATGTGGTGGTCGCGCTCCCCGGGGGCACTGTCGAGCCAGAACAGGCCGCCGATATCGCACTGGGGATGGTGCTGCGCAGCTATCGCTTCGACCGATACAAGACCAAGACGAAAGACAAGGATGCGGTCGAGCCACTCAAGGCGACGTTGCTTGTCGCGGAACCGGCGGCGGTCAAAAAAGCGGTGAAGCGGGCGGAAGCGCTCGCCGGCGGCGTGCTGCTCGCCCGCGAGCTGGTGAACGAACCGCCGAATGTTCTCTATCCCGAAGAGTTCGCCGATCGTGCCGGCAAGCTCGAAAAGCTCGGCGTCGAGATCGAAATTCTCGACGAAAAGGACATGAAGAAGATCGGGATGCGCGCGCTGCTCGGCGTCGGGCAGGGCTCTCGGCGCGAAAGCCGCGTCGTGGTGATGCGCTGGAACGGGGCCGGCAAGCATGACGAGCCGGTCGCCTTCATCGGCAAGGGCGTGACCTTCGACAGCGGCGGCATCTCGCTGAAGCCCGGGGGCGGCATGGAGGACATGAAGGGCGACATGGCGGGCGCGGCTTGCGTCACCGGGTTGATGCAGGCGCTGGCCGGCCGGAAGGCCAAGGTCAACGCCATCGGCGTCATCGGTCTTGTCGAGAACATGCCGGATGGCAACGCGCAGCGGCCGGGCGATATCGTCGAATCGCTGTCCGGCCAGACCATCGAGATCATCAACACCGATGCCGAGGGCCGGCTCGTGCTCGCCGACGTGCTCTGGTACACGCAGGAGCGCTTCAAGCCGCGCTTCATGATCGACCTGGCGACGCTGACCGGCGCGATTCTGGTGGCGCTGGCGCAGGAGCATGCCGGGCTTTTCACCAACAGCGACGAGTTGGCGGAGCGCCTCGCAGCCGCCGGCGCCGCGACCGGCGAGACGGTCTGGCGCATGCCGCTGGGCAAGGCCTACGACAAGATGATCGATTCGAAATTCGCCGACATGAAGAATGCGGCCGGCCGCCATGCCGGCTCGATCACGGCCGCGCAGTTCCTGCAGCGCCATGTCAACGATGTTCCCTGGGTGCACCTGGACATCGCCGGCACCGGCATGGGCGCCAAGGACACCGAGATCAACCGCTCCTGGGGGCCGGGCTGGGGCGTGCGCCTGCTCGACCGGCTGGTGCGGGACCATTACGAGGGGTGAGGGACGGTGCAGGCTTCACCGTCATTGCGAGCGTCAGCGAAGCGATCCAGGGCGGCAGAGCTCAGCGTTCCCCCTGGATTGTTTCCTCGCTTTGCCCCTCGCAATGACGGGGGGCGGTAAAGGCCATGGCTGAAATCCTGTTCTTTCACCTCCAGTCGCGCCCGCTCGAGCAGGTGCTGCCGACCATTCTCGACCGGGCGCTGTCTCGCGGGCAGAAGGTGGTCGTCGAGGTGGCCAGCCAGGAGCGGCTGAGCGTGATCGACGATCATCTCTGGAGCTATTCGGACGACAGCTTCCTGCCGCATGTCACCGATATGGAGGCCGATGCGGCGCAAAACCCGATCGTGCTGACGAACCAGGCGCATAATCCCAATAGCGCTCAAGTGCGGGTCTGCGCGGACGGAATTCGCATTCCCGACGCATTGCAGGACTACGAGCGCGTGGTCCTGATCTTCGATGGAGACGACTCCGAGGCGCTCGCTGCGGCGCGGGAGGACTGGAAAAAGGCCAAGGGTTCGGGCCATGCCGCCAGTTATTGGCAGCAGGACGACGCCGGCCGCTGGGAGAAGAAAGCGTGAGACTGCCTGTTTTGTTGCTCTGCACCGCCGCGCTCGGTGGCTGCTCGGTCGATATGGGCGGCTTTGCCTTCCAGTCCGAAACCAAGGGTGGCGTCACCACCACCAAGACGACCACAGCCAGCGCTGGTGTCTCGACGCGCGAACCCGTGCTGACGCCCGAGGGCGATTGCAGCACCGGCGTCTCGCTCGATCCCTCGACCCGCCCACTGCCGGGCGCGATCGCGCCGGGCATCACCGAGTGCGAACTCGTCAAGCTCAAGGCCAAGCCACCGACCGACGTGCTGATCGGCGAGAGCGGAAAGGGCCAACGCGAGGTGCAGGTGCTCTATTCGGAGCCCGGCGGGCGGGAACTCTACCTGTTCACCGACAACAGGCTGGGGCGGATCTTGAAGCCGGGGTCCGAGGCAACGCCAGCCGATCAGAACAGCTCCCCAGCGCCCACCGGCGTTTCGACAGCGCCCGCCGGCGTTTCGACGACGGCGCGATAGAAGGACCATGGCCGATGTTCAGATCTGCTTCCTTCGCGGTCCTGCTCGGGATCGCCATCGTCGGTTCGGCAACTGAGGCGCTCGCGGCCGGCTCTTGCCGCCCGACGCGTGACGGCAAGGACCGGGTCGAGATCGAGGGTGGTTGCCAGAGCGGCTATGTCCTCAGGGGCGCTTGCTGCGAATCCATTCGTGCCGTGTCCCAGCCGTCCGGTGAGAAGACCTGTCCGGCCGGGACCATGGTGCGGCTCGGGGTCTGCGTGCCCCGGCAGTAAGGCGACCGCGCTCAGACGCCTTCGACGATGCGCATGTCGCGCTCGGCCCCGCCGGCAAGCGCGGCCAGCGCTTCCTGATAGGCCGGGCTGTCGTGGGTGGTCTTGGCGTGCTCGACCGAGTCGAACTCGATCAGCACCGTGCGTTGCTGAAGTCCTGCTTCATAGGTCTGGGCCGGTACGCCGCGCGCCAGAAAGCGGCCGCCGCCGGCCGCAATCGCAGGTCCGGCCAGCTTGGCATAGGCCGCGACAGCGTCGGGATTGCTGACGGAACGATAAGTGGTAACCCAATAAGCCTTGGCCATAGCCGGTCATCTCCGTTTGATGCC
This sequence comes from Allobosea sp. P5_A5, assembly GCF_056400625.1. Taxonomy (NCBI): domain Bacteria; kingdom Pseudomonadati; phylum Pseudomonadota; class Alphaproteobacteria; order Hyphomicrobiales; family Alloboseaceae; genus Allobosea; species Allobosea sp. P5_A5. The sequence continues at coordinate 389,761 of NZ_JBFUKY010000001.1, forward strand.
TGCGACTCTAGCGGGTTTCCGCAACGTGTCACCTGAGTCCGATCGGGGGCGTCTCAGGCGCTTTCCAATTCCTCGCCAAGCAGCAGCCACTCTTCCTCGGCCGATTCTAGCGTCTTCACCAGCACGGCGCGCTGCTTCGAGAGTTCGCGCGCCTTGTCCGGCTCGCGCGAGAAGGCGCCGTTGGCGAGCGCTGCGTCGACCTTTTCGATCAGACCGGTCAGCTTGGCGATGCGGGCCTCGGCGAGATTGAGCTTCTGCTTGAGCGGCCCTTGTGCGACGCGCTTGGTCGCCGCTTCCTTGCGTTCGTCGACTTTCGGTTTCGCGGCGCCGGCCTCCGGTGCCGGCTTGCCGCGCCTCTCGGCCTTGGCGGCGCCCAGCACATAGGTGCGGTAGTCGTCCATGTCGCCGTCGAAGTTCTTGACGGTGCCGCCTCCGACGAGCCAGAGCCGGTCGGCGCAGGCCTCGATCAGGAAGCGGTCATGGCTCACCAGCATGACGGCGCCGGGATAGTCGTTGATCGCGTTGACGAGCGCCGTGCGGCTGTCGATGTCGAGGTGGTTAGTCGGCTCGTCGAGGATCAGCAGATGCGGCCCGTGGAAGGTCGCCAGCCCCAGCATCAGCCGCGCCTTCTCGCCGCCCGAGAGCAGTTTGACCGGCGTGTCGGCCTTCGAGGCGGGAAACCCGATCTGCGCCGCCTTCGACCGCACCTTGGCTTCCGGCGCGTCCGGCATCAGGTCGCGCAGATGGCCGACCGGCGTGTCCTCGATGCGCAGTTCGTCGAGCTGGTGCTGGGCGAAATAGGCGGTCTCCAGCTTGCTCGATTTCTTCATCTCGCCCGACATGACGTCGAGACGTCCGCCGATCAGCTTGCAGAAGGTCGATTTACCGTTGCCGTTGGAGCCGAGCAGGGCGATCCGGTCGTCCGGAGCCAGGCTGAGGTTGAGCCGCGACAGCACCTTGCGCTCGCCATAGCCCGCGGCGGCATCGTCCAGCACGATCATCGGCGGCGAGAGCGGCTTTTCCGGCCCCGGAAAGTTGAAGGGCTGCACGTCGCGATCGACGATCGCGGCGATGGTCTGCATTTTCTCGAGCCGCTTGACGCGCGACTGCGCCTGCCGGGCCTTGGTGGCCTTCGCCTTGAAGCGGTCGACGAAGGACTGCAGGTGCTTGCGCTCGGCGTCCTGCTTTTCCTTTGCGCGGGCGAGCTGCATCTGCTTTTCGGCCCGCTGCTTCTCGAAGGACGAATAACCGCCGCGATAGAGCGTCAGCTTGCCCTGGTCGAGATGCAGGATGTGGTCGACCGAGGTGTCCAGCAGTTCGCGATCATGGCTGATGACCAGCACGGTATGCGGATAGCGCTCCAGATAATCGTAAAGCCAGAGCGTGCCTTCGAGGTCGAGATAGTTGGTCGGCTCGTCCAGCAGCAGCAAATCAGGTTCGGAGAACAGCACGGCTGCCAGCGCCACACGCATGCGCCAGCCGCCGGAGAAGTCCGAGCAGGGGCGCTGCTGCGCCTCCTCGTTGAAGCCGAGGCCGTGCAACACCATCGCTGCGCGGGCCGGGGCGGAGTGGGCGCCGATATCCGCGAGCCGCGTGCCGATTTCGGCGATGCGGTGCGGGTCGGTCGCTGTTTCGCCTTCCAGGATCAGCGCCGTGCGCTCGGTATCGGCCGCGAGCACCACCTCGATCAGCGTCTCGGGGCCGCCCGGCGCCTCCTGAGCCACGCCGCCGATGCGCCGGCCCCTCGGGATCGCGATATTGCCGCTCTCCGTACCGAGATCGCCGGTGATGATCTTGAAGAGCGTGGTCTTGCCCGTGCCGTTGCGGCCGACGAACCCGACGCGCGCACCATCCGGGATCGCGGCACCGGTATGGTCGAGCAACAGGCGTTCGCCCAGGCGATAGGTGATGTCGTTCAACGTCAGCATGGCGGGGATGTGGAGGTAACCGCGCAAAAAGGCAATCGAAACCGGAACTTGTCGGGGCTCGTCACGTTTTGGTCACGATCTCGCCCCGCGATGGCCCGCCCCGAAGGTCACGCAAGGGAACCGAAGCACAACAACGATTCGCCGAGGCGTTACATGGATACGCGTCAGCCTTACCTGTCTTCCAGCCGCCTTTCCCTCGCGGCCTCGTTGATCATCTGCCTGTCGATCATCGCGGGAAGTGCGGCGGCACTCGCCGCGATCGTGCCCTTCACCTGATCCCAGCCTTACCCCTCGCAGCCTTTCTGCCTCCCAACCATTCTTCGACCGCAGGAGCTTGTCGGCGCCTGTGCCTGTCGCTAACGCTGGCAGGATGAGCCGCATCGCCTTCTATGCCGGGTCTTTCGACCCCGTCACCAACGGGCATCTCGATGTCATCGCCGGAGCCTGCCGGCTCTGTGACCATCTCGTGCTCGCCATCGGCATCCATCCCGGCAAGACGCCGATCTTTCCCGCCGAAGACCGCGCCCGCCTGCTGCGTGAGGTTGCCACTCCGCTGGCCGCATCGGAGAACGCGACCGTCGATGTCATCACCTTCGATAATCTCGCGGTCTGGGCGGCTCGGGACGCTGGCGCGACGCTGTTCATCCGCGGTCTGCGGGACGGCTCCGACCTCGACTACGAAATGCAGCTCTGCGGGATGAACCGCACCATGGAAGGTGCGATCCAGACGGTTTTCCTGCCGGCCTCGATCGGCGTGCGTCACATCACCGCGACCCTTGTCCGCCAGATCGCGAGCATGGGTGGTGACGTGACGCCCTTCGTGCCAAAGGTGGTGGCGCAGGCGCTGCGCGAGAAGTTCAAAAAGGCCTGATTTGTTGCACGGCCGGCTGGTTTAAGTGTCCGTCATCCCGGGCGACCGCAGGGAGACCCGGGATCCATTCCAGAACTTCTCAGACAAAGCCTCAGGCATGGATCCCGGATTGGCGCTGCTTCGCAGCTTGTCCGGGATGACGCGCGCGTTCTCATGTGTGTGGCGCCCCGCCTCAGAGCAAAACCCGCATTTGCAATTGCATTTTCGCCTTAGCGATGGTGTTGCTGGCGTGAAGTGACTCGGGCCCTTTGCCCGGCAAGTGCTGCCCCCGACAGGTTCCCCGATGCGTCTTTCCCGTTATTTCCTGCCGATCCTGCGCGACACGCCCAAGGAGGCGGAGATCGTCTCGCACCGGCTGATGCTGCGCGCCGCGATGATCCGGCAGGAATCGGCCGGCATCTATGCCTGGCTGCCGCTGGGCCTGCGCGTGCTCGACAAGATCTGCAAGGTCGTGCGCGAGGAGCAGAACCGCTCCGGCGCCGTCGAGATTCTGATGCCGACGATCCAGTCGGCCGAGCTCTGGCGCGAGAGCGGGCGCTACGACGCCTATGGCAAGGAGATGCTGCGCATCAAGGACCGGCACGAGCGGGAGATGCTGTTCGGGCCGACCAACGAGGAGATGGTCACCGAGATCGTCCGCGCTTATGTCAAATCCTACAAGGACTTGCCGCTGAATCTCTATCACATCCAGTGGAAGTTCCGCGACGAGGTACGTCCCCGCTTCGGCGTGATGCGCGGGCGCGAATTCCTGATGAAGGACGCCTATTCCTTCGATCTCGACAAGGACACCGCGCGCCACGCGTATAACCGCATGTTCACGGCCTATCTGCGCACCTTCGCGCGGCTGGGGCTGAAGGCGATCCCGATGAAGGCCGATACGGGTCCGATCGGCGGGGACCTCTCCCACGAGTTCATCGTGCTGGCCTCGACCGGCGAGAGCGAAGTCTTTTGCCACAGCGATTATCTGGGTTTCGAGACGCCTGCGGTCGACACCGATTTCGACAATGTGGACGCGCTGCAGGGCATCGTCGACAAGTGGACGAGCCTTTACGCCGCCACCGAGGAAATGCACGAGAAGGACGCCTTCGACGCGATCCCCGAAGACAAGAAGGTCTCTGCGCGCGGCATCGAGGTCGGCCACATCTTCTATTTCGGCACCAAATATTCCGAGCCGATGGGCGCGAGCGTCACGGGGCCGGACGGCCAGCAGGTCATGCTCCATGGCGGCTCCTACGGCATCGGGCCGAGCCGGCTCGTCGCCGCGCTGATCGAGGCCGGACATGACGATGCCGGCATCGTCTGGCCTGAAGAGATCGCGCCCTTCGACATCGAGGTCATCAACCTCAAGGTCGGCGATGCGGGCACCGACGAGGCGAGCGAGCGCATCTACAAGCACCTGCTCGCGAAGGGCTACGACGCGCTCTATGACGACACGCAGGAGCGGCCGGGCGGAAAGTTCGCGACGGCCGACCTGATCGGGGTGCCCTGGCAGATCATCGTCGGTCCCAAGGGGCTGGCCGAGGGTAAGGTCGAGATCAAGCGCCGCGCCGGCGGCGAGCGCGAGACGGTGTCGCTCGATGCGGCACTCGAACGCTTCCAGGGCCGCGCCGCGTGAGCGACATCGCCGAGACCTCCGACATTCCGACCGGCACGAAAGCCTTCGCGGGCTTCGAATGGCTGCTCGCCGGGCGCTATCTGCGGACGCGCCGGCGGGAGGGCTTCGTTTCGGTCATCGCCGGGTTCTCGTTCCTCGGCATCATGCTCGGTGTCGCGACGCTAATCATCGTGATGTCGGTGATGAACGGTTTCCGGATCGAACTGCTGAGCAAGATCGTCGGCGTCAACGGGCATATCTTCGCCACGCCGATCGACCGGCCGCTCGACGATTACGACCCCGTCGCCGCCAAGCTGCGCGGCATTCCCGGCATCAAGCTTGCGATCCCGCTTGTCGAAGGGCAGGCGCTGGCCTCCTCGCAGACGGGCAACAGCGGCGTGCTGGTGCGCGGCGTGCGCGAGGCCGACATCAAATCGATCCCCTTCATCGGTGGAAACATCGTTTCGGGCACGCTCGAAGGCTTCGATTCGACGCCGGGCGTCGCGATCGGCATCCGGCTTGCTAACGCGCTCGGCGTGCAGGTCGGCGACAGCATCACGCTGGTCACGCCGCAAGGTGCCTCGACGCCCTTCGGGACCGCCCCGCGGATCAAGGCCTATCCGGTCAAGGCGATCTTCCAGATCGGCATGACCGAGTTCGACGGCACCTTCGTCTACATGCCGCTGAACGAGTCGCAGGCCTATTTTAATCGCGACGGCGATGTGAACGTCATCGAGATCTTCGTCGACAATCCCGACAATACGCAAAGCGTCCGGAACGCCATCGAAAGCGACGCGCCGCGCCCGCTGGTGCTGTCTGACTGGCGGCAGCGCAATCGCAGCTTCTTCAATGCGCTCGAAGTCGAGCGCAACGTGATGTTCATCATCCTGACGCTGATCGTGCTCGTGGCGGCGCTTAATATCGTCTCCGGCCTGATCATGCTGGTGAAGGACAAGACCGAGGACATCGCCATCATGCGCACCATGGGCGCGACGAGCGGCACTGTTCTACGCATCTTCCTGATCACGGGGGCGGCCATCGGCGTCGTCGGGACGCTGGCAGGCTTTGTCCTGGGGCTGGCCTTCTCGCACTACATCAAGTCGATCATGGGCGGGATTCAGTGGCTGACCGGCGCCAATCTCTGGGACCCGACGGTGCGGTTCCTCAGCGACGTCCCCTCGGTCATCGAATGGCGCGACGTCGTCAGCGTGGTCGCGATGGCGCTGGTGCTGTCTCTGCTGGCGACGCTCTATCCCGCCTGGAAGGCCGCAAGGCTCGACCCGGTCAAAGCCTTGAGGATGGGCTGATGGCCGCGCAGGAGACCCCCGCGCTCTTCCTCTCGCAGGTCGAACGCTATTATCCGCAGGCCGATGCGCCGCTCGAAGTGCTGCGCAAGGCCGATTTCGCCCTCTGGCCCGGCGAGGTCGTCGCGCTGGTGGCGCCGAGCGGCACCGGAAAGTCGACATTGCTTCATGTCGCCGGCCTGTTGGAAAAGCCTGATGCGGGCGAGGTCTTTGTCGGCGGGCTGGCCACGACCAAGCTCGACGACAAGGGGCGCACGCGCCTGCGACGGACCGAGATCGGCTTCGTCTACCAGTTCCACCACCTGCTGCCGGAATTCACCGCGCTGGAGAACGTCGTGCTGCCGCAGCGCATCCGGGGCCTCGCGAAAAGCGTCGCGGAACAGCGTGCGAGCGAACTGCTGACCTTTCTCGGCCTGGGCCAGCGGCTCGATCATCTCCCGGGCGAACTCTCCGGCGGCGAGCAGCAGCGGGTCGCCATCGGCCGGGCCGTCGCCAACGGGCCGCGTCTGCTCTTAGCGGACGAACCGACCGGCAATCTCGACCCCGTGACCTCGCAGCACGTCTTCGGCACGCTGATCGCGCTCGCCCGGGCCTCGGGGCTGGCGGCCCTCATCGCGACGCATAATCTCGCTCTCGCCAACAAGATGGACCGCCAGGTCACGATCCGCGACGGGCTGGTCGTTCCGCTGCGCTGAGCGGCTGCCAGAGTCGACGCGTCGGGAACTTGCCTGCCGGCTGCGAGACGGCGGCGATGGCTCCGGCCGCGGCGTTAGAACCGAAACGTCAAAGCCATCGAGTGCGACGGGGCCGAAGCGCTCCGCGCGATGGTCTACGATACCCCACAGATAGTGGCCGATATCTCAGCCGCCCCCATCACCGCCGCATTAACCTCCGGTTGACTCTCTCCTCGCACCGCGGAGCCCGATGCACTTGCCGTGATTGACGAGAACAAAACATGAACTAAGATGAAATTCATTGGGAACGAGGAGATTTTCGTCATGATCGCAGCCCGCAAAGTCGCCGCCGGTGTCGCCGAGATCGCTTCGCTTGGGATGTTTCTCGGCATGATCTGGCTCTGGGCAGCGCTTCTCTCCGCGCCGCATGTCTGATCGCGGCAGGAGCCATCCACAGGCGCCGCGTTCTGTTCTCGACTGTGCGGGCAGGCGGGCGGCATAACAGCAACCGGGCAGGCGAGTCGGGTTGCGGAGCAAGGTATGAGCCGGGAAGCAGGCGAGGGGCGCGTTCTGGCCGAGATCGGCTTCGTCCATCTCCATGTCCATTCGAGCTATTCGCTGCTCGAAGGCGCAATGACCGTGGCCACGATCGCGAAGATGGCGGCTGCGGACGGCCAGCCGGCCTTGGCGCTGACCGATAGCGATAATCTGTTCGGTGCCCTCGAATTCTCCGAAAAGCTCTCGGGCTCCGGGCTGCAACCGATCGCGGGCGTCCAGCTTTCCGTCGATTTTGCCGATGATGGCGACGGGCGGCGGCCCATGCAGATCCAACGCCTGCCGCATATCGTGCTGCTCGCGATGGACGAGGCCGGCTACGGCAACCTGATGAAGCTCGTCAGCGAGGGCGCGCTCGCGACGGGGGGCAGCGGCGATCCCGTCACCACGATCGAACGGCTCGCCGCCTTCAATGGCGGTCTCATCGCCTTGACCGGCGGAAATGACGGGCCCGTGGACCTCGCCTTGCGCCATGGTCAGCCGACGCAGGCGGCGGTACGGCTGGCGACGCTGGCGCGCATTTATGGCGACCGGCTCTATGTCGAGCTTCAGCGGCACGGCCGGGACAACGAGGCGGCGCTGGAGGCGCATCTGCTGCGCCTGGCCTATGATGCCGATCTGCCGATCGTCGCGACCAACGAGCCCTTCTTCGCCAAACCAGCCGATTTCGACGCGCATGACGCGCTGCTCGCGGTGGCCGAGGGCCGGCTCGTCTCGGACGGCGAACGCCGGCGCGTCTCGCCGGAGCATTATTTCGCCTCGCGGGCCGAGATGAAGAGGCGCTTCGCTGATCTGCCGGAGGCGCTGACAAACACGGTCGAGATCGCGATGCGCTGTCATTGGCGGGTCACGACACGCAAGCCGATCCTGCCGCGCTTCAGCGCGGAGGGAAGCGACGAGGCCCTGGAGCTGCAGGACCAGGCCCGGGCCGGTCTGGCGGCGCGGCTCGCCAAGCATGGGCCGGCCGAGGGCAACACCGTCGAGGTCTATGAAAAACGGCTGGAATTCGAGCTTTCGATCATCACCCGGATGCAGTTCCCGGGTTACTTCCTGATCGTCTCGGACTTCATCAAATGGGCCAAGGCGCACGATATTCCTGTCGGCCCCGGCCGTGGCTCGGGCGCCGGCTCGCTCGTGGCCTATGCGCTGACGATCACCGACGTCGACCCGCTGCGCTTCGGCCTGCTGTTCGAGCGCTTCCTCAATCCCGATCGCGTCTCGATGCCGGATTTCGACATCGACTTCTGCCAGAACCGGCGCGAAGAGGTGATCGAATACGTCAAGAACCACTATGGCGAGCAGCGCGTCGCGCAGATCATCACCTTCGGCACATTGTTGGCGCGCGGCGTGTTGCGCGACGTCGGCCGCGTACTTGAAATGCCCTACGGCCAGGTCGACAAGCTGACCAAGCTGGTGCCGCAGAATCCGGCGAAGCCGATTTCGTTGAAGGATGCCATCGAGGGCGAGCCGAAGCTGCAACAGGCGGCGCAAGATGAGCCGATCGTCGCGCGCCTGCTCGAAATCGGCCAAAAGCTGGAAGGTCTGCATCGCCACGCCTCGACGCACGCCGCCGGCGTGGTGATCGGCGACCGGCCGCTGGAGCAGCTCGTCGCGCTCTCGGTCGATCCGCGCACCGGAATGCGGGTCACCCAGTTCAACATGAAGTGGGTCGAGCAAGCCGGCCTCGTGAAGTTCGACTTCCTCGGCCTGAAGACGTTGACCACGCTGACCACGGCCGTGAAGCTGATCGCGCAGCGCGACATCAAGATCGATCTCGCCGATCTGCCGTTCGACGACCCCCCGACCTACGCGATGCTGGCACGCGGTGAGACGGTCGGCGTGTTCCAGGTGGAATCGGCCGGCATGCGCAAGGCGCTGGTCGAGATGAAGGCCGACCGGATCGAGGATCTGATCGCGCTCGTGGCGCTCTATCGGCCGGGCCCGATGGACAACATCCCGACCTATTGCCGGAGGAAACTCGGGCTGGAAGAGCCGAGTTATCTTCATCCCGGCATGGAGCCCTACCTCTCCGAAACGCACGGCATCATCGTCTATCAGGAGCAGGTGATGCAGGTGGCTCAGGCGCTGTCGGGCTATTCGCTCGGCGAAGCCGATCTGCTGCGCCGCGCCATGGGCAAGAAGATCAAGGCGGAGATGGACGCCCAGCGCGACCGCTTCGTCCGGGGCGCGATCGACAACAAGATCAAGAAGGAAACGGCGTCCGAGATTTTCGAGCTGCTGGCGAAATTCGCCGATTACGGCTTCAACAAGAGCCACGCGGCGGCCTACGCGGTCGTTGCCTTCCAGACAGCCTATCTCAAGGCGAATTACCCGGTCGAATTCCTGGCCGCGTCGATGACGCTGGACCTCGGCAATACCGACAAGCTCTCGGAATTCCGGCGCGATGCCGAACGCCTCGGCATCAAGGTCGAGCGGCCGGCGGTCAACCGCTCCGGCGTCGAGTTCGACGTCGCGGACGGCAAGATTTTCTACGCGCTCGGCGCCATCAAGGGCGTCGGCACCGCGGCGGTGGAATCGCTTGTGGCGGCGCGCCAGTCCGCCGGGCCGTTCCGCGATCTTGCCGATCTCGCTCGCCGGATCGACACCAGGCTCGTCAACCGCCGCACGCTCGAAGCGCTGATTGCGGCCGGCGCGCTCGACGAATTAGAAGAGGATCGCGCGCGGGCGGTCGCCGCGCTCGACGGTATGCTGGCGCTCTCGAACCGCATTCGCGACGAGACGGCGGCGGGGCAATTCGATCTTCTGGGCAACGGCATGGTCCAGGAGGCCTTCCGCATTCCGCAGGTGGAGCCCTGGACTCCGGCCGAGAAGCTGAAGCGTGAGCACGAGGCCGTCGGATTTTTCCTGTCCGGTCACCCGCTCGACGAATACGAGCATGTGCTGAAGCGCCTGCGCGTGCAGCGCTATGCCGATTTCGCCCAGACCGTGCGGGCCAATGGCACCGGCGTCGGCAAGGTCGCGGTCTCGGTCATCGACAAGTCGGAGCGGCGCACCAAATCCGGCTCCAAGATGGGTATCGTCAACCTCTCGGACCCGAGCGGGCAATTCGAGGCCGTGCTGTTTTCGGAAGGGCTGATGCGGCATCGCGATCTGCTCGAACCGGGCCGGGCGCTCGTGCTGCGCCTCTCGGCGGTCCTGGACGGCGACGATGTCCGCCCGCGCATCGAGGATGTCGAGGTGCTGGACGATCTCGCCTCGCGGCAGAAGCAGGATCTTCTGATCTATCTGCGCGACGACAAGGCGGTGTCCTCGATCGCCGAGCGCATCCGTCCGCGCGGCGAGGCGGCGCGTTCCGACGGCAAGGTGTCGATCGTGATGATTCTGGACGACGGGGCGCAGGAGGTGGAGATCGAACTGCCGGGCCAGTATCCCGTCAGCCAGCAGATCGCCAATGCCGTGCGGGCCGCTCCCGGAGTCGTGAGCGTGGAATTGCGCTGAGCGAAACCTTGTTTCGACCGCTACCCTTGCCGAGCGCTTGCGCTTGAAGCACGCTGCATCTGCGAGGAGGGCGCTATGGCTGGACCGTTGGGGATCGACAGGCGAAAACTCATCGCCGGAGCGACGGCATTGACGGCCGCGACGGTCGCCCGTGGCAGCAAGGCGCAGGAGAGGCCGGTGATCGACGAACGCACGGTGCTGATCGTCGTCGATGTACAGAATGATTTCTGCCCCGGCGGAAGCTTGGCCGTGAAGGGCGGTGACGAGGTCATCCCTGTCATCAACGCCCTGGCGAAGCGCTTCACCCATGTGGTGATGACGCAGGACTGGCACCCCGCCGGCCATGTGTCCTTCGCTTCCAGCCATCCCGGCAAGAAGCCTTTCGAGGCGGTCGAGATGCCCTATGGCCGGCAGGTGCTCTGGCCGGACCACTGCGTTCAGGGTTCGAAGGGCGCAGAGTTCTGCGCGGACCTCGACCTACTCCATGCGGCGGCGATCATCCGCAAGGGCTTTCGCCGGGACATGGACAGCTATTCGGGCTTTGTCGAGGCGGACCGCAGGACGCCGACCGGGCTCACCGGCTATCTCCGCGAACGCGGCTTCCTCCGCACCGTCATCGCCGGTCTCGCAACGGATTTCTGCGTGAGCTGGACGGCACAGGATGCTGCCGCCGCCGGTTTCGAGACCTATGTCGTCGAGGATGCCTGCCGCGCCATCGATCTCGAGGGCTCGCTGGACAAGGCCTGGGCTGAAATGGCCGAGAACGATGTGATGCGGATCCAGGCGGCCGACCTTTCAGGCTGAAGGCCGTTGTCGCGCGCACAGCGCCTGCTCGACCTCGTGCAGCTTCTGCGTCGTCACCGCCAGCCGGTGTCCGGCAGGCGGCTAGCCGATGAACTCGGCGTCAGCATCCGCACGCTCTATCGCGATATCGTCACCTTGCAGGCACAGGGCGCGCCGATCGAAGGAGAGCCGGGGCTGGGCTATGTGCTGAAGCCTGGGTTCATGCTGCCGCCGCTGATGTTCGGCGAAGACGAGATCGAAGCGCTCCTGCTCGGCTCGCGCTGGGTCGCGGACAGGGCGGACGGCCCGCTCGCGCTTGCCGCCCGCGACGCCATGGCGAAGATCGTCGCGGTGCTGCCGCCTGATCTTTCGCGCCGGGTCGAGGATGCGGTGCTGATTTTAGGACCCGGCCGCGCCATCGCGTCAGGGGAGGACATCGATCTGTCGGCCGTGCGGCGTGCGATCCGCGCCGAGCGCAAGGCGCTAATCTCCTATGGGGACGGGCAGGGGCGGGCGAGCGAACGCATCGTCTGGCCGCTCGCGCTCTCCTTCTTCGATCATGTTCGCATCCTCGTCGCCTGGTGCGAACTGCGTCAGGGCTTCCGCCATTTCCGCGCCGACCGCATCGGCCGGTTCGAGCCTTTCGACACGCGTTACCCGCAGCGGCGGGCGGTTTTGCTGAAGAGCTGGCGCGAGACGGAAGGCATTCCCTCGCCGCAGTGACAGACACTGCCGGAAATTGGCAGCATCGGGTTCTAGCGTCGGGACTGTTCGAGATGTCTCGGACGCGAACCGGAGACCGATCATGTTCGACGCCCATTTCATCCTGCTTCACGTCGAAAGCCCCACTGAGAGCGCGCGCTTCTATGCCGATCTGCTGGGCTCGCAGCCCCTGGAGCTGTCGCCGACCTTCGCGATGTTCGCGCTGCCCTCGGGGGCGCGCGGCTGGGGTTGTGGTCGCGGCACACGGTCGAGCCTGCTTCGACCGTCACAGGCGGCGCCGCCGAGATCGCGATGGTCGTCTCGTCGGCGGCGGCAGTCGATGCGACCTGCGCTGAATGGTCTGCACGAAGCATCGCGATCCTGCAGCAGCCTGCCGATCTCGATTTCGGCCGGACCTTCACGGCCGCCGACCCGGACGGGCATCGCCTGCGGGTGTTTTGCCCCATCGAAGGTTGAGGGGGGTGGCCATGACCCAGCACTGGATCGCGGTCGCCTGCGCCGAGCATGTCCGGCGCGGCCTCGAAGGCGGCTTCATGCAGGTCAATCACGGCAAGGCCGGGCCACTGCGGCGGATGCAACCCGGCGATGGCATCGTCTATTATTCGCCGAGCGAGCGGATAGGCGAGCCGGACGGGCTACAGTCCTTCACGGCGATCGGATTCATTCGCGAAGGCGAGCCCTACCGTGGGGTGATGGCCGGCGGCTTCGAGCCTTTCCGACGGGATGTCGCATGGTCCGTGGCGGAGCGGGCACCGATCCGGCCGCTGCTGCCGTCGCTGCTTTTTGCCGGGGACGGCCAGAATTGGGGCTATCGGCTGCGTCTCGGCGTGCTGGCGATCGACGAAGCGGATTTCCGCGTCATTGCCGCCGCGATGCATGCGATGTCTTCCCGCGCCCCCGCAGCGGGACCGGCTCAGATATCTGCCAATTCGGCCTGGGCTTGAACCCTGTCTCGGCCGAGCCTCTTGGCTTGTTAGAGCGCGATATCAGCGTCCTTCAGGAATTCCGCGAGCGGGCGGCGACCGAATTCAGCCTTAGCCAGGCCGATGCTGAGTGTGGGCTGCACCGGCCAATGGGTTTGCCTCGCGGTCGCGTCGCGGAAGGCGCGGCGCAGCTGCTCGGCGACCACGGCCGCTTCCTGCGCCTCGAGGCCGGGCAGCACGACGACGAACTCGTCGCCTCCCTGGCGCGCGAGGATGTCGCCCGCGCGCAGGACCTTGCGGGCCACATCAGCGAAAAGCAGCAGCACCTCGTCGCCCGCAGCATGGCCGGCGCCGTCGTTGAGCATCTTGAAATGATCGATGTCGGCCACGAGCAGCGAAGCTTGGCGGGTGCCGCGAGGCGCGTGGCGCGCCATGGCGGCAAGCGCGTCCTCCAACCCGGAGCGGTTGAGCAGGCCCGTCAGGGGATCGCGCCGGGCGAGCGTGACGAGCGTGTCGTTGCTGCGCTCGGCGACGAGCAGGAACAGGGCGTTGCCACGCAGGACGACGAAGCCGATGCCGCAGGCGGCGGCCCAGCTTTGGACCGGAGCCTCCGGCGGGAACAGCGTGGTCTGGCTGCCATCGGCCAAGACCGAGATCGCCCGGATCGCATAGAGCAGTACGGTTGGAGCGAAGAACCCCGCCAGGATCCAGCCCGAGCGCAGGCGCTCCCGGCGCGCCAGCAGCACGCCCTCGCGTACGATCGCGGCGTCGCATAACGCCAGCACGATCGCCGTGAAGACCACCCGCCCGGCAAAGCCCTCTTCGCCCGGCATCGCCGCGAGCGCGATCCAGCTCACCGACAGAATCACGCCGAGAAGCGCCCAGCGCGGCGGTTTACCCGCGAAACTCCGCACGCCCATCAGCAGCAGGAGTGCGCCGGCGATGTTGATCGTATTGCCGAACTCGATCGACAGGATATCGGGAATGCGCCCGCGCAGGGCGGCACAGAGCAGGCCGGTCCCGATGCACAGGCTGCTGACGCCCCACCAGGCCGGCCAGCGCGTGAACCGCCCGGTCGCGAAGGCCAGCAAAAGGGTCGCGCCGATGACATAACAGGTCATCGCTCCGCTGATGAAGATGGTCCGCAGGTCGAGGATCACGAGGTCGAAAGCCAGCCGCCGCAAGCACGCTCCTCCTTGCTAATGCGGCGGCGCTTCGCCGTCACCCTGACCAAACGGCACTTGCAATCGCCGGCCACGGCGTGTATGGCGCGCCTTATTCCACATGGGGAGCATCACCTCGACACCGAGGCGTTCCGGTGATCGGCCAGCCTATGGTCGTTTCATTCGCACCCCAGAGGCCAAACCGGAAGGACGACGAAGACCATGGCTCTGCCCGAACTCTCTATGCGCCAGCTGCTCGAAGCCGGCGCCCATTTCGGCCACCAGTCGCATCGCTGGAACCCGAAGATGTCGCCCTATATCTTCGGCACCCGCAACAACATCCACATCCTCGACCTGTCGCAGTCGGTACCGATGCTGCATCGCGCCCTGCAGGCCGTGTCCGACACCGTCGCCAAGGGCGGCCGCGTGCTGTTTGTCGGCACGAAGCGCCAGGCGCAGGACGCCATCGCCGATGCCGCGAAGCGTTCGGCCCAGTATTACGTCAACTCCCGCTGGCTCGGCGGCATGCTAACCAACTGGAAGACCATTTCGGCTTCGATCCAGCGCCTGCGTAAGGTCGACGAGATGCTGAACGCCGGCAGCGGCGGCGGCCTGACCAAGAAGGAGCGCCTGATGCTGTCGCGCGAGCGCGACAAGCTGGAGAAGGCGCTCGGCGGCATCAAGGACATGGGCGGTACGCCGGACATGATCTTCGTGATCGATACCAACAAGGAAGCGCTCGCGATCAAGGAGGCCCAGCGCCTCGGCATTCCGGTCGCCGCGATCATCGATTCGAATTCCGATCCGGATGGCATCACCTTCCCGGTTCCGGCCAATGACGATGCCGGCCGCGCCATCGCTCTCTACTGCGATCTGGTCGCGCGCTCGGCCATCGACGGCATCGGCCGCGCTTCGGGCGATCATGGTGTCGACCTCGGCGCTTCCGAAGCTCCGGTCGTGGAAGAGGCTCTCGAGCCTGCAGCCGTCGAAGGCCAGGGCCAGGGCTTCGAGACCCTGACGACGCCGCGCGGCGCCCCGGACGACCTGACCAAGCTGTCGGGCATGGGTCCGGACGCCGTCCAGAAGCTGAACGATGGCGGCATCTACCATTTCTGGCAGGTCGCAGCGATGTCGCCGGCCGACGTGACCAAGATCGACCATGACCTGAAGCTCGGTGGCAAGATCGAGCGTGAAGGCTGGGTCGCCCAAGCGCGCGAACTCGCCGACGCCTGACGAATGGTTGCCCGGATGCGATGCGTCATCGGCGCGTCGCATTCGGCCCTTCGATGTGACGCCGACTTCGAGACGTTGAGAAAACCCGCCGACGGCCGGAAACGGAGCGTCGGCGTTTTCCCATCAAGCGTCCGAATTTCCGACCTGCGACCGGCCTTTTGGCCCGTGTCGCACCGACAGCAAGGATTTGAGACATGGCAGCGATCACCGCCGCACTCGTAAAGGAACTCCGCGACAAGACCGGCGCGGGCATGATGGACTGCAAGACGGCGCTTTCCGCCAATGACGGTAACCTCGAGGCCGCCGTCGATTGGCTGCGCGCGAAGGGGCTTGCCAAGGCCGCCAAGAAGGCCGGCCGCGTCGCCGCCGAGGGCCTCGTCGCCGTCATGGTGCAGGGCACCGAGGGCGTCGTCGTCGAGGTCAACTCCGAGACCGATTTCGTCGCGCGCAACCCCGAGTTCCAGGCGCTGGCCAAGACGATCGCCGATGTCGCGCTGGAGCGCGGCGGTGATGTCGAGGCGCTGCTCGGCCATCATTATCCGGGTGGCGGCACCGTGCAGGATGCCGTTGCCAATGCGATCGCCACCATCGGCGAGAACATGACGCTGCGCCGCGTCTCCTCGCTGAAGGTGTCGTCGGGCGTGATCGGCTCCTATGTCCACGGCGCGATCGTCGACGGCCTTGGCAAGATCGGCGTGATCGTCGCGCTCGAATCAACCGGCAAGTCGGACGAGCTCGCCACGCTCGGCCGCCAGCTCGCCATGCATGTCGCCGCGACCAACCCCGTCGCGCTCGACCTCGCCTCGGTCGCTCCGGACGTGCTGGAGCGGGAAAAGGCGATCCTGGCCGAGAAGAACGCCGGCAAGCCCGCCAACGTGCTCGAGAAGATCACCGAGAGCGGCATGAAGAGCTACGCCAAGGAATATTGCCTGCTGGAGCAGGCCTATATCCATGACGGCTCGAAGTCGGTCTCGCAGGTCCTCAAGGACATCGAGGGCAAGGTCGGCGCTCCCGTCACGCTGAAGGGGTTTGCCCGCTTCGCGCTCGGCGAGGGCATCGAGAAGGAAGAGCAGGATTTCGCGGCGGAAGTCGCCGCGGCCGGCGGCACCACCGGCTGAACGGCCGACTTACCCCCTGCGGGGTGAATTCGCGGGCTGACAAGCAGGGCCCGAGATGACAGAAAGGCCGCGCATCGCGCGGCCTTTCCTTTTGGGCCAGCGCGTCGATTTCAGTAGCGTCCATGAGACGACGGAGAGCCCATCGATGAGACCCAAACGCGTTCTCGTGAAGCTCTCCGGTGAAGCGCTTGCCGGGCCGCAGGGCTCAGGCCTCGACGGCATCACGCTGACCGCGCTCGCGGCCGATATCGCCCATGCCGCGCATGAGGGTGTCGAGGTCGGCATCGTCGTCGGCGGCGGCAATTTCTTTCGCGGCGTGCAGGGGCTCAACAAGGGGCTCGACCGCACGACGGCCGATTCGATCGGCATGCTCGGCACGGTGATGAACGCTCTCGCCCTGGAACACGCGATCGAGGCCGCCGGCGCGCCGGCCCGCGCCATGTCGGCCGTGCCGATGCCTTCGCTCTGCGAGAGCTATGCCCGCAAGCGCGCGCTCGACCATCTCAGCCACGGCAAGGTGGTGATTCTCGGCGGCGGCACCGGCAACCCCTATTTCACCACGGATACCGGTGCGGCGCTGCGCGCGGCCGAGCTCGGTTGCAGCCACCTCCTCAAGGCAACGCAGGTCGACGGTGTCTACAGCGCCGACCCGAAGCTCGACCCAAGCGCGACGCGCTATGACTCGCTGACCCATGAGGAGGCGATCAAGCGCGATCTCAAGGTGATGGACACGGCAGCCTTCGCGCTTGCTCGCGATGCGGGCCTGACGATCGTGGTCTTCTCGATCGCCGAAAAGGGCGCGCTCGCCGCCGTGCTGCGGGGCGAGGGCAGGGCGACCTACGTCACGCCCTGATCAAACCGGCTGCCGAGCCGCCTATCGCCAGCCGTCCCTGCGGCTGTGGCTGCTTTCGGCATGAAATTCTTGACCATAGCCGCCCTCGCGGCCATGGTCGCGCCGAATTCCGATGAGTTGCAAGGTCTTGACTAAAATGGCCCAGACGACGTTCGATCTCGCCGACATCAACCGCCGCATGGATGGCGGCGTGCAGTCCTTCAAGGGCGATCTCTCCTCGCTGCGCACCGGCCGCGCTTCCCCCACGATTCTCGATCCGATCACGGTCGAGGCTTATGGCGCCCGCCAGTCCCTGAATCAGCTCGCCACCGTCAGCGTGCCGGAGCCGCGCCTCCTGAGCGTCCAGGTCTGGGACCGCTCGATGGTCAACGCCGTCGAAAAGGCGATCCGCGAATCCGACCTCGGCCTCAACCCTCAGACCGAGGGCCAGGTGCTGCGCATCCGCATTCCGGAGCTGAACGAGCAGCGCCGCAAGGAGATGGTCAAGGTCGCGCATAAATACGCCGAGGAGGCGAAGGTCGCCATCCGGCACGTCCGGCGCGACGGCATCGACATCATCAAGAAGCTCGAAAAAGACAGCGACATGACCAAGGACGATGCCGCCCGGAACTCCGACCTCGTCCAGAAGGCGACGGACCAGCATATCGGCGAGATCGACCAGGCGCTGGCTGCGAAGGAAAAGGAAATCCTGCACGTCTGAGCGTATGCTGCCCTGCAGGGCGGAGCACCGCTTCATTTCGGCAAGGCCCAGCGAGGCTCATCCGCATGTCATCCGGTCAGCGCGAGGCAGATGTGCCTAACCCGACCCATGTCGCCATCATCATGGACGGCAATGGCCGCTGGGCCAAGATGCGCGGCCTGCCGCGCCAGGAGGGCCACCGTCGCGGGCTCGAAGCGCTGCGCCGCACCGTGCGCAATGCAAGCGATCTCGGCCTGTCCGTCCTGACGCTTTACAGCTTCTCCACCGAGAACTGGCGCCGGCCGCATGCCGAAGTCAGCTTCCTGATGGGGCTGCTCAAACATTTCGTCGAGAAGGACTTGTCGGAACTCGCCGCTGCCAATGTGCGCGTTCGCATCATCGGCAACCGCGAGGATCTGCCGGCGGACCTCCGGCGTCTCGTCGAGGGCGCCGAAATTCGGACACGAGAGAATACCGGGCTCGTGCTCGCGATCGCATTCAATTATGGCGCGCGCGACGAGATTCTGCGGGCCGCGCGCCAGCTTGCCGTCGAGGTCGCTGCCGGTCGGCTGGCCCCCACGGCGATCGACGAGGCGGCGCTGACGGCCAGGCTCGACACCCACGACCTGCCGGACCCCGAACTGGTGATCCGGACCTCCGGCGAGAGCCGCATCTCGAATTTCCTGCTCTGGCAGTCAGCCTACGCGGAGTTCGTGTTCACGCCTGTCCTCTGGCCGGATTTCGACCGCGCCGCCTTCGAGGATGCGCTCGCCGAGTATCGCCGGCGCGAACGACGCTTCGGCGGCGTCGGCGTTTCGCCGGTGCCCAGCGTGGATGTCGCGTGAGCGGGCCATCTCCAACCGCACCGAGGCCGAACGGCGAGCTGAAGCTGCGGGTCGTCTCGGCGCTGATTCTGGCTGGCGGCATCCTGGCTGCGACCCTGTGGGGCGGCTGGCCGTTTCGGCTCGTCTGGATCCTGGTCGCGGGCGTGGTGGCCTATGAATGGCTGGCGATCGTCAGCGGGGCGAATGCGGTGGCGGGCGCGGTCGGTGTCGTCGCTGCCGGGGTTCTTCTGTCGTTTCTGCCGGTCGCTCCGCCCGCGCTGGCCGGGGCGGCGGGATTTGCCGCGTTGCTCGGGGCCGTTGCCGCGCCCGTCGTCAAGGCGCGCCTTGCGCTCGAGCTTTGCGGCGTCGCCTATGCGTTGGCGCTCGCGCTGATCACCCCGGCGCTGCGAGACTGGCCGGCGATCGGGCTTGCGATCATCCTGTGGAGTTTCGCGGTGGTCTGGTTGACGGACATCGCCGCCTATTTCACCGGGCGCGCGCTTGGCGGCCCGAGGCTGATGCCCAGCGTCAGTCCGAAGAAAACCTGGTCAGGCGCCATCGGTGGGACACTGGCGGGCACCGTGGCGGGCAGTCTGATCTGGCATTGGGGCACGGCCGGATACCCGGGGCCGGCGGTCGGCGTGGTCGCTTTGGCGTCTTTCCTGGCTTCCGTCGCAAGCCAGGCCGGCGATCTGTTCGAATCGGCCCTGAAGCGACGTTTCGGCGCCAAGGATTCGAGCGGCTTGATTCCCGGCCACGGAGGTTTCCTCGACCGGCTCGACGGTTACTGGGCTGTGATGGTCCTCGCCGGCCTGGCGCTCTTCGCGTTTTACCTGTCAGTCTGAACCCATGCGCAGCGTCACCCTTCTGGGAGCGACCGGCTCCGTCGGCCGTTCGGTCTGCGACGTGGTGGCGGAGAACCCCGACCGTTTGAGGATAGACGCCGTCGTCGGCGGCCGCGATGCCGCTGCGCTGGCACGCTGCGCCGTCGCGACGAAGGCCGCGTTCGCCGCGCTGGCCGACGAGACCGCTTACGGCGCTCTCAAGGAGGCGCTGGCGGGCACCGGCATTTCCTGCGGGGCAGGGCGGAGCGCCGTGATGGAGGCGGTCGCCCGACCCTCGGACATCGTGGTCAGCGCCATTTCGGGGGCGGCGGGCCTTGAGGCGACGTTCGCGGCGCTGGCTCCCGGCCGGGTGCTGGCGCTGGCCAACAAGGAAAGCCTCGTCTGCGCCGGAGAGGCGGTGATGGCCCGTGCGCGGGCCGTCGGCGCGCGTCTGCTGCCGCTCGATTCCGAACATAACGCACTGTTCCAAGTGCTCGGCGGCGAACCCATCGAAGCCGTGCGCGGCATGACGCTGACGGCTTCGGGCGGGCCCTTCCGAAGCTGGAGCGCGGAAGAGATCGCTCAGGCCCGGCCCGAGCAGGCGCTGAAGCATCCGAACTATGCGATGGGCGCCAAGATCACGATCGATTCCGCCTCGATGATGAACAAGGGGCTGGAGCTGATCGAGGCGCGGTTCCTGTTCGGTCTGGCGCCGGAGCAGCTCGACGTGCTGGTGCACCCGCAGCAGATCGTCCACGGCCTGGTCACTTTCCGCGACGGATCGGTCAGCGCGGGCATGGCCGTGCCGGACATGCGCGTTGCCGCGGCCCACTGCCTCGGTATCGACGGGCGGCTGGATGCGCCGCCCTCCCGCTTCTTCGACCTGGCGATGCAGGAGCCGCTCGCCTTCGAACGCCCTGATCTGACACGTTTTCCGGCGCTGGCGCTGGCCATGGCGGCATTGACCGAGGGCGGTGCGAAGCCCGCGATCCTGAATGCGGCCAACGAGATCGCGGTCGCCGCGTTTCTGGCGGGGCGCATCCGGTTTCCCGGGATCGCGGCGCTCGTCGAAGCGGTCTGCGCCCAGACCGGGCCTGGCTCCCAGGCGCCGCGCAACATCCCCGAAGCGCTCGCCATTGACCATGATGCGCGGCGACGCGCCGCCTCGCTCTTGTCGCAGGCCCCTTTCACTGTCACCTAAGGGACAGGATCAGGGAGCCTTTCATGGACATTTTGGCATCGCTCGGCAGCGCGGGGCATTTCGTGCTCGGCTATCTGGTGCCGTTTCTGTTCGTGCTGACGCTGGTGGTCTTCGTCCACGAGCTCGGCCATTTCCTGGTCGGGCGCTGGTGCGGCGTCGACGTCAAAACCTTCTCGATCGGCTTCGGGCGCGAGCTTTTCGGTTTCAACGACAGACACGGTACGCGCTGGCGCTTCGCGCTGATTCCGCTCGGCGGCTACGTCAAGTTTTCCGGCGATGCCGATGCCTCGAGCGCACCGGATCAGGATGCCGTCAGCCACATGACGCCGCAGGAGCGCGAGCGCTCGTTCCCGGCGCAGTCGATCGGTGAGCGAGCCGCGATCGTCGTGGCCGGGCCGGTCGCGAACTTCATCCTTGCGATCACGATCTTCGCCGCCTCGGCATTTCTGTTCGGCAAGCCGGTGCTGACCCCACGGGTCGATTCTCTGGTGGCCGGCAGTGCGGCCGAGCAGGCGGGGTTAAAGCCGGGCGATCTGGTGATCGCCATCGGCGGGCAGGACATCCACAGCTTCTCCGACATGCAGCGCATCGTCTCGATGCGCCCGGGCGAGCCTCTCGAGGTGACGGTCACCCGCGGTGGCAGCGCGCTGACGCTGCCGGTGACGCCTGCGCTGGCGGAAGTCGATTCGCCGATCGGCAAGCAGCGCATCGGCGTCATCGGGGTCAGGGCCTCGTCGCGTGCCGAGGACTGGACGACGCAGAGGTTTGGCCTGGCCGATTCCCTGAAACAGGGCGTGACCGAGAGCTGGTTCATCATCTCTCAGACCTATGATTACATTTCCCGCGTCGTGCAGGGGCGCGCCTCGACCGATCAGCTGTCCGGGCCGATCCGGATCGCGCAGGTCTCGGGCGCCGTCGCGTCCAATGCGGGGCTCCTCGGGCTGATCAACCTGGCGGCGGTCCTGTCTGTCTCGATCGGGCTGATGAACCTGCTGCCCGTGCCGATGCTCGATGGCGGCCATCTGATGTTCTACCTCTATGAAGCCCTGCGGGGCCGGCCGCTCAGCCCGCGGGCGCAGGAGATCGGTTTCAGGCTCGGCCTCGCGCTTGTCCTGATGCTGATGCTGTTCGTCACGTGGAACGATCTGGTTCACGTCAAGGGACTGCTCTAAGGCTCTGCCGGACGAGCGTTTCGTCGTGGTGAACGCCCGATCCGTGGCCTCCCGGCCACGAGATCCCTAAAAATACTTTGTTAACGATGATGGTGGTTTGCACCCGTCGGGAAACTTTGTAGAAGCAATCGCACTGCAAATGTCCCGTACTGCCGTCTGCCGATGGTGGTCCCCTTACGGGGTGGTGACCAGATAAATGGAATAGGCGACCTGATGACGTCGACCCAAAAGAGCCGGACGACCAAGGCGCGGCTCTCTCGATCGATCGGACTTTCGGCTCTGATTTTGGCCGTGAGTGGTGGCGTGGCGTTTGCGCAGGCCGTTGTGGTCCGCGGCAACCAGCGCGTCGATGCAGAAACGATCCGCTCCTACGCCCAGGGCCGCGACAATCCGCAGGAGATTCGCGAGAGCCTCCTTGCGACCGGGCTGTTCAGCAGCGTTCAGGTTAATCGCAGCGGCGGTCAGTACGTTATCGCCGTGCGCGAGCAGGGCGGTGCGGTCAATCGCGTTGCCTTCGAAGGCAACAAGCGCCTCAAGAGCGACCAGCTTGCCCCCATCGTGCAGTCGAAGGTCGGCGGACCTCTGAGTCAGGCGCTGATCAACTCCGACGCCGAGCGGATCAAGGAAGCCTATCGCCGGAGCGGGTACGGCCTGTCGTCGGTTTCCGGCCGCGTCGTGACGCTGGCGAATGGCCGCGAGGACGTGGTCTTCACGATCAACGAGAGCGGCAAGACCGGCATCAAGCAGATCAATTTCACCGGCAACACGATCTATTCGTCGGGGCGCCTGCGCGGGCTGATGCAGTCGACCGAGTCGAACTTCCTGAGCTGGATCAAGACCTCCGACGTCTATGATCCCGACCGGATCAACTCCGACCTCGACCTGATCCGTCGCTTCTACCTGAAGAACGGCTATGCCGACTTCCAGATCGTCAACGAAACCGCGCGTTTCGACGATGCGATCGGCGGCTGGGTGGTCGATATCTCTGTGACGGAAGGCCCGCAGTACCGGGTCGGCAACGTCGCGGTCGATTCTTCCGTGCGCGACATCGACGGCCCGCGCTTGCAGCGTTATGTGGCGACGTCCACCGGCGATACCTACAACGCCGAGGCGGTGGAGAAGTCTCTTGTCGCTCTGACGACCGAAGTGGCTCGCGAAGGTCATCCTTTCGCGCAGGTTCGTCCGCGTGGCGACCGTGATGCCGCCGGCAACCTGATCGGCATCACCTACGTCATCGACGAGGGCCCGCGGGTTTATGTCGAGCGCATCAATGTGCGCGGCAACACCCGTACCCGTGACTATGTCGTCCGCCGCGAGCTCGATCTCGGCGAGGGCGATGCTTACAACAAGGTGATGGTTGACCGCGCCGAGCGTCGGCTCAACAACCTCGGCTTCTTCCAGAAGGTTCGCATCACCAACGAGCCGGGCTCCGCTCCCGACCGCGTCGTGGTCAACATCGATGTCGAGGACAAGGCGACCGGTTCGTTCTCGGTCGCGGGTGGCTATTCCACGTCAGACGGCATCATCGGCGAGGTCTCGCTGTCGGAGTCGAACTTCCTCGGCCGTGGCCAGTTCGTTCGCATCGCCGGCACGCTCGGCCAGAAGACGCAGGGCGTCGATTTCTCCTTCACCGAGCCTTACTTCCTGGGCTATCGCGTGGCGGCAGGCATCGACCTGTTCTCGAAGTACAACGACAACTACACCACCGGCCGTTTCTCGAGCCGTGTGACGGGCGGTCAGCTGCGCTTCACTTTCCCGATCACCGAAGAATTCTCGATCACGCCGCGCTATTCGATCTACACGACCGAGATCAAGATCCCGAATACCGCCGATCGGCCCTATAACGATTGTAGCTCCCCGTTCCCCGGCATCACCCCGGGCACACCCGGTGCGATCAATTCCGACCAGATCTATAACTGCGTGACCAACGGCGAAGCCTCGGTGGCGGTGAAGGAAGCGCAGGGCTCGACGCTGACGTCGCTGGTCGGCCTGAACTTCAACTATAACTCGCTCGATAACGTCCAGAACCCGCGCAACGGCTTCATCGCCGAGCTGAAGCCTGAATTCGCCGGTCTCGGTGGCGACTCCAAGTTCCTGCGCGTCGCTGCAGACGCCCGGTACTATCGCGAGATCTTCGACGATGTAGTGGGCTTCCTGCGGGTTCAGGGTGGCCATGTCGAAGCCACCAGCGGTAATCTGCGCATGGCGGACCATTACTTCCTCGGACCGACACTCGTTCGCGGCTTCGCGCCGTCGGGTATCGGCCCGCGCGACGTGCTCAGCGATCCGACGGCGAACGCGCTCGGCGGCACCAGCTATTTCGGCGGTACGGCGGAGATCCAGTTCCCGATCTTCGGCCTGCCGCGCGATCTGGGGCTTCGTGGTGCGATCTTTGCCGATGCCGGTACGCTCTTCAGCTATGATGGCGGCTCGGCTTCGAACTTCGGCAGCTGCCCTGCGGGTTCGGCGCCACGGCAGTTCAATGTCGCCACCGGCGGCGGCATTTACGGCCAGAGCAATATCGCCTGCGTGCGCGACAAGAACATCCTGCGCTCGTCGGTCGGCGCCTCGATACTGTGGCAATCGCCGCTTGGTCCGATCCGCTTCGACTACGCTTACGCGCTGACCAAGGATGACGGTCAGTGGGGTGTCGGTCCGACCGGCCTCGTCGGCAAGTATGGCGGCGACCGCCTGCAGGCTTTCCGCTTCTCCGGCGGCACGCGCTTCTGACGAAACGGGGCTCGCGCCCCGTCTCGGTTTCCTCATGACAGAACCTGTTTTCTTTCCGTTTGCGACCTCGCTGAGCCTCAGTGAGGTCGCAAACATGTCCGGCGCCACGCTTCCCGAGGGCGCAGATGCTGCGCGCGTCGTCTCGGGCGCGGCTGCCCTGGAGATGGCCGGCCCCGGCGATCTCGCTTATATGGACAACCCGAAATATGTCGCCGCGCTTTCGGCGACGAAGGCGGGGTTTGTCCTGGTCTCGTCGCGTTTCGCAGATCGCGCTCCGCCGTCGGCTGTCATCCTCGTTACCGCGACGCCCTATCATGCGTTTTCGCGCGTCCTTACGTGCTTTTTCCCGAGTGCTCTACGGCCGGAATCGGTCTTTGGCGCGCAAGGTGTCGCGCCGGGCGCTGTGGTTCATGCCACCGCGGTACTCGAACAGGGCGTCACCGTGGATCCCGGAGCCGTCATCGGCCCAGGGGCGGAGATCGGCGCCGGGACCGTCATCGCATCCAATGCGATCATCGGACCGCAGGTGCGGATCGGGCGCAACTGTTCGATCGGCGCCGGGAGCACGATCCAGGCCTCGCTGATCGGCAACCGCGTGATCGTGCATCCCGGCGCGCGTATCGGGCAGGATGGCTTCGGCTTCGCGATGAGCCCCAAGGGCCATATGAAGGTTCCACAGATCGGCCGCGTGATCGTGCAGGACGATGTCGAGATCGGCGCCAATAGCTGCATCGATCGCGGTGCCAGCCGCGACACCGTCATCGGCGAGGGCACAAAAATCGATAACCTCGTCCAGATCGGCCATAACTGCGTCATCGGGCGTCATTGCGTCATCTGCGCGCAAGTCGGCATGGCGGGCTCCACGACACTCGAGGATTTCGCGGTCCTGGGTGGGCAGGTCGGGCTTGCGGGGCACCTGACGATCGGCGCGGGCGCGCAGATCGCAGCGCAGAGCGGCGTCGCAGGCGATGTGCCGCGCGGCTCCCGTTACGGCGGCTACCCGGCGCAGCCGGCGCTGAGCTGGGCTCGTGAAAGCGCCTGGCTCAAGGCGGCGGTCAGCCGGCGAGGGCGCAAGGACGAACCGCCAAAGGCCTGATGCCTGCAGGCCGGCATCGGCCCACAGGCCAAATTTCTGTTGCCCGATCGGCTCGCTTTCCGGCAAACGATCAAGGCAAAATGGGGGCTGGCGGTATCTTTGGTACCGGATGCCGCGAACGAGCACCGGCGCCGCAAGATCGCCGGAGCGGCTGGAGAACGAGTGCGATGAGCGAGCCGACGACCACATTGGATGTCATCGACATCCAGAAAATTATGACGTGCATCCCGCATCGTTATCCGTTCCTGCTCGTCGACCGCGTGGTCGAGATCAATGGCGATGAATCGGGCGTCGGCATCAAGAACGTCACAGCCAACGAACCGCAATTCACCGGTCACTTTCCTGGCCGACCGGTTTTTCCGGGCGTCTTGATGATCGAGGGCATGGCGCAGACAGCCGGCGTGCTCGTCGTCAATGCCCGTGGTCCAGCCGAGGAAAAAGTCAGTACGGTCCTATTCACCACCATCGACAAGGCGAAGTTCCGCAAGCCGGTAACGCCAGGTGATCAGGTCCGCTTCCATTTGGTCAAGAAGGCGCGGCGCCGGAATATCTGGTTCTATCGCGGGGAAGCACGTGTCGATGGCGTGCTCGTGGCCGAGGCCGAAATCTCCGCGATGGTGTCCTGAGCGATCAGGCTCTCCTATGACGAGCCAGCAGCGGAAACGGCATGCCGCGCGGCTCCGGATGAAACGCCGGACAGGATCAACGAACGCGCCATGAGCGTCTCCATTCATCCCATGTCGATCGTCGACCCCAAGGCGCAACTTGCCGATGGGGTGATTATCGGCCCATTCTGCACGGTCGGCGCGGACGTCGTACTTGGCGAGGGCGTCGAGCTGGTCAGCCATGTCGTCGTCGCCGGCCGAACGAACATCGGCGCGCGCACATCGATCTATCCCTTCGCCTCGATAGGGCACCCTCCGCAGGATGTGAAATACCGCGGCGAGCCGTCGACGCTGACCATCGGCGTCGATTGCAAGATCCGGGAAGGTGTCACGATGAACCCCGGCACCGAAGGTGGCGGCATGGCGACGGTGGTCGGAGATCGCTGCTTCTTTCTCGCCGGCTCGCATGTCGGGCATGACAGCCGGCTGGGCAACAACATCATCTTCTCGAACAATGTGATGTGCGCGGGCCACGTCTCGATCGGCAATTTTGCCATCCTGGGCGGCGGCTGCGGCATTCAGCAGTTCGTCCGCATCGGCGACCATGCCTTTGTCGGCGGGGGCGCCGGAGTCCTGACCGACGTCATCCCGTTCGGCGCGGTGCGCGACAATCCCGCTCACCTGGCCGGGCTGAACCTGATCGGCCTCAAGCGGCGCGGATTCACGCGCGAGCAGATCCATGAACTGCGTCGCGCCTACCGCTCCCTTTTTGCCGACGAAGGCACGCTTGCGGAACGCGTCGAGGACGTTGCGACCGAATTCGCCAATCATCCCCTGATCCATGAAATCCTCGATTTCATCCGCGCGGGCGGCGATAGGGGTATAGTCACACCTCGCGACGTGTCGCTCGTCGACCGGTGATACCGCTGGCCGATAGCGCGGCCGGCTTGCAAGGACCGCTCGGCCTGATCGCAGGCGGCGGCACTTATCCGCCGGCTCTGGCGAAGATCGTGACGGCGCGGGGCGGAACTATTTTCGTCGCCGCGATCGAGGGCGTCGCAGACCCATCCGCCTATGGCCATGCGCTTCTCAAGATGTACCGTCTTGGCCAGCTCGGCAGCCTGCTCGAGGATTTGCGGCGCCGCGGCATCGCCGATCTTGTCATGCTCGGCGGCTTGCCACGGCCCAGCTTCGGATCGCTGCGGCCGGAACTCGCGACGCTGCGTTATATGCCGTATTTCGCGAAGGCGTTTCGGGGCGGAGACGACCACCTGTTGAGCGGGGTCGTCAGGTTCTTCGAGGAGCAGGGATTTCGGGTTCATGGCCCGGCCGAGATCGCGCCTGAGCTTACGATGCCCGCAGGCCCGCTTGGGCGGCGCCAGGCGTCCGAGGCGCAGCAGGCCGTGCTGAAACGCGGCTTTGCGCTGATCGAAGCCATGTCGCCTTTCGATGTCGGCCAGGCAGCGGTGCTCGCCGATCATCGGATCGTGGCGATCGAGGCGGCTGAGGGCACTGACGCGATGATCGCGCGTGTCGGGGACCTCGTCGCGCGTAGGCGGCTGAAGCTTGCCGAGGGCGATGGCGTGCTGGTCAAGGCCCCCAAGGCCGGACAGGATCTGCGCGTCGACATGCCGGCGATCGGCCCGCAAACGCTGCATAACATCAAGGCCGCCGGGCTCGCAGGCGTCGGCGCCAAGGCCGGGCAGGTGCTGGTCGGCGATCGCCTGGCGCTGGGCCGCCTCGCCGATGAACTCGGTCTGTTCGTGGAGGGGATGATCTGATGCGTCCTTTCCGGCTCGCGATCATCGCAGGCGAGGCCTCCGGAGACGCGTTGGCCCTGCGCTTCCTGACCGGTCTGCGCGAGCGTCTCGGAGACCGCGAGATCGAACTCTGCGGCGTCGGCGATCACGGCCTGCCTGAGGCCGGGCTCAAGGCGCTCTTTCCGCAGGCCGATATCGCGGTGATGGGATTCGGCCCCGTCATCGCCCGGCTTCCGCTTCTGTTACGGCGGATGGAGGACGCGGCGCGTGGGGTTGTCGCCTTCGAGCCCGACTTGCTCCTGACCATCGACAGCCCGGATTTTTGCCTTCGCGTGGCGAAAAAGGTGCGGGCGCGCGCGCCTTCGATCCCGATCGTGCATTGGGTCTGCCCTAGTGTCTGGGCCTGGCGCTCCGGCCGCGCCCCTCGCATGAGGCCGCATATCGATCGGATCCTTGCACTGTTGCCGTTCGAGCCGGAGGCGCTGGCGCGGTTGCAAGGGCCCGATACGGTCTATGTCGGCCATCCGCTGATGGAGCGGCTTGCCGAGCTGCGGCCGAATGCCATCGAGCAGCACCAGCGCGACGATGCGACCCGCCCGCTCGTGCTTGTCCTGCCGGGGAGCCGCCGGTCCGAGATCCAGCATCTGCTGCCCGTCTTCGGGGAGACGGTCGCCAAGGTCGCGGGATCGATGCCGGGCGCACGTTTCGTTCTGCCGGCGGTGGCGCGACTGCAGCCCATGATCGCCGAAGCGACTGCCCATTGGCCGGTCAAGCCCGAGATCGTCACCGGGGAGGCCGCCAAGCTCGCGGCCTTCCGCAGTGCCAGGGCGGCGCTCGCCGCTTCCGGCACGGTCACGCTTGAACTCGCCCTCTCGCAGGTTGCGACCGTCGCGGCCTATCGGGGCGCGGCTTGGGAAGCGGCGCTCGCTCGTCGCCTGGTGAAACTGCCGAGCGTGATCCTGCCCAATCTGATCCTCGGCCGGAACATCGTGCCGGAGTTTATTCAGGAGGAAGCGACGCCGGAGACACTGAGCCGGCATCTGCTCGCTGTGCTCGCGGACGGCCCCGCCCGCGACTTACAACTTTCCGGCTTCGCGGATGTCGAGGCGATCATGCGCTCGGCAGGTCCGAGCCCCGCCGCCAACGCGGTCTCCGCCGCGCTGGCGTCTGTCGAACACAAGAGCGGCCGGCCGGTCGTGTCGCTTTAGCCGGTGCATTTTTTGATGCCGCGGTCACTCCACCACGGCGCCGGAGGCCTTGGCGATCGGGGCCCATTTGGCCAGTTCGATCTTGACGTGTTCACCAAGCTGGGCCGGCGTCGACCCGACGATGTCGGCGCTGACGTCATTGAGCCGCTTCTTGACGGTCTCGTCTTTCAGCGCGGCGTTGGCCGCCTCGTTGAGCTTGGCAACGATGGCGTCCGGCATCTTGCCCGGTCCGAAAAGCGCGTTCCAAGTATAGGTTTCGTAGCCGGTCAGGCCGCTTTCGGCGATCGTCGGGATATCCGGGAAAGAGCTGACGCGCTCCTTGGTGGTGACGGCGATCGCGCGCAGTTGCCCGCTCCGGATGAAGCCGGCGGAGGAGGGCAGGTTGTCGAACATGATCGGCACCGTGCCGGCGACGACATCGTTCAGCGCCGGACCCGCTCCGCGATAGGGCACATGGGCCATCTGGACCCCGGCCATCGTCTTGAAGAGTTCTCCGGAAAGATGAAGCGGGGTGCCGACTCCAGAGGAGGCGTAGGCGTATTTCTCCGGGTTGGCCTTGAGGACGGCGATGACCTCCCGGACCGTTTTCGCTGGAAAATTCGGATTGACGACCATCACGTTCGGCACGATCGCCAGAAGCGAAATGGGTGTGAAATCCTTCACCGCGTCGAATGTCACGGTCTTCAGGATCGCAGGATTCAGGGCGTGCGTCGAAATCGTGCCGAGCAGCAGGGTGTAACCATCGGGAGCGGCGCGCGCGACGGCGGTCGAGCCAACATTGCCGCCGGCGCCGGCACGGTTCTCGATCACGACGTTCTGGCCGAGCAGCTCGGCCATCTTCTGACCGACCAGCCGGGCAACGATATCGGTCGAGCCGCCCGCTGCGAAGGGCACGACGATGGTGACGGGGCGCGTCGGGAAGGCGGCTTGCGCCGAGGCACCGCTTCCGCCCAATGCGACGGCACCAGCGCCGAGCAGAAATGCACGGCGGTCGAGACAATCATGAGCGGTCATCGATGCGTTCTCCCTTTTGAAGAACGAATGTAGAGCCTTCGCCCGCCTCGTCATCCCCCCGGAAAGTATCAATGCCCGGAAACAATAAAGGCGCGGTCCTGAGACCGTGCCTTTGAATTTCCGTCGTGAACGCTTGTGTTCAGCGGCGGCCGATCGGCGTGTAGTCACGCTTGGGCGCGCCGGTATAGAGCTGGCGCGGGCGGCCGATCTTCTGGGACGGGTCCTCGATCATTTCCTTCCACTGCGCGATCCAGCCGACCGTGCGGGCAAGCGTGAACAGCACCGTGAACATCGAGGTCGGGAAGCCCATCGCCTTCAGGGTGATGCCCGAATAGAAGTCGATGTTCGGATAGAGCTTCTTCTCGATGAAATACTCGTCCGACAGCGCGATGCGCTCCAGCTCGATCGCAACGTCGAGCAGCGGATCGTCCTTGATGCCGAGCTCGTTCAGCACCTCATGCGTGGTTTTCTGCATGATCTTGGCGCGCGGATCGTAGTTCTTATAGACGCGGTGGCCGAAACCCATCAGGCGGAACGGATCGTTCTTGTCCTTCGCCTTGGCGATATATTTCGGGATGTTCTCGACCGAGCCGATCTCTTCCAGCATCTTCAGCGCGGCTTCGTTGGCGCCGCCATGAGCAGGGCCCCACAGGCAGGCGGTGCCGGCGGCGATGCAAGCAAACGGGTTGGCGCCCGACGAACCGGCGAGGCGCACGGTCGAGGTCGAGGCGTTCTGCTCGTGGTCGGCATGCAGGATGAAGATGCGGTCAAGCGCACGCGACAGCACCGGATTGACCTTGTACTCCTCGGCCGGGACCGCGAAGCACATGCGCAGGAAGTTGGACGTGTAGTCCAGCGCGTTCTCCGGATACACGAAGGGCTGGCCGATCGTGTACTTGTAGGCCATGGCGGCCAGCGTCGGCACCTTTGCGACCATGCGCATCGAGGCGATCATGCGCTGATACGGGTCCGAGATGTCGGTCGAGTCGTGGTAGAAGGCCGAGAGCGCGCCGATCGAGGCGACCATGATCGCCATCGGGTGCGCATCGCGGCGGAAGCCGTGGAAAAAGCGCGCCATCTGCTCATGCACCATGGTGTGGCGCGTGACGCGGTAGTCGAAATCGGCCTTCTGGGCGGCCGTCGGCAAATCGCCTTCGAGCAGCAGATAGCAGGTCTCGAGGAAGTCGCCGTGCTCGGCGAGCTGCTCGATCGGATAGCCGCGATAAAGCAGCACGCCGGCGTCGCCGTCGATATAGGTGATCTGCGACTCGCAGCTCGCCGTCGAGGTGAAGCCGGGATCGTAAGTAAACATGCCCGTCTGGGCGTAAAGCTTGCCGATGTCGATGACGGACGGACCGATCGACCCCTGCTTGATCGCCATGTCGACGTTCTTGTCGCCGACTTGGAGCTTGCTGGTGTTTTCGCTCATCGATACCGATCCTTTCAAGGCTCGCTGCTGTTCGGCAGTGGCTGGTGCAGCTCGTCCGCGCGATGGCGCGGAACGCTCCTCATCCGAACGGCCTGACGTGACGGGAACATGTCGGCGGGTCGAGGCGAATGCGGTCCATGCAACTGATTTACAAGCAATTTTCGTGCCTTTGCGTCGTGTTGCGGCGCAACGCACTTTGGCGTCACTAGACCATTTGCACGGCGCATTCAACCGAGCCGAAAGGCGGTTCGTTCCGCGTCCGTATCATGACGGACGGCAGGCGATGTATGCCGGCGCCGCCCGACGATTTCAGACCTGATCGCCGAGGCGCGCCAGGCTCTCCTCGCGGCCGAGAACGGCCATGACATCGAACAGCCCCGGCGACATGGCTCGGCCCGTCAATGCCGCGCGCAGGGGCTGGGCAGCCTGACCCAGCTTGAGCCCATTTGCTTCGGCGAAGGCGCGCACCGCGGCCTCCAGCGGCGCCGGCGACCAGTCGTTGACGGCTTCGAGCGCCTGGGCCAGCCCCGGCAGCCGCGCCCGGGCACTGGCGTCCAGCAGACCCTTGGCCTTGTCGTCGAGCTGCAGCGGGCGCTGGGCATAGAGATAGAATGCGCTGTCGAGGAGTTCGATCAGGGTTTTCGCGCGCTCCTTGAGACCTGGCATCGCAGCGAGGAATTTCGCCTCCAGCTCCGGCGAAAGCGTGGCACCGATGCCGCGTGCCGGCCCGATCTGGGGCAGGATGACCTTCAACGCGTCGAGCAATTCGGCATCGCTGGACTGCCGCATGTAGAGGCCGTTGAGATTTTCCAGCTTGGCGTAGTCGAAACGCGCCGGCGAGCGGCCGATCGAGGAGAGGTTAAAGGCGTCGATCATCTCCTGCGTCGAGAATGTCTCCTGGTCGCCATGGCTCCAGCCCAGGCGCACCAGGTAGTTGCGCAGCGCGGCGGGCAGATATCCCATCGAGCGATAGGCATCGACGCCGAGCGCGCCATGGCGCTTCGAGAGCTTCGCGCCGTCGGCGCCGTGGATCAGCGGGATATGAGACATGCTCGGCACCGACCAGCCAAGTGCATCGTAGATCTGAGTCTGGCGAGCGGCATTGGTCAGATGGTCGTCACCGCGGATGACATGGGTCACGCCCATATCATGGTCGTCGACCACCACCGCGAGCATGTAGGTGGGCGTTCCGTCGGAGCGCAGCAACACGAGATCGTCGAGGTTCTCGTTTTGCCAGACAACCCGGCCCTGAACCTCGTCGTTCACGACCGTCTCCCCGGTCTGTGGCGCCTTCAGGCGGATCACCGGCTTGACGCCGGCAGGCGCCTCGGATGGGTCGCGATCGCGCCAGCGGCCGTCATAGCGCAGCGGCTTGCCCTCGGCGCGGGCCTTTTCCCGCATCTCCTCGAGCTCGGCCTGCGAGGCATAGCAATGATAGGCGTTGCCGGCGGCGAGCATCTGCTCGGCCACCTCGCGGTGCCGCTGCGCGCGCGAAAACTGATAGACCGTGTCGCCGTCCCAATCGAGGCCGAGCCAGCTCAGCCCATCGAGAATCGCGGCGATCGCGGCGTCCGTGGACCGTTCCCGATCGGTGTCCTCGATGCGCAGCAGCATCTTGCCGCCGTGGCGGCGGGCATAGAGCCAGTTGAACAGCGCGGTGCGCCCCCCGCCGATATGCAGGAATCCGGTAGGTGAGGGCGCAAAGCGCGTGACGACGGCGTTGCTCATGAAAGCGGCTCCGGCCGGGCGGAAACATCAGCCCGAGGCGAGGAAGGGAAAAGGCCAAGTCGCGCATGACAACCGGCGCGCGCCCTGTAACATGGCTTCGCCGGGGGGTTAAGGCCTCAATCGTGCCGGCGGAAAGGGGAAGGCGATGCAATCGGCACCGCCCGGTCGCGCGAAGCTGATCGCCGCCGCCTTGCCGGTTCGGCTGCTGCCGCCTTTCGTGGTCGGCGGCGGCTCGCTGATCGCCGACTTCCGGCGCGGGTTGATGAATGCGCTGGCGCTGGAGGCCGAGCGCCGTCGACTTTTCCTCTGGCTGCCGGTTGCGATGGGCATCGGCGTGCTGCTGTATTTTTCGGCCGACAGCGAACCTTCGTTCTGGGCGCCGGCGCTTGGCTTCGGGCTGGCCGCGACCCTGGCGGGATTGCTGCGGGCGCGACCGCTGCCTTCTGGCGCCTGCATCGCCTTTGCTGCGGTCTTTGCCGGCTTCGGTGCGGGAGTCTGGCGCACGGCTGATATCGCCACGCCGATGCTGGAGCGGCCGCGCGTCGCGAAGCTGACCGGCTTCGTGGAAAGCGTCGAGGCGCGGGATGTCGGCGCGCGCCTGGTTTTGCTCGTCACCGACATTGCGGGGCTTGCGCCCGAGCAGCGGCCCAAGCGCGTGCGCGTCAACATCCGCAGCGGGACGGTGTCGCCCGGCGACCATATCCTTGCGACCGTGCGCCTGTTGCCGCCGCCTGGGCCGGCACGGGCCGGCGGCTATGATTTCGGCCGCGATGCGTTCTTCAAAGGGATCGGCGGGGTCGGCAGCATCGCCGGCAAGATCGCGCTCACGCCGCCGCCTTCGGCGATACCGCTGCGGCTGGCTTTCGACGCGGCGCTCGATCGCGCGCGCAACGCCCTGACGCAGCGGATCGCCAGTTCCGGAGGCGGGCAGGGCGGGGCGATGGGCGCCGCGCTCGTCACCGGCAAGCGCGGGCTCATCACCGAGGCGACCAATAACGATCTGCGGGCCGCCGGCATCTACCACGTCGTCTCGATCTCGGGCCTCCACATGGTGCTCGCGGCCGGCACGATCTTCTGGCTCGTGCGCGCCCTGATGGCGCTGTCGCAGACGATCGCGCTGGCGTGGCCCGTCAAGAAGATCGCGGCGGTGGCGGCCATGATCGGCGCGACGGCCTATTGCGTTTTCTCAGGCGGCGACGTCGCGACCGAGCGATCCCTGATCATGACGCTGGTGATGCTGGGGGCGATCCTCGTCGATCGCGCGGCGCTCAGCATGCGCAATCTCGCGCTCGCCGCGCTGATCGTGCTCCTGCGCGAACCGGACGCGCTGCTGGGGCCAAGCTTCCAGATGTCCTTCGGCGCCGTCGCCGCGTTGATCGCCTTCGCCGAGCGTTGGGAGCGGCG
The DNA here is from genome assembly GCF_056400625.1 of Allobosea sp. P5_A5. Taxonomy (NCBI): domain Bacteria; kingdom Pseudomonadati; phylum Pseudomonadota; class Alphaproteobacteria; order Hyphomicrobiales; family Alloboseaceae; genus Allobosea; species Allobosea sp. P5_A5. The sequence continues at coordinate 424,616 of NZ_JBFUKY010000001.1, forward strand.
CGAGCGCTCTAAGCCGCCGCGCGTGCTGCCCTGGCCGCTGGATGCGCTCTGGACGGCGGCGCTCGGCATTCTGGTCACGACGATCCTCGCCACCGCCGCTACCGCGCCGTTCGGAGCCTTCCATTTCCAGACCTTCAATCCCTTCGGGCTGCTCGGCAATGCCATGGCGCTGCCCTTCGTCTCGCTTTGCGTGATGCCGGCCGCCGTCTTCGGCGTCCTGGCTTATCCGTTCGGGCTCGACTGGCCAGCCTGGGCCTTGATGGGCCTGGCCTCCGAGATGGTGCTGAAGGTCGCACACTGGGTCGCCACCATCGACTATTCGACCGTAACCGTCGCCGCATTCGGCCCTGCGGTGTTGCTGAGCTTCGCCATATCCCTGCTCTGGCTCAGCCTTTGGACGACGCGGTTGCGCTGGCTCGGTCTCCTGCCGCTCACATTCGGCGTGGCATTCGCCGCGAAACCCGAACGACCGGAGATCCTGATCGAGCGCGACGGTTCCGGCATCGCCGTACGCGGCGCCGACGGGCGGTTCGCCATCGCAGGCAAGCCCAGCCGCTTCGTTCTTCAGCAATGGCTCGCTGCGGATGGCGACAACCGCTCGCCGGACGACGCCACTTTGCGGAACGGTGTCGTCTGCGACAGTCTGGGCTGCGTCACCCGAACGGCTGAGGGCCGTACCATCTCCTATGCGCGCGATCGCATCGCGATCATCGAGGACTGCCGGCGCGCCGATCTGGTGGTGACGAGCATTCCCTGGAGCGCGCCCTGTGAGGCTACGCTGGTGCACCGCATGGACCTGTCGCGAGACGGGGCCACCTCGCTGTTCAGGCACAGCGAGGGCTGGAGCTTCCGCGCTTCCGAACAGGCGAACACCGAGCGTCCCTGGACACGCCGACGATCCCCAAGTCCGGCAGCGCCCGCCGCCTCACGTCCAGCTCCGGCGCCAGCGCCAGTGGCGGAGCCAGCCGAAGACGCCGACAACGTTCAATAGCCCGCGTTCAATAGCGACGGAGCAAATTGACCAGGCGCCCCTGAATCTTGACGCGGTCGGGGCCGAGTACGCGTGTCTCGTAGGCCGGATTGGCAGCCTCGAGCGCGATCGACGAACCGCGACGGCGCAACCGCTTCAACGTGGCTTCCTCGTCATCGATCAGCGCGACGATGATGTCGCCGTTACTGGCCGTGTCCTGCCGCCGGATGACGACCGTGTCGCCGTCGAGGATGCCGGCCTCGACCATCGAATCACCGCGCACCTCGAGCGCGTAATGCTCGCCGGCACCGAGCATGTCGGGCGGCAGCGAGACGGTATGGCTGGCATTCTGGATCGCCGAAATCGGGGTGCCCGCGGCGATGCGGCCCATGACCGGGATCGCGATCGCGCCTCGGACGTCCTCTTCGGGTGCCGGCGCCATGCGGGGTTTCGCCGCCGCCGTCTGGTTGGACAGGCCGCCCTGCACCACCGCCGGATTGAACCGGCGTGGCTGCGGGCCGCCGGCGCTCTCGGGCATCTTGATGACCTCCAGCGCACGCGCCCGGTTCGGCAACCGCCGAATGAAGCCGCGCTCCTCCAAAGCCATGATCAGGCGATGGATGCCCGATTTGGAGCGCAGATCGAGCGCGTCCTTCATCTCGTCGAAGGAGGGCGGCACGCCGCTCTCGCGCAAACGCTCCTGAATGAAGCGCAGGAGTTCATGTTGCTTGCGTGTCAGCATCGTCCCCGCCAACGAAATGATAGATTCGAAACAAAGCACGAACACCATAGCTGTTCGCTTTGTGTTCCGCAAGCGTGCCTGCAGGGAGACCTCAGATGATGCCGGCTAACGAAGCAGCAGGATCCGGCAGGGATCGCCTTGCTTTGCCGACTCAGCGAGCGCTGGCCTGATCGTCAAGGCGCCGGCACGGGCGAGAGTGCCGAGCATCGACGAATCCTGACGCGCGAACGGCGTCGTCAGCCAGCCCTTTTGAGTTGGCGCGACCTCCGAGCGAACGTAGTCCTCACGTTCATCGTTAGCCGGCATATCACATCCGAGGATAGCAGGGACGCTGCGGTCTCGCGCGGGGTCGGGCATCCCCAGCAGAGCTTCGATCAGCGGCAACACGAAGAGATGCCCGCAGACGATCGAGGATACCGGGTTTCCAGGCAGGCCGACCACCACCATGCGTCCGAGCCGGCCGGTCATCATCGGCTTGCCCGGCCGCATGGCGATCTTCCAGAAACCGAGCTGCATGCCGGCGCGCGTCAGCGCCTCCTGCACGAGGTCGTGGGCGCCGACGGATGCGCCTCCCAGGGTGATGAGAACGTCCGCGTCGGCCTCTCGCGCGGCCGCAATCCGGGCCGCGAGATCGGTGTGATTGTCACGGCCTATGCCAAGGTCGAAGGCTTCACCGCCTGCTTTCTCGACCAGCGCCATGAGCGCAAAGGAGTTGGAGGCGACGATCTGATCGGGCCCGACGGTATCGCCCGGCGCGACGAGTTCGTCTCCGGTCGCGAGGATCGCGACGCGCGGCTTGCGACGAACCGGGAGGGCAGGGTGGCCCATCGCCGCGGCAAGCCCGAGCGCGGCGCTGTCGAGCACGCGCCCGGACTTCAACAACACGTCGCCCTCGCTGAAATCGAGGCCGGCCGGCCGCAGGAACTTGCCTGTCGGGGGTGGTACACGCACGGTGATCGCGTCGGTGCCGACGCCATCGGCATCTTCCTGGATCAGCACGGTATCAGTGCCGTCCGGCATCGGCGCACCCGTGAAGATCCGGACCGCCTGCCCGGTGCCGACCGAGCCTGCCCAGCCGCGCCCGGCGGCGGATTCGCCGACGACTTGGAGCACCTTGCCCTCGGCCATGTCGACGCCCCGCACGGCATAACCGTCCATCGCCGAATTGGGGAAGGGCGGCTGCGTCCGCAGCGCGACGACGTCTTCGGCCAGCACGCGCCAGGCGCAGCGAGCGAGCGGCAACCGCTCCATGTCCGTCGAAGCCGGGACGCTGTCCAGCAGCGCGCGCAGCGCGACGGGAACAGGGGTGAGCGCCATCAGCGCGGACCCGCCTCGAAATCGCCGGAGCGTCCGCCCGATTTATGGACGAGCCGGATGCCTTCTATCCGCATCGACCGGTCGACGGCCTTGACCATGTCGTAGACCGTGAGGCAGGCGACGGAGACCGCGGTCAGCGCTTCCATCTCGACGCCGGTCTGACCGGTCAGCTTGACCTCGGCCCGGACGCGCACGCCCGGCAAATCCTCATCGATTTCAAGCTCGACGGCGATCTTGCTCAGCAGCAAGGGGTGGCAGAGCGGGATCAGCTCGTGGGTGCGCTTGGCCGCCATGATGCCGGCGAGGCGTGCAGTCCCCAGCACGTCGCCCTTCTTGGCGTTCCCGTCCCGCACGATCGCGATTGTTTCCGGCGCCATCACCACGCTGCCTTCCGCAACCGCGACGCGGACCGTCTCGGCCTTGTCGCCGACATCGACCATATGGGCCTGGCCCTGCGCGTCGAGATGGCTGAGGCGGCTCATGCCGCAGTCGCTGGCGACAGGCCGGTCAGCAACTCGGCGGTCGCGGCCGCGACATCGCCTTGCCGCATCAGGCTTTCGCCGACGAGGAAAGCGTTCACCTCGGCCGCGTTCAGCCGGAGGATATCGGCGTGGCTGAAGATGCCGCTCTCGCCGATGACGATGCGATCAGGCGGCACACGCGGCGCTAGCCGCTCGGTCACGGCCAGGTCGACATGGAAGCTGCGCAGGTCGCGGTTATTGATGCCGAGGAGCCGGCTGTCGAGCGTGAGCGCCCGGTCCAGTTCGGCGTCATCGTGGATTTCGACCAGCACATCCATGCCGAGGTCCCGCGCGGTGTCGTTGAGAACATGCGCGGTCGCATCATCGACGCCGGCCATGATGATCAGGATGCAATCGGCGCCCCAGACGCGCGCCTCATAGACCTGATAGGGATCGTAGAGGAAATCCTTGCGGAGCACCGGCAGTCCGCCGGCCTCACGGGCCTGAGCAAGGAATTCCGGCCGACCCTGAAAAGAGGGCGCGTCGGTGAGCACGGAGAGGCAGGCCGCCCCGCCCGCCGCGTAGGCACGCGCCAAAGCGGGCGGGTCGAAATCGGCGCGGATCAGGCCTTTGGAAGGGCTCGCCTTCTTGATCTCGGCGATCAGCGCGGGTTTCCCCGCCGCGATCTTCGCCGCCATGGCGTCGGCAAAGCCACGCGGCTTGCCGGCGGCACGGGCGAGGCGCTCGATCTCAGCCTGGGGAACCGCTGCCTTGGCGGCTGCGATCTCCCGGCGCTTATAGGTCTCGATCTCGGCGAGGATATCGGTCATCGCCGGCCTCACGCGTTCGACGTGGCGACGAGCTTTGCCAGCACGCCTTTGGCCTTACCCGAATCGAGCGCCGCCGTTGCTTGGGCGAAGCCGTCCCTCAAGTCGCTTGCCTTGCCGGCGACGAGCAAGCCGGCGGCGGCGTTGAAGGCGGCGATGTCCCGGAAAGCGGTCTTCTCGCCGTCCAGCACCGCGCGCAGCGCAGCCGCGTTCTGCTCTGGCGTTCCGCCCCGCAGATCCTCGGGCTTTGCCAATGCAAGGCCGACATCGTCAGGGCTGATCGTGAGGGTCTCGATCTTGCCGTTCTCCAGCGAGACGATTCGGGTCGGTCCGGTGGTGGTGATCTCGTCGAGACCATCGGAGCCGTGGGCCGCCCAGACGCGGGTCGAACCGAGCGAGGCCAGCACCTTCACCATGGGCTCCAGCCACGTCTCGGAAAAGGCGCCGATGAGCTGCTTCTTGACGCCGGCGGGATTCGAGAGTGGGCCAAGCAGGTTGAAGATCGTGCGGGTGCCGAGTTCGGTCCGAACCGGCGCGACATGGCGCATCGAGGCATGATGCGTCGGCGCGAACATGAAGCCGACGCCGGCTTCCCGGATGCAACGCTCGGTCGCGGCTGCATCGAGCCCGACCTTGACGCCCAAAGCGGTCAGGACATCGGCGGCCCCCGAGCGGGAGGAGGCGGCGCGGTTGCCGTGCTTGGCGACCGGCACGCCGCATGCGGCGGCGATGATCGCGGCAAGCGTGGAGACGTTGTAGGAGCCGGAGGAATCGCCTCCCGTGCCGACGATGTCGATCGCGTCTGTCGGCGCCCGGACCTTGAGCATCTTGCCGCGCATCGCGCCGACGGCGCCGGCGATCTCGTCGACGCTCTCGCCGCGCACCCGAAGCGCCATCAGGAAGGCTGCCGACTGAGCATTGGTGACCTCTCCGGAGAGAATGGTCTCGAAGGCGTCGCGCGCCTCCTCGCGCGAGAGGCTCGCGCCGGTCGCGACCTTGGCGATGAAGGGTTTGAAGTCGTCCATGGGAACTCTGCGGAAAATCAGACGGTTGGGATCAGGGTGGCAGCGTCATGCTCGCTGCGCCATCGCCGGGCGAGATCGAGAAAATTCCGCAGGATCGTTTCGCCATGCTCCGAGGCGATGCTTTCGGGATGGAACTGGACGCCGCTGACGGGGAGTTCGCGATGAGAGAGCGCCATGATCAACCCGTCTTCCGTCTCGGCCTCGATATCGAAGATGGGCGGGCACGTCGCACGATCGACAACGAGCGAGTGGTAGCGTGTCGCCTGGATCGGGCCGTTGATTCCGCGAAACAGGCCGCGTGACTGATGGCGGATCGGGGACACCTTGCCGTGCATCGGCGACAGGGCGCGCACCACATCGCCGCCGAAAGCCTGTCCCATGGCTTGCAGCCCGAGGCAAACGCCGAAGATCGGCTTGGTGCCGGCGCCCTGCCTGACGAGATCGAGGCAGATCCCCGCCTCGTTGGGGGTGCAGGGCCCCGGTGACAGCACGATCGCCTCATGGTCACCGCTCAGCGCTTCTTCGACCGACAGCGCGTCGTTGCGCCGGACATCGACCTGCGCGCCCAGCCCGCCGATGAGGTGGACGAGGTTCCAGGTGAAGCTGTCGTAATTGTCGATCAGCAGGACGCGCATGGCCTTACCCGTGAATGCGGGTTGAGGTCATGCCGGTCACGAGCGCGATGGTCAAGGTTCGCCGCAAGCGCGCTCGAGGTCGCTCGGCCCCGAAGAGCCGGTTCATCCGCGTGCGCTGCGCGGCAGCCCCGCCGTCCGGGGCAGCGGCAAGCCGGGCGCCGTCTCAACGCCGAGCGTGGGGAGGGCCAGGGTGCGCTGGCCGCGGAAATCGACATGGCAGACGATCAGGCCGCGCTCCTCGATATAGCCGAGCAGCCGACGAGCCCGGCTTGGCGAATGGCTGCCATAGACACGCGCGAGTTCTGCGTCGCCAGGGCAGGGCGCACCCTCGATCGCCGTGCGCGCGATGAAAAGGAACAGGCCTTGCAGATCCTCGGGCAATGCGCCGGAGGCCGCGACCGCAGCCTTCCAGCCTTCGCTTTCGGCGATGCTGTCGCTCACCCCGGCGCGCGCGACCGCGAGCTTGCGGCGAAACTCCTCGAGGCTCAGCTGCGTGCGACCGAGCCGGCGCATCCGACACCGCACGGTGAAATCCTGATAGAGCACCGCGACCTGGCGCGATCGCGCTTCCGGATCGCTGACGAGTTCGCGCAGGATCTCGGCCATGATCGCCTCGCGCTCGGCCGGCTCAAGCTCGATCTCCGGCTCAGGTTCGGGTAGCGCCGCAGGCCGATAGGTCTCTATCTGGCGAAACACGTCGTTGGCCGCCGGGCGTGGCCTTGGGGCAGGCCGCAGAGACCGCTCGGATGGCGCCGGCTCGTCCTCGCCAGGCGTGAAGATTAGGCGTCCGGCCTCGGCGGGTGCCTGTTCCGGCAATGGCATGAGGCCCGGCGCGCCGCCGCGGTCGACCGAACTGACCGGGCCGATCCGAAGAGGCAGCGGCCGCTTCGACAGCGCCGGGCCCAGCGCGACGAACTGCCCGCGCTCCAGGTCACGGAACATCTCGGCCTGGCGCCGGTCCATGCCGAGCAGATCGGCGGCGCGGGCCATGTCGATGTCGAGGAAGGTGCGTCCCATCAGAAAATTGGAGGCTTCGGCCGCGACGTTCTTGGCAAGCTTCGCCAGACGCTGCGTCGCGATGACGCCGGCGAGCCCGCGCTTGCGGCCCCGGCACATCAGGTTGGTCATGGCACCCAGCGAAAGGCGCCGCGCTTCGTCGGAGGCCTCGCCCGCCATCACGGGTGCGAACAGCTGCGCTTCGTCAACCACGATCAGCATCGGGAACCAGAGCGATCGATCGACGTCGAACAGCCCGCCGAGAAAAGCCGCCGTCGCGCGCAACTGCTCGTCGGCTTCCAGGTTTTCGAGATTGAGCACGACGGAGACGCGGTGCTGACGCACGCGAAGGGCGACCCGCTGCAATTCGGCTTCGCCACATTCGCCATCAACGACGACATGCCCGAACTGATCGGCAAGCGAGACGAAATCCCCTTCCGGATCGATGATGGCCTGCTGAACCAGCGGCGCGCTCTGCTCCAGCAGGCGGCGCAGCAGATGCGATTTGCCCGAGCCGGAATTGCCCTGCACCAGCAGCCGCGTCGCCAGCAGCTCGGCGAGATCGATCAGACCGGGCTCGCCCGTCCGTGTCGTTCCCATCTCGATGGCTGTCGTCATGCCTGTCTGTGATCGCTTTATGTCGCCGCCGCATCCTGCGGACGGCGCTTCTAGCACGCCCACACCGGCGCCGGGGACAGGGCTGCCCTGCCTTCCACAGGCAATCGGCTCCGACCGACCACGGGCTGTGATCTGGAAATCAGGGGCTCTTCATCTCGAGGCAGGTGATCACCTGGACATAGCTGGGCGGCCCACCGAGCTTGGCTCCTTCGACGCAGGTATCGCGCTCAGCGAGGGGATATTGCGACCATTTCGCGCCGAGCTGGTCGCGCGCCTTTTCCTCGTCGTCGACACAGGCGCTCGCTGGACGGCCCACGCCGGCGCCGGATTTGCCGACGTCGCGGCAGGATGCGGCGATATCAAAGCGGGGCGGACCATCCGCGACAGGGATGACGGGAGCGGCGGCCAGCGATAGCGACATCAACCCGGCGATGATCATGACGAACACTCCTCGGCGCATCCAAATAGCCCGAACGCTCCGGCCCAACGCCATGTCCGGCCGGCTTCAGCGCTTCACGATGTCGAACTCACTTGCCGATCGCACGAGGAGATCGACGACCGGCAGACCCGGCCGATCGACAGCCGGATAGGACCGCTCGCCACCGCCGCGCTGAACGAAGACGACGCTCGCCAGCGCAGCATGCGCCGCCAATCTGGAATGCGCCAGAGCCGGCTCCATCTCGCCGGGCAAGACGAGATGGACATCGCGTCCACCCTCGATGCAGGCCTGGAGATCGCCGAGGTCGAACAGACCGAGCGGCAGCAGCTCCACGCCGGTCAGCAGCGCCATCGCAGGCCCGCTCGACAGTGCCGCCAGATCGCCGCCGACCAGTGTGGTCACGATGCGGGCCGACAGTTCCGGTTTGAGCAAGCGCGACAGCTCGAGCGCCTTGCTCAGGAGGTCGCGCTCGGAGATCGCGAACGGTCCCGCCATGCTGGCGGCGTCGGCGACCTGAATCGCGCAGCGAGCGGCTCCGTCCGGAAGCGGATGCGAGCCACCGCTTGCCATCAGCGTATCGAGTGGCGCGACCCCATCGGGGATGTCAGGCCCGAAGCCGCCGACGAATCGCGTTCCGAAGACCCGCATCGCCAGATTGCGAAGAACCAGCAGCGGCCTGACAGTTCCGACCCGGCTGACGCCGAGCGCCATCACCGCGCCAGAGGCCTCGATCAGGCGCAGCAGCTCGAGTTCGTTGCCATGGATCGGCAACAGCAGCGGAGACAGTCCCGCGCGCAGGCTCGCCATCAGCGCCACGATCGATTCGGGGCCAAGCGGCGCAAGAATGGCAACGCTGGCGCCGGGTTGGGCCTTGTTGATCGCGAGCAGCCGCGCGAGCCGATCGACCCGCTGGTCGAGCTGGAGGAAGTTCACCGAAGCGGGATTGACGTCGCTCCAGCCACGCCGGCCCGGCGGGTCCCGCAGCGCCGCCTCATAGGCTCGTCCGCGCGTCAGGGCGCCGAGAAGCGTATCGAGATCGAGCCCGTCCAGCAGGGCAGCCGCTTCGTCCTGTTCAGCCCGCATGCGCGCCCTTCAATTCGCAGGCGCCGACGGCTGAGGAAGCCGCGCGAGCGTTTCGTTGGACAGGAAATAGGCGGGCTGCCGTCCCGACATCGCAACATCGCGCGAATGGGCGAGCCACGTGTCCGGCAGGTAATACAGCGGAACCACATAGAAGCCCGACACCAGCAGCCGGTCGAGCGCACGCACGGCCGCAACGAAGTCCTCCCGCTGCCTGGCCGAGAGCAGCGCCTGCAGCACAGCGTCGATCGCCGGTGATTTGACGCCGGCATAGTTCAGCGAGCCCTTGCGGTCGGCATTGGCCGAACCCCATCGGCCGATCTGCTCGTTGCCCGGCGAGGCCGAGGCCGGCCAGGTCCACTGGATCATGTCGAAATCATAGGCGGAGAGGCGGCGCCAATACTGGACATCGTCGATCAGCCGGACATTGGCGGTGATGCCGAGGCGGCCGAGCGATTGCGCGAAGTTCAAGGCAAGCCGCTCCTGCGACCGGCTCGTCACCATGATCTCGAAGGCAAAGGGCTCGCCGCGGCTGTCTCTGAGCGCGCCGTCCCGCAACGCAAAGCCGGCGGCCTCCAGCAGTGCGAGCGCCTTTCGGGCCTGCTCCCTGTCGCGGCCGGACCCGTCCGTCTCCGACGGTCGCCATTGGCCGGCCAGCACGTCCTCCCGGACCGCACCGGGATAGGCCGCCAGCAGAGATTTCTCGCGTTCATCGGCGGGCACCCCCATCGCCGACAGATCCGAATCGGAGAAGAAGCTGCCGGCGCGGCGATAGACGCCGTAGAAGAGATTGCGGTTCACCCATTCGAAGTCGAACAGCAGACCCAGTGCCTCACGCACCCGGATATCGGCGAAGAGCGGGCGGCGCGTGTTATAAACGAGGCCCGTCATGCCCTTGGGCGTATCGAAATGCAGGGTTTCCCGCTTGATGCGGCCCTCGCGGACGGCCGGAATATCGTAACCCGTCATCCAGCGGGTCGCGTCACCTTCCAGCCTGACATCGTAGAGCCCGGCCTTGAACGCTTCGAACAAGGCGTTGGCATCGCGATAGAAATCGTAGCGGATCTCGTCGGCATTGAAGAGCCCGCGCAAAACTGGGAGGTCCGCGCCCCAGAAGTCGGCACGCCGCCGCAGCGTCAGCGATTCGCCCGGCCGGACCTCGCTGACGGCATAAGGGCCGGAGCCGAGGGCGGGCGAAAAACTGGTTTCGCCGAAGCTCGCAGCATCGGTCGCGTGCGCGGCGAAGATCGGCAGCGCGCCGATCACCAACGGCAGTTCGCGGTTGGCGCCGGTGCCGAGTTCGAATTCGACCCGGGACGGTGATGACGCGACCGCGCGCGTGACCCCACCGAGGCTGGTGCGGTGATAGGGTTTCCCCTTCGCTTTCAGCATCTCGTAGGTGAACAGGACGTCGGCGGCCGTCACCGGTTTGCCGTCGGAGAAGCGGGCACGCGGGTCGATCTCGAAGGCAAGCCGCGTGCGGGCCTCGTCGAGCTCGACCTTCGCGGCCAGCAGGCCGTAGGCGGTGAACGGCTCGTCCGCCGAGCGGTAAAGCAAGCTCTGCTGGACATATTTCGGGACTGCATCGGGCGCGACGCCGATCACGACCAGCGGGTTGAGGCTGTCGAAGGTGCCCTGGATTCCGAAGATGATCCGCCCGCCCTTCGGCGCGGCGGGGTCGGCATAGGGCAAATTCGGAAAATCGACCGGCAGCGCCGGGGCCCCATGCATCGCGATGGCGTGGCTGGCAGAAGCCGAATCAGCGCGCGCGGCACGGCCGCTCGCCAAGGCGAACGGGGCTACCGTCAGCAGCATGTTGAACGCACGCCGCGACGGCGTCGCGGTCGATCGAGGCAATTCCATCGCTTGACCTGATTCCCTTCGCGCAGAATAGCATGCACGCTGCCCGACAATGCAGGTATTCGGGCTGGAATTGACCAAGCGAAGTCGCTAAAGGCGAAGCGGGTGTCATTCAAACGCCTCAATCGCCCCTGATGTGCACGGCTTGCGGTGGCCGGCACCGGCATGCGATTGGGCCGCCAGCGGTGACGCACGCGGCTTGCGAAGTCGTGATTCTCGAATTCGCCTGTAAGGAAGACAAGAATGTCCGCATCGTTTCGCCTGTCCTCGTCTGCCCTCGGGCTCCTGCTGAGCGCGGCCGTCGGCTTCGTGCCCGCAGCGGCCTTCGCGCAGGCGCAGCGACCCGCGGCCCCCGCGCAGCGCCCGGCAGCGCCGGCCCAGCCCGCTCCCGCACAGCAGAACAACGCCGCGGCGCAGACCGGCCCGACCATCGTGCAGGTCAAGCCCGAGCCGTCGCAGACCAGCTGGACCAAGGTCTGCGGCAAGGATCAGGCGGCCAACAAGGAAATCTGCTACACCACCCGCGACTTCGTCTCGGATCAGGGCCAGCCGGTGCTCGCGGCCGCGGTCTATGACGTGAAGGGCGACCCCAACAAGATCGTGCGTTTCCTGATGCCGCTCGGCCTGCTGCTCCAGCCGGGCATCCGTTTCGGCGTCGATAGCGCGCAGCCCACCGGCGGCCGGTATGCGATCTGCTTCCCTAATGGTTGCTTCGCCGAGGCACAGGTGAAGGACGATTTCATCAACGCGATGAAGAAGGGCACCAACCTCAACGTCAGCGTCCAGAACCAGGGCGCCCGTGAGGTGACGTTCCAGATCCCGCTTGCCGATTTCGCCAAGGGCTTCGACGGCGCCGCGATCGATCCCAAGGTGCTCGAGGATCAGCAGAAGCAGTTGCAGGACGAACTCGCCAAGCGTCAGGAAGAGCTGCGCAAGCGCCTCGGCCCGGATGCCAACGCCGCTCCGGGAGCTGCCCCCGCGCCCGGCGCCGCCCCGGCACCGGCGACTCCTCCGAAGCCCTGATCGGGCCGTCGACGGCATTGAGTACAAAAAGGCCGGCCTCAAGGGCCGGCCTTTTTTCTTGGCTGCTGCCTTGCAGTTGGTCAGTTCAGCTCGGTCCGGTCGATCCTGTAGCGGCCCTTGCGGTCACGGCGGAAGAACTCGCGCGCCTGCGGGTGCCGAACCGGTGTGCCGGACTCATCGCTGACGAGGTTCTGTTCCGAGACGTATGCAACGTATTCGGTCTCCTCGTTCTCGGCGAAGAGATGGTAGTAAGGCTGGTCCTTCGAGGGTCGCATCTCCTCGGGGATCGCCATCCACCATTCATCGGTGTTGGAGAAGACCGGATCGACATCGAAGATCACCCCGCGAAAGGGGTAGATCCGGTGCTTCACCACCTGGCCGATGCTGAACTTGGCTGAACGCGCTTCCATCAACTTTCCATGCTGCTCCGGCGCAATACGCCGCCGGCTAGCCTATCGCCCTTGCGAAAGAATTGCGTCGCAAATGCGTCGGAATCAATCGAATATCTGTTGAATCCGATCACATTCCGTAGCGCTGGGCGAGAGCCGGGTCGCGCGCAGCGACCTGCCGCGCCAGATCGACGATCACCCTGGCCTGCTTCCAGGTCGCGTCGTCCTGCATCTTGCCGTCGATCATCACTGCGCCGGAGCCATCCGGCATCGCCTCGAGGATGCGCTCCGCAAACAGGACCTCGTCAGGGTCCGGGCTGAAGACGCGCTTGGCGATGTCGATCTGCGAGGGGTGGAGCGTCCACGCGCCCGAGCAACCGAGGAGGAAAGCATTGCGAAACTGCGCCTCGCAGGCGGCGAGGTCGGCAAAGTCACCAAAAGGCCCGTAGAAAGGTTTGATCCCGGCGGCCGCGCAGGCATCGACCATCTTCGCCAGGGTGTAGTGCCAGAGGTCCTGCTGGGCCACGGCGCGCGGCCCGCCCTCCGGGGAGGGGTCGGCGATGACCTTGTATTCGGGGTGCCCACCGCCGACCCGGGTCGTCTTCATCGCCCGCGACGCGGCGAGATCGGCCGGCCCGAGGCTCATGCCATGCATCCGCGGCGACGCGGTGGCGATGGCCTCGACGTTCTTCACGCCCTCGGCCGTCTCCAGAATCGCGTGGATCAGGATCGGCTTGCGCAGGAGATGGCGCGCCTCGAACTGCGCGAGAAGCTGATCGACGTAATGGATGTCCCAGGGCCCCTCGACCTTCGGGATCATCGCCACGTCGAGCTTGCCGCCGATTTCGGCCATGATCGCGCTGATGTCGTCGAGGAACCAAGGTGAGTTCAACGCATTCAGGCGGGTCCAGAGTCCGGTTTCACCGAAATCCACGGCCTTCCCCATGGCGATGAAGCCATCGCGCGCCGCTTGCTTGGCCTCGGCGGGAATGGCGTCCTCCAGATTGCCGAGGATGATGTCGACCTCGCCGGCGAGCGCACCGACCTTTGCGCGCACCTTCTCCAGATGCGGCGGCACGAAATGGATCATCCGCTCCAGCTTCAGCGGCACCTCGCGTAGGGGCTCCGGTGCGCCGATGGCGAGCGGGCGGAAGAACTGGCGCGGTGTCTTGACGGTCATCGGCTCACCATGTTGCAGCGCGGCAAATGTGGGGCAGGTCGAGGCCGGCGTCCATGATGCTTTTGGATTGCGTGCAGGAAAAGGAGCCTAGGTAATAAATCTTATTCAATTCAGTGAGAAAAAATACCTAGGCTTGATATCCTCGGGTTGCAGGCGGCAGCGATCGCCCCCCACACGGATGATCTTGCCCCGTTTTGCCGAGCGGTTAGAGCAGGTCATCCGCAGTCGCGGCCCAAGCTGGGTCCCGCGCGGGCCGGAACCGACACAGCCGATGGCCGATCTCGTCAGCATCTTCAACCTGGTCGCGCCTTTCTTCGGGCTGATCCTGCTGGGCTTCGCCATCGGGCGCTACAAGCAGCTGCCGGAATCCGGGCTGGCCTGGATGCAGTTTTTCCTCATCTACGTGGCGCTGCCGCCGCTGTTCTACCGGCTGATCGCCGACAAGCCGCTGAACGAGCTGGCCAACTGGACATTCATCGCGACGACGACAACCGCGACCTTCATCGCGTTCTGCGTCTCGCTCGCGATCGGGCTGAAGAGCGCCAGGGGCGACCTGCCACAGGCCGTGATGCAGGCCGTCGCGGGCTCCTATTCCAACATCGGTTATATGGGCCCACCGCTGATCCTTGCGGCCCTTGGCCCGGATGCCAGTGCACCGGTGGTCCTGATCTTCGTCTTCGACAGCGTTCTGCTGTTTTCGCTCGTGCCGCTGCTGATGGCCTTTGCCGGGGTCGAGAAGAAAAGCGTTCTTGCGACGGCCGGGGGCGTGGTCTGGCGCGTCCTCACTCACCCGTTCAATCTGGCGACGCTGGCCGGCGTCCTGGCGAGCTATACGCGCTTTGAGCTGCCGGTGGCGCTGGACCGGATGATGCTGTGGCTGTCTCAAGCCGCTGCGCCCTGTGCGCTTTTCCTGCTGGGCGTGACCGTGGCGCTCAGGCCGATGAAAACCTTGCCGCCGGAAGTCCCAGCGCTGGTCGGCGTCAAGCTGCTGCTGCATCCCCTGACAGTCTGGCTGCTGCTCTCGGCGGTGGGCGGTATTCCGCAGAACTGGATTTATGCCGCTGTCATCATGGCTGCGCTGCCGCCCGCGCTGAACATCTTCGTCATCTCGACGCAGTATCGCGTGGGCATCGAGCGCGCGTCGGCCTGCATCCTGATCGGGACGATCGTTTCGATGGTGACGCTCTCGGGCTTCCTGTGGCTGGTGAAGACGGGCAGGATGGTGGCCGATCTGTTCCACTGAGCGATCCGCCGTCGAGGACACCATGCTGCCGTTGGACGATCTTCTGGTCCTCGATTTCTCGACGCTGCTGCCGGGCCCGTTGGCGAGCCTGTTTCTGTCCGAGGCTGGTGCGCGCGTGATCAAGATCGAGCGGCCAGGCGGCGAAGACATGCGCGGTTTCCCGCCGCGCCTGGGTCAAACGTCGGCGCCGTTCGCCGCCCTGAACCGGGGCAAGCAGAGCGTCGAGATCGATTTGAAAGCCGCCGATGCGCTCGATCGGCTGACGCCGCTGATCCGGCAGGCCGACATCCTGATCGAACAGTTCCGGCCCGGCGTGATGGCGCGGCTCGGCTTCGGCTACGAGGCGCTGGCCGCGCTCAATCCTCGCCTGATCTATTGCTCGATCAGCGGCTATGGCCAGGACGGTCCGCGCGCGCAGGAGGCCGGGCACGACATCAATTACCAGGCGCTTGGCGGACTGCTCGGCCAGTCGCTGAAGCGCGGCGAGCCGCCGCCCTTGCCGCCGCCGCTCGTCGCCGATATCGGCGGCGGTACGATGCCGGCGGTGCTGAATATCCTGCTGGCGCTGCGCCAGCGGGAACGAACCGGGCAGGGATGCCATCTCGACATCGCCATGGCCGATGCCATGCCGACCTTCGGCTGGTACGGGCTGGCGCAGGGCCACGCCACCGGAGCTTTCCCGGAAGGCGGGCAGGGGCTTTTGACCGGCGTCAGCCCTCGCTACGGCCTTTATGCGACCGCCGATGGCTGGTTTCTCGCGGTCGGCGCACTGGAACCGAAATTCTGGCAAGGCTTCTGTGATGCGATCGGCCTCGCCGAGCCCCTGCGGGACGACCGGCGCGATCCCCATGGCACGCATGATGCCATCGCCAAGATCATCCTCGGCGAGAACGCTCCACATTGGCGCGCGCGGCTGGAGCCTCTGGATTGCTGCTGCAGCGTGGTTCGGACGTTGGACGAAGCGAGGGCGGATCCGCACTTCGTTGGGCGCGGTCTGTTCGCGGCGGAGGCGAGGGAAGGCAGAGGCCGCTCGATTCCATCGACATCGCTCCCGCTCGCACCGATCTTTCGCGAGCAGGCCGAAGCGATCCGCCCCGTCGCCGAGAGCGGTGAGGATACCGGGAAGCTTCTCGATTAGAATGCCGTACGACGGCCTGCGGTGTCGCCCAACCCCTGCCGCATCGCGAATCGGCGCAACGGCCCGATCCGCGAAAGTGCGAGCAATCCCGCGCCCCGCAGCAGATCGGCGGGCAGCAGATCGGTCAGCAGGGTGCGATTGAGCGCATCCACCGCGCCGGTCCGCAGCCTGACATCGCTCCGGCGGGCCGCATCGTAGGCCGCCATGGCTTGCGCGCTGCCGGGATCGGCGCTGTCGCGCACTGCCCCCCGCAACGCCGCCACGTCCCGCAAACCCAGATTGAGCCCCTGAGCGCCGATCGGTGGGAAGACATGCGCCGCCTCGCCGATCAGCGCCATGCGCCCGGCCGCGAAGCGTTGGACGGAAAGCCCGCCCATCGGCACCTGTCCGCGTGGACCGGCGAGGCGCATCGGCCCGAGGATGGACTGCACCTGCCGCTCGACCCGTCGCGCAAAAGCCGCATCGTCGAGTTCGGCGACGCGCTCGGCGTCGGCTGGCGCAAGCAGCCAGACCAACGAGGAGCGCTTGCCGGGCAGCGGCACGAGGGTGCAGGGCCCGCTGCGGGTGTGAAATTCGGTCGACGTGTCCTTGTGGTCGCGGTGATGGTCAAGGATCGCGGTCAGTGCCACCTGCGGATAGCGCCAGTCGCGACTTTCTATGCCCGCAGCGATGCGGACCCGCGAATTGCGGCCATCAGCGCCGATGACGAGGCCGGCGCGAACAGGCTCGAAGCCCTCGCCCGCTAAGACGATCCCGTCTGGCTCTGGCTCGATCGTGCCGACGAGGCCAGGTATCCGTTCGATATCGCGGCGCGCGGCCCCGTCAGTCAGGATTTGGGTGAGTTCCGCTGTCTCGATGTTCCAGCCAAAGGCTTCGAGGCCGATCTCCGAAGCGCGGAATTCGACCGGCGGCTGGCGAAACAGGCTGCTGCTGTCATCGACGATCCGCATGACTGAAAGCGGCGCGGCGATCGCTTGCAGCGCCTCGCCAAGGCTGAGGTCGAGCAGGAAGCGCCAGGAGCCTTCGAACAGCGCGACCGTTCGCCCATCGCGTGCCGCCGAAGCCGAGCCCAACAGCGCGACACTGCGGCCCCTGTCTGCCAAGGCGAGACCGGCGGCGAGGCCGACCGTTCCCGCTCCGACGATGGCGATGTCGACCCTGCGAGGCGTGTTCGTGCTCATGCTTCCATCGCTAGCGCGGCGCGCGCCGCTTGGCCACGGTCCGCAAAGTCGCAAGCCGCGTCTGCGCGAACGGCGGATGCATCCACGATGTGGCTCGGTCTATGGTCGGGCTTCATCGAGGAGACGCCTTCCATGGTCAAAGCCATTCGTGCCCACAAGACAGGCGGACCGGAGGTCCTGCAATTCGAGGATGTCGTGCTGCCGCAGCCGGGGCCCGGCGAATTGCTGATCCGCAATCGCGCCATCGGCCTGAATTTCATCGACACTTATTTTCGCTCGGGCCTTTATGCGGCGCCGCAGATGCCCTTCATCCTCGGCAACGAAAGCGCCGGCGATGTGCTGGCTGTCGGTTCGGGCGTCACCGAGTTCAAGCCGGGCGATCGGGTCGCGGTCGTCGCCGGCCTTGGCGCCTATGCCGAGGAACGCATCGTCCCGGCGGTGACAGCCGTCGCGATGCCTGAGGGCATCTCGTATGAAGCTGCCGCGAGCATGATGCTGAAGGGCCTTACCGCCGAATATCTGCTGCACCGGACCTACAAGGTGAAGCCCGGCGATACGGTCCTGGTCCATGCCGCCGCCGGCGCGACCGGGCTGATCCTGTGCCAATGGGCCAAGGCGCTCGGCGCCACCGTCATCGGCACGGTCGGCTCCAAGGAAAAGGCCGAGCTGGCGAAGGCCCACAAGGCCGATCACGTCATCAACTACCGCGAGGAGGATTTCGCCGCCCGCGTCAAGGAAATCACCGGGGGCGCGCTCTGCGACGTGGTCTATGACGGCGTCGGCAAGGATACGTTTCTGAAGTCGCTCGATACACTGAAGCCGTTCGGCATGATGGTGTCCTTCGGCAACGCATCCGGCGCGGTCGAGCCCTTCAACCTCGGTCTGCTGGCAGCCAAGGGCTCGCTCTATGTCGCGCGCCCGACGCTCAACACGCATACGGCGAAGCACGAGACGATGGTGGCGATGGCGAAGAACCTGTTCGACGCCGTGCTCTCGGGCAAGGTCAAGGTGCCGGTCAATGCTACCTTCCCGCTGAAAGACGCGGCCGAGGCGCATCGGGCTCTGGAATCGCGCGGCACCACCGGCTCGACGGTGCTGATTCCCTGATCCGGAGGGGAGACACTCGGCCTGTGGCCGAGTGTCTCCCAATCCGGGTCGGCGCCGTCAGACGGCGATGCCGTGGAGATCGTAGGCGTCCGCGCGTTCGATCTTCACTGTGACGATGTCGCCGGGGCGCAGCGGCCGGCGGCTCGACACATAGACGTTGCCGTCGATCTCGGGCGCGTCCCATTTCGAGCGGCCTTTGGCGACGGTCGGGCCGGCTTCGTCGATGATGACGGGAATGCGCTTGCCGACGCGGCCCTTGACGATACGGGCCGATATTTCCGCCTGCGCCTTCATGAAGCGATGCCAGCGGGCTTCCTTTTCCTCCTCCGGGACGAGCGGCAGGCCGAGATCATTGGCAGGCGCGCCCTTCACGGGCTCGTATTTGAAGCAGCCGACGCGCTCCAGCCGCGCTTCCTTCAGCCAGTCGAGCAGGAACTGCAAGTCCTCCTCCGTCTCGCCCGGGAAGCCGACGATGAAGGTCGAGCGGATGGCAAGGTCGGGACAGATGCTGCGCCATTTGCGGATGCGATCGAGCGTGCGGTCCTGATGCGCCGGGCGACGCATCGCCTTCAGCACGCTTGGCGACGCATGTTGAAACGGAATGTCGAGATAGGGAAGGATCAACCCTTCCTGCATCAGCGGGATGACTTCATCGACATGCGGGTAGGGGTAAACGTAGTGCATGCGTACCCACATGCCCATCTGGCCGAGCTCGCGGGCGAGCTCGAAGAAACGGGTGCGAACCTCCCGGTCCTTCCAGATCGAGGGCGCGTATTTGATGTCGAGGCCGTAGGCGCTGGTGTCCTGCGAGATCACCAGCAGCTCTTTCACCCCGGCCTTGGCGAGCTTTTCGGCCTCGCGCAGCACGTCGCCGATCGGCCGCGAAACGAGATCGCCGCGCAGCTTGGGGATGATGCAGAAGGTGCAGCGATTGTTGCAGCCCTCGGAAATCTTGAGATAGGCGTAGTGCCGCGGCGTCAGCTTGATGCCCTGGTCGGGCACGAGATCGACGAAGGGATCATGTCGCGGCGGCACCGCCTGGTGCACGGCCGAGACCACGCTCTCGTAAGCCTGCGGGCCGGTGATGGCGAGCACGTTCGGGAACGCATCCCGGATCTGCTCCGGCTCAGCGCCCATGCAGCCGGTGACGATGACCTTGCCATTCTCGGCCATGGCCAGGCCGATGGCGCCGAGCGACTCAGCTTTGGCGGAATCCAGAAACCCGCAAGTGTTGACGATCACCAGGTCGGCGCCGGCATGGCTCTTGGAAAGCTCGTAGCCTTCCGAGCGCAACGACGTGATGATCCGCTCGGAATCGACGAGCGCCTTGGGGCATCCCAGCGAAACGAAAGAGATTTTCGGCGCGACGGCGTTCATCGGCTGGTGGCTTATGTCCATGATGTCAGGAGGCGCCGGCGCTCATGCCACGCGGTCGGCGCCTCCTTTGAACCTTTTCAGCCTGTTTTGCAATTCTTCCGGTCGTGTCAGGCCGGTCCGGTCGCGACCGGGCGTTCCGGATCCTGCGTCCAGTCGGTCATCGAACCATCGTAAAGCGCGACCTCGTCACGGCCGAGCACCTCGGACATGACAAACCAGTTCGCCGCCGCCGAATGCCCGGTGTTGCAATAGGAGATCGCCGGCCCGCGCGGCACAGGGGCGAAAATTCTCTCCAGCTCGGCGCGCGGCTTGAGTTTGCCGCTGCCGGGCTCGAAGGCATCCGCATAGTCGCGCGAGATCGCGCCGGGGATATGACCGCCCCGTGTCGCTTCCGCTGCCTTGTCCGTGCCCTCGAAAAAGCTCGGGCTGCGCGCATCGACAAGGCTCGCCAGCTTGCTGCGCGAAGCAATGAAGGTGGCATCCGTCGTGCTCCGCAGCCGCTGCTGAGTTACGATCGGGTAGGGATCGGCATTCTTCATTGCGCCTGCACCGCTTTCGACCGGTCGCGTTGCGTCGGCCGTCCAGCCCGCGAAGCCTCCGTCGAGGATCGCCTGCTGGCCATGGCCGATGTATTTCAGCGTCCAATAGATCCGGGCGGCGGCACCGAAATCGTTGGGCGACAGCCCGGCCGGCACGATCACCACGTCATCATGCGGCTCGATGCCGAGGCGTCCGACCAGCGCGGCGAGCTGTTCGGCCGGCGGCACCATGCCCAGCGCATTGCCGACCTTCGCCCGCCAGCCATCGCCGGCATAATCGGTGCGTACGGCACCGGGGATATGTCCGGCCTCGAATGCGGCCTGGGCCCCTTCGCCGGAGCGGATATCCAGAATGACGAGCTTCTCGTTCCCGAGCCGGGCAGCGAGCGCGTCGGGCGAGATCAGCCCTGAGAATTCGGCATCGTTCATGCAGCGGCATCCTTGTGCAGTTCGTCTATGACCTCGAGGCTGGTCGTCATTTCAGCCGTCGCCCCGAGCATGATGGAAGCGGAACAGTACTTTTCCTTCGACAATGTGACGGCCCGCTCGGCCTTGGCGTGCGAGAGCCCCTTGCCGGAAATGCGGTAGGAGAGGTGGATCTTCGTGAAGACCTTCGGATCGGTCTCGGCACGCTGCGCCTCCACCTCGACATCGCAGCCGGTCACGCTTTCACGGCCCTTTTTCAGTATGCTGACCACGTCGAAGCCGGTGCAGCCGGCAAGCCCGATCAGCAGCATCTCCATCGGCCTGATTCCGATGTTACGGCCGCCATATTCAGGCGCGCCGTCCATCATCACGGCATGGCCGCTGCCGGCTTCGCCCATGAAGGCCATGCCTTCGACCCATCTCGCGCGTGCTTTCATGGCGGTCTCCTGTCCTGGCCTCGTCCCGGCTTCCCAGCCTGGATTCGGGAGGCGCGACGCTAAAGGCTAAGCCCGCCGGGCCACAAGCCACGAGCGGACGCGATGTTTCCGGCCGGTCTATCCGGTTCCGGCCAGACGGCTATCGGTCGCGGTGGCATGCTGTATCAGCGCCGCACCGAAGGCATGGCCCAGCAGAACCAGCACCGGGCGATCCGCCGGTAATTCAGCCAGCCGCTCCGGCAGCGTCGCGATGGTGGCGGCCAGCCGCATCTCGTCGGGCCGCGTGGCGGCGAGCACGGCCACGGCCGGCGTCGCCGGGTCGAGGCCTGCCGCCAGGGCCTGCTCGCGAAATCCCGTGAGGGTGGCGCGCGCCATGTAGATTACCGTCGAGGCCGCAGGATCGGCCATGGCGCGCCAGTCGAGATCGGCCGGCAGCGCGCCTTCGCGCGAGTGGCCGGTGACGAACTGCAGCCGGCGGGCGTGGTCGCGATGGGTGAGCGAGAGCCCTAGCGAGGCCGCCGCGCCCTGCGCCGCCGAGATGCCCGGCACGACCCGGACAGGAATTCCGGCGGCCCGGCAGGCCTCGATCTCCTCGCCGGCGCGGCCGAAGATGCCGGGATCGCCGCCCTTCAGACGCACCACATGCTTGCCCTGTAGCGCGAGCGAAACGATCAGCGCGTTGATCTCCGCCTGCTTGACCGAGGGCCCGTAACCCTTCTTGCCGACGAGCAGGCGCTTGGCCTCCTGCCGGGCGAATTCGAGGACGCCGGCCGAGACCAGATCATCGTAGAGGATGATGTCGGCGCTCTGCAGAACCTTGACCGCCTTGAGCGTCAGAAGCTCCGGGTCGCCCGGCCCGGCGCCGACGAGGGTGACGCAGCCGCGACGAGCCTCCCGCTCCGGCGCGGCCGGGCGTGCGGCATCCCTCGCATTTTCGTCTGTCTGGCCCACGCTTGACCTTGCCCTTGAACCCGGACGCCTCGACCTCTGCTGCGGCGCATCATAGGAGCAAAGCCGGCTGCGGGCCAGATGCAGCCTGGTAGCCCATTAACGCGATCTTCAAACTTCCTCAGGCGTGCTGCGAGGGTTATATTCGTCGTCGGAACGGGAGACGCGACCATGTCCACCCGCGATGCTCTCCGCGAGCAGCAACGCCTCGATGCGCTGGCGCGCTACGACATCCTCGACACGCCCGAGGAGGAGGCCTTCGACCGCGTGACCCGGCTCGTCTGCCGCACCTTGAGGGTGCCGATGGCGACGGTGACCTTTCTCGATGGGCACCGGCAGTGGTTCAAGGCGCGGCAGGGCATCGATGCCTGCAAGGGCGATCGCGGGCCCGCCTTCTGCGACCTCACCATCCGCCAGAGCGACCCGCTGATCGTGCCCGACACGTGGCAGGACGGGCGCTTCGCCGACAATCCGCTGGTGACCGGGCCGCCGTTCTTGCGCTTCTACGCCGGCATTCCCTTGCGCACGGCCGAGGGGCAGAACATCGGCACGCTGTGCGCGATGGGCCCCGAGCCGCGCGCGATCGACGCCAACGAGATCGCAACCCTGATCGACCTCGCCGGCGTGGTGACGGATGCGCTGGAAATGCGCATGCTCGCCACCGTCGACGGGTTGACCGGCGCGCTTTCCCGCCGTGCCTTTCGCGAGGCGGCGACGCGGCAGCTCGCGCTCGCCAAGCGCCACGGGCATGAAGCGAGCTGCCTGCTGCTCGACCTCGATCATTTCAAGGCGGTGAACGACAACCATGGCCATGCGGCGGGGGACACCGTGCTGGCCGAAACCATCGCGACCAGCCGCAGCCTGCTGCGCGAGAGCGACCTCATCGGCCGCATCGGCGGGGAGGAATTCGCCGTGCTTCTGCCGCTGACCGGACGACAGGCGGCGCTCGGCGTGGCCGAGAAGCTGCGAGCCGCCATCGCCACCCAGCGCTTCGCCGGGAGCGAGCGGCCCTTCTCCGTCACGGCGAGCTGCGGCCTCGCCACCTTCAGCCCTGCGGCAGCCGATCTCGACACCATGCTCCGGCGCGCCGACGAGGCGCTCTATGCCGCCAAGGAGCAGGGGCGCGACCGCTGCGTCGTCGCCACGGTGGCGGAGGGGGAGAGCGGGGCCGGCCGGCGCGTGCTCAAGGCCGGGCAGATCGTCTTCAATGCCGGCCGCTCGGTGATCGACTGCACGGTGAAGCGGCTCTCCGAGCAGGGCGCGAGCCTCGCCGTCATGAGCAGCGCGGGCGTACCCGAGCGCTTCAAGCTCGCCATCGCGGCGGATGGTTTTTCCAGGACCTGCGAGATCGCCCGCAAGGCCGGCGGCGAACTCGAGGTCCGTTTCGCTTGAGGCCTGCGAACCCGTCGCGACCTCGGGCGGACCGAGCGGTCGTCAGAGACCAGCGGACAGATCGGGCACGGGCGTGCCTTCTTCCAGCGCGACGAGCGCCTGCGCCTGCTTGAACGCCTCTTCGGGGCCGAGCCCGTTGACGCAGTTGCGGATGGAATAGGCGAGGGTGCGGCGCAGTTCGTCCGGCATGGCCTCCAGCATGGCGTAGAAGCACAGCGCGCGCGGCTCCTGGCAGGCGCGCTGCCGGCGGCAGGTCTTGTTCGGGCAGTACTGGTGAATGCCGAACCCGTCGGTGATGCGCCGGAACAGCATCGGGCGCACCCGCTGGCAGCTCTCGAAATCGGTGATCGGCGGGAGAGGCGGCAGAGATCTTCCGGTTTTGGGCAAGCGAGACTCGGGCAAGCGGGACTCGGGCATGCGGGATCTGGACATGAGGAACTCCGCTGAGCGACAGGCGTGCAGGACCCGCCGCCCGCGCGACAGCGCGCGGCGGGGATGAGATACGGGGCTGGCGGAGCGCCGCGAGGCGCGAAAAAATCCGCTTCCGTTGAGCCAGGAAGCGGCGCGCCGGCAAACCTGCCGTCGCACGCCCCGTGGCGCTCCGCCTTCGGCGATTTTAAGACTCCGGGCCGCGCTTATACGGACAGGTGTGTCGGGTGCCGTTCGCTCCGCTGCCGGTTCCCCTGACGGGAACGCCACAGCCTCGCTCGCGGAACCCTCCGCGCCGTTCCTTCCAGCGAGCTCCTCGCACAGGGGCCGTAGTACCCCCAGGGCGGTGCCCCGAAGACTCCCGGGAGCAGGGCGTAACCCCCACCCGCAGGCGCCGACCCATCACCCAACCACCAGCATACCTCCGGACGGCCGCCCCGTTTGGGTGATGGGCGAGGGCAGGATAGGGCGGGTGAGGAGGGGCGGGGATAAGTTCAGACGCGGGCGCCATAACGGTCACCCACCGCCGTCATGGTCGCCCTTGTGGCGACCATCCACGTCTTGCACGGGAGCCATTGGCGCGCGCTTCATTACGAACTGTCGCCCGCTATCGGCGACGCGAGACGTAGATGGTCGGGACAAGCCCGACCATGACGGCGAAGGGAATCGCGACGCCCTCCCTTCTCCGAGCGGGGGGAAAGTGGCGCGAAGCGCCGGATGAGGGCCTGCCGTTGCCGGAGAGAGCGAAGTGGTGCCGTTGCGCTCATGCTGTTGGCGGCGGGCCCTCTGCCCTACCCCTGTGCCCTGTAAAGGGGCTCTAGCGCCTATGTTTATGAGGGACGCCAGTAAGCTTTCGAAGCGAAGTGTAGCCCATTTATCAGCCGTCGATCCCCGGTCACCTCCCGATACTCTTGTGGTCACACGAAATCCCCTTAGGGTTGTGAGCGGCCGAATCTAGCTGGGATAATTGTTATGAGTCAGCGTAACTCAGTAAAATGGACCGATTTCCGCTTACGGGCTGACTTTCCGCACGTAGATACGGAGATCCATGAAATAAGGCCCTATCACCACCAGATATTTGTAGCAAAGCAACAGCTAGATGCAGACGAATTTTCTCAGATTTTTGCTAACCAATATCGAATTTTGGGTTGCCGTGTTGAGTTCACGAACACTCGGCCAGTCGCATCGACAGTAGTTCCGCCTATTTCCGATGACGAGATTGCAGATCATCTATCCAGCATTCCGTTCAATCGCGCCGACTTAGTCACCGTTTTGTCGGGAATGTTTCAAAATATTCCTGTAATTACATCTCTTATAGACGGAGATTCACATCAATTAAAAATCAATTTTGATAAAGAAATTCCTGATGAATTAAATGAAGATCTGACTCAGTTCCTTGAGGGCTGCCTGATGGGCAGGCCGTTTAGCTTCGGCGTAGCGCCCATTCGGCCAGAAGATAAAGCTCGATTACAGAAATCTGAGGATATCATCAGCTCGATCGATGCCTTGAGCTTCAAGCCGATTTCAAAGCGACCTATGGTTCCGAATTTTATCGCGGAGGAAGAGAGTTGGTGGTTCGAGAACCTAGAGGGCCTTTTTTCCGGACGCATATCGCCAAGATCATTCAATTTTATCGAGGGGGCAGGGTCATCTTGTTTTATCGGAGGAACAGCATTCCCTCAAATTGATATCCGTCAAGCTTTGCTTGCTTACGATACGATCTACCTCCAACCTCCACTTAATGATGGGCGTTCATCTCCCTTTTGGGAAAGCCAAGATATTGGACCAGACGATTTGCTGGAATTGATCGAGGCTGATCGTGTTAGGATTTTGCATTCTCAACCAGAAGAACGGTCAGACTTGGGTTTCCTACGCGATGCTCATGCGCTCAACCCTCGTGGGGTTATAGGTCGAAGGCGCTCCGCAGCGTTAATGGTTGCTGAGGTTGTTGAAACGGCCGATGAATACATACTAGCGCAGGATCATTTAAGACCTCAGATTATCGAATTAATAGAACGAATGGCTGCTGATACAAATACGCCGTCAATCGAAATCGCACGGTTTTTGCTATATCCCCTTCAAGCTCGACGTGAGTGTTTTGGTCCTTTGTTGGGTCGAGGTCTGATGGCCTACGCGTCGATGGGGCAAGGACCAGTTTTTGCTGAGACGTACAAACGGCTACGTAACAAGGAAGTCGAGTTGGAGGCCGGATCATTCGGCTCTCATATTCACATCGCACATATGCTTGATGCAACCTATATCCCTCACACGCCTCACGATAGCTACGTATCTACTTGGATTCGGCCGATGCGCCTCATGGGCGAGCGGCTGAATTTTTATCGCTCTTTCAATACGAGAATTGCCGCAGCTTGGGCAGTAAATGAGCGGCGCAAGGAAGAGCGCCGACTTGTTCTTCCTCCGGTTCCCTTGTTTGATTTCGCGCGAGGGGCAAGTCTCGATGAAATTCTAGAGATTACCTCTGCCCCATCTTCGCGTCGTAAAGGGCGAGCTCTGATTTCCCGTCTCGCGGATTTGCCTCCGGATGAGCAATTAGCCGAGATCTCTAAGTTACAGATCGATCTCAAAGCTAAGCCGCGCATATTAAAGGCTTTAGCAGAGAAATCCTTGCTATTGGACGCTGCAATCGGGGTTGGAGCCTATCTTGCTGATGCCAATCTATTCCCCTTGGTTTCAGCTTTAACGCTTCTCAAAAAGGCCCTTGAATGCGCGAGGCAAGCACCTGCCCTAGATGCGGTAATAGATGAGATTGAATCTGCATTGCGGCAGCACATAGGTTCAAATGAAGATATCTCTTTTATGTCCAAGATCGATAGGGTGGCCTGTCTGGTAGAGCCTACTTCTAGAAAGAGCCCGACCGCATTCTGAGCGGCTACTCCGCCGCCTCCCGCTGAACCGCCTTTCCCTTCTTGATCGGCCGCCGCGCCAGCACCTCCTTGAGGAAGCGCGCGGTGTGGCCTTTTCCGATGCGGACGATGTCTTCCGGCGTGCCTTCGGCCACGACCTCGCCGCCGTCGTCGCCGCCCTCGGGGCCCATGTCGATCACCCAGTCGGCGGTCTTCACCACTTCGAGGTTGTGCTCGATCACCACCACCGAATTGCCCTGGTCGACCAGCTCGTGCAGCACTTCCATGAGCTTGGCGACGTCGTGGAAATGTAGGCCGGTGGTCGGCTCGTCGAGGATGTAGAGCGTGCGGCCGGTGGCGCGCTTCGAGAGTTCCTTGGAGAGCTTGACGCGCTGGGCCTCGCCGCCCGACAGGGTGGTGGCCTGCTGGCCGACCTTGACGTAGTCGAGGCCGACGCGCGCCAGCGTCTCCATCTTGTCGCGGATCGAGGGCACGGCCTTGAACAGGCCCTTCGCCTCCTCGACCGACATGTCGAGCACATCGGCGATGGAATGGTCGCGGTATTTCACCTCCAGCGTCTCGCGGTCGTAGCGCCGGCCCTTGCAGACGTCGCAGGTGACGTAGACATCCGGCAGGAAGTGCATCTCGATCTTGATGACGCCGTCGCCCTGGCAGGCCTCGCAGCGGCCGCCCTTGACGTTGAAGGAGAAGCGCCCGGCCTGGTAGCCGCGCGCCTTCGCCTCCGGCAGGCCGGCAAACCATTCGCGGATCGGCGTGAAGGCGCCGGTATAGGTCGCCGGGTTTGAGCGCGGGGTGCGGCCGATCGGCGACTGGTCGATGTCGATGACCTTGTCGAGATGCTCCATGCCCTCGATGCGGTCATGCGGGGCGGGGTGCTCGATCGCGCCGTTCAGCCTGCGCGCCACCGCCTTGTAGAGCGTGTCGATGACCAGCGTCGACTTGCCGCCGCCGGAGACGCCGGTGATGCAGGTAAAGAGGCCGAGCGGGATCTCGACATCGACGTTCTTCAGGTTGTTGCCGCGCGCGCCGACGATCTTGAGGGCGCGGCCCTTCTGGGCCTTGCGCCGCGCCTTCGGCACCGCGACCGACATCTCGCCGGTGAGGTATTTGCCGGTGAGCGAGTTCGGATCGTCGAGGATGTCCTGCGGGCGGCCTTGCGCGATGATCCGCCCGCCATGGATGCCGGCGCCAGGGCCGACATCGACGACATAATCGGCGGTGAGGATCGCGTCCTCGTCATGCTCGACCACGATGACGGTGTTGCCGAGGTCGCGCAGTCTTCGAAGGGTGCCGA
This sequence comes from Allobosea sp. P5_A5, assembly GCF_056400625.1. Taxonomy (NCBI): domain Bacteria; kingdom Pseudomonadati; phylum Pseudomonadota; class Alphaproteobacteria; order Hyphomicrobiales; family Alloboseaceae; genus Allobosea; species Allobosea sp. P5_A5. Next base: position 452,574 of record NZ_JBFUKY010000001.1, read on the forward strand.
GCAGGCGCTCGTTGTCGCGCTGATGCAGGCCGATCGAGGGCTCGTCCAGCACATAGAGCACGCCGGTGAGGCCGGAGCCGATCTGGCTGGCGAGGCGGATGCGCTGGCTCTCGCCGCCCGAGAGCGTGCCCGAGGCGCGGGCCAGCGTCAGGTATTCCAGCCCGACATCGAGCAGGAAGGTCAGCCGGTCGCGGATTTCCTTGAGGATGCGCGGGGCGATCTCGTTTTGCTTCTTCGTCAGCCGCGAGGGCAGGGCGCTGACCCAGGCCAGCGCGTCCTTGACCGAGAGCTTCGAGATTTCGCCGATATGGCGCATGTCGATCTTCACCGCCAGCGCCTCGGGCTTCAGGCGGAAGCCGTTGCAGGCGGCGCAGGGCGTCTCCGACATGAAGCGGCCGATCTCCTCGCGCGCCCAGTCGGAATCGGTCTCCTTCCAGCGCCGCTCCATATTGGTGATGACGCCCTCGAAGGGCTTCCTCACCTCATAGGCGCGCAGGCCGTCATTATAGGCCATGCGGACGGCCTCCGAGCCCGTGCCGAACAGGATCGCCTTGCGCGCGCTCTCCGGCAGCTCGGACCAGGGCTTGTTCATCGGGAAGCCGAAATGCTTCGCCAGCGCTTCCAGCGTCTGACCATAATAGGGCGAGGTCGACTTCGCCCACGGCGCGATGGCGCCCTTCTTCAGCGTGGCCGAAGGGTCCGGCACGATCATGTCCGGGTCGATCCGCATCTCATGGCCGAGACCGTCGCAAGTGGGGCAGGCGCCGAACGGGTTGTTGAACGAGAACAGGCGGGGCTCGATCTCGGGAATGGTGAAGCCGGAGACCGGGCAGGCGAATTTCGACGAGAAGGTGACGCGCTTGGCCTCGCCGTTCTCCTCCTTCGCATCGGCATATTCGAACACGGCGATGCCGTCCGCCAGCTCCAGCGCCTGCTCCAGCGAGTCGGCCAGCCTTGCGCCGAGATCGGGCCGGATCACGATGCGGTCGACGACCACGTCGATGTCGTGCTTGAACTTCTTGTCGAGGGTCGGCGCGTCCGAGATCTCGTAGAACTCGCCATTGACCTTGACGCGCTGGAAGCCGCGCTTCAGCCACTCCGCCATTTCCTTGCGGAACTCGCCCTTGCGGCCGCGCACGACCGGCGCCAGCAGATAGCCGCGCGTCTTCTCCGGCAGCTCGGAGAGGCGATCGACCATCACCTGGACGGTCTGGCTCTCGATCGGCAGGCCCGTGACAGGCGAATAAGGGATGCCGGTTCGCGCCCAGAGCAGGCGCATGTAGTCGTGGATCTCGGTGACGGTGCCGACCGTCGAGCGCGGGTTCTTCGATGTCGTCTTCTGCTCGATCGAGATCGCCGGCGAGAGCCCGTCGATCTGGTCGACATCGGGCTTGCTCATCATTTCCAGGAACTGGCGGGCATAGGCCGAGAGGCTCTCGACATAACGGCGCTGGCCCTCGGCATAGATCGTGTCGAAGGCGAGCGAGGACTTGCCCGAGCCGGACAAGCCGGTGAACACCACCAGCTTGTCGCGCGGGATGGCGAGATCGACGTTCTTCAGGTTGTGCTCGCGCGCGCCGCGCACGGTGATCATGCGGCTATTGCGATCGGCGGCCGAGCCTTGCCCGGCATTGCGGTCGAACATGGTCTCGAGCGCGGCGGCCTGTTCGGCAGCCGTCTTCGCAGCGGCGGGAGTGGTCTTGCCGGGCAAGGAAGATTTGCGGGCCATCGAAAAGTCCGTCTCGGAGGAGGCCTAGAGATAGGGCAAATGCCGAACGACGCCAGACCGGGAAAGGGCAGGGCGGCCGCGATACGACTGCACATCCCTATCACGCGACGGCCCGCTCCGGCCGCCCAGTCCTGACAGTCGATGGCAGGAGCGCAGATGGTGCATCGGGGCCGTTCGCGCAATGCCGCGAGGGATAGCGGATGACCCAGGCCGCTGTCGCATCGCCGCGCGCGCTCGTTGAGATGCGGTGGATGGTGCTCGCCTCAGACGCAGCTGATCGCCCGACCATAAGGCGCTGGCGAATGCTGTAGCGAGTTGACTTGTCTTTGCCGCCGCTCCGAGCGCCACCATGAACAGGCAGGCACGGAGACAAGACTAGCGCTCGCTGAGATGACAAAGGAAAATCCACGGACCGCAGCAGAATCACTGAAGGTCTCGATCAGGGTTGGTCTCTCAACCGTAAATGCAAATATCCGGGTTCAAATTCGGCGTAATCGATCAAACTGCGAATATCAGGAATAGTCACAAGACCGCCATGGAATTTGGCAAGACCTTTTTCGCGAAGGGTCCGGAGGCTTCGGTTGACGTGAACATCCGAAATCCCAACGGTGTTCGCCAGCGCCGATTGTGGAATAGGAAGCCTGAATTCCTTTGCAGGGGCCAGCCCGACCACCTTCATACGGGTGTAGGTCTCGCAGAACAGATGCGCGATCCGGTGCTCGGCATGACGCTGGCCGACATTCAAGACCCATTCGCGGAGCGTCGCCGCGTCAACCAGATTGCACATCCACAGGGTGTGCGCGATGCGCGGATGCTGAAGGAGGTCGAGGATCGTGGCGCGCGGGATGTGAGCGATCTCGCATGGGCTCAGAGTGCCGATACTGTGATCCATATGGCCAAGCAGCGCGACGTTGAGGTCGCAGAAATCACCTGGTAGCAGATAGGCAAATATCTGCCTCCGGCCGCTCAAGGTGTCTTTGTAGCGGAAAGCGAAGCCTGACATCACGACGTTGACATCGTTCGGCTTGTCACCCTCACGAATGACATCGGCACCGGGCGCGACCGTACGCACATCGCGCAACGCCTTGGTCAACACCGCCGCTTCCTGGGGGGTGATCGCGCCGAAGCTCAAAAGCTTACGTTCGAAAGCGTTCATGTCAGCCCCAAGCTGTGCCGCGTCGACTGCGCCTCCTGCCGCAACAAGGCGTGGGGCAAAATCGAATGAAGGGCAAGAGCGTCACCGCACCCTCTGTTCAATGCGGCGAAACTGATCGCGCGTCACATGCGTATGGATTCCATGCCCCTTTATTTCATCGACACTGTGGATGAGCGCATGACCGTCATCGATGACGAGGGTCATGATCTCGACAGCGACGAGGAGGCAATCTTGGCGGCCTTGCTAGGAATGGCTGATCTGGTCCGTTCCGCTATCGTCACCTATTTTCCGCCGGCTCATCAGCGGCTCGAGGTCAAAGTGCGCCGGGCGAATGGAGAGGTCTTGTACACGGCGACCGTGGAATTTACGCAATTACGGCGAGTGTCTGCTGCGGGGGGAAGCTGATACCACCCCTACCCGCCGCACTGCACCTTGGCCAAGGGCGCAAGTAAGCGTCACACCCGCATGCTCAGCTCACGAGAGGGGCCAAGCTTGCGATCGCGGCCGTCACCCCGCCTGCGCCGTGCGGAATGTCTTTCGCCTGCAGGGCCAACTCGACCGCACCCAAAACGCCCAGCAGGGCCGCAGCGCTCAAATGGCCCATATGGGCGATGCGGAAGGCCTTGCCGGCATAGTCGCCGATGCCGAGCCCCAGCGAGACACCGCAGATGTCGCGGGTGAAATTCGTGATCGTTGCGGGATCGACCCCTTCGGTCAGGATGGCGGTGACGGAAGGCGCGCGCTGCGCCGCCACGGGCACGCTGAAGCCCAGCACGCCACCGGCTGACCAGGCCTCGACCGCCGCATGCGTGGCAGCGGCCAGCACGGCGTGGCGTTTCCAGATCGCCTCCAGCCCTTCCTCGAAGATCATGTCGAGCGCGGCGCGCTGGCCGAACAGCAGGTGCTCCGGCGCCGTGCCGCAATGCTTCATGTAGCCGAACCCGCTCATGCGGCCGGTCCAGTCCCAATAGCCGCTGCGCATGTCGGCGCTCTTGTGCGCTTCCAGAGCCCGCGCGTTCGCGGCGACGAAGGCGAGGCCGGGCGAGGCCATCAGCCCTTTCTGCGACGCTCCCATCGCGACATCGACGCCCCATTCGTCCATCTCGAAAGGCATGCAGCCGATCGAGGCGACGCCGTCGACCATCAGCAGGGCCGGGTGGGCGGCAGCATCGATCGCGCGCCGGATCGCCGGAATATCGTTGACGACGCTGGATGCGGTGTCGATCTGCACGGTCATGATCGCCTTGATGGCGTGGCCGGCATCGGCACGCAGCCGCGCCTCCAGCGCTGCCGGATCGACCGCCGCGCGCCAGTTGCCCGGCAGGATCTCGACATCGGCGCCCATCATGCCGGCCATCTCGCCCCAGCCGATGGCGAAGCGCCCGCTCGCCAGCACCAGCAGCTTGTCGCCGCGCGAGAGCACGTTGGTGAAGGCGGCCTCCCAGCCGCCATGGCCGTTGGCGGCATAGATGAAGGTCTCACCCGTTGTGCGGAAGACGCGCTTCAGATCGGCGAGGATCGAATCCGTCATACCGGTGATGGATGCGGAGGCGAGCTCCTCGGCCGGGCGCATCATCGCCTGCAGCACGCGGTCGGGGATATTGGTCGGTCCCGGCATCGCGAGAAGCGGCCGGCCATAAGCCAAGGTCATGTGGGCGGTTCCAGCGTGAGATCGATGGCAGGCCATCCGATATCCGGCCGTCCTGTGCAAGGGTCGCGGGCAGCATGACGGGCGCTGCTGTCATGCGTTGTCATCGGGCGTGAAACGATGGCGTCGGCCATCAGGGGTCGGAGGACCGATATGGACGTGGCTTTGCTGTTTCGTGCAATGGCCCACAACAATGCCTGGGCGAACCATCGCCTGCTGGGCGCCTGCACCGGGCTCGCGCCCGGAGAGTTCGCCGCGCTGCGCACCGGTTTTTTCCCAAGCCTGCGCGCGACGCTGAACCACATCCTCGTGATCGACCGGTTCTATGTCGATGCGATGGAGGGCGGACGGCTCGGGCCGGATGCATGGGCCGACCCCGAACCGTGCAAGGAGGTCGAAGCGCTTCGCGGAGCACAGGAAGCGGTCGATCGGCGGCTGATCGCGGTCGTCGAGGCCGCCGGCACCCATGGCTTCGAACGGGTCGTGAATGTCGAGCGGCACAGCCATGTCCAGTGGGAGCGGCTCGACCGGCTGCTGCTGCATCTGTTCCAGCACCAGATCCACCATCGCGGCCAGGCGCATGCCATGCTGAGCGGCACGGCCGTGGCAGCGCCGCAGCTCGACGAGTTCTATTCGGCGGGCGAAGCGCCGCTGCGCGCCGCGGAATTCGCCGTGATGGGCTTCACCGAGGAGGGGATTTGGGCCGACGTCGGCAACCTGGCCTGAGACCTTAGGCGGCGAGTCCGCCTTGCGAGCCGGCATCACCGCGCAACGCGTTGCGCAGCCGGTAGGCGAGTGCGACCGGTTTGGGGAAGCGCTTGCGGCAGAAGGCGATCTTGCGGACATAGCTGTCGATGCGCCAGGTCGCCCAGGTGCCGCCGGCGAAATAGCCGATATCGCCGGTGCGCAGCACGCGTTCCGAGCCATCCTCGGCGGTGACGTGGACCTCGCCTTCGAGGATCACCACGGTCTCGTCCCAGTCGAAATGCCAGCGGAAGGTGCCGGCCGTGCAGTCCCATACGGCCGTGCTGGCGGCCTCGTCGCCGCTGCGCGAATGCAGCGCCACGCGCGCTTGCGGATCGCCGGCCAGAACCCAGTCCGGCTGGATCGGCGCGGGCTTCATCGCGAGATCGCCGAGCGCATGGGCGACCAGCGGCGGCTGTTCCGGCGCGGCGACGACGGCGGGCATCTGGCGCAACATCGTCGCGGCAGCACTGGCGATCATGAATTTCAGCGACATCGGGTTCCTCCAGCCGCGGCTTTCCTAACGGTTCTGGATGAAGCTCCGCTTGAGAGAACACCGGGTATTTTAGCGATCGCCCGGCTGGTGCCCGCCCGGTCCGGCGGGGTCCGATAAAACAGGGGACAACCGGCGCCGAGGCACTTGAACAAAGCAGGAACAGGATTGATCCTGCGGCATCGGACGCCTAGGGTCCGGCTCCGGTCGCGAGGCCGTTTTCGTGATGAAGTGCGCAGGAAGGAAGCGGCCATGGCTGGCAGCGTCAATAAAGTCATTCTGGTCGGCAATCTCGGGAAAGATCCCGAAGTGCGGCGTCTCGGCAGCGGCGAGCCCGTGGTCAATCTGCGCATCGCCACGTCGGAAACTTGGCGCGACAAGCAGTCGGGCGAGCGCAAGGAGCGCACTGAATGGCACTCCGTGGTGATCTTCAACGAGAACCTCGCCAAGGTCGCCGAGCAATATCTGAAGAAGGGCTCCAAGATTTACATCGAGGGCCAGCTCCAGACGCGCAAATGGCAGGACCAGTCCGGCGTTGAGAAATACACCACCGAGATCGTGCTGCAGCGCTTCCGTGGCGAGCTCACCATCCTCGACAGCCGCCAGGGCAGCAGCGACGAATATGGCGAAGGCGCCAGCGGCGGCTATGGCGAAGAGCGTTCGGGCGGGGGCGGCGGCTCGTTTGGCCGACAGGGCGCGATGAGCGGCGGCGGCTCGCGCCAACCGGCGATGTCGAGCGGCGGTGGCGCAGGTGGTGGCGGTGGCAATGCCGGGGGGCGCTCTTCGTCGAGCCATCTCGACGACGATATTCCGTTCTAGGCCGATTGTTGTCGGCGCCCGGCGCCATTGAACAAGCGGGCTCGGCCGGCGCTGGATGTCAGGTCCAGCGTCGGCTTGTCAGTATGCTCCGGGTGAAGCGTTGCCGTCACTAAGCCTGCGCATCGAGCTCGATCCGGAGGGCCGCATCGGCCCGGGCAAGATCGAATTGCTTGAAAAAATCGAGGCGCTGGGCTCGATCTCGGCTGCTGGACGCGCCATGGCGATGTCGTATCGGCGGGCCTGGGAACTGGTCGAAGAGCTGAACGTCCTGTTCGGCAAAGCCGTGGTCGAGCGGCAGGTCGGCGGGCGCAATGGCGGCGGCGCCAGCCTGACGAGCCTCGGTCACACGCTGGTCGTACGCTTCCGCGCCGTCGAGGCGGCAGCCGCCATCGCCGCCGGGGAGCACCTTGCGGCGTTGCAGGCGGAAATCGATCGCCGGGACCCTCAATAGGGCCGACGAGCGCAGCGGATCGCGTTTTAGCCCGCTTGAAAAAACCCCGGATGCAAGCGCCGTTTAACGAGCGATCTCGCGCTCAGGTCGGCTTGGCGCGCTGACCGCTCTTGACAGGCGAAGACCTTTCCAACACTGCCTAGCGTGAGGCAAGTGATTGATAAGGCTTGCATATTTTAATTGTTCCAATGTGGAAGAACCTGCACGGCATGGCTCGGATCACGCGGCATGAAGCCTGTGGCGGCCCTTGTGCGGTGGGACGAAGCGCCGGGCGCTTCGGAGTATGGGACCTGTCATGACTAGCGTGCTTCGTTCGGCCTTCATCGCGGTCGGCCTCGTGATGCTTCCGCTTTCGGCGGCTTTCTCCCAAACGCAAGAGCCGCCTGCTCCGCCGGCTGCATCCTGGACGCCAAGCAACCCGCTGCCTCAGTCCCTGCCGCAGATGGGCATCAACCCGCCGAGCACGGCCCACCCGGCGCTGCCGCTCGAGACCGCGCCGGCCAGCCAGACCGCCGCGCCGGCAACGGCCGTGCTCCCGCACGACCTTTCGCCCTGGGGCATGTTCATGGCGGCCGATATCGTCGTGAAGGTGGTGATGGTCGGACTAGCCTTCGCCTCGGTGGTGACCTGGACGATCTGGCTTGCGAAGGTCCTGGAACTGACGGCGGCCAAGACCGGCGCGACACGGGCCGTGCGCAAACTGGAACAGGCGGACAGTCTTCAGGCTGCCGTCAAGGCGATGCAGGCCAAGGGCGGGCGACTGCGCGGCGCGGTCGGCACACTCGCTTCCGCCGCGGTGGACGAGGCTCGACGCTCGGCCGAACTCGGCACGGAGGGCATCAAGGAGCGCGCGTCCATCGCGCTGTCGCGGATCGAGGCCAGGGCAGGGCGCAACATGGCGCGCGGCACCGGGTTGCTGGCGACGATCGGCTCGACGGCGCCGTTCGTCGGCCTGTTCGGCACGGTCTGGGGCATCATGAACGCCTTCATCGGCATCAGCCAGGCCAAGACCACAAATCTGGCCGTGGTGGCGCCCGGCATCGCAGAGGCGCTGCTGGCCACCGCGATCGGGCTCGTCGCGGCGATTCCCGCCGTGATCATCTACAATGTCTTCGCGCGCGCCATTACCGGCTACCGCGCCACGCTGTCGGACGCCTCGGGAGAGATTTTGCGCCATCTCTCGCGCGACCTCGAGCGCCACCAGCGCAGCGTATCCGCGCCGCCGCGCACCCCTTCGTCACAGACGCAACAGCCCGTGGCGATGCCGCTCGTCCCGGCGGAGTAAAGTCATGGCCGTCTCGCTCAAGGACCCGCAGGACGGCGATCTCGGCGAAGTCGCCGACATCAACGTCACGCCGTTCATCGACGTCATCCTGGTGCTGCTGATCATCTTCATGGTGGCCGCGCCACTTTCCACGGTCGACGTCGCCGTCGACCTGCCTGTGTCCAACGCGCAGCCGCAGCCACGGCCTGACACGCCCGTCTTCCTCACGGTGAAAGGCGACCTTTCGCTGGCGCTCGGCAACGACGCCCTGCCGCGCGAGGCCCTGCAGGCGACGCTCGACCAGCGCACCGGTGGGGATCGCGAGCAACGCGTCTTCCTGCGAGCCGATGGCGGCGTCTCCTATCGCGACCTGATGGAGGTGATGAACCAGCTCCGCACGGCCGGTTATCTCAAGATCGCGCTCGTCGGGCTGGAAGATACCGGGCAGGGCGCGGCGGGAGCCAAGCCGTGAGCCTTCGTCGCTCAGCGTTCGAGCGCTATGGCCCGGCGACCCTGCGCTGGAGCCTCGCGGCGCTGCTGGTCGCCGGGGCTCACGGAACGGCGGGCTGGGTGGTCGCGAACTGGCAAGGTGCGGAGGCTGCGCCTGGCGCCACGCCGGCGGCCGTGATGATCGAGCTCGCGCCGCTGGCCGTCGCGCCCGAAGCGCCGCAGGATCTGGCGCCAGGGCAGGAGATGGTGGAGGCGCAACCCGAACCCGAGCCGCCAAAGCCGGTCGAGCCGCCCAAGGAGATGGAGCCGCAGCCCTCCGAGGAGCCGGAGCCCGTCGCGGTCCCGCAGCCCGAGATCAAGATTCCGGAGCTGCCGTCCTTGCCGGATGCTGCCGCGATGTTGGCGCCGCCGCCCCCGAAAAACGAGGAGCCGCCTCCGCCGCCCAAGGAGGTCAAGCGCAAGCCGCCGCCCAAACCCAAGGTGGTGGCCGAGCGCAAGAAGCCGATCCATCCGGACAAGCCGCGCGCCGAGCAGACTTCCGCGCCGGCCGCGCAGGCGCAAGTCTCCGACCGGGCCGCGGCGCCGGCTCCCGGCGCATCCTCGGCTTCGCCGGCCGCTGCCGCGAGCTGGCGCGGTTCGCTGATCGCTCATCTCAACCGCTTCAAGCGCTTCCCGAACGGGGCGACGCCGGGCACCGTGCAGGTCGCCTTCAGCATCGACCGGGGCGGGCGGGTAACCTCGGCGCGCCTCGTGCGCGGCTCGGGCGACGCCGCCCTGGACGATGAGGCTGTCGCGATGATCCGCCGTGCCAGCCCCGTGCCCGCGCCGCCCGACGGGATGGGGGGCGGGGGAGCGATATCGCTCGCAGTACCGATCCGATTCTCGCGCTGATGCGTTGTCGATTGAAGCGGCCGGGTGTCCGATCCCGATCGCTTCGATGACAGATCGCCTCGACATTCCGTCGAGCGAGGGACACGGACAGGAGAGCCGTCATGGTCGTACACAGACTGGCTGCAGTGTTGCTGCTCGGGTCGGCATTGAGCGGCTGCGTCACCACGGAGGATCTTCGCGCCTCTGACGCGGCGCAATGCCAATCCTACGGTTTCCGTGCGCCGAGCGAGGCCTTTTCCAACTGCCTGCTGCAGATCGACCTTGACCGCTCCGCTGCCCGGCGTGCCCGTTTCGACCGCCTCGACGGAGGGTTCTACGGACCCGGCCCGTATGGTTGGCGTCGCTGGTAAGCGCGGCCCGAGCCCCGGACAAAAAAAGGGCCGCGCAGAGCGCAGCCCAAGTCTAGGGAGGAAACGCCCAAGGAGGGCGGCGCAACATCTCTGCTGCGCTGCGATAGAAATAGGATGGCAAACGTTTGCCCGCAAGGGCAAAAGGTTAGCAAAGCTGACTTAATTTGCTCTCCCGAAAGCGCAATAAAATCAGTCTTTTACAGTGCGTCTGATCTTATTTCAGGCAGGCCTGCGGCTCCCTGCCTCATCTCGCGCCAGCCTGACGAGGCAGCGGCCGCCGACGAGCGGCGGCCGGGTCGGGTTTCGTGCGTTGTCAGCCGAGAGACATCGTCAGCGGCGGCTGGACCTCGGGCGGTAGCGGCGAGGTGTAGCCATCCTTGCCGAGCCGCGCCTTGTGGTCGGCCTTGGCCGCTTCCATCAACGTGGCATCGGTCAGCACGGCGGCGCCGGTCGCGGCCATCGCCTTGGCCACATGCACCATCGCCTTGTGCGCGGCGGACTGCTTGCCCTGCGCCACGACCTGCCAGGTGTGGAAGGGCGTGCCCATCGCCACCGTCGGCGCATGAGCCTGCACTGTCGGCAAGGCCCAGCTGACATCGCCGATATCGGTGGAGCCGATGGCCGGGTTGCGCTTGGCGTCGCGCGGCACGAGGAAGTCGGCCAGCGGGGCGCCGGTGTCGGTCATGCCCACGGTCCGCCAGATCGCGGCGATATCCTGCGGCGAGAGCGTCTTGCGGATGTCCTCGGCGAAGGCCTTGTCGGCGTCGTCGAAATGCGGTGGGCCGAGATCCTCCATCACCTTGTGCATGGCGTCTTCGAGCGGCGTGTTGGCGACGAGGTCGGAGACGGCGCTGACGATGCGCATTTCCATTTTGGTTTCGGTCATCAATGCGGCGCCTTCGGCGATCTTTTTCACGCGCTGGACGAGTTCGAGCATGCCGCGCAGGTCGCGGGCGCGGATCGAATAGCGCACGCGGGCATGGGCCTGGACGACGTTGGGCGCGATGCCGCCGGTGTCGAGCAGCGCGTAGTGAACCCGCGCATCGGAGGGCATGTGCTCGCGCATATAGTTCACGCCGACATTCATCAGCTCGACGGCATCGAGTGCCGAGCGGCCGAGATGCGGGGCAGCGGCGGCATGCGAGGCGCGGCCGGTGAAGACGAAGTCCGCGCGGGTGTTGGCGAGCGCCAGCGCGGGGGCCACCTCCCAGAAGCTTGACGGGTGCCAGGAGATTGCGACATCGGCGTCCGCGAAGGCGCCGGCGCGGACCATGAAGGCCTTGGCGGCGCCGCCTTCCTCGGCCGGGCAGCCGTAATAGCGCACGCGGCCCGGAATCTTGTTCTCGGCGAGCCACTCCTTCATCGCGACAGCCGCGAGCAGGGCGGCCGAGCCGAGCAGATTATGGCCGCAGCCATGGCCGTGGCCGCCGGTCTCGATCTCCTTGTGCTCGGCGAGGCCGGCCTCTTGCGAGAGACCGGGCAGGGCGTCGTATTCGCCGAGGAAGGCGATGACAGGTCCGCCTTCGCCGGCCTCGCCGATGACGGCGGTCGGGATATCGGCGACGTTTTCGGTGATCCGGAAGCCCTGATGCTTCAGCTCGGCGATATGCTCGGCGACGGAGCGCTGCTCGGTGTAGCAGACCTCGGGCATGCCCCAGACCCGGTCGGACAGCGCGATCAGGCGCTCTTTGTTGGCGTCGACATGCCGCCAGAGATCGTTTCGATTATCCATGCTCGTTCCACCTGGGAGCCGCTCCGAACGAGCCGGCCGGCCCCGTTCTCGTTTTGACATTCAACCCGCCGAGCGGCGAGGCAAGGCCGCCCCGGCGCGATGCCAGCGCATAAGAGCAATCCCGCCGGCTCGCGTCCACAACGCCTGCGCATGGCGGAGCGGCGTCTCAGGCCTTGTCGGGCAGCGCTGCGAAATCGGCCAGAATCGGGCAGTCGGGCCGGGCGTCTCCCTGGCAATGCGCCGCCAGGTGCCGCAGCGTATCCGCCATCGCCTGCAACTCCGCCGCCTTGGCCTCGAGGTCGCGAATATGAGCGGTGGCGAGCGCCTTGACGTCGGCGCTGGCCCGGCTGCGGTCACGCCACAAGGCAAGCAGCTCGCGCGTCTCCTCGAGCGAGAAGCCGAGATCGCGCGAACGCCGGATGAAGCGCAGCGTGTGCACGTCCTCCTCGCCATAGACGCGGTACTGCGCCGCGCTGCGCGAAGCCGGCGCGATCAGCGCAATGCTCTCGTAATACCGGATCATCTTGGCGCTGACGCCGGAGCCGGCCGAAGCCTCGCCGATATTCATCTCACGCCTCCACCTTGAAACGCCGCAGCCGCAACGCATTGGTCAGCACGCTGACGCTCGACAGCGCCATGGCGAGCCCCGCGAAGACAGGCGAGAGCAGGATGCCGAACAGCGGATAAAGCAGGCCTGCCGCCACCGGGACCAGCACCGCATTGTAGCCGAAGGCCCAGCCGAGATTCTGGCGGATGTTGGCGATCACCGCCTTGGACAGGGCGATCGCGCGCGGGACGCCCGTCACATCGCCTGACATCAGCACGACATCGGCACTTTCGATGGCAATGTCCGTGCCAGTGCCGATGGCGATGCCGACATCGGCCTGGGCCAGCGCGGGGGCATCGTTGATGCCGTCCCCGACGAAAGCGACCTTGCGACCGCCGGCCTGAAGCGCTTTGACCACCTCCGCCTTGTCGGTCGGCAGCACCTCCGCCTTGACCTCGTCGATCCCGAGATGGCGGGCGACGGCTTCGGCGGTGCGCCGGTCATCGCCCGTTACCATCACGACCTTGAGCCCGAGGCGGTGCAGGGCTGCGATTGCTGCCGGCGTCGTTTCCTTGACCGCATCGGCGACGGCGAGAAGCGCCGCCAAGCGGCCATCGATCGCGATGAAGAGCGGCGTCTTGCCGGCCTCTGCCCAGCCCTGCACGCAATCGGCATGAGCCTCGGTCTGGGCTCCGATCTGCCGCATCAGCCGATGGCCGCCGATGGCGACGCGCCGGCCCTCGACCAGCGCCGTGACGCCAAGGCCGGCATCGCTGACGAACTCCGAAGGCTCGGTCAGGGCCAGCCCCCGCATCTTTGCTGCTGCGACGATGGCGAGCGCGAGAGGATGTTCGGATCGGTTTTCGACGGACGTCGCCAGCCGCAGGGCTTCGTCGGCCGAGAAGGGGGCGACCGGTTCGAGATCGGTCAGCTCGGGCTTGCCCCGCGTCAGCGTGCCTGTCTTGTCGAGCGCGACGATCTGGACATCGCGCAGCGCCTGAAGCGCATCGCCCTGCCGGAAGAGAATACCCAGTTCGGCGCCGCGGCCGGTACCGACCATGATCGAGGTCGGGGTGGCCAAGCCCATGGCGCAAGGGCAGGCGATGATCAGCACCGCAACGGCATTGACCAGCGCATAGGACAGGGCAGGGCTCGGCCCCAGCAGGAGCCAGACCAGGAACGTCAGCGCAGCCAGCCCCATCACGGCCGGCACGAACCAAAGCGTGATGCGGTCGACGGCTGCCTGGATCGGCAGTTTGGCGCCCTGCGCCGCCTGCACGGTGCGCACGATCTGGGCCAGCACCGTATCCGCGCCGACCTTGCGGGCCGTGAAGCTCAGCGCACCGGAGCCGTTGACGGTGCCGCCGGTGACGCGGCTTCCAGGCGCCTTATGGACCGGTGCGGGCTCGCCCGTCAGCATCGCTTCATCGACGAAGGAGGAGCCCTCGATGACCTCCCCATCGACCGGGACGCGCTCCCCCGGCCGCAGGATGACGCTGTCGCCGGGCTTCACCTCCGCGACCGGGATGTCGGTCTCGTCACTCCCGCGCAAGACGCGAGCCGTCTTCGGCTGAAGCGCGACGAGGCTGCCGATCGCCGCACCCGTGCGGCCCTTGGCGCGCGCCTCGAACCAGCGGCCGAGCAGGATCAGGGTGACGATGACGGCACCCGATTCGAAATAGGTCAGCGCCGTCCCCGCCGGCAGCAGGCCGGGCAGAAAGGTTGCGACGCTGGAATAAAGCCAGGCCGCGCCGGCACCGAGCATCACCAGCGTGTTCATGTCGGGCGCCCCGCGCAGCAGCGCCGGAAACCCCTTGCGCAGGAAAATCAGCCCTGGCCCGAGCAACACTGCCGTCGCCAAAACGAAGGAAAGCAGGCGCAAATTGCCCTCGCCAAATCGGTCGCCAAGCCAATGGTGCAGAGCAAGGACCAGATGTCCGCCCATCTCGATCACCAGCAGCGGGAGCGTCAGCGCGGCGGCGAGGATGACCGAGCGCTTCAGCCGCGCCTGTTCCTGAGCCTTCGCCGTGTTGACGGGGCCTTGATCGACGGCTGTCTGGCCGGCGCCGGCCGTCACCGAACCGGCCTCGTAGCCGGCTTTCCCAACGGCGTGAATAAGACTCGGAAGGAGATCGCCGCCGGCCAGCGTGACCACGCTGGCGCGCTCGGTCGCCAGGTTGACGGATGCCCCGACCACGCCCGGCACGGCGAGCAGCGCCTTCTCGACATGGCTGACGCAGGAAGCGCAATTCATGCCCGAGACGGCCAGGTCGATGGTCTGCTCGACCGGCTCGTATCCGGCCTGGCGGACCGCGCTCTCGATCTCTTTCACGACGCCGGCAGGGGCGCCCCCCTTAGCGAGGCCGATATGGGCGCGCTCGGTCGCGAGGTTGACGGAAACGGCATCGACGCCCGGGATCGCGGCGATGGCACGCTCGACCCTGCCGACGCAGCCGGCGCAGGACATGCCCTCGATAGCCATATCGAAGGTCGCCGACCCGTCCCGCGTGTTTTCGATGACCGTCATCGCTGCCTCCATGGTGCCTTATGACAGCTGATATAGGGCTTCCCATCGTGGGAAGGTCAAGACGTCTCAGGACGGTTCGACAGAGACGCTCTTGATGACGGCATGCACTGGCGTTCCGACAGCGAGCCCGAGGCTGGCCACCGATCTGGCGGTCAGCCGGACGACCAGCGCGGCATCGCCGCAACGCAGCCGGAGATGGACGGTGCTGCCGCCTTCGCCGGTGCGTGGACCGATCTCGGCGACGGTACAGGGCAGGGCGTTCAGCGCGCTGATCCCGGCGGGCTTGGCGAGGCTCACCATGACGTCGCTTGCCATGATGCGCACGCGCAATCGCCGGCCGGCTTCCAGTGTCCCGCGTGCTATCGTGAGCTCACCGGCCGGCGTCGCGAGCAAAGCGAGGCCAAAGCTCTCGTCGAAACTCGTGACTTGGGCCGGCAGCACAGCGCTCGCTTCCGGCGCACCAGCCCGCGAGGCGAGATCGAGCCGCGACAGGATCTCGGCGGTTGGGCCGCAGGCGGCGATCCGCCCGTCCTCGACCAGCGCGACGGTGGTCGCCAGCCGCGCCACCTCGCCCAGCGCATGCGAGACATAGACGATCGGGATATCGGCCTGGTCGCGCAGCCTTTCGATGTAGGGCAGGATTTCGGCCTTGCGCGCTTCGTCGAGCGCCGCCAGCGGTTCGTCCATCAGCAGCAGCCGGGGCTGGGCCAGCAGAGCCCGGCCGATCGCGACCCGCTGCCTTTCGCCTCCGGAGAGCCCGCCCGGGCGGCGCCCCAGCAAATGGCCGATGCCGAGCAGTTCGAGCACTTTGTCCAACTCGGCGGGCGTGCGGAGGGCCCGCGGGACGAACCGGTGCCCGAAGAGCAGGTTCTGCCGGACGGAGAGATGGGGGAAAAGCCGCGCCTCCTGGAAGACATAGCCGAGCCGGCGCCGGTGCGGCGGCAGGAAGATGCCGCGATCGGTATTGACCAGCGTCTCGCCCTCGACGCGCACATGGCCGGCATCGGGCGCGATCAGCCCGCCGATCACGTTGACCAGCGATGTCTTGCCGGAACCGGAAACGCCGAACAGCGCCGTCAGCCTCCCCGGCGACTGAAAGCTCGCATCGAGCCGAAAGCTGCCGAGCTTGTGCCGCACCGCGAGGTCGAGGATCGGCGCTGTCATGCGACCGCGATCCGCCGCCCGACCAGCCGCGCCAGCCATTCCGAAAGGAACAGCGCGGAAACCGAGATCGCGATCGAAATCAGCGTCAGCCGCATCGCGCCGCTATCGCCGCCAGGCACTTGCGTGAAAGTGTAGATCGCCGAGGGCAGGGTCTGCGTCTCACCGGGAATGTTCGAGACGAAGGTGATCGTCGCGCCGAATTCTCCCATCGCCTTGGCGAAGCACAGGATCATGCCGGCTATGATGCCCGGCAGGCAGAGCGGCAGCGTCACGGTGAGAAAGACCCAGACAGGGTTGGCTCCCAGCGTGGCGGCGACGGCCTCCAATTTGCGGTCGACGGCCTCGATCGAGAGCCGCATGGCCCGCACCATCAAGGGAAAGCCCATGACGGCGCAGGCCAGAGCCGCGCCCGTCCAGCGGAAGGAGAGGGTGATCCCGAACCAATCATACAAGGCCTGGCCGATCGGCCCGCGCCGCCCGAAACCGATCAGCAGCAGATAGCCGGTAACGACCGGGGGCAGGATCAACGGCAGGTGCACTGCCGCGTCCAGCAGCGACTTGCCCCAGAAGCGGCCGCGCGCCAGCACATAGGCCACGGCGAGCCCGAAGGGCAGGCTCGCCAGCATTGCAGTGGTCGCGACGATCAGGCTGAGCCGGACCGCCGTCCATTCATCGGGTGTCAGCCAGTGGCTCAAGCGGCCTCGCTCAGGACGAGGAGGCCGGCTTGTTCAGCACGGTAAAGCCCTGCTTTTCGAAAACGGGCCTGGCGGACGGGCCGCGCAGATAGGCCAGGAACGTCGCAGCGTCCGGGTTGGTGGAATCCCGGGTCACTGCGACCGGGTATACGATCGGCGGGTGTGAGTCCTCCGGGAAGGTGGCGACGACCCTGACCTGCGGATCGGCCGCGGCATCGGTCGCATAGACGATGCCGAAAGGCGCCTCGCCGCGCGAGACCAGCAGCAGCGCGGCGCGGACATTGTCGGCCTGCGCGATCTTGTCCTTGAGCCTGTCCCAGGCGCCGAGCTTTTCAAGTGCCGCCTTGCCGTATTTGCCGGCCGGGACGGATTCGACATTGCCCATGGCGAGGCGGTTCGTACCGAGCGCGGCCGCGAGTTCGACGCCGGGCTTCAGCTCGAGCTTGGCGGTCGAAGCCTTCTCCGCGACCAGCACGAGCCTGTTGCCGAGCAGGCTGACGCGGGTGTCCGGCCTGATCAGGTTCTTGCCCGCCGCATAATCCATCCAGTCGAGGTCGGCCGAGATGAACAGGTCGGCCGGCGCGCCGCTCTCGATCTGCTTCGCCAACACATTGCTCGCCGCATAGGAGATTTTCGGCGCGGGCTTGCCGCTTTCCTTCGCCCAGCTGGCGGCGGCCTCGTCCAGCGCATTCTTCATGCTGGCTGCAGCAAAGATCACAAGATCCTTGCTCTGCGCCTGCGCGGCTTCGATGCCCGCGCCGAGCACCAAGGCACAGGCCAGACCAGCCGCGAGCAATGTTCGACGCCTCATTTTGGTTCTCCGGCATCCGTTGTATATCTGTGGGTATAACGATGGTTGCCGTGCGGCTTGGTCCAAGTCAAGGCGAGCGGCGTCGAGGACGCGGGCGGATGCCGCGTGTGCCGGAAGCGAATGCGACATCGCCAGATACACCTGCCCCCTTGCCAACCCGCTCCCGGCTCGGCATTGAACGGGCGAGCTGGAAGGGTGGCCGAGTGGTTTAAGGCAGCGGTCTTGAAAACCGCCGTGGGTGCAAGCCCACCGTGGGTTCGAATCCCACCCCTTCCGCCAGAATACTTGCATAAGACTATGATAACACTTTGTTTTGGCTTGGATCATTCGAGTCAGCCCACGTCTCCACCCACAACGTTTTTGCTGCGATGATGGAGGCTTGCCCGCGGGCTTTGAAGCCATTCCCTGCGCGATTTGCGCCAGCGCCACCCCGAAACAGAGCCCGGAAATGTTGGCGATTTGCGCGCCGGAATCAGGTGTGATTCGGTGATGGGCATGATGATGCCGCCGCGAAGATATGAGGACGATGGGGAGACCAAGGCACACCGCGCCGAGGTCATCGACCGCTTGTTTCGCGATTGGCTCCACGCCTGGAATGTCGTCACAACCGGGGATGACAGGGTCGATGAAAAAACAGCCGGTAGGTTGCTCGGCTATACCAAGAACACGCTTCGTAATATGCGCGCTGAAGGCCGGGCGCCGCGAGGGTGGAGGGTTGGCGGTAAAATAACATACCGCGTCGGCGACGTTGTGAGTTGGCTCGCCTCAACGATGGAAGAAGTTTAGGCCCGCTCTGACGCAAAGCGCATTTCTACGCATTCCCTGCAATCGACGCGGCCGACCCGGCCGATGATGCTTGGGCCTCATTCTGGAGGCCTCAAGTGACCCGAGCTCGTGCAACTGATCTCTCCGAACTGGCGCGCGTCGTCGCAATCTCTGGCGGCAATTGCGCCCAGGCCGCCGTCATCGCCGAAGCCACTAGGGCACCGGAGGCTGTTCGCTCCGTCCTGAAGTCGGCCGCCGGCGGCGGAAATCTCAGCGATCCAGCATGGGCCGGATCGCTCGACGGCTATAGCAACATGGTCACGGCGTTCGTCGGCTCGCTGGCCTCTTCCTCTATCCTCGGCCGCTTGCTCGCTGATGACGCTGTGACGCGGCTCCCGCTGGGCACCAGCGCAGCCGCCGTGGTCGCCAATGCGACTGCCTTCGCGATTGGCGCCGGCTCGCCGATCGCGGTCTCTTCCCTTTCACTCGCCTCCAAGAGCCTTCAGCCGCGTACCGCGGCCGGCATGGTGGTGCTGACGAGCGAATTGATCCGGTCGGCCAGCCCGGCCGCGCGCGCGCTGGTCGACGCCTCTCTGCGTAGCGCCGTCAGCACCGCGATCGACGCCGCGTTCGTCTCTATCATCTCAGCCGGCATCACGCCGACTGCCGCCACCGGCATGACTGCGGGCGACGCGCTCGCGGATCTCAAGCGGCTGCTCGATGTCGTTAATGTCTCTGGCGCGGGCAAGCTCTACTGGCTCATGTCACCAAGCGTCGCTAACGCGGCTTCGACGCTTGCCGGACCCGATGGGTCGAACGCGTTTCCGGCGATGTCTCCTTCGGGCGGCGAGATGGTGAATCTGCCGGCGTTGACTTCGTCCGCTCTCCCGGCTGGTCAGCTCATGCTTGTCGACGCGGCCTCGATCGCTGCGGAGATCGAGGCCGTGACGGTTTCGCTAAGCGACCAGGCAGCGGTCCAGATGTCGACCACCCCGGACGCGCCTCCCAATGCGGGGACGGTCCTCACCAGCTTGTGGCGGCAGAACTTGATCGCCGTGCTCGCCCGCTGCGTCTTCGGTGCAGAGAAGGTTAGGTCCGGCGCCGTCGCCATCCTCGCAAACATTGCCTGGAGCGCGTGATGTCGTACGAGGACACCTTGCCCGACGCAGTCGCGGAGGCGATTGGCACAGTCATCCGTGAGGCACGCGCCGAATGGCACCGCGAGCTCGAGACGTTGCGCGCCGAGCGCCGCGCCTTGGTCGCCGAGCTGAAACTCCTCGCTCTCGCCCCACCTGCCCAGCAGCACGAGCCTACGCCGGCCGCACCGACGGCCGCCAAGCCGAAGGCGTACCGCTCATGAGCGCGACGATCGAAGGGACCGAACGCCGCCTCGACGACATGGCCCGCGAGGCACTGCGCCGCGAGGGCGAGAGGCTCGCACGGGAGCATCTCGATGCGGGCGAACTCGCGAGGCGCATGGCGACGGCTCGATGCGTTATCCGGGCATGGCGCTCAAGAGCTACAGGTGCCGTGTTACGGGAAGCCGCAACGCCGGGAGCAAGCCGATGAGCGATCGCGTCTCCCTAGGTCCGGTCCGCCACCGCGGCGACCTGCGCCGCAACCTTTCTGTCGCGGTCGAAGTCGCCGTCGACCGGCAGCGCCAGCAACTCGCCGCGGCGGGCTTCGAAGGTCTCGACCTTAACGAACTGGTGGCCGCCGAGCGAAAGCGCTTCAGCGCGTGGGCCACACAGGTGGAGGCCGAGATCGGCGCCGAGTTGCCCGAGCCTCCGAGCGCCGAACCGGCAGCGGCCTAGGTCGGGGGGGAGGGTCGAAAAAGGGAGCCCCAGGGGCCACCACCGCACAGGGGCTCATTCGCGGGTTTTATTTTCGTCCTCCCGCAAATTTTCCGGCGAAATCACCTCACTTCAACAGGCGTCAGATGTCGAAATCGCAGCAATCATTGGCTCCGTCACCGGCACTCGACCGGGATCCGTTGCCACCTCGTGGCCTGAATCGGTCAGAACGTGGTGAGTTTAAGCGCATTTGTCGCCTCCGGCGTGCAGCTGGCAGGCCGGTGTCGGCGCTCGAGCGCGATTTGCTGGGGGACTATTTGTCCGCGCGGACGCGTCTCGAAATCCTGCAGGAGACCGAAGCCGAAAAGGCGGCCGGCGCGCATTTTTTCTTGCGAGAGCAACTCGCCCTCGCGTCGGCGATCGATCGCGCTGCCGGCGTTGTGCGCCGCCTCGCGAGCGACCTCAAGCTGGTCGGTTGAGGTTGATCTATGCTCGCCCTAAACCACAGAAACGCCAGGTCGCAGCGAGCGCCTGCGGCACTGAGCACTGACATCCGGCTGCGGCAGATCGCGATCGTGACCTCGATGCCAGCGATCTCGGCCGGCGCAGCGCGATTGTTTTGTGCCCTCGTGGCTGCGGCCGATGACGAAGGCCGGGCAATGCTGAGGCCGCGCGAACTTGCAGCGATGGCAGGCAACGCGGTCGCCGCCGACTGGGCCGTTAACCTATTGCGGGAACTTCAGCACCATCGCCTGCTGGACTACGATTCCAAGCCGCGGATGGCGACGGCGGTGAAGCTCACGCTTACCGGGGAAATGCTGGCCGCCGAGGCTGATGCGATGGCGCGGCGCTTGCGAGAGAGCCGGCGTGAACCCCTCGGCAGCGATGAGCATTAGCTATTGGCGGCATCCCTAACCTGTCCGCGTCAGCTGAACGGGCAAATGGCTTTTATCTGGCTCATGGAACGTCCGCTTTCGGGCGGTCTATTTGGTGGCTCTGAGATCGGAGCGGATTTGGCTATAGCGGCGTTCGGCAACCGCCCGCTTTATGTCGTGGGGATTTCGGGCGCCGACCGAGCAGATAAGCGGAAGAGCGCAACGCACTGGAGGCAGCTGATACGGTCTCTAACCGATCGTTTAAGCCGCCAACACCGGTTGATAAAATTTATCCCAATGTGGCCCCATTGTGCCTGAGTGCCATTTGCGGGAGGTTGCTATGGCCTGCGGGAGACAACGCGCGCGCGGATAGAGACGGTCCTTGCAAGCACTGATATAGACCGTTTCCGGACGTGACGGAATCGGCTCGTGCCGACGCGGGCATATCGACACCTTCTCGCCTGACAGGATGAGCGTGCGCCTGATGGCCTTTGAGACCTATGTGGAAGCTGCAGTGCGGGCAACCCGGGAAGATAATCCGGCCCAAGGTGCCTCCCCGCGCGCTCATCCATTGCTCAATGGGGCACCTTACAAGGCTTTCCGCCAGGCTATCGACTTGGCCGATCGGCGTGATGAAGGAACGTTCTTTTCGGGTCCGGCTATCGCTTCGCGGCTAGCCGACCTGATTGCGGAGGAAGTCACAGAAGATGCGATCATTGCGGACCCGACCTGCGGCATGGGAGATCTTTTACTGGCCTACGCCGAGCGGCTCCCCATCGCTGAGTCACTGGAGGAAACGATCCGCGTTTGGGGCGAGCGGCTTTCCGGCCTCGACCTGCGCGAAGACTTGGTGCGGATGACCAAGGTGCGCCTGGTCATGTTGGCCCGGGCCAAGGGCGGCTTCGGCGGCTTGAACGTCGAGATCGACGAAACCTTCCCGCTTATCCAGGTTGGAGACGCCCTCATGAACCCCGCCGTTCTGGCGACGGCGAGAGGCTTTCTATTCAACCCTCCGTTCGGCCAGACCTCGCCCAAGATCACACCGGAATGGTCGGCGGGACGGATCAATGCAGCGGCTTTATTCCTGGACGCGCTCCTAGGCGCGCAGACTCCGCCCCGTCCCATCGCCGCCCTCCTGCCTGAGGTTCTGAGGAGCGGCACCCGCTACGGTCGGTTCCGCAATCATCTGTTGGATCGGGGGCTGGTTGGCGGCTTTCAGTCCTTAGGGCGGTTCGACGCTTGGACGGACGTCGATGTCTTCATCACCCTGTTGAAAGCAGGCCAGGCCGGAGGTCTTTGGAGAGATTCAGAGGGGCCGGTCGAGAAGGCGGTCGGATCCAATTTCATCATGCGCGTCGGGGCCGTAGTGCCGCATCGTCATGGGCTCGCTGGGCCGGACTATCTCTATCTCTGTGCCAAAACCACCCCGGCCTGGGAGACTGGATTCATCCCCAATATTCGCCGCGCATTCAACGGAACGGTTTTCAAGCCCCCATTTGTCGTGATCCGCCGAACTTCCAGCCCCAGCGATCGCCATAGGGCGGTAGGAACGGTGATAGTCGGGACAGCAGAGGTGGCTGTCGAGAACCATCTGATCGTCGCTATCCCGGTTAGTGGGGGCGTCGCTGCCTGCCGTCGATTGCTCAACCGGCTTAAGTCGCAAGAGGTCACAGATCACCTGAACAGAACGATCCGCTGCCGGCACCTGACTACCGGAACCTTGGCCGCCATTCCGTGGTCCGACGATGTCGGCTGAGCGACTCAGGTTCTCGCCCGACATTCTCGCCCGTTTAGGTGAGGAGCTCGTGCCTGATGTCGATCAGGGCATCATAGAGCTTGTGAAGAACGCCTACGATGCCGATGCATCGGTGTGCACAGTGGAATTTAAGACGGACTCCGGAGGCGTCAACTCGATCATCATCCACGATACCGGCAACGGCATGACCGAGGCCGGCCTGCGAGATGGTTGGCTGGTGATCGGTCGATCAGGAAAGCGCCAGAAGACGCCGACGCCAAGATTCGGACGGATGCCGGTAGGTGACAAGGGGCTCGGCCGGCTGGCGGCGCTTCGGCTCGGCCGGCGCGTCTTTCTGCGAACGCGGCCGATTAAGGAACCGGGCGTCGAATATCAACTGACCTTGGACTGGGGGGCGTTCGACGACGCTCGCGTGATCGAGGACGTGTCGATCGAGGTGAAGAGCTCGAACACTGACAGGGGGCACGGCACCGACATCTTAGTTGAAGATCTGAAGACGCCTCTTAGCCGTTCCACAGCCAACAAACTGGCTAGGGGACTGATCCTCTTAGCCGATCCTTTTATTGATGAACTCGACGGCGGGCAGGACGACGCGAGAACTGTGGAAAGCGCGACGCTGGACACAATCTTCGAGCCGGATCCGGGCTTTAAGCCGGACTTTCTGTCTGAAGAGTTCAAGGAACTCGCCCGCAAGGTGCGCCGGTCGTATTTCGGAGACGCCGAATATCGCATCCAGGCCGTGCTGGAAGAGGCGGGCCAAGCGACCTTTCGTCTCCTCGATTGGAAGGGCGATGTTCTTCACGAACAGAAACCCGAAGAGCCCTATCGGTCACCGCCCTTCGTGTTCGACCTGTGGGCCTTCATCCTAGATGGCGGGCGCTTCTCCAACAAGACCGCCACCATGGCCGAGGTCAAAGCTTGGCTGGCCAATGTCGGCGGGGTTCACATCTATGAGGACGGGATCCGCGTGCCTCCTTACGGCGGCTCGGGCGATGACTGGCTTGACCTCAATCTTCGTCGGGCCCGCAATCCTGAACTCCGCCCCAGCACCAACACCGCGGTAGGCCGCGTCCGGCTAAGCAATCTCGACCGATCGCTCGTGCAGAAGACCGACCGGATCGGCTACATCGAAAACGAAGCCTTCGGTGAGCTGCGCCGGTGCTGCGGCGACGCCATGGAGTGGGCAGGGCGCCTTCGCACGCGCGAGCGGGACCAGAGGAGGCAGGCTGAGCGTCAGGCGGATAGGCAAAAAACTGAAAAGGCGGCCACCCGTCTGGAAGCGGTCCTGACCAAGGCGGTGCCACTCACCGACCGCAAATTGGTCGAGGACGCCATCCAGCAATACGTCAAGGATGTCGATCGTGACACCAAATCCCTGCGTCAGGAGTTGCAACTCTACCGGTCGCTGGCGACCGCGGGTATGACCTCGGCGGTCTTCTCTCATGAGATCGGCCGCCCGCTGACCCTGATAGACGGCGCAATCAAGACTATCTTGAAGCTGATCCCAGCCGAACAGCAGGAGGCAGCCGCAACCCGCATCTCACGGATCGCTGAGGCCAAGCGACGGGTCAACTCCTTCGTCTCAATTCCATTGGGCCTGCTTGCCAAAAAGAAGCGGCGGGCCGGCCGCGTCACAGTGAACGCCGCAGTGCTCAGCCTTGCGACTATGATCGAGCCGATCATGGCCTATTACCGGATCACACTCGAGCTCGACCTGACTGAGGGCTATACCGATATCGCTGGCAGCGACGCACTGATTGACGCGGTTTGTTTGAACTTCGTCATGAACGCGATCAACGCCTTCCAACGCGACGGTCGCCATCAGGCCGACCGCCGCATCTGGATATCCACGGCCTATGACGGGGCGGCGGTTATCTTGTCCGTGGCGGACAACGCTGGGGGCATTGACGGCGTCGATCTAGCCGACATCTGGCTCCCAGGTGTGACCACGGAAGCCGAGGGCACTGGCTTCGGGCTAACCATTGTCCGCGATTCCGTCGCTGACGCCGGCGGGACGGTCGAGGCCGCCGCTCTAACCGAAACTGGCGGCGCTCAGTTCACGGTCCGTATCCCGCCCATGCGGCAGCTATTCGAGTGACCCCATGTCCTTTCTGAATGCGCGATCCAAGATCACCGTCATCGACGACGACGAGCTCGTTCTCGAGCATTTGATGGATGGACTCCGCGACCTCAACTATGAGCCGATGACGCTGAAGGACCAGTACGGGAACGAACTTGACCGGATGGTCCGAGAGATCGTGGAACAGAACCCGGACTTCGTGATCTGCGATCATCGCCTCCAACCCTTCGGCTTAGCGGCATTCAACGGACTTGGGGTGGTGCGCGAGCTCTTGGACGCGCAGCGACCGGCCATGCTGCTCACCATGTATCAGCAGACCGATCGAATGCGCATGGTCCTCCGCAGCTCGCGCCATCTGATACCCGTCATTGCCGGTCGTGACGATTTCGAGCCGGAGAATGTCGACCGTTACGCCGAGATCGTAATCCGCGAACTAAAAAAGGATCCCGTAGACGAAAGACGCGCCCACAGAACGCTCCTAAAGGTGGAATGGGCGGATCCCGACACCGGCAACGAAACCGTCGATGTGGTTGTCAACGGCTGGTCTCCAGACCATGCTGTGACGGTCCCTTCGGCCTGTATCGATCCGGCGATTCGCGGCAAGATCCGCACGGGAGACTTCCTACTCGGAAACATCAATATTGGGGCGGAGCGCGAAGACGACCTGTTCTTTACCCGGATCGACGAGATCGTAGGTGTTGGCGAGGTCGAGGGCTTAACTTGAACTCTGTGACCATTCTGGATGTGGGACACGGCAATTGCGCCATCGTGCGCAGCGGCGACGCCCTGGCCGTTGTCGATGCGCCGATCGGAAGCCTGCTGCTCGATACCTTGAGAGATATGGAGATCAAGCGGATCGATGCAGCTTTCATTTCCCACTCAGATAAAGATCATCTCGCCGGCATTGTCGCCCTCCTGACTAGCGACGAGGTGGAAGTGGCGCGCCTGTATGTGAATCCCGATGCCGGGAAGAATTCAGCGATTTGGGATAGCCTGCTCGCGGCCGTTAGCGTGGCCCAGAAAAAAGGCACATGCGCGGTCTCAAACAGCCTTTCGTCTACAAATCCGGGCGCGATTGGCGTCGGGGACCTGACTGTTCGTGTCGCCGCTCCATCGGCAGCGCTGGCGCTGCGCGGCGTGGGCGGCCAACTTGAGAGCGGGGCCATCGTAACCCAGAACAGCCTCTCGGCGGTGCTCAGCATCGAGGGAAAGAGCGGTCGAGGCATTCTGCTGGCCGGTGATCTGGATGAGATCGGCCTAGCCGACGCCCTTGACCATTGCGCGCCGCTGAAGGCTGATGTCCTTGTCTTTCCGCACCACGGCGGATCGCCGGGCGAAGACGCGGCTGCCTTCGTCGATCAGCTTATCGCTGCGGTCGAGCCGGAAACGGTTATCTTCTCAAACGGCCGTAACCGATACGACCTACCTCTCAAGCCCATCGTTGAGGCAGTTGTGGCGTCCGGGTGTAAGATCGCCTGTACCCAACTGCCTTCCGCTTGCAACGCCTTCGCCATTCTGGCGATGGATCATCTGGAAGACATGCGCGCCCATGGTCGGCGCACGGGCCATTCCTGCGCGGGATCGATGACCTTCGATCTCGCGGACGCGACCACGCGGCGTGGCAACGGCGAGGAGCGATTCACGGAATTCGTCAACACGCTCGTGCCCACGCCCATGTGTCGCCAAAGGCTCGCGCCAAGAGCGCCGTGATAGCGCTGCTGAGTAACCCACCAATTGCAACTAGCCCGGTGCTGCGTTTCAAGCGCCGGCCGCACCGGATCGCTCACCACAGACCGCGCGCCTTCCGCTTCGCATCCCGTGTCGCGCCGCGCCCGCGCAGCCACCTGCCGCCCAAGCGATCACGGGGATCAAATTCCTCGCCTTGGATGACATCTCGGAACGCGTCGGCCTGGCTGCGATCGGCGAGGCAGAGCACCTCGTAGGGGTGCTGACCGTCACCGAGACGATGGAGGCGCCAGGACAGGAGGAACGGCACCGATTGGTTGCGATGGCCGATATTCTGCATAGATGCAGCGGACTGCGATATGAAACCCATAGTCGCGGTCGACTGCAGCTGGCGTGAGTTCGCCTCGGCGTCACAAGGCTTGAGTGCGTTGAGCTCAAATCTGTCTAGTGCGGGCTCAGGCACGCCTGCACTAGAGTTGCGGCCGGCATTTTGGGGAATTTGGAGGTAGCGGCAGTCAACGGCCGTTGTTTGCTCGCGCGCCGCCGCCACCTAGTGTGATCTCAAACCGAAAGGGGTCGAGGGTGAATGTCATGCCTAGGCTGCTCAATGCAGAACCGCAGGCTGCAGCTGCGGCTTGGGCAGCGTTGGTGGCGACCTCAAAACTTTTTCCATGTTCTGCAGTCCACTTTCCTTCCAGTTTCGCTTGATCGCGCAACATTTGCGTCTGATTGCTTACGATTTCTTGGTAGCGCGCCCGACACTCAGGGRCACCAAGCTCTTTCTGAACGTGAACCGACGCAAACACTACAACGGCGACAACTAGGGCTCCGCCAGCTGCATATCCAAGAAAGCGAAATTTGAGCGGATTTTCCCGGAACGCGCCGACGAATTCGAAATGCAGCTCGGAATCGATACTGGGATAGAATGGCGACAGCGGAAATAAATAAGAAATATCCCAAAGCCTTCGGGAAAGCTCCCAAGCCTTTTGCTGGCATAGAGCGCCAAATTCTTCCGAGAAATGGTCTGCCTGCCGAAATTCTGGCGAATTCAAAAATGAAATATACTGATTTACTGCGTCGAGATGGTTAGGATCAATTTTTTCACCGTCATTTCCGTAATGAACGTCTATGACACGAATGGTGGAGGAAACGAAAATTTGCGCCAATTTTGCTTTAAACAAAACCTCCTGCGCTTTCGCGATAGATGGCGCTCTGCCGTCGGTCGCAAGAACGAGTTCGATCCCAATACGACCTTCGGGCGGCACCCTGAAAATGTCTCCGAACTCTCCGTCTTTACCGACCATGTTTGCCCCGCTGGAACTCTTCGCAGTACTCGTGCCGTTGCGAGCCGAATATGAGAAAGTCACTCTAGCGTCGATCGCATTGAGTCAACGGTCTTCCATACGTGGTGGCCGGCGAGTTCAAAAGGCCGGGCTGCAGCCCTCTGCCATTCCTGAGGACTACCGAAAGTCCTTAGTTGTGATCTGGTAGCGACCGCGGCGCATGATCACGACGCCGGGGGGCGCACTATGATCATCCTGAGACTTGCCTTGGTGCCCGTGGCGGCCGTCGCATTCGCCGGCTTCCTGCTCATCGCGAGCGCGGTGAGCGATCGGCTACTCAGCCGGCGCCTCGGCCGTAACCACCCACGGCATCCTGACCCGCGGCTTTTTTCGAGGCGGCGAGCCTCCGCCGATTTGGAACGCGCTTGCGTTGCTCGGCGTTTCGGCAGCGGCGCTCTGGCCGGCCAGCGCAAAAATCTGACGTGCATCAGGTTATTTGCGATTGCATGACCTCGAGCTTAAAACCTGCCCGGCAGTCAGGTTAATGCCCGCGCCGAGGGCATTTCCCGGCGGCCTCACTGCTCGGCCTCTATCGTAATTCGTGCGCGGTGCGCCGGATCCAGCACGACCTCCGCTTCTCGGCGATCAGGTCGCCCCGCAGCTCAAGTGGCGAGCTACGTCGCGCCGCCTGATATCGTGTATCTATCAAACTCGATCGAACTGTAGTTGAGACGCTATGGATCGAGCCCGGGGGGTGAGAGCGATGGAATTTTGGACTTGGGGACCGTTCGAATATCGAAGCGGCTTTAGCCGATCCGAATTTTGGGAAAGCGTTGCCGAAAAAGCCCGCGTTTATGGATTTGATGATTACGCTTTACGGCCGGCAGTCGGTTGCTACCTGTTCTCGACAAGCCGCGGATCTCGGGAAATACCTTGGTACATTGGCAAAACGATCGCCGATACGGGATTCTACGGCGAGATTTTTACACCGCACAAGATCGAGCATTACCAAGCAGCTCTGGAAAAATCGAACAAACTAGCGGGCAATATTACCCTTTTTGCTTTAGCGACGCCTGGCAAAAAAATCAGCTATGCGGGCCGCAGCAACAAACGACTGATCGACTGGTTAGAAAAATCTCTAATCGGTATGGGTTTGTCGAAAAATGGCGAATTGAGGAATGTCAAAGACACCAGATATCTCAAAAACGTAATGGTCGAAGGTGTCATCGGTCCTCAGAGACAAGGGAGGCCAGTTGAAGGAGCGCGGCTAGCGGGTCGGGCTCTCAGATAGAAATTGGCACTCACAACCGGCGCGACG
The DNA here is from genome assembly GCF_056400625.1 of Allobosea sp. P5_A5. Taxonomy (NCBI): domain Bacteria; kingdom Pseudomonadati; phylum Pseudomonadota; class Alphaproteobacteria; order Hyphomicrobiales; family Alloboseaceae; genus Allobosea; species Allobosea sp. P5_A5. The sequence goes on from NZ_JBFUKY010000001.1 coordinate 481,601, forward strand.
CTCATCACGACATCGATGCGGTTTGCGGGCCTACGACAGGTCACCAGCGGCGCCCGGCGGTTTTCCGGTGATGGGGAAGCGGCGGCGCAGGAACGCCGCCGGTGTGTCTCAGGCGCGCCGTAGCGCAATGACCGGCGGAACGGGCTCGCCACATGCCCTCTCGAACCGAAGCTCAAGCCGGCGCAGCTCGAGCGCCTCGCGGGTCAGCAGCCACCGCGGCAAGCGCTCCCGCCGGGCAAGGAAGTCAACGACCTCGGCGGTCGGGCGATCGGCTGCCCAGATGAGCAAATCGAGCTGGTCAGCGTTCTTACGCGTGCGCGACATGGCGATCTTCCTCTGCTTCGCGGATCAGCCGAATAGCGAGCGATCGTGCTTCCGCGATTGCGGCTTCGGCGCCTTGGCTCAAAACGCCGGCACGGGCGACCTGATCTCGCAGACGTTCAAGCCTAGACCGCCCCAGAGCATCCGCGAGCTTCAGGCCGGTCTCGAAGTGCCCGGCGCCGACCTCTTCCCCGATGTAGGCGGCCAAAGTGCGATCGCGGAAGATCTCGACCAGGACCTGCTCGCGCGGATCCTTCTCGAGAACCGTTCGGCCAGTCCGCCCCGTCTCTTTTTTTGGCGCTTCGCTCTTTGGCGGACTGCATCCATCGCCAAGCCCATCTCTTTTGTCGGGCGCATCGCTTCCCGCAGATGCTCCGTTCGTGCTGCGATCCGCGACGGCAAAGGCAGCGCCGAGGTCGGGGCCGGTCGATGGTCCGGAGCGCTGCAGGCGATCGCTTAATGCAACGTCTGCCACATTGCACAAGTCCGGTCCGTCGACCCTATTAAGAGTAAGGTGGTCGGACTGAACCTGTGCAGCCGATGTACCAAAAATGCCGGACGGGACCTGTGCAGCCAATGTACCATCTATCTCGGACGCAACCTGTGCAATGTTCGCCAACAGTTCCTTTTTACGGCGATAGTACCAAGTCCGCCGCGAGCATCTTTCCTCAATCCACGGCTTCGTAGCCTCGAAGGAACCCGCGCAATATTCCAGGCGGGGTTTCACCTGTCCGGCTGCGCGGGCCTCTTCGCGCTCTGCCGCTTTGCGACCACGGTCGGCGGCACGGTTACGCTCACGTTTGGCCTCATCGCGAGCTTCCTTGGATTGTCCGGCAGCACCAATTGAGCGAACGTCCAAGTTGTCGCGCTCTTCGACTGTCAAGCCGATCTGCTCGCCGAGGCTCTGCGATGCGATAAGCGGCGAGCCAATCTTGATCCGGGCGATCTGCTCGCCGAGCTCGTCATCGGTGAACTCGCCGAGATCAATCATCGTGACGACGCGACGTAGTTCAAGAAGATCGATCCCTCGCCAAATTGCACCGCTTCGCATGGGAGCGGTGCTTGCTGGCGCATGGCCGAGAGTGTTCGCCAGATAAAATAGCCACTTGCCGGGATCGAGCCGACAGCCGGTCAGGCGGCGATACTTCCCGATTACGATCAACTCGGCCAGGCGACGCGAGGCCGCCTGGCGGGGAGACGGAGGCCGGCTCATGACCCGGCCCCGAGCGAGCTGGCAATGAGATGAGACAGCCGCAGCCTGAAGGCCACCAACGTCCATCGTTCAAACAAGGCTTTTAGGGTCGGATCGAGATGCAAGTTGCAGTTGCAGACGCCTGTGATGCCGTCTCGGATCCACTCCTCTGCATGCCGCTTGGAACGGGCTCTATTCCGCCTATCAAAGTAATTGTGAGCTTGAAGCCCGCCGTACTGCCATGCGCCGAAAACGACCTTCTCGTGCGCACTTTCTAACCCAAGCTCCTCGGCAAGCTCGAATGTCCGGTCAAAAAAACGCTCGACTTCGTCCCAAGTCATGCTCAAGGCCGCCTCCGTTCACGGCGGCGCTCGGCGAGCACACGGCAAGCGGTGACGATCGCTGAGGGCGCGGACTGGGCCTCAGCCTTGCCGGCCGGAATGGCGGAGGCTAGATCGTGGTTGTGGACTTCGATTTTGGGCTCGTCATCGGCTGCAACCGATGCGGGCCCGTTTCGTTCGGATGTCATGGCTGGCCTCCGATCAAAACGGGATGTCGAGATCGAGATGGCTCGACGACGCACGACCGGAATATGGCGCGCGCTCGCCGTAGCCAGGAAACCGGCGTTCGCGGTCGGCGTCGGCCTCCCTCTGGCGCTCGGCAACCTGATCTGAGAAGCGGGGCTCAAGCGGCCGGAGAAACGCCTCCTCGACAAGCCGGTCGGCCTCTAGATCTGCCTCGTGCAAGATAGAAGTCGGGCAGCCGGGAAATGCCTTGAGCGCGGCAGCTTTGCGGGCTTCGAAATCCTCGCCGGCCGCAACCATGGTCCGAGCGATTTCAGCGATGACGGCGGCTTTCAGATGATCAGCCATCGATCACCCCTCCGCCTGTACCGACGAGGCCGGGCGGGGCTTCGGCGGGCGACCTCTGCGCTTTGGAGCGGGAGACGGCTGGGTGAGGGCAGGGGGCAGCGGCTCCACTGCTCGCGCCTTCCCCGAAATATTCTGACGCTCGCTAACTTGTCGAGCCGCAAGTCGGGCCGATTGCCACGCGGCGACCTCATCCGCGTCCCATGCCGACGCACGAGCTCCAATTTTAATGGGGGCAGGGAGTTCGCCCGCCGCGATCTTGGCGTAGACCGCTGTTCGACCGAGCCCGGTTGCAGCCATGACGGCGGGCAAGCGCAAAAATTTCTTCAAAAGAGCCTCCGAACTGTGCCGGCTATTGCCGGACGCCTTGGGAAGCCATTCGATTAGGCACAGTATTCGGCCCTGTAATTTTAAATCGTCAGGGGGGCTCCGTTATAATTGAGATTGGTGGCGGCTAGCCGGACCTGGCATCAGCCTCGTTTGGCAGCCGGCCGCCGGCCGCGCTTTGGCTTTTCTCGATTGGGATAGCGCTGGTCATAGGCGTACCTCAGTCGCGTCCAAGCGGACTGGAAATTTGCGGCGGGCAATTCCTCTTCCGCAACGACAAACGCAACGATCTCACGCTCGCTCAGTCCATGAAATTTGCAGCTAATAAGTTCACTGACGCGATGGGCGCCCCAGCCGTAAGCTTCAGCATGGCCGTTACCAATCGAAGCTCCGTTCCAATGCTCAGCCCACTTGCCAGCGGTAAAGTTGACAAGCTTTAGGTAATGTAGGGAATCGATCGCATCTCGAAAGACGCGCCCGTCCTCTTGCCCAACCATCTCGGCTAGCCGGTTCAGCTCGCGTATCAATGCGTTCGGGGGGATCCGGTCGTTTGCGTCGCGCGTAGGTTTTGCAGGGTGAGGCTTCCACCTTGCGGCGGAAGCTTCGAAGGAGAATTCGTCGAAGTCGTCGACGATCTCGGGGCAGCGCCTGTCGATCATGCTGAACTACCAGAGCGCATGTCGACCACATTCTGGCGCGCTTTTGAGCCATGTTCGGCAAAGCCCGCCCAAGCGTCCATCAGCCGGCGGCGCCGCTCCAAGCCATCGCCTCGGCGGTAAGCTCGCTCCACCGCATCCCCGACCTGATGCGCGAGAGCATGCTCGACAAGATCTCGCGGAAAATTCGTGCGTTCTCCTGCCCAATCCCTGAAAGTGCTTCGCAGGCCATGGGGCACAAACCCACTCTCAGGCCGCAGCCCGCGCATCAACTCCAATAGAGCCATGTTGGAGAGGGCCCGACCCTCCTTAGCGCCAATGAAAACGAACGGATTGCCTTGCTCTGTCGGAAGAACTTGAAGCAAGGTCATCGCCGCGGAGGAGAGCGGCACACGGTGCTCTCGACCAGACTTCATCCGAGGGCCCGGCACGGTCCAAACCTTAGCTTTCATGTCAACCTCGGCCCACCGAGCGCCGATCACTTCCGAGGTTCGCGATGCGGTCAAAATGAGAAAAGCGAGAGCTCGCGCCGAAGACGATTGAAGGGCGCGCAGTTCGCGCCAAAAGCCGGGCAGTTCATCGATCGGCAGGGCAGGGTGATGCCGTACTGCTTTCACCTTGGCTTTGGCCGGCAGAATGGCGTCGAGGTGCCCACGCCAGCGAGCGGGATTATCGCCCGATCGGAATCCTCGCACTCGGGCCCAATCTAATATCGCCTCTACGCGGCCGCGCACTCGGCTTGCCGTTTCAGGCTTAGTTTCCCAGAACTGGTCTTTCTCAAGGATCTTAAGGACCAAGCCGGTATCGATATCGGCGACGCGAGTGTCTCCAATTGAAGGAAAACAGTAGCGCTCCAACGTAGCCGACCATTGGTCGCCATGCTTCGCAGATTTCCAGCCGGCCTGCTGGGCAGCGATGAATTGTTTCGAGGCTTCCTGGAAGGTGATTGTCTTGGCGCTGTCAGCACGCGCGACAGCAAGGCGGGCCTTTCTCGCCTCGATAGGATCGACACCATCACGCAGAAGCCGCCGAGCCTCGCGTGCGGCGTCGCGTGCATCGGCCAATGATACATCGGCCAGAGCGCCCAGCCCCATTTGTCGCGCCTTGCCGCCTAACGTGAATCTGAAGCTCCACGACTTGGTGCCCGATCTCGATATCTGCAGCGCTAGATTGCCGCCGTCAGAATACAGGCCAGGCGCGGTGAGGCGCGAAACAGCCAGTGCGGTAAGTCTCTCGATAGCCAAGACGCGCCCCCGCCAAATGGGATTCGAACCCAATCAGCCCACATTTCTACCCACATCCATAAGCTGGATTTTGGCGAACATCAACGGACGATATCGGATCATTGAAAGGGGTCAAAGCATTGCACAATCTGCGCTTTTTGGACGTCTCCGGACCTTACCGAACTTGGCGGAAACGGACACCCCTTCCGCCATTCCCGCCGATTGCGCTCTGTGGTGCTATATTCTACGCCATAGGCGCCTCGTCGCCGCCGATTGCTGCATAGCGCCTCGAAGGCGCTTGTCTTCTGTTCAAAGCTCCCGACTGAGACAGAAGAACGAGAGCGCAGCGCCGAGAAACAGCAGCACGACAGCTACGATGAGCGAGAGATGCATGCCATGCATGAACGCGGACGGTGCTGTCTCGCGCACTAAATAGCCGCACGTCGCGACACCGAGCATCCCGCCGACTTGCCGCGCCGTGTTGAGGACACCCGACGCGATGCCCGCCCGTGACGGATCGACGGAGGAGAGAGTTACATTCGTCATCGTCGGCACGATCAGCGCGATGCCGCTTGCCGCCATCAGCATCGGCACGACGAGTTGCCAATAGGAGCCGTCAACACTTACCGGGAGCAGCAGAAGATATCCGACCGCTGCCAGAACGAGGCCGAACATCATGAGCCGGCGCGCGCCAAGGCTGGCGATCAATCGGCCTGCGATGATGTTCACGACCATGAGGACAATGGTCATCGGCAGGAAGGCGATGCCAGTTTCCTGCGGTGAAAGATGCTGCTCCAGTTGGAAGAACAGGCTGAAGACGAAGATCAGGCCGTAATAGGCGAAGTTGACGAGGACGCCGGTGATCGAGGCGATCACGAAGGCGGAACTGGAAAAGAATGACAGCGGCAGCATCTGTGCGTGGCTTCGCGCCTCGATCAGGATGAAGCTTATTGCGGCGAGGACGGCCACGAGAAGGGCCGCGAGAATCCGTGGATGCGTCCAGCCGAGATGCGCCGCGTCCGTCAGCGCTGTTGCCAGTGATGCGAGCGTAATGATGGCGGCGGCCTGCCCGGGCAGATCGAGCGAGCGATCCCCGTTTCTGGGACCTGGCGTGGAATAGCGCAGGATCAGGACCAGGCCGAACAGCCCGACCGGAATGTTGATCAGGAAAACGCTGCGCCAGCCCAAATGCGTCACCAGGAAGCCACCGACCACGGGGCCGGCCGCCAGCGCAATGCCGCCCGCGGCTCCCCACCAGCCGACCGCGCGGTTGCGCTGCTCCTTGTCGGGAAATGCTTGCTGCAGCAACGATAACGAGTTCGGAACCAGCAGCGCGGCGCCAACGCCTTGCGCAAGCCGCGCCACGATCAGTGTCGCCAGCGTCGGCGCCAGACCGCAAGCCAGCGAGGCCAATGTGAAGAGAACGAAGCCGGTGATGAAGATGGCCCGCGCGCCAAAGCGGTCTCCCAGGGCTCCAGCCATCAGCAGCAGGGCGGCAAAGATGAGCGTGTAGGCGTTGACGACCCATTGGAGGCCGGCGACATCGGTGGAGAAGCTGGTGCGCAAGGCATCGAGTGCGACGTTGACGACGCTGACGTCGAGAAGAACGACCACGAAGCCAATCGAAGCGGCAGCAAGCGTGATGCGTGGGTGAACGGGGAGAGAGACAGACATCGAGACAACCCTGCAAGGATAATTTGCCTCGAAACTACACCCGTGATTTATGTGCGAAAATTCGGTATATCTGCCAGAGAACCCTGAGAAATCGCACAGATGGCCGATTGGGAAAATCTTCGCCATTTCATGGCAGTGGGACGCAGTGGCACCCTGTCCGGTGCGGCGCGCGCCTTGAAGGTGGACCACGCTACCGTCAGCCGTCGGCTGGCGGTGCTCGAAGCCGAACTTGATGTGGTGCTGGTCGATCGCCTGCCACGATCCTGTCGCCTGACGACGATCGGACAGCAGGTCTTCGAGCGGGCCGTCGGGATGGAAAGCGCGGCGGACGGCATTGCCCGGATTGCCCGGGCTGCGCATACGCCGCTTATCGGCAAGGTCACACTCAGCGCTCCGCCGGTGCTGGCGGCCCATGTGCTGGCGCAGCATCTCGCGCACTTCCGGTCTCGTTATCCGGATATCCGTCTTTCTCTCGCGGCGCAGGCGCACCAGGTTTCGCTCAGCCGCAGGGAAGCGGATGTAGCTCTCCGGCTGGTGCGTCCCGAGGAGACCGGCAGCTTCGCGCGAAAGATCGGGACGATGGCCTTCGGTCTCTACGCGCGCCGCGACTATGTGCATCGGGAGATGCCTGCTCGATGGCAGTTCATCGCTTACGACGAGAGCTTTGGAGACATGCCGCAGCAGAAATGGTTGCTTGGCATTGCCGGCGCACGGCCGGTGGCGTGCGAGCTGAGCGACATCAGCGGGCATCTCATTGCGGCGCGGGCCGGCGCAGGCGTCGCCGGGCTGCCTTGCTTTCTAGGAGACATCGACCCGGACCTCGCGCGGATTGGGGAGGATGTTCCATGCTTCTCTCGGGACATCTGGCTTGTCGTCCATCGCGATTTGCGCAAGACGCCTTCCGTCCGTGCTGTGATGGATTTCGTCGTCGCGCTCATCGCTCAACATGGCGGCGAACCGTTCTCGGTCAGGCCCTTTCCCGGAACGGCAGCGGACCCCACCCGCTAGTTCTGAGGTTTGGCTTCGGCGCCTGCGGCGGTCAGGCTTCGGGGCGGCTCGCGACGTAATATCCGGATGCCAGCAGGCATAGCGCGGTTGCCGCCAGCGCGATCGGTGGTGCCGGGGTCAGCGTCACCAGCCCGAAGCTGAGTGCCATCGAGCCACAGGCAATCAGCTTCACGCGGCGCGAGATCGCGCCCGTCTCGCGCCAGCGCCGCACATGGGGGCCGAGCCTGGGGTGACCGAGCAGCCAGGCCTCGAAGCGCGGCGAGGAGCGCGAAAAACACGCCGCCGCCAGGATCAGGAAGATCGTGCCGGGCATCAGCGGCAGGACCAGCCCGAGAATGCCGAGCACGGTGAAAAGCCAGCCGGCCGCGAAGAACAGTGGCCTTGCCCAGCGGCGTCCGGCCCGGCCCGTCACGGCATTATCCTTGCTCGGCAGGATGGCAGGGGGTGGCAGCCGCCGCTGCTTCGCTTATCTTCACGCAGCGCGACGACCGCGCTGCAGCGGCCGACGGCGCGGGACCATGACGACACAACCCTTCGATCCACGCCTCGTGCTCCCACCCGATCCGCTGCGGCCGACCTTCGGCGCGCGTCTGCGGCGTTATTTCCTGACCGGGCTCGTCATCGCGGCGCCCTTGGCCATAACGGCCTGGGTGACATGGTGGTTCGTCACGCTGATCGACGGGCTGGTCAAGCCGCTGATCCCGAATGCCTACCTGCCCGACAACTACCTGCCGTTTCCCGTTCCAGGCATCGGCCTCGTCATCGCGCTGGTCGCGCTGACTTTGCTCGGCTTCCTGACCGCCAATCTCGTCGGCCGCTCGCTGATCCGGGCAGGCGAGTCGCTGCTCGACCGGATGCCGTTCGTGCGCGGCCTCTACAAGGGCGTGAAGCAGATCTTCGAGACGATCTTCTCCCAATCCGGCACCTCGTTCCGCAAGGTCGGCATGGTGCAGTTCCCGCAGCCCGGCATGTGGTCGATCGTCTTCATTGCGCAGGAGGCCGCGCCCGAGATCGCCGAGCGCCTCCCGGGTGGCCAGGATCCAAGCGACGAGCAGATCGGCGTTTTTCTGCCCTGTACGCCGAACCCCACCACCGGCTTCTTTTTCTACCTTCCGCGCAGGGAGGTGGTGGAGTTGACGATCTCGATCGAGGAGGGCGCCAAGCTGATCATGTCGGCCGGCCTGATCCAGCCCGGCGAGGGAGCGCCGAAGCTGGCCCCGGCGGCGGCAGATAAGGACTGAGCCGACGCGTCTGTCGTCATGGTCGGGCTTGTCCCGATCATCCATGTCTTTGCTGGCCGAAGGTCGCATTCAAGCCCAAGGATGGTTGCCACAAGGGCGAGCATGACAGCGCCTTCTAGAGGCTCCTGACCAAACGAACCTAGCCAGCCCGCAGCAACCGGATCGCGACATCGCGCTCGAAGAGATACAGCAGCACGCGCGCGGCCTGGCCGCGTGGCGATTCCAGCTGCGGGTCGCGCTCGATCAGAAGCCTGGCGTCGTCGCGCGCCGCCACCAGCAAATCTCCATCCGTCTCCGGTCTGGCGACGCGCCAATCGGGCGAGCCGGACTGCTTGGTGCCCAGCACCTCGCCTTCGCCGCGCAGCCGCAGATCCTCCTCGGCGATGCGGAAGCCGTCTTCGGTCTCGCGCATGATCGTCAGCCGGGCTTCGGCGACCGGGCCGAGCGGACCCTTGTAGAGCAGGAGGCAGGTGGAGGCCGCCTGTCCGCGCCCGATGCGGCCACGCAATTGGTGAAGCTGGGCCAACCCGAAGCGCTCGGCGTGTTCGATGACCATGACACTGGCATTGGGCACGTCGACGCCGACCTCGATCACCGTGGTCGAGACGAGGATGCGGGTTTCGCCTGCCACGAAGGCAGCCATGGCCGCATCCTTGTCGCGGCCCGGCATCTGGCCATGCAGCAGCCCGACTTTGCTGCCGAAGATTTCGCGCAGGGTTTCGGAGCGTTCTTGAGCCGCGGCGACGTCCAGCGTGTCGGATTCCTGCACCAGCGGGCAGACCCAATAAACCTGCTGGCCGTTTTCCACCGCGCGGCCGATCGCACCGACGACTTCGTCAAGGCGTTCCGAAGCAATGGCGCGGGTGACGATCGGCTTACGGCCCGCCGGTTTCTCGGACAGGATCGAGATATCCATGTCGCCGAACCAGGTCAGCGACAAGGTGCGCGGGATCGGCGTCGCGGTCATCACCAGCACATCGACCGCCTCGCCCTTGGAGCCGAGCAACAGGCGCTGATGCACGCCGAAGCGGTGCTGTTCGTCGACGACTGCCAAAGCGAGATCGCGAAAGGCGACGCCCTCCTGGAAGAGCGCATGCGTGCCGACGGCGATATCGATCGAGCCATCGGCGAGCCCTTCCAGCACCTGCCGGCGGCCGGCTCCCTTCTCGCGGCCCGTGAGCAGCGCGAGGTTGAGCCCAGCCTGCTGCGCCAAGGGCGCGAGCCGCTCGGCGTGCTGGCGGGCGAGGATCTCGGTCGGCGCCATCAGCACCGATTGCCGGCCGGCCTCGGCCGCGGCGGCCATGGCCATGAGCGCGACGACCGTCTTGCCCGAGCCGACATCGCCTTGCAGCAGGCGCAGCATCTTCTCGGGCTTGGCCATGTCGGAGTGGATATCGGCGATAGCCTTACGCTGGCCCTCGGTCAGGTCGAAGGGCAGGGCGGACTGGATGCGATGGCGCAAGGCTCCGTCGCCGGTCGTGGCGCGGCCGGCGATTTTCTTCTGCTGGCGGCGCACGAGGGCGAGCGCGATCTGGCTCGCCAGCAATTCGTCATAGCCGACGCGGCGGCGCGCGACGGTATCGCCTTCGGCCGCCTTCCGGTCGGCGGGGTGATGCAGGGCTTCGATCGCCTGCCGAAACGTGGGGAAGTCGTTTTTGGCGAGAAAGGCCGGGTCCTGCCATTCCGGCGCGTCGGGGCAGCGCTCCGCCGCCGCGTGGACGATCCGGGTCATGATGCGCGGGCCGATGCCTTCGGTCAGCGGGTAGACCGGCTCGAAGGCAGGCAGCGTGTGGGCGAGCTTGGGGTCGAGGATGCGCTCGGGATGCACCATCTGCCGCATGCCGTCCCAAAGCTCGAGCTTGCCCGAGAAGATGCGGAACGCGCCGACCGGCAGGGTCTGCGCAAGATGCCGGCTGTCGCCATGAAAAAAGGCAAGCGTCACGTCGCCGGTCTCGTCTTCGACGAGGATGCGATAGGGCCCCTTCTTGCCGGTGGGGGGAGGGCGATGTTCGCTCACACGGGCCGAGAAGGTGGCGACGTCGCCGATGGGCGCTTCGGCGATCGAAGGGCTCGGCCGCCGGTCGATCGCGCTCGTCGGCAGATGAAACAGCAGATCGATGGCTCGCGCGGCCTGCAGCTCGCTACCGAGGAAGCGGTCGAGGAGCTTGCCAAGCTTCGGACCGACGCCGGACAGCGTCGTGGCGGAGGCGAAGAGCGGGTCGAGGATCGAAGGGCGCAAGGCGTCTCGGCAAAACTGTCAGGAGCGCGAAGATCGCGGCGGTTCGGCCGCTGACTTCGCCGGATGGCCCCGCTATATAGCTCGCACAGGCAGGCTCCGCGACGGGGCCGGCTCCACTCCCGTTGCGCGTCCCCCGATTTTCCCGTTCCGATTTCTTGCTGCAGCCTTCCCGTCCGGTTTCTTCCTGAGGTCCTCATGTCCGGTTCGACCCGCTCCAGTGCCGATCTCGACCCGCGCCGCCGCAAGCTGCTGTTCCGCGCCTGGCATCGCGGCATGCGCGAGAACGACCTGATCATGGGTCGCTTCGCCGACGACGCGATCGCGGGCTTCACCGATGTCGAGCTCGACGAGTTCGAGCGCCTGATCGAGGTTCTGGACCGCGACCTGCTCGGCTGGATCACCGGGGAGATCGCCGTGCCGGAGAATTACGACACGGAACTGTTCCGGCGGCTGAAGGCTTTCCACCACCACGACAAGCCGATCCACGTGTGAGACTCGCAACGTTCACTGCCTTGTCATTCCGAGGCTTCGCACAGCGAAGAACCTGGAACCCACGACTGGGTGAACGACTCGCAACCCAATACAAGATGTCCCACGCAGTCGTGGGTTCCGGGTTCGCGCCTGAGGCGCGCCCCGGAATGACAAGAGATAGAACCGAAGCGTCACGATGAGCATTCCGCCTCCCTCCCTGATCGCCAAGCCGCAACTCGACCGCCTGCTCGATGCACTGAACCGCGGCGACAAGCCGACGCTTTCGGGCGTGCCGGACGGGTTCGACGCGGTCGTACTTGCAGACCTGACCCGCGCGCGGGCCAAGAAATCGGAAGGCGCCGCGCTGCTGGTCTTCGTCGCGCGCGATGGGCAGCGTCTGCAAGTGCTTGAGAATGCGCTGCAGTTCGTCGCGCCCGATCTCGAGGTGATGAGCTTCCCGGCCTGGGACTGTCAGCCCTATGACCGGGTTTCGCCGGCGCCGGCCGTCGTCGCACACCGGATGACGACACTGTCGCGGCTGACGAAAACCAAATCCGGCGACAAGCCGCGCCTGTTGCTGACCACCGTCAACGCCGCTCTCCAGCGCGTGCCGGCCTTCGGAAAGGTCGCGACGGAAAGCTTCTCGGCCGCGCCCGGCAACATGGTCGATACCGAGGAGCTGGCGCGCTGGCTCGACATCAACGGCTATATGCGCACCTCGACCGTGCGAGAGACCGGCGAATTCGCGGTCCGTGGCGGCATCGTCGACCTGTTCCCGCCGGGGATGCCGGCGCCGATCCGGCTCGACTTCTTCGGCGACACGCTGGAATCGATCCGCACTTTCGATCCCGAGACGCAGCGCACGACCGGGCAGATGCGCGGGCTCGATCTCGTGCCGATGTCCGAGGCGCAGATGACCAGCGACAGCATCCGGCGCTTTCGCCAATCCTATATCTCGACCTTCGGCACGCCCGGGCGCGACGACACGCTTTACGAGGCCGTCAGCGAGGGGCGGCGTCCGGCAGGGCTGGAGCATTGGCTGCCGCTGCTGGCCGACAAGCTCGACACGCTGTTCACCTATCTGCCCGACGTGCCTGTCGTGCTCGACCATCAGGCGGAGGATGCGGTCGGCGAACGCATCAGCCTGATCAAGGATTATTACGACGCCCGTAAATCGGCGCTTGGCCAAGCCGGGGCGGGGGGCATTCCCTACAAGCCGCTGCCGCCCGAAGCGCTCTATCTGACACCCGCCGAATGGCGCGGCGTCGTCGACAATGCCGGCGTCGCCAGCGTAACTCCGTTCCAGTTGCCCGACAGCGAGGGCAAGCTGATCCTCGATCTCGGCGGCAAACAGGGCCGCAGCTTCGCAGCCGAGCGAGCCGGCGAGTCAGGCAGCGTCTTCGAGGCCGCCGTAGCCCATGTCCGCGCCCTTGAAGGCGACGGCAAGCGCGTCATTCTCGCCGCCTGGTCGGAAGGCTCGCGGGAGCGTCTCGCCCATGTGCTGCAGGACCATGGGCTGAAGAGCGTGCAGACCGTCGGCAGTCTGCGGGCGGCCTTCGATCTGAAGCCCGGCACGATCGGGCTCGCCGTCTGGGGCTTCGAGAGCGGGTTCGAGGCCGGCAAGCTCGCCGTCGTCGGCGAGCAGGACATTCTGGGCGACCGGCTGGTGCGGCCGCGCCGCAAGTCCAGGCGCCCGCAGGATTTCATTTCCGAGCTGTCGTCGCTGGGACAGAACGACCTCGTCGTCCATGTCGATCATGGCATCGGCCGCTTCATCGGCCTGCAATCGATCACCGCCGCCGGCGCGCCGCATGACTGTCTCGAAATCCATTACGCCGGCGATTCCAAACTCTTCCTCCCGGTCGAGAACATCGAGCTGATCTCGCGCTACGGCTCGGAAGACACGGAAGTTCAGCTCGACAGGCTCGGCGGCGGCGGCTGGCAGGCCCGCAAGGCCAAGCTCAAGCAGCGCATCCGGGAGATGGCAGGCAAGCTCATCCAGATCGCGGCGGCGCGGATGCTCAAGGAGGCGCCACGCCTCATTCCGCCCTCCGGTATCTACGACGAGTTCTGCGCCCGCTTCCCCTATGAGGAAACCGAGGACCAACAGAACACCATCGACGCGGTGCTCGACGATCTCGCGGCCGGGCGGCCGATGGACCGGCTGGTCTGCGGCGATGTCGGCTTCGGCAAGACGGAGGTCGCGCTGCGGGCTGCGTTCACCGCCGCGCTCAATGGCAAGCAGGTCGCGGTGGTCGTCCCGACGACATTGCTGGCGCGCCAGCACTATCGCAATTTCGCCGAGCGCTTTTCCGGCCTCCCGGTCAATGTCGGGCAGGCCTCGCGCTTCGTTGGCAGCGCCGACCTCAAGGCGGTGAAGCAAGGCGCCCGGGACGGCACGATGGATATTATCGTCGGCACCCACGCGCTGCTCGGCAAGGGCATAGACTTCAAGGATCTCGGCCTCGTCATCGTCGATGAGGAGCAGCATTTCGGCGTCGCCCATAAGGAGAAGCTGAAGGAGATGCGCGCCGAGGTGCACATGCTGACGCTGACCGCGACGCCGATCCCGCGCACGCTCCAGCTCGCCATGACCGGGGTGCGCGAACTCTCGATCATCGCGACGCCGCCGGTCGACCGGCTGGCGACGCGAACCTTCGTCACGCCTTTCGACCCGCTGATCGTCCGCGAGGCGCTGCTGCGCGAACGCTATCGGGGAGGGCGCTCGTTCTATGTCGTGCCGCGCATCGAGGACATCGCCGAGGTCAAGGACTTCCTCGACAGGCAGGTGCCGGAGTGCAAGGTCGGCATCGCACACGGTCAGATGGCGGCGAGCACGCTGGAAGACGTGATGACGGCCTTCTATGAGGGCCAGTACGACATCCTGCTCTCGACCACGATCGTTGAGTCCGGTCTCGATATCCCGACGGCCAACACGCTGATCATCCACCGCGCCGACATGTTCGGGCTGTCGCAGCTGTACCAGCTCCGGGGCCGCGTCGGTCGCTCGAAGACGCGGGCCTATGCGCTGTTCACGGTGCCGGCCAACCGCAAGCTGACCGACCAGGCCGACAAACGGCTCAAGGTGCTGCAATCGCTCGACACACTGGGGGCCGGCTTCCAGCTCGCCAGCCATGACCTAGACATTCGCGGCGCGGGCAATCTGCTGGGCGACGAGCAATCCGGCCATATCAAGGAGGTCGGCTACGAGCTTTACCAGCAGATGCTGGAAGAGGCGGTGGCAGCGCTCAAGGCCGGCATCGAGTTCGAGACCGAGACGCAATGGTCCCCGGCGATCCAGATCGGCGCACCCGTCACGATCCCCGAGCATTACGTCGGCGATCTCAGCTTGCGGTTGTCGCTCTACAAGCGGCTCTCGACGATGGACGACGACGCCGAACTGCAATCCTTCGGCGCTGAACTGGTGGACCGCTTCGGCGCGCTTCCGGAGGAGGTCAATCAGTTGCTCGAGATCGTCGCGATTAAGGCGCTGTGCAAGCGCGCTAATGTCGAGAAGGTCGAGGCTGGGCCGAAGGGAATCATCGTCGCATTCCGGGGCAACGAATTCTCCAATCCGGAGGGGCTGGTGTCCTATGTCGCCAAGATCGGCACCCTGGCGAAAGTGCGGCCCGACATGCGGCTGGTCTTCATCGATGATTTCGAGACGGCCGAGCAGCGGCTCAAGGGTACGCGGCGGCTGTTGACCGATCTCGTCCGGATCGCGGAGCGCAAGAAGGCTGCGTGAGCGATGATGGCTCGTCGACGTAAATCGGCGCGGTGCGATCAATTTTACCGATCGAATTGAAGCGAATTTGAGTGCCGGCCCTCTATGAAACCCATCACAGCCAGCGGCCTGTGGGGGGCTTATGCAAATCCGTTACGTCAGCTTTTTATTCCTGTTCGGTTTGGCGATTTTCTTCTTCACGTCAGCGCATGCCGCGCCTTGGCATCGACCGGCAGAATTGTCGCATCCGTGACACGCTGCGGCTGAAAAATGGCAATCGTCCACAGATCGGGTTGACATGTGGCCGGTTTCCGACACTTCTGTGCCCGCTCTGAGGCGTGGGGATGACGCGTTTGAGCCGGCGCAGGGCGTCGGCACTTAACGATCCCTTAACGGAATTGACCGAAAACTCGGCTTCGCCGCCCGTGCGGCAAGCCTGTACTATGGTTTTCGGTGCGAACAGACGGACGGACGGCATGACCCGAGACGCAGATCTTTCGGCCACCGCTACGTTGTCCAATGTAACGAACCCGACGATCCTGCCTTCTCGGACAGCCTCTGCCGCGCGGCTCGGCTGCGTGGTTCTGGCCGGCCTCTTTGCCGCCAACTGCGCGGGAAACCAGGTCGCCGGACGCCGGTCCAAGGAAATCGGCGCGTTTCCGCAGTCGAAATATGGCGCTGCCAGCCCGCGGGTGATCGCCGATGGCGAGCCTGTCCCGAAGGGCGGTGGACGCCTGCTGATCGGCAAGGCCTATTCGGTGGCAGGCAAGCGCTACGTGCCGTTCGAGAAGCCTGTCGGGTTCAGCGCTGTCGGCACCGCCTCCTGGTATGGCGAGGCTTTTCATGGCCGCCGGACCTCGAATGGCGAGATCTATGACCGCGACAGCATCAGCGCCGCGCACCCGACGATGCCGCTGCCGGCCTATGCCCGCGTCACCAATCTGTTGAACAACCGCTCGATCATCGTGCGCGTCAACGATCGCGGGCCGTTCCACGGCAACCGCCTGATGGACGTCTCGCAGAAGACCGCCGAAGCTCTGGCCTTCCGCCATCTCGGGACGGCGCGGGTCAAGATGGAATATCTCGGGCAGGCTTCGCTTGCCGGCTCGGACGACAATCTGCTGCTCGCAACCTTGCGCACCGATGGAACGCCCGCCGCGATCCCAGGCACGAGCGCGCGGACCATGGTCGCAAGCAATGCCGACACGTCGCTTTCGCGCACGCCGAACCCGGATATCGAGCCAGAAACGGCGGAAGCAGAGCTTCCGGTGAGCCAGCCTGTCGTTCGACAGCCCATTGTGCAGCAGCCCGTCATGCAGCAATCAATCGCACAGGCTTATGCTGCGCCGCAGCCGCGTATCATTCAGCCGGGCGTACCCGTCGTCGCTTCGCTGGCGTCGACCGGGTATGTCGCAACTGCCGCGCCGCTGACTGGCATGGCCGTCAGGGCTGCGCCGATGCCTCCGAGCCGCCCGTTCGATCTCGATACCATTGCCAACGCCGCTCGTCCCGTTTCGGTTCCGGCAACGTTGCGTACGACGCTCCCGCCGATCCGCGGTTCTGTCGCCAGCCTGTATGCGACGCCGGAGAAGGGCGCGCTCGACAAGCTCCCGGCTCGCCATCCCCTGAAGAAGGTCTCGTCGCAGCAGCTCGAGACGCTGGCACGCGATTGACGCAGGTCCAGGTCGACTGGGGTCGGCACTCCCTGCTTCAGGGCAAGGCATGAGTGCGGCGCTCAGGCGAAATCCGGATATGCGACGCTCGCGGCCTGGCCGGTCCTCCGTCCGTTTTCTGCTTTGGCTGGTTATCGGGCTGAATGCCGCTGCGCTCCAGCCGGCCAATGCCCAGAACTTCCAGTCGCAGGCTCCAATCGCCTTCCTGCTCGATTCGCAAAGCGGGGCCGTGCTTTACGAAAAAGCGGCCGACGAGTTGGTGGCACCGGCGAGCATGGCCAAGATCGCGACAGCGCTCGTGGCCTTTCAGGAGATCGCAGCCGGCCGGCTGACCCTCGACAGCGAGATCGGCATTTCCGAGAACGCCTGGCGCAAGGGCGGCGCACCGGCGCGCGGCACCACGATGTTTGCGGCCGTCCGCAGCCGCATCAAGCTTTCAGATATTCTGCAGGGCCTGATCGTCCAGGCCGGCAACGATGCCGCAATCGCGCTGGCAGAGGCCATTGCCGGCGACGAGACGACCTTCGCGCGCATCATGAACGAGCGCGTGAAAGCGCTCGGCCTGAGCAAGTCGGTCTTCCGCAATGCCTCAGGGATACCCGATCCCGAGCAGAAGGTCACGGCACGCGAGATGGCGATGCTGGCCGACCATATCGTCAAGACCTATCCCGAACTCTACAAGATTTTCGGCCAGCGCGAATTCACCTGGAACAAGATCAGGCAGGTGAACCGCAACCCGCTGCTGACGATGGATATTGGTGCGGACGGCCTGCAGACGGGCGATCTGGATGGCGTCGGCTTTGGGCTGACAGGTGCCGCCATCGAGAACGGGCAGAGGCTCGTCGTGGTCGTGCATGGGCTGAAAACGTCGCGTGATCGTGCGACCGAGGCGCAGAAGCTGCTGGAATGGGGCTTCCGGGCCTTCGAGCGGCGGCAACTCTTTACGGACGGCGAGATCGTCGGCGAGGCCAGCGTCTATGGCGGCGAAAAGGGGCGGGTTCCGCTCAGGACGAAAGGTGCGGTGGCCTTGCTGATGCCGCGCGGGACCACCGACAAGCTCGCCGCGCGCATCGTCTATCGCGGGCCGCTCAGCGTGCCTGTGAACGAAGGCGACCCGCTGGCGCAACTCGTCATCATGCGCGGCGACGTCAAGACGCTCGAACTGCCGCTCTATGCGGCCGAGACAGTCAAGCCCGGCTCGTTGCAAAGCCGGGCGCTCGACGCCGTGCTCGAACTTTCGACCGGCTGGATTCGTCAGGCGCTCGCGCGCGTCACGCGGGGCTGAGGTGACCGGCCGCTTCATCACGCTGGAAGGCGGCGAGGGCGCTGGGAAATCGACGCTGGCGCGCGCCCTGGCGCAGCGGCTGGAGGCGACGGGGCGCAAGGTCGTCACCACGCGGGAGCCCGGCGGCTCGCCAAAGGCGGAAGCGATCCGCGCCGCCATCCTGTCCGGCCGCTTCAAAGAGCGGGGCGCCTTTGCCGAAGCGCTGATGTTCTCGGCCGCACGGATCGACCATCTCGACAGGCTGATTCGCCCCGCGCTGGCGCGGGGCGACTGGGTGATCTGCGACCGCTTCATCGACTCGACGCGGGTCTATCAGGGCGCCGTGGGCGCGGTCAGCGCCTCCGTACTGGCCGAGCTCGAGGCCGCCACGATCGATGGGGTCGTGCCGGATCTGACGCTGATCCTCGACCTCGCCCCCGAGACCGGGCTGGCACGCGCCGCCAAGCGACGCGCGCCCGATGAGGCGGCCGACCGATTCGAGCGCGAGACCCTCGTATTCCACCAGGGTTTGCGAGAGGCCTTCCTGGCGATCGCGAAGGACGAGCCGGCGCGTTGCGCCGTGCTCGACGCGAGCTTACCGCCGGATGCTCTGGCGGACGCCGCCTGGAGTGTCGTAAGCCAGCGCCTGATCGACAATCGGGAGCGCTGATGCGCGAGACCACCGACGAGCCCGACCGCCTGCCGATCGCGCCCCATCCGCGCGAGACGCTGGAACTGGTCGGCCATTCCACTCAGGAGCGCGCTTTCCTCGACGCCTTGCGCTCGGGGCGAATGCACCATGCCTGGCTGCTCGGGGGTCCGGAAGGCATCGGCAAGGCGAGCTTCGCCTATCGCGTCGCGCGCTTCATGCTGGCGGCGGGCGACCCGGCGGTCCGTGCCCAATCCAGCAGCAGCCTCGCCATGCCAGAGAACGATCCGGCGACGCGGCGGGTAATGGCGCGGTCCCATCCCGATCTGCATCTGCTGCGGCGCAGCCTGAAGCCGGACGGCAAGAGCTACACCAGTAACATCCCGGTCGACGCCGCCCGCCGTGTGATTGACCGCTTCGGCTCAAGCGCGGCCGAAGGCGGCTGGCGTATCTGCATCGTCGATTCCGCCGAGGACATGGACCGCCCAACGGCGAATGCGCTGCTGAAGCTGCTGGAGGAACCGCCGCCGCGGGCGCTGTTCCTGATCGTCGCCCAGGCGCCGGGCCGGTTGCTGCCGACCATCCGCTCCCGCTGCCGGTTGCTGAGCTTCGAGCCGCTCTCGCCGGAGCAGGTCGTCGAGGCCGGGCGCATCGCGTTGCAGCGGATGGAGGCGCCTTTCGACGATTCGGCACTGCCACGGGCGG
Source organism: Allobosea sp. P5_A5 (assembly GCF_056400625.1). NCBI lineage: Bacteria > Pseudomonadati > Pseudomonadota > Alphaproteobacteria > Hyphomicrobiales > Alloboseaceae > Allobosea > Allobosea sp. P5_A5. Next base: position 500,837 of record NZ_JBFUKY010000001.1, read on the forward strand.
CCATGCTTTCGGAAGGATCGGTCAAGCGCGCCCTGAGCTATATCGACCCCGCGACGCTGGCACTGGTGGAGGCTGTGCGGGCCAGGCTCGACGCTCTCCCGCAGGTCGATCTCACCGCCCTGCTGGCGCTCGCCGAGGATGTCGCCGGGAAGGCGGGCGAACGCGATTTCGCCGTCATGCTGGAGACGATCCAGGGATGGCTCTCCGATCATCTGCACGCCTATGCTGCGGCGCAACCGGCGCGCCTTGCACCGCTGGCGGAGGTATGGGAAAAGCTGGAAAAGGCGGCTCGTGACGTCGAGACATACAATCTCGACCGCCGGCCGCTGGTGATTTCAATCTTTCATGATCTGTCGTTTGCGGTGTCCCGCTCGCGCGCAGCGTGAAGTGAAGCTCCCGGACGGACGATGGCCACGGCCCCGAAATTCTACCTCACCACCGCGATCCACTACACCAACGGGCCGCCGCATATCGGACACGCCTATGAAATGGTGGCGGCCGACGCGATCGCGCGCTTCAAGCGCCTCGACGGCTACGATGTCTATGCGCAGACCGGCACCGACGAGCACGGCCAAAAGGTGCAGCGCACGGCCGAGCAGAACGGGCTTTCGCCTAAGGATTTCGTCGACAAGATCGCGGCGCGTTTCGAGGAGATGGAGCAGGCTCTCGGATGCTCCTTCGACCGTTTCATCCGCACGACCGACGAAGACCATCAGGTTTCCACGGACGAGCTGTGGCGCCGGATGGAGGCGAATGGCGACATCTATCTCGCCAAATATTCCGGCTGGTATTCGGTGCGCGACGAGGCCTTCTATGGGGAGGACGAGACGACGCTGCAGCCCGATGGAACGCGGCTGGGCGGGCAGGGGACACCGGTCGAGTGGGTCGAGGAAGAGAGCTATTTCTTCCGCCTCGCGAAGTATCAGGATGCGCTGCTGAAGCTTTACGCGGACGTGCCGGACTTCGTCTCGCCCGAGACGCGCAGGAACGAGGTCGTCTCCTTCGTGAAGTCGGGCCTCGAGGATCTTTCGATCAGCCGCACGACCTTCGATTGGGGGTTGAAGGTTCCGGGCCACCCCAAGCACGTCATGTATGTCTGGGTCGATGCGCTTAACAACTACCTGACCGGAACGGGCTTTCCCGATCCCGAGAGCCCGCGCGCGCATTACTGGCCGGCCGATGTTCACATCATCGGCAAGGACATCGTGCGCTTCCACACGGTCTATTGGCCGGCCTTCCTGATGTCGGCCGGGCTGCCTTTGCCGAAGCGAGTCTTCGGACACGGCTTCCTGCTCAACAAGGGCACCAAGATGTCGAAATCTCTCGGCAACGTGGTCGATCCCTTCGAGCTTGCCGCGACCTATGGCGTCGATCAGCTGCGCTATTTCTTCCTGCGCGAGGTCTCGTTCGGGCAGGACGGCAATTACAGCCACGACGCCATCGTCGGGCGGATCAATGCCGATCTCGCCAATGATCTCGGCAATCTGGCGCAGCGCTCGCTCTCGATGATCGCCAAGAATTGCGAGGGCAGGGTGCCTGCCTGCGGTGCCCTCACCGCAGCCGACGAGGCGATGCTTGCCATGGCCGACAGTGCTCTGGCCAAGGCGCGCGCGGTCATGGCCGATTTCGCGCTGCATACGCTGCTCGCCGAGATCTGGACGGTGGTCGCAGAGGCAAACCGCTATTTCGCGGCCAACGAGCCCTGGCGCCTCTCCAAGAGCGATCCGGCGCGGCGCGACACCGTGCTCTACGTCACCGTCGAGGTGATCCGGCAGGTCGCGATCCTGGTGCAACCGGTGATGCCGGTTGCGGCCGGCAAGCTGCTCGACTTATTGGCGATTCCCGCAGAAGCGCGCGATTTTGCCGCGCTTGGCGCCGGGCATCGTCTGGGAGCCGGCACGGAGCTTCCCGCGCCCAGCGGAGTCTTTCCGCGCTATGTCGAGCCGGAGGACGGCAAGGCCGCCTGATGCTGATCGATACGCACTGCCATCTCGATTTTCCCGACTTCGCGGCGGAATTGCCGGACTATGTCGCGCGGGCCGAAGCCGCCGGCGTCGAACGGATGGTGACGATCTCCACGCGCGTGGCGCGCTACGACGCCTATAAGGCAATCGCCGAACGCTTCTCCTCCGTCTGGTTTTCGGTCGGCACCCATCCGCACCAGGCTCATGAGGAACTCGAGGTCACGGCCGAGCAGCTGGTCGAGCTGTCGCGGCATCCGCGTTGCGTCGCGATCGGCGAAGCCGGGCTCGACTACCACTATGATTCAAGCCCCCGCGAGGCGCAGGCGCAGGGGCTGCGCACCCATATCGCAGCGGCGCGTATCACGCAGCTGCCGCTCGTGATCCATTCGCGCGAGGCCGATGACGACATGGCGGCGATCCTGCGCGAAGAAATGGGGAAGGGCGCCTTCCCCGCCATTCTGCACTGCTTCACCGCCGGCGAAGCGCTGGCGATGACGGGTGTCGAGCTGGGGCTCTACATCTCTTTTTCCGGCATCCTGACGTTCAAGACCTCGGAAAACCTGCGCCGCATCGCCCGGATGGTGCCGCGCCAACGGCTTCTGGTCGAGACGGATGCACCATACCTAGCCCCCGTGCCATTCAGGGGCAAGCGCAACGAACCGTCCTATGTCCTTGAAACAGCTAAGGTGCTGGCGGAAACGATCGGCCTTGGTTTCGAGCAGACGGCGCAGCTGACGACGGGCAACGCTAAGCGCTGCTACTGGAAAATGGACCGTGCCACGCCCGCGGCCGGCGAGAGCGTCTGACCCCGCGCCGATGAGCATCACCGTCACCATCCTCGGCTGTGGTTCCTCCGGCGGCGTTCCCCGACCGGCCCTGGGATGGGGTGATTGCGACCCCGCCGAGCCCAAGAACCGACGACGGCGCTGTTCGATCCTGGTCGAGCGCCAAGGCCCGGCCGGCACGACTTGCGTGCTCGTCGACACCTCGCCGGACCTGCGCGAACAGCTGCTCTCCGCAGATGTACAAAGCCTCGACGGCGTCCTGATGACACATGATCATGCCGACCACACCCACGGCATCGACGACCTGCGGGCGCTTGTCCTGCACAACCATCGCCGCGTTCGCGTCCATGCCGACGAGCGGACACAAAACTCGCTGCGCACGCGTTTCGGCTATCTCTTCGAGACGCCGCCGGGCAGCTCTTATCCGCCGATCCTCGATCTCGACGAATTGGGTGCCGGCCGCAGCCAGACGATCGACGGCGCTGGCGGACCGATCGAGGCGCTGCCGTTCCGCGTCGAGCATGGCCCGAACTACGAGGCGTTGGGGTTCCGGTTCGGCGGCCTGGCTTATCTGCCGGACGTCAGCCTGATCCCGGCAGCAGCTATGGAGACGCTGGCCGACCTCGATGTGCTGATCCTCGACTGCCTGCGCGAGAAGCCGCATCCCAGCCACTTCCATCTCGCGCAATCGCTCGCGACGATCGCCGCGCTGAGGCCGAAGCGAGCCATCCTGACGAACCTGCACTCCGATCTTGATTATGCCAATCTTTCCAGCCGTTTGGCCGAGGGGATCGATGTGGCGTTCGACGGCATGCGGATCACGACCGGCGACTGAGGGCACAGGAACGCCTGCTCGCACGGCCGATTTAAGTTCCATAATATGTCTTATGCGAATTGAATTTGAGGTTTGCCAGTCGATCCTTCCGGATGCGCGGCTTGGTGCTCTCTGCAGTTTTCATAAGACAACGCGAGCACACTGGAACTGTAAACGCTCAGGCACGAGACCGTCATTCGGTGCCGTCTGCGATCAGTGGAGGCCTGTGATCTCGCCTAAGCCGGCGGCGCCGCAAACGCCCATTGTCTGCAATGCGTAAGCCGCCCTCAGGCATAGATCCTCGCGCCAGGGCGGCGCGATGAGCTGAACACCGATGGGCAGGCCGGCGCCTTTGACCGGCACGACGACAACGGGCAGCCCGATGCAGGAGATCGGCTGTGTGAACAGCCCCAGACTGGGGCGCAGGGGCAGCGTTTCCCCCCTCACCTCCAGCGTCTTTTGGCCAATGAGCGGCGCGGAGCACGGCGTCGCGGGCGCCAGGATGAGGTCGACATCGGCAAAGCGCCTCATCGTCCGATCGTGAAACCAGCGGCGGGCTCGTTGGGCCTGAACGTACCACGCAGCCGGCAACATCGCGCCGGCCAGGAAACGATCCCGGGTTTCGGGGTCGAAATCATTCGCGCGCTCCCGCAAACGCGAAAGATGGAGGCTGGAGCTTTCCGCATTGGTGATGAGGAAGGCGGCCGCACGCGCGATCGCGGCACCCTCGATATCCAGTTCGCTGGTCGCACTGAGCGCTTTGGCGACCGTCGCAACGGCGGCGTCCGCTTCGGGCAGGCCTTCGGTCGCGAAATAGCCTTTTGCCACGGCGACGCGTAAGCCCCCGATACCGCTCCGCAATTGCGGCATCGTCGGCTCGGTCGGCCTTTGCGCGCAGGCGGGATCACCAGCGTCAGGGCCCTGCATCAGATCATAGGCCAGAGCCAGGTCGGTCACGTCCCGCGCCAGCGGTCCGAGATGGTCAAGCGAGTCGCAGAACGGGAAGGAACGCGTGCGCGGCAGCCGCCCATAGGTCGGCTTCAATCCGAAAACGCCGCAAAGAGATCCGGGGACGCGGATCGATCCGTTGGTGTCCGATCCGAGCGCGATGGGCACGAAGCCGGCGGCCGTGGCAGCACCTGACCCCGACGAGGAACCGCCGGCCATCCGGGCAAGATCATGCGGGTTTCGACAGGGGCCGTCATGGGCGTTTTCGCCTGTGAAATCATAAGCATATTCGCCCATGTTGAGGCCGCCGAGGAGGATCGCGCCAGCGGCGCCGAGGCGCTCGACCAGCACGGCGTCGCGCGAGGCCGGCGGCCGCTCGCGGTTGATCTTGGAGCCGGCGCGAGTCGGCAATCCGGCGATGTCGAACAGATTCTTCGCGGCAAAAGGTACGCCCGCCAGCGGGCCGAGGGGTTCGCCGCGCGAGCGCGCAAGATCGGTTTCGCGAGCCGCTGCCAGCGCGCGTGACGCCGTGACGTCGGTGAAGGCGTTCACCTGCGGATCGAGCTTCGCGATCCGGGCGAGCGCGGCCGTCACCACCTCCTCCGCCGTCGCCTCGCCGGCTCGAACCCGGCGCGCGACCTCGTGAGCCGGGAGAAACGCGTCGCTCATCGGAAATCTCCCGGGATGCCAGGGCGAAAACTCGGCGCCAGATCCAGCGAGTTGTCCGCAAGCGGCGCGGCATCGACGATGCGCGCCATGCTGTGGGCAATGGCGAGAAATTGCAGCACGACCGGCTTTTGCGCTTCGTCGATGGTAAGGCCCAGCGCAGGTGCCATGACCTCGAGATGGCGGGCGGGATCGAATTCACCCATCGAACCAGTGCCCGTTTTCATCCTGTCGTTTCCTCTCTGCGATCTGCCGAAGACGCCGACTTGGCTTGCGCCGATCCCCAGCCCGAGATGCGTGGGACATTGCAAGGCGCGTGCCCGCGCGGGGCGTCCGAGTCCCCTCCCCGAGGCCGCGCACAACTCTTGCATCTCGAGCGGCTCGAACCCGGAGGTCCGGGCAAGCCATGGAGGCCGTCGCGTGCACATTTTGAGCGAGCTTCTGGCGGCGCATCTGGCCGGAACCCGCAGCCTGCGTGAGACGGTGGCGGGCTGCTATGACCGCTGGCGGGCGCATGGCGACCCCGCGATGTTCATCGCGCTCCGCGCCGAGGCCGAGGTTCTCGCGGAGGCGGAGCGCCTGCAGGCGGAAGGTCCACGCGGACGCAAGCTCTGGGGCATTCCCGTCGCCGTGAAGGACAACATCGACGTCGCAGGCCTGCCGACCACGGCCGCCTGCCCGGCCTTTGCCTATGAGCCGGCGCGGGACGCCAGCGCCGTGGCACGGCTGCGGTCGGAAGGCGCGATCATCATCGGCAAGACCAATCTCGATCAGTTCGCGACAGGCCTCAACGGGACACGCTCGCCTTATGGGACGCCGCGCAATGCCCTGCGCGCCGACCTCGTGCCCGGCGGGTCGAGTTCGGGTTCGGCAAGCGCGGTCGCGGCCGGGATCGTGCCGGTGGCGTTGGGCACGGACACGGCCGGCTCGGGCCGGGTTCCAGCCGGCTTGCAGAATATCGTTGGGTTGAAGCCGAGCGTCGGGCTGGTTCCCAGCGCCGGTGTCGTACCGGCATGTCGCACACTCGACTGCATCTCGGTCTTCGCCCTCACGGTCGAGGACGCCTGGACGGTGCTGGAGGTCATCGCCGGTCTTGATCCGGCCGATCCGTTTTCGCGGTCGCTGCCGCTGGGCCGTCCCGGCGTCGTTCCGCCCGCGATCCGGCTCGGCGTTCCCCGGTCGGCGGATCGTGATTTTGCAGGCGATCGGCGTGCCGAGGCCAGCTTCGGGGCCGCGCTCGACCGGGCGGCCGCGCTCGGAGCCGAGATCGTACCGCTCGACTTCACGCCGTTCTACGAAACCGCCCGCCTGCTTTATGACGGCCCCTGGGTGGCCGAGCGCTGGCTTGCCATCCGAGAGCTCTATCAGCGCACGCCCGAGGCGATCCTGCCCGTCATCCGTCAGGTGATCGCCGGCAGACCGCTGCCGGATGCAGCCGCCGCCTTTGCGGCACGCTATCGGTTGGCCGAACTTGCGCTTGCTGCAAAGGCGGCGATGAAGTCCGTCGACATGCTGATGGTTCCGACCGCGCCACGGCCTGTCGCGCTGGCCGAAATGGCGGCCGACCCGATCGGCGCCAATTCACTGCTAGGCCGCTACACCAATTTCGTGAACCTGCTGGATCTCGCCGCGCTGGCCGTGCCGGTCAGCCTTGCCGATGACCGCACTGCAGCCGGCGTCACGCTGATCGCACCGGCAGGACAGGATGCGGCGCTGGCAGGGTTCGGGCGTGCCTTCCATGCCGCCGGAAGCCTGCCGCTTGGCGCGACGGGCCTGCCGATGCCGCCCGCTCCGGACTGGCCCGCTTCGGCCAAGGTAGGAGAGATCGAGATTGCGGTCGTCGGGGCGCATCTGTCGGGCATGCCGCTCAATCGCGAACTGACCGATCTCGGCGGCTGCTTCATCCGCGCTGCGACCACCAGCAGCGACTATCGTCTCTACGCCCTGCCCGGCGGGCCACCGATGCGGCCGGGGCTGGTGCGTGTCGCGGCTGGTGGAGGGCCTGTCGTGGTCGAAATCTGGTCGCTGCCGGCCGAGGGGTTCGGCCGCTTCGTCGCCGGCATTCCTGCGCCGCTCGGCATCGGCACGCTGAATTTGGCCGATGGGACGCGCGTCAAGGGCTTCCTGTGCGAGGCGGTCGCCACGAACGAGGCGCGGGATGTCACCGATTTCGGCGGCTGGCGCGCCTTCATCGCCGCGGAGCAGGTCGAGCGCGCTTTGGCCTAGCCGGGAGAATACGCCCGACGGAGCCAGGTGCGATCGTCCGGCCGTTACGCGACGATGATGCTGACATGGGCGGCCACGACCCGCCAGCCTTCCGGAAAGCGGACCCAACTCTGACTTTGGCGCCCGACCTTGCCGGGCAGGCTGTCGCGCCGGAACAGCGTGTTGGCGGTTGCAAAATCGTCGCCATAGGTGGTGATGGATGTCCGCTCCAGAATCCGCGTCAGCCCCACGGGCGAGCGCCCTGCCCTGAACGCCGCGATCTCGGCATAGCCGTAGAGATTTTCGGCGATGCCATAGCGCAGCGTCTCCGGCGCGTCCTTGAACAGCCGGTCGAGCGTTTCGACATCGTTGGTCGTCAGCGCCTTCTCATAGGTGGCAAAGGCGGCCTCGACTTCGGCGAGGACGGCGGGGTCGTTGATTTTCATTCGATCGTCCTTGGCATGCGATCGTCCTTGGCATGGTCGTCTCATCGGCAGCTTCACACCGGCGGATGAGGGATCGCCGTCAGCAGCTCCTTGGTATACTCCGCCGTGGGCGAGCCAAGCACCGCCTCGGCCGTGCCCTGCTCGACGATCTCTCCGCCACGCATGACGATCACGCGGTCGCAAAGCAGGCGCACGACGTTCAGGTCGTGCGAGACGAAGATGTAGCTCATGCCGAGCCGCTCCTTCAGCTCCTCCAGCAGGTTCAGCACGACGGCCTGGACCGAGACGTCGAGAGCCGCCGTCGGCTCGTCGAGGATGACCAGATCGGGGTTGAGCGCGATTGCCCGCGCGATGCCGACGCGGGCCTTCTGCCCGCCCGAGAGTTGGTGCGGGAAGCGGTCGATCAGCTCGACCGGCAGGCCGACCAGCTGCGCGAGTTCCTCGCAACGGGCTCGAAGGGCGGCGCGCCCGCTGATGCTGCCCATGCGAAGGATCGGGTCGACGATAGCCCGCTCGGCCGTGAAACGCGGATTGAGGCTGTCTGTCGGGTCCTGGAAAACCATCTGGATGCGCCGCCGGAAAGGCGATGCGGCGAACTGCCGGGCCGGGATTTTGCCGATGTCGTGGCCATCGAAGAGGATTTGGCCCGCCGTCGGGTCAAGCAGCCGGTTGACCATCATCGATGTCGTCGATTTGCCGCAGCCGGATTCGCCGACCAGCCCGAGCGTTTCGCCCCGCCGTACCTCGAAGCTGATCCCGCCGACGGCACGGAAGGCCGGCTGCTCCGGTTCAGCCTTCCCGCGAAGCTTCGCGAAGATGCCATTATTGGCCAGGCGAGGATATTCCTTGACCAGATTCTCGACGACGAGGAGCGGCGCCACGTCGGACGAGGCCGGCCGAGCGCGCGGGGCCGATGGCGCTGCCGGCGGGTTCGAGGGCGAGCGCTGCGCCCGGGCGTCCGGCAGGAGGTCGCGCAGGTTCATGCCGATGCGTGGCGTCGCCTGCATCAGCTTGCGCGTATAGGGGTGCTGCGGGTCGCGGAAGATCTCGGCGGCGCTCGCCGTCTCCACGACGCGGCCCTTCTCCATCACCACGACCCTGTCGCAATAGGCCGCGGCAAGGCCGAGATCGTGGGTGATGAGGATGGTCGACATGCCGCGCTCGCGCGTCAGCTCCACGATCAGATCCATCACCGCCTTCTGGGTGGTCACGTCGAGGCCGGTCGTCGGCTCGTCCGCGATCAGGAGCTGCGGCTGGCAGGCCAGAGCCAGGGCGATCACCACGCGCTGGCACATGCCGCCGGACAGCTCGAACGGGTAGGCGTCATAGCGTTCGGCGGGGCGCGCGATCCGCACCCTTTCCAGCGCCTCTACCGCTTTCGCCCGCGCGGTGGCTCGTGTCGCCTGCACATGCTGGACAAGCACGTCCTCGATCTGCTTGCCGACCTTGCGGATCGGGTTCAGCGCGGCGCGCGGGTTCTGAAAGATCATCGAGATTTCGCGCCCGCGCAGGTCCCGCATCTGCGCCTCGGTCGCAGAGACGAGGTCGACGCCGGAAAATGCGATCGAACCCGCGGCGACCCGGCCGGCACGATCGAGAATGCGCACCACGGCATAGGAGGTGACGGATTTGCCGGAGCCGGATTCGCCGACGATCGCGACCGTTTCACCCTTGCCGACGCTGATGTCGATCGCCTTCACCGCCTGCACGGTGCCGCGCCTCGTGGCGAACTCGACGGTGAGGTTCCTGATTTCCAGGAGAGCCTGCGGGCTCATCGTCAGCTCCTCCTCTGCGGATCGAGAAGGTCGCGCACGCCGTCACCCAGCAGATTGAAACAGAACACAGCCGTCATCAGCGCCAGACCCGGAAAGAACGCGACCCACCATTCGCCGGAGACGATGAAGCTCGCGCCTTCGGCGACCATGATGCCCCATTCCGGCATCGGCGGCCGGACGCCGAGACCGATGAAGGAAAGCCCCGCCGCGTTCAGGATGGCGTAGCCCATGGTCAGCGACATCTGCACCGCCATGATCGGCATGATGTTGGGTACGATCTGCGTCAGCAGCAGCCGCCATTCGGAGTTGCCGGAGAGCCTGGCCGCCTGCACGAAGCCGGCGTCGCGGCGGATATTGGCCTCGGCCCGGGCGACGCGGACATAGAGCGGAAAATTGATGATGGCGGTGGCGACGACGATGTTGGTCACGCTGTTTCCCAGCGCAGCGACGATCCCCATGGCGAGCACGAACAGCGGAAAAGCCATGATCGTGTCGGCGATACGCCCGACCACCGTATCGACCCAGCCGCCGAAGAAGCCGGCCATGACGCCTGCGAGCCCACCGAGCAGGAAGACCAGCGCGACGGAGGCAACCGCGATCGAGAAATCGAGCCGGGTCGCCGCGACCACCCGGCTGAAGATATCGCGGCCGAGTTGGTCGGTGCCGAACCAGTGGGCCGCGTTCGGCCCTTGCAGCGACGCGTTGGTGTTCGAGGCCAGCGGATCATACGGGACCAGCGAGGGCCCGAACACGGCGGCCAGAAGGATCAGCGCGAACAGTCCGAAGGCGAAGCCGGTGACGGGGTTCTCGGTGACGATATGCCGGGCATGGGCGAGCAGCGAGGTCGAGGGCGGCGCCTCGAAGCGCAGTGGGGCGGGCTCGATCCTGCTAACCTCGTTCATCGCTCAGCCCTCCAGCCGGACACGGGGGTCGATGACGCCGTAGAGAATATCGATCATCAGGTTCAGCGCGACGTAGAGGATCGCCATCGTCAGCACGAAGCCCTGGATCGGTGCATAGTCCGAAGCAAGCAGCGCCTCGACCGCGTAGGAGCCGACGCCTGGCCACGCGAAGACCTTCTCGACCAGCACATTGGCGCCGAGCAAAAAGGAAAAGACCATGCCCAGCGTCGTGACAACGGGGAGCATGGCGTTTCGGAAGGCGTAGGTGCCGATGACCTTGCGGCCGGAGAGGCCGCTGGCGCGGGCCGTCCGTACGAAATCCGCACCGAGCACGGCCAACATCGAGGCGCGTGTCATCCGGGTGATCGGCGCCAGCGAAAAGATCGCAAGGGTCAGCGCGGGGAGCAGAAGCTGCACGAAAGCGGCCCGGAATATCTCGAAATCGCGCGCGAACAAGCTGTCGATCAACAGGAAACCAGTGACGCGCGGCGGCTCGGAGAAGAAGRCGTCGAGCCGCCCGAGCGGGGCAGGAGCCCAGCCGAGAATGAAATAGAAGACATAGACCAGCAGCAGCCCGGTGAAGAAGACAGGCAGCGAGACGCCGGCCGTCGCCACGATCCGGCAGAGATGGTCGATCCACGACCCCTGCCGGACCGCCGCGAGCACGCCGAGCGGCAAGGCCACCGCCATCGAGATCAGCAGGCCGAACAAGGTCAGTTCAGCCGAGGCCGGCAGGCGCTGCGCGAGGTCGGCCGTCACCGGCTGCCCCGTCGTCAGCGAGGTGCCGAGATCGCCCTTCACCAGGGCTCCGACATAGGAGACGAATTGCACGGGCAAGGGCTGGTCGAGGCCGAGCTTGCTCCGGATTTCCGTGATGGCCTGCGGCGTCGCGGCCGGACCGGCGAAATAGGCCGCCGTGTCGCCCGGCAGGACGCGCGTCAGCAGAAAGGTCACGATGATGACGCCGATCACCGAGGGGATCGTCGTCTTCAACCGGGTGAAAATCAGGCCGAGCATGCGTGAGCCTCCGTCAAGCGTTCCATCCTCACGCGGTCATCTGCAAAGCCCTGGTCCGACGTTCCGCGAGCCCACTGCCGGACACGACGGAGACAGAGCCTTCACGCCCCCTTCGTGAGGTAGCGGAAGTCCGGTTCGCGGCAGGGCTGGAACTGGTAGCCGCCGATCGACTTCTGCATCGCCACGTCGTGCGTTGGCTGCGCGATCGGGATCATCGGCACCTCGCGCTCCACCAGCGATACGAAGTCGACGACATACTTCTCGTAAGCCGCCTTGTCCGTGGTGAAGCGGGCGGCATCGATCAGCTTGTCGAGCTCCGGATTCTGGTAATTGGCGATGTTGAAGATCGAATTGTTGCCGTGCATCGTCCAGAACAGGTAGTAATCGGGATAATCGAGCCAGCCGGCGAAGCGGTTCAGCGCCATCGGATTGGTCTTCTTGGCGATCTCGGTGCGGAAGTTGGCACCCGGCACCTTGCTGATCTCGACGTCGATGCCGATGCTGCCCAGCGCTTCCTTGATCAGCACCGACATCGGTTCGGCGACGGTTGCGTTGCCGGCATCGAATTGCAGCGTGGTCGCGAACCCGCCGCCCGCGGCCGCGACGAGGGCCTTCGCCTTCTCGACATTGGTCTTGTAGGCGAAGGGCGTCGGCCAGGCGGCCGGCGGCGTCTCGGGACCACCGGACATGTCGACGCCACGGCCGAAGAGCGAGGCTTGAAGCATCTTGTCGTAGGGCAAGACCCAGGCGACAGCCTGGCGCAGACGGACATCCTTGAACGGACCGACCTGGCTGTTGAGATAGAGCCCCCACACGCCGTTGGGGATCGGGACACCGACCACCTTGATCTTGCCCGCGTCGAGCAGATCCTTGAAATCCTTGGGCGGCAGCCCGTAGGAGATGTCGGCGTCTCCGCGCTCGATCAGCGCGCGTCGGGTCGAGGGCGAGGCGATGTCGCGGGCGATGATGCGGCGCAGCTTCGGCAAGGGTCCGCTCGCCCAATCGTCGTTGCGGACGTAGATCGTCTCGACGCCCGGCTTCCAGCTTTCGATCTTGAAGGCGCCCGAGCCGGCGACGTTGTTCTTCAGCCATTCCTTGGCGAGCGGATCGCCGCCCGCGTTCTTGATCGCGAGTTCGGAGTCGAAAATGAAGGGGATGGTGACCGCCAGATTCGGCATGGTCAGCTTGTCCTTGCGCAGGAAGTCGATGCGGAAGGTCTTGTCGTCCACCACGACGAACTGCTCCGGCTTTTCGAGCGAGCCGGCATTCATCTGCGTCGTGGCGAAGCCGCCGATCGTGACGGCGCGGTCGAGCGACCATTTCACATCCTTGGCGGTGACGGGCCTGCCGGAATGGAATTTGGCGTCGCGCAGCTTGAAGGTGCAGCTCATGCCGTCGGAGGCGATCTCCCAGCTTTCCGCGAGTTCGCCTTCGAGCTGGCTCATCGACACCTGAGAGCCCCCGCCACCCGGGATCGGCACCGGTTTGAAGCGCAGCAGCCTGTCGTAACAATTGAGCGCGACGCCGTTGACGGGCTGCGACGCGCCGATGCCCTGCATGTCGAGGCTGTTGGGGCCATATTCCTGCACCAGCAGCAGCGTTTCGTTGCGGCTGGCCGATTGGGCCTCGGCACGGGCCGACATCAGAAACGGCGCGGAGATGCCCCCGGCGATGGCGGCGCGACGCGTGATGGCCATGATGCTCTCCCGAGATTGCCGGGGCACACGGGCGCCGGACGATTCAATTCGGAGGAGGCAATGCAGTTACCGTGCCGAGCGTGGCGATGGCTGGCAGCGCGAAAAGGTTGTTTACAGGCAAACAACCGCCGCATTTTTGCATCGAGGCCCCATTTTCTGCCCAATAATTGCACTGCGTCGGGTGAGGCGTCGCTCGATGGATCTTTGGCACTCCGCGTGAGGCCTCGCAGGCCATGGCACGACGCTTGCTCGGATGGATCGCTGCCATCTGGAGAGCTCCATGCGCCGATCCCTTCTCAAGACCGCTTTCGTGCTCGCCATCCTGCCGACGCTTCAAGCTGCGGCCTGGGCGCAGGGCACGCTGCGGATCGGCATGACGGCTTCCGATATTCCGCTGACCACGGGCCAAACCGACAATGGCGGCGAAGGCATGCGCTTCATGGGCTATACGGTCTATGATGCGCTGATCAATTGGGACCTTTCGAGCGCGACGAAGCCGTCCGACCTGACACCCGGCCTGGCTCTCAGCTGGGGGCTCGATCCCGCCGATACCACCAAGACCCGGTGGCTCTTCAAGCTGCGCCCGGACGTGAAGTTTCATGACGGCTCCGGCTTCAGCGCCGATGACGTGGTCTGGAATCTCGACAAGCTGCTCAAGAACGATGCGCCGCAATTCGACCAGCGCCAGTCGGCGCAGGGCAAGTCGCGCATCCCAGCGGTCGCATCCTATCGGGCTATCGATCCGCTGACGCTGGAGATCACGACCAAATCGCCCGATGCCACCCTGCCCTATCAGCTGGCCTGGATCCTGATGTCCTCCCCGGCCAATTGGGAAAAGCAAGGCAAGAGCTGGGAGAACGTCGCCAAGTCGCCTTCCGGCACCGGCCCTTGGAAGCTCACCGGATTCGTGCCGCGCGAGCGGGCCGAGATGGTTCCGAACCCGGACTACTGGGACAAGGCGCGCGTTCCCAAGCTCGACAAGCTGATCCTGCTGCCGCTGCCGGAGGCCAATGCCCGTGTCGCCGCGTTGCGTTCAGGCCAGGTCGACTGGATCGAGGCTCCGGCACCGGATGCGGCGAAATCGCTGATCTCGGCCGGCTTCACGATCGTTACCAACGCCTATCCGCATAACTGGACCTGGCATCTCTCGCGCGTCGAAGGCTCGCCCTGGAACGACATCCGCATCCGAAAGGCGGCCAATCTCGCCATTGATCGCGAGGGTATGAAGGAGCTGCTCGCCGGCATGATGATCCCGGCCGAGGGCTTCTATCCACCGGGACACCAATGGTTCGGCAAGCCCAGCTTCAAGCTCGAATACAAGCCCGACGAAGCCAAGAAGCTGATGAAGGAAGCCGGCTACACCCCGGAGAAGCCGCTCGTCACCAAGATCCTGATCTCGCCCTCCGGCTCGGGCCAGATGCAGCCCTTGCCGATGAACGAAATGGTGCAGCAGAACCTCGCCGATATTGGCATCAAGGTCGATTTCGAGGTGGTGGAATGGAACCAGCTCATCAACATCTGGCGCGCCGGCGCCAAGGATCCGAGCGCGCGCGGCGCGACGGGAATGAACTACACCTATTTCATCCAGGATCCCTTCACCGGCTTTATTCGCCATCTCCAATGCAATCTCGCGCCGCCGGCGGGGACGAACTGGGGCTATTACTGCGACCCTGAGATGGACAAGCTGTTCGATCAGGTGCGAAACACCTTCGATCAGAACGCACAGACGGCGATCCTGCAGAAGATCCACGAGAAATATGTCGACGACGCGCTGTTCCTGATGGTGACGCACGACGTCAACCCACGGGCGATGACTCCCAAGGTGAAGGGTTTCGTCCAGGCGCAGAACTGGTTCCAGGACTTCTCGCCGATCACGATGGACAAGTGAAACCGCGCCGGCGCAGCCGCCTCGCGGGGCTGCGCCTTGTCGCCGGAGGTGACCCTTGCTCCTCTATGCCCTGAAGCGCCTCGTCTATGTTCTGCCTGTCGCCTTCGGCGTCAGCATCGTCTGCTTCCTGCTGGTTCATCTCGCACCCGGCGACCCGCTGACCGCGATCATGCCGATCGATGCCACCGCCGCGCAGCAGGCGGAGATGCGGGTCGCCTATGGCTTCGACAAGCCGCTGCCGGTGCAATACGGGCTCTGGCTCTGGAAGGTGCTGCACGGCGATCTCGGCGCCTCGATCGCGTCCGGCCGCCCCGTGGTGTCGGAGGTCGGTCGCGCCGTCGGAAACTCGCTGATCCTAGCCTCGCTGGCGACGCTGATCGGCTTCGGGTTCGGCACCTTCTTCGGCTTCGTCGCCGGCTATTTTCGCGGCAGTGTCCTCGACAGGGTCGCTTCGCTGATCTCCATCCTTGGCGTCAGCGTGCCACATTACTGGCTCGGCATGGTCACGGTGATCGTCTTCTCGGCGGAGCTCGGCTGGCTGCCGGCGACCGGGGCAGGCCCCGGCGGCTCGGCCGCCTGGCGCTTCGACGCCGAGCATCTGAGCTACATCATCCTGCCGGCGATCACGATGTCGGCGATCCCGATGGGGATCATCGCGCGCACGGTGCGCGCTCTGGTCGCCGATATTCTCTCGCAGGAGTTCGTCCAGGCTCTGCGCGCAAAGGGCATGGGCGAGTGGGGCGTGTTCAAGCATGTCGTGCGCAACGCCGCGCCGACCGCGCTCGCCGTGATGGGCCTGCAGCTCGGCTACCTGCTCGGAGGGTCGATCCTGATCGAGACGGTCTTTGCCTGGCCGGGGACGGGCTTCCTGCTCAATACCGCGATCTTCCAGCGGGATCTTCCCTTGCTGCAGGGGACGATCCTCGTGCTGGCGCTGTTCTTTGTCGGCCTCAACCTCATCGTCGACGTGGTTCAGACCGCGCTCGATCCACGCATCCAGCGGGGTTGACCTTTATGACCAGCATCGAAGCCGGCGCCATGGTCACGGTGAAACCCGTGAGGAGCGAGGGATACTGGTCGAGCGTCGGCCGTAGGCTGGTGCGCGACCCTGTCGCGATGTTCGCGCTGGCCGTGATTCTGCTCATCGTGCTCGCTGCGATCTTTGCGCCCTACGTCACGGCCGCAGACCCCTTCCGCGGGGCGATGGCGCGACGGCTGCGGCCGATCGGCACGCCGAACTATCCGTTCGGCTCAGACGAACTGGGTCGCGACATGCTGACGCGCCTGATCTATGGCGGCCGGCTCTCGCTTTTCATGGGGGTGACGCCGGTCATTCTCGCCTTCGTCGTCGGCTCGTCGATCGGCATCTTCGCGGCTTATGTCGGGGGCTGGATCAACACCCTGGTGATGCGCGTCATCGACGTGTTCTTCGCGTTTCCCTCGGTGCTGCTGGCCATCGCGCTTTCGGGCGCGCTGGGTGCCGGGATCCTCAACTCGATCGTGTCGCTGACCGTCGTGTTCGTGCCGCAGATCGCGCGCATCGCGGAATCCGTGACGACCCAGACGCGCAACCGCGATTTCGTCGAGGCGGCCCGCATATCGGGGGCGGGCATGCTGACCATCGTGCGTGTCCATGTTCTCGGCAACGTGCTCGGGCCCATCTTCGTCTATGCGACCAGCCTGATCAGCGTCGCGATGATCCTGTCTTCCGGCCTTTCCTTTCTCGGGCTCGGCGTGAAGCCGCCCGAGCCCGAATGGGGGCTGATGCTGAACACCCTGCGCACGGCGATCTACAGCCAGCCGCTGGTCGCCGCCTTGCCGGGCGCCATGATCTTCGTCACCTCGATTTCCTTCAATCTGTTCTCCGACGGGTTGCGAAGCGCGATGGAGGTGCGGCAATGAGCGCCTCGACGCAGGACCCGCGAGACCGCGGCGGCGCCGGGACGCCGCTGCTCGACGTGCGCGGGCTGGTCAAGCATTTCGGCGGCAAGCGCAGCCTTTTCGGCAGGCCGAGCGGCATTGTCCGCGCCGTCGACGGCGTCGACTTCATCATCGCCAAGGGGGAGACGCTCGGCATCGTCGGCGAATCCGGCTGCGGCAAATCGACGACCGCCCGGCTGGTAATGCAGATCATCGCGCCCGATGCCGGCGAAATTCTGTTCGACGGCGAGAAGGTCGGCTCGGCGGCGCTCGATCTCAAGGCCTTTCGCCGTCAGGTCCAGATGGTGTTCCAGGACAGCTACGCCTCGCTCAACCCCAGACTCACGGTCGAGGACACGGTCGCCTTCGGCCCGCGCATCCATGGCGCTTCCGCGACGGCCTCGATCGCCGTGGCGCACGACCTGCTCCATCGCGTCGGTCTCGAACCGCGCCGCTTCGCGGGGCGCTACCCGCACGAGATTTCCGGCGGCCAGCGCCAGCGCGTCAACATCGCCCGCGCACTCTCGCTGAACCCGCGCCTGCTGATCCTGGATGAGGCTGTCTCGGCGCTGGACAAATCGGTCGAGGCCCAGGTCCTCAACCTGCTGCTCGACCTCAAGCGCGATTTCGGCCTGACCTATATGTTCATCACCCATGATCTGAACGTGGTGCGCTTCATGTCGGAGCGGATCATGGTGATGTATCTTGGCAAGGTCGCGGAAGTCGGCCCCTCCGAGCCGATCTTCCGGCAGCCGGGCCATCCCTATACGGCCGCCCTGCTCTCCTCGATGCCCTCGATGGATCCCGACAATCTGACCGAGGAAGCACCGCTCACCGGCGATCCGCCGAACCCGATCGACCCACCGAGCGGCTGCCGGTTTCACCCTCGCTGCAAGCTGGCCTCGGCGGTGTGCAGCCATGCCGAACCAAAACTGGCCGAAGCCAGCCCGCAGCATCTGGCGGCCTGCCATCTGGTCAACCCTGCTTCCGGCCATCCGAGGCTCGCCGCATGAGCAGCACAGCCCCGATCGTCGAAGCCAAGGACCTGACTGTCGATTTCGCGGCCGGACGCGGCATGGTGCGCGCCGTCTGCGGCGTCGATCTCTCGCTGAAGCCGGGCGAGACCGTGGCGCTCCTCGGCGAATCCGGCTCCGGCAAGAGCGTGACCTTGCGGGCGCTGATGCGGCTCCATCCGAAATCCGCGAGGATCGGCGGCTCCATCAAGGTCGATGGCGAGGATGTGCTGGCGCTCTCGCCCAGCGCCTTGCGCGCCTATCGCGGCAAGACCGTCTCGATGATCTTCCAGGACCCCGGCCTTGCCTTCGATCCCGTCTATCGCATCGGCGACCAGATCGCCGAGACGGTGATGCGGCATGAGGGTGTCTCGCGCGCGGAAGGCCGCCGGCGCGGGCTCGAACTGTTCGAGCGCGTCCGCATTCCCTCTCCGGAGCGCCGGCTCGATAATTTCCCCCACGAGATGTCGGGCGGTATGCGCCAGCGCGCCATGATCGCACTCGCGCTGGCCTGCCGCCCCAAAGTGCTGCTGGCCGACGAGCCGACGACGGCTCTCGACGCCACCGTGCAGATTCAGGTTCTGCTGCTGCTGCGGGAGCTCCAGCGAGAATTCGGCCTCGCCATCGTTTTCGTGACCCACGATATCGGCGTCGCCGTCGAGGTCGCCGACCGGATCGCTGTGATGTATGCCGGGCGCATCGTTGAGAACGGCTCGTGCCGGGATGTCATCCGCAACCCCGCGCATCCCTATACACGCGGGCTGCTCGCCTCACGTGCCCACACTACGCTCGGCAGGGACGAGCGACTGACTGCGATCCCCGGTTCGCCGCCCGATCTGGCAGACCCACCCGCCGGCTGCGCCTTCGGGCCCCGCTGCAGCGATTTTATCGAGATGTGCGCACGCGACGTGCCGGACTTCGTCCCGCTCAGCCCCACTCATGCGGCGCGGTGCTGGCGAGCGCCAAGCCTGATGCCGGATGCGATGGCGTCCTAACGGTCAGCGCACCTGCAAACCCGCGATAAGAGGCGCGCGATGGCGCCCTCGCCTCACTCGACCGTGACGGATTTCGCGAGGTTGCGCGGCTGGTCGACGTCCTTGCCCATGAAAACCGCCGTTTGATAGGCGATCATCTGGATCGGCAGCGCGTAAACGATCGCCGCGAAAGTCGGGTCCATATCCGGCATCACGATCGTCGCCTCGGGCTCGATGCCGCATTCGGCGGCGCCCCTGGCGTCGGTGATCAGGATGATACGGCCGCCGCGTGCCGCGACTTCCTGCATGTTGGACGCGGTCTTCTCGAACAATGCGTCATGGGGCGCCACGACGATGACGGGCATCGCTTCGTCGATCAGCGCGATCGGCCCGTGCTTCAGCTCGCCCGCCGCATAGCCCTCGGCGTGGATGTAGCTGATTTCCTTGAGCTTCAGCGCGCCTTCCAGCGCCAGCGGGAAGCTGGTGCCGCGCCCGAGATAAAGCACGTCGCGGGCCTTCGACAGCTCGCGCGCCAGCTGCTCGATCTGCGGCTCCAGCTCGAGTGCGCGGGCCATCAGGCCGGGCAGCGCGATCATGTTTTGGACATGACGCGCCTCGTCCTCGGCGGTCAGCGTGCCGCGAGCCCGCGCGGCCGCGAGCGCGAGCGAGGCGAACACCGCCAGCTGGCAGACGAAGGCCTTCGTCGAGGCGACACCGATTTCCGGTCCGGCGAGCGTCTGCGCGACCGCGTCGCTCTCGCGAGCGATCGTCGAGGTCGGCACATTCACGATCGACAGGATGCCCTGCCCGTTCTGGCGTGCATAACGCAGGCCCGCCAGCGTATCAGCGGTTTCGCCGGACTGGGAGATGAACAGCGACAGGCCGTTTTGCGGCAGCGGCGCTTCGCGATAACGGAACTCGGAGGCAACATCGATCTCCACCGGCAAGCGGGCCAGCCGCTCGAACCAGTATTTCGCGATGAGCCCGGCATAGAAAGATGTTCCGCAGGCGCTGATCGTCAGGCGCGACAGGCCGGCCCAATCGATCTTGTCACCGAACGGCAACCGCACCTTGCCGGCCGCCATGTCCAGATACTGCGTCAGGGTGTGGCCGACGACCTCGGGCTGCTCGTAGATCTCCTTGGCCATGAAGTGGCGATGGTTGCCCTTCTCGACCAGGAAGGCGCCGGCCGCGACGCGCTGGGCACGGCGCTCCACGATGGTGTTCGATTTGTCGTAAAAGGTCGCGCCGCTGCGATGCAGCACCGCCCAGTCGCCCTCTTCGAGATAGACGATGAGATTGGTGAAGGGCGCGAGCGCGAGCGCGTCGGAGCCCAGATACATCTCGCCTTCGCCGATACCGACCGCCAACGGCGATCCCTTCCGGGCGCCGATCAGCAGGTCTTCCTCACCCTGGAACAGGAAAGCGAGCGCGAAGGCCCCATGCAGCCGCGGCAGACTCGCTGCGACGGCATCGACCGGCGTCTTGCCGCGATCGAGCTCGCGGGTGACGAGATGCGCGACGATCTCGGTGTCGGTTTCGGTTTCGAAGACGTAGCCGTCAGCCTGCAGCTCGGCCCGCAAGTCGCGGAAATTCTCGATGATGCCGTTATGGACAACGGCGAGCTTTTTCGTGGCGTGCGGGTGGGCGTTGACCTCGTTGGGCTTGCCATGGGTGGCCCAGCGGGTATGGCCAATCCCGATCATTCCATCGAGCGGCTCGCTGGAAAGGCGAACTTCGAGATTCTTCAGCTTACCTTCGGCGCGCCGCCTCACCAGCTGCCCGGCTTCGAGCGTGGCGACGCCAGCCGAATCGTAACCGCGGTATTCGAGCCGCCGCAGCGCCTCGACGACCTGGGTCGCGACCGGCTCCTTGCCGAGGATCCCGACGATGCCGCACATGCGAACTCTCCAAACCTGACGATGGGGAAGCGCATAAACGCGAAATGCGCCGCCACCTAATCAATCTGCGTGACGAACTGTGAACGGTGGCTGTGCGGCCCGACAGCGCTACGGCGCCGCCTTCTTCGCCTTGCGCGCGGACGCCACCGCGCGGAAGCGCGCGGCCCAGCCCGGCTTTTCGACCTGCCGGGCGCGGCCGACCGCCAACGCATCCGGGGCGACGTCTTCCGTGACGACGGAGCCAGAGCCGATATAGGCGTTCTCGCCGATCGTGACGGGCGCGACGAGCGAGGAGTTCGACCCCACGAAAGCCCCTGCCCCGATCGTCGTCCTCGCTTTGAAGAAACCGTCGTAGTTGCAGGTGATCGTTCCGGCTCCGATATTCGCGCCGGCGCCTACCGATGCATCGCCGATATAGGTGAGGTGGCTGACCTTGGCGCCGACGCCGATCTCGGACGCCTTGATCTCCACGAAATTGCCCACCTTGGCCTTCTCCGCCAGCTTCGCACCTGGCCGGAGGCGGCCAAACGGCCCGACGTTCGCGGCAGGACCGACCTCGGCTCCCTCCAGATGCGAAAAGGCGTGGATCACGGCGCCGTCGGCGATGCTAACACCGGGCCCGAAGACACAGTTCGGCTCGATCACCACATCGCGACCGACCTGGGTGTCGAAGCTGAAGAACACGGTTTCGGGTGCGATCAGCGTGGCGCCTTCCGCCATGACGGCGAGGCGTTTGCGGCGTTGGAACTCGGCCTCCGCGGTAGCGAGCTGAGCGCGATCGTTGACACCTTGAACCTCGTTTTCAGGGGCGCGGATCACTGTGGCATTGAGTCCCCGAGTGCGTGCCACCGCGACGGCGTCGGGCAGATAGAATTCGCGTTGGGCGTTGTCGTCGCCGATCGCCTCGAGGATCGCCAGGGCGTGCTCTCCGCTAAGCGCCATGAGGCCGGCATTGCACAGTGTGATGTCGCGCTGCGCGGGCGTCGCATCCTTGTCCTCGACGATCTCTTCGAGTTGGCCGTCACGCTCGACCAGCCGGCCATAGCCGGCGGGATTTCCGGCCTCGAAACCGAGCACGGCAACGGCCGCGCCGCCGGCAAGCTCGGCCCGCAGCGCGACGAAGGTTTCCGGCCTGACGAGCGGCGTGTCGGCGAAGGCGATGATGATGTCGTTGTAACCCTGCGCGAGCGCTTCCCGCGCCGCCAGCACGGCATGCGCGGTGCCGCGTCGTTCATGCTGGTGGGCGAGCGAAGTACCCGGAAGACGGCGCTGCGCCTCCTGCCCAACCTCGGGACGCCCGGGCGAAACGACCACGACGACAGATTGCGCGCCGGCGTCCGCCACAGCTGCGAGCGCATGGCCCAGCAGAGAACGGCCTCCCACCTCGTGCAGCACTTTCGGCCGGGCGGATTTCATCCGCGTCCCCTCGCCTGCCGCCAGAATGATGGCGAGGCAGGAGCGGCCGGACTGCATTTCCGTCATCTTTATCGTTTCCCATCAGGCGAGACCAAGGTCGTGCCTACAATTCCATGCATGCGGGTGTTGCAGGCGCAGTGGATAGCCGATCCGCGCGGCTTTTGCCAAAGTCATCGCGGAGATTGAAGGGGGTCATGCGGCCGAGCCATGCGCCGTGGCGAAAACGACGCCGTTTTCGCGTGCCGACTCCTTCCAGCTCCATTGGAAATGCTCTAGAAGCGCGGAGGGCGAGGGCGTCGCCCTGCGCAGTTGGGTAAAATGTCGAAGTCGTTGAATCGCAGGCAATTTCTCGAAGCGGCGGCCAGCGGGGCCGCTGCCATGTCGATAGCGGGCTCGGCCGCCGCGCAGAACGCGACGGGCGCCGGCGCCTTCACCATCCAGACGTTGACGGACGGCCAGCGCTTCGACCCTGCCAAGGTGGTCGAGGCCGCCAAGGCGCTGGCGCAGAAGCCGCTGATTCCCCTGAACGCGACCGACCTGCCGGAGGGATATACTAACCTCCCCTTCGACCAGTTCCAGGGGATCAGGCTTCAGCCGGCCGCCGCGATCTGGGCGGGCGAAAACCGGGGCTTTACGCTTGAGCCGCTGCATCGCGGCTATGTTTTTTCCAATCCCGTCAGCCTCTTCACCGTCGAGGACGAGGTCATTCACCGGGTCGGGTTCGATCGCAGCAAGTTCGATTATGGCCGCGTCACGCCGCCTTCGACCAATGCCGATCTGCAGTTTTCCGGCATGCGTATCTCAACGGGGCTGGAACGCCCGTTCGAGGTGGCAAGCTTCCAGGGCGCGACCTTCTTCAAGGCGATCGCGCGAGGACAGAACTTCGGCTCCATCGCTCGCGCGCTGATCGTGCGGCCAGGCGAGCAGCGCGGCGAGGAGATCCCGTTCTTCCGGGCGTTCTGGATCGAGCGGCCCAACCCCGCCACGGCCGCCCTCGTCATTCACGGCCTGATGGATTCCGAAAGCGTGGCCGGCGCGGTGCGCCTGACGCTGCGGCCGGGCGACGTCACCTTCATCGATGTCGAGACCACGCTGTTCGCGCGCCAGGCGTTGGAGCATATCGGCTTTGGCTGCGCGATGGGGACCTTCTTCGCCGGGCCGCAGAGCCGCCGGACCTTCGATGATATCCGCCCGTCGATCTACGAGGTGTCCGGCGTGCAGATGCAGTCCGGCAGCGGCGAGTGGATCTACCGCCCTGTCAGCAACCCGGCCGCGCTTCAAGTCTCGTCTTTCGTGGACGACAATCCCAAGGGGTTCGGCTTGGTCCAGCGCGAGCGCGACCCGGCCGCCTTCTCCGACGACGACCAGCGCTTCGAATCGCGCCCCAGCGTATGGATGGAGACGCTGGGCGATTGGGGCGCCGGCTCCGTCCAGCTCATCGAAATTCCCAGCGATTCCGAGCAGAACGACAACGTCATCATGTATTGGCGGCCAAAGCAGCCTTTGGCCGCCGGCAGCGAAACCACCGTCAACTACCGGCAGGCCTGGTGCTGGCAGCCGCCGGAGCGGCCGGACCTCGCCATCGCGACCCGCATGCGTCAAGGCAAGGGCTCGCAAGGGCGCCGCCGCCGTTTCGTCGTCGAGTTCGCTGGCGACAAGCTCGCCGATCCCGCGCTCGTCGCCTCGACCAAGGCGATGATCACGAGCCAGCCCGGGACCGTCCAGAATGTTCGCATCTGGCCCTATCCTGAGCGCAAGCTGATGCGCGTCGGCTTCGAGATCGACCCCGGCACCGACACCCTTTGCGAGCTCAGACTCGTCCTGCAATCGGGCAATCAGCCCATTTCCGAGACCTGGTTGAACCGATGGACGTGGTGAGCGAGCTGCGCCCGGAGGCAGCGGCGTCCGAGATGCGCTACAATCCGGCCCACGAACCCGCGACGCCGCCGGAAAGCCGGCTGGTCATGCCGGTCCAGTCGTTTCGCGTGTGGAACAAGGCGGAGCGTCGCAGCCCCGCCGCACCGGGAAACTGGACGACGCCCTGGCTGAAGCGGCTTTTCGTCTTCGGCGGTGGCCTGGCGCTCACGGCCTATGGCGCGTGGGAAATGTACCATGTCGTGTCTGTCAGCCGCACGACGTCGCTGCAGTACGTTTTGCTGGTGCTGTTCACGATCAACTTCTCGTGGATCGCGCTTGCCTTCACCAGCGCTGTGCTGGGCTTTTTCGGCGTGCTGATGGGTGCCGGCAAGGCGCCCCATGCCGACACCTTGCAGCATCGCACCGTCGTCGTGATGCCGATCTACAATGAATCCTCGGCGCGGACTTTTGCGGCGGTCGCCGCCATCCGGGAATCCGTCGAGGCAACGGGGCTCGGCGCGCATTTCGATTACTTCATCGTCTCGGACACGACCAACCCGGACATCTGGATCGCCGAGGAGCGTGCCTTCCTGGCCCTGCGCGAGCGTATCGGACCCCAATCGCGGCTGTATTATCGCCATCGCCCGAAGAACCACCATCGCAAGGCCGGCAATATCGCCGACTTCGTCACGCGCTGGGGTGGGCATTACGAGCAAATGGTGGTGCTCGACGCCGACAGTCTGATGACCGGCACCTGCATCGTGCGCCTCGCCGCCGCGATGGAGGCCGATCCCGATGCCGGCATCATCCAGTCGCTGCCGCTGATCATCAACCGGAACACCTTCTTCGCCCGGCTCCAGCAATTCGCCGCGCGCGTCTACGGACCCGTCATCGCCACGGGGCTGGCGATGTGGTCGGGCCGCGACGGCAATTACTGGGGCCACAACGCGATCATCCGCACCAAGGCCTTCGCCGACCATTGCGGCCTGCCGGATCTCAAGGGCAAGCCGCCCTTCGGCGGCCATGTGCTCTCGCATGATTTCGTCGAGGCGGCGCTCATCCGGCGTGCCGGCTGGTCGGTTTACATGCTGCCGGACCTGACGGGCTCCTACGAGGAAAGCCCGCCCTCGCTGATCGATGTCTCCGTCCGCGACCGGCGTTGGGCGCAAGGCAATCTCCAGCATTCGCGCGTCATCGGCGCGAAGGGCTTCGTCTCGCCGACACGTCAGCACTTCGCCACCGGCATCATGGGCTATCTCGCCTCGCCCTTCTGGCTGATGCAGCTCGTGGTCGGCATCCTGATCGTGCTGCAGGTGAATTATGCGCGGCCCGAGTACTTCACGCAGGAGTTTACGCTCTTCCCGGTCTGGCCGCGATTCGATCCGGAGCGCGCCTTGCGGCTTTTCGCGCTGACCATGGCGATCCTGCTGGCGCCGAAAGTCTTCGGGCTCCTGCTGACGCTGTTTCGGACGCGCTTGCGCAGGGCTGGCGGAGGCGCCATCCGCCTGATCGTCTCGGCGCTGATCGAAGTGCTGTTCTCTGCCTTCTTCGCGCCGATCATGATGCTGATCCAGTCGGGCTCGGTCTTCCAGATCCTGCTCGGACGCGACACCGGCTGGAATCCGCAGCGGCGCGACGACGGATCGATCCCCATGAAGGACATCGTGCGCCGGCACCGCACCCATACGGCGCTTGGCCTCATCGCCGGCCTTTCGGCGTTCATGATCGCGACGTCGCTCTTCGCCTGGATGTCGCCCACGATCGTCGGCTTGGTGCTGGCGATCCCGCTGTCCTGGGCTTCGGGCCAGCTTGCGATCGGGCTCTGGCTGAAGCGCCACAAGCTACTGCTGACGCCGGAGGAAGGCGAGCCACCACCAATCGCGCTGCGTGCCAACGCACTTCAAGCTGAATTCGCCGCAGCCGGCTTCGACGATGCGGACGCCATGACCGCGCTCCATGCCGATGCCGAGCTGCGCCACGCCCACGAGCTGATGCTGCCGGACGCGCAGCCCCGTCGTCGCGGCGAGGTCGAGCCGGACCGCGCCGTTGCACAGGCCAAGCTCGTCGACGCGGAGGCAATCGAGGATGCCGCGATTTGGCTGAAGCCGAAAGAGCGCATGGTGGTGCTCCACGACCGGGCGCTGATCGGCTTGCTGGCATCCCTGCCGGCAGAGCGTGGGGGTTCTGCCGCCTGAGATCGTCCGGGTGAGCGGCCCAGCTCCCGCCAACTCTCCCCCGGCTTTACGCCGGCTCGAAGGCGATCAGGCAGCCCATCGCGTCCTGAGCCTGGATGAAGACGCGCTCTTCGCCCCGGATGAAGGGGATGCCAGCCGTCTCCAACCGGGTAGCAATGGCCTCGACATCGGATACCCCGACACAGAAGCCGAGGAAGCGAGCAGGCGTCGTTTCCGGTTCGAGCTGATAGGCAGCCCGCGCGGCCTCGGGGTCGAGGACATCGAGGCGCCCGCGCGGCAAAGCGAGGATATAGTCCTCGTTGCCTTCCATCACCTCGGCACTGCCCGTGAAGGCGGTCAGGAACGCGCGGTGCGCGGCTGGCTCCTCCGCCAGCATAACGGCAGCGGCGAGCCCCGTCGCCCCATTCGGGTGCTGCTGGAAATCGGGATTCCAGAAATTCTGCGGTTCGAGCTGCTGGCAGGTGAAGAAACCGCATTCCGGCGCGCGGGGATCGGCCGCGAAGGCGAGTTCGAACGCGACGCGGACCGCGGTCCCGTCAGGTCGCTTGCCTTGGCGCTCGAAGAAAAACGGGACGAAATCGCCGATGCCCGCTGCCTGGAACTCGGCGGCATCGGCCTTGGCGTCCCGGCTCTCGAGAACGAGCATCGCCAACCCCTCGCCCTGCCCCGCCAGAGCGTCGCGCACGAACGCACCAAACGAGAAGCTGCGCTCGGCATGCGGCGGAATCGCACCTGGGTCGCCGATCGTCACCAGTTCCAGAAACGCGCCCGGAAACTGGACGATGCGGTTCTCGGTGCCCCAGGGGTGCCGGTTGCGGCTGCCGACCCTGAAGCCGAGCCGTTCATAGAACGCGCCGGCGGCGTCGAGATCGCGAACGCCGATGACGAGATGGTCGAGGCCGCGGGGGCTGTAAACGGTGGCAGTCATGGCAGGCTCCGTCGAAGCAGGGCCGCCAAGCCTAGCAAGCGCAAGGGCAGCTGCGCCACCCCATGCGACGTCGTGCCGTCAGACCAACCGGCTTTGCGCCTTTGCCGCCTCGATGAAGCTGGCGAAGAGCGGGTGCGGCTCGAACGGGCGTGATTTCAGCTCGGGGTGATACTGAACGCCGATGAACCAGGGGTGGTCGGGATATTCGACCGTCTCTGGCAGCAGACCATCTGGCGAGAGGCCAGCGAAGCGCATGCCCTTGGCCTCGAGCTTGTCGCGATAGCCCATATTGACCTCGTAACGATGGCGGTGCCGCTCCGAAATCTCGGTCGAGCCATAAATCTGCGCGATCTTGGACCCTTCCGCCAAGCTCGATGCATAGGCGCCGAGCCGCATCGTGCCGCCGAGATTACCATTCGAAGCGCGCTGCTCCAGCTCGTTGCCGCGCATCCACTCCGTCATCAGGCCGACGACCGGCTCCTGCGCCGGGCCGAACTCGGTCGAATTCGCGTTTTCGATACCGGCGAGCGAGCGCGCCGCCTCGATCACCGCCATCTGCATGCCGAAGCAGATGCCGAAATACGGCACTTTGCGCTGCCTGGCGAAGGTCGCAGCCTTGATCTTGCCCTCGGCGCCACGATGACCGAAGCCGCCCGGCACAAGAATGCCGTGGACATGATCGAGGAACGGCGTCGGGTCCTCCTTCTCGAAGACCTCGGACTCGATCCAGTCGAGGTTGACCTTGACGTTCGCGGCGATGCCTCCATGGGTCAGAGCCTCGATCAGCGACTTATAGGCGTCCTTCATGCCGGTGTATTTACCGACGACGGCGATGGTGACTTCGCCTTCGGGGTTCTTCACCCGCTCGGAAATGCGGGTCCAGTTCGAGACGTCCGGCTCGGCCGAGGCGTCGAGCCCGAAGGCGGCCAGCACCTCGTTATCGAGCCCTTCCGCGTGATAGGACAGCGGTACATCGTAGATCGAGGCGACGTCGCGGGCCTCGATCACCGCCGTCTCGCGGACATTGCAGAACAGCGCAAGCTTGCGGCGCTCCTCACGCGGGATTTCGCGGTCGGTGCGGCAGAGCAGGATATCGGGCTGGATGCCGATCGACCGCAGCTCGGCGACCGAATGCTGGGTCGGCTTGGTCTTCAGCTCGCCTGCGGTCGGAATATAGGGCAGCAGCGTCAGATGGATGAAGATGCACTGACCGCGCGGCAGCTGCTGGTTGACCTGCCGGATCGACTCCAGGAACGGCAGGCTCTCGATGTCGCCGACGGTGCCGCCGATCTCGATCAGCGTGAAGTCGTAATCCTCGTTGCCGTCGAGCACGAACTCCTTGATCGCGTTGGTGACGTGCGGGACGATCTGGATGGTTGCGCCGAGATAGTCGCCGCGCCGCTCCTTGGTCAGGATGTCCATGTAGATGCGACCGGTGGTGATGTTGTCGCCCCGATTGCAGGGCCGGCCGGTAAAGCGCTCGTAATGGCCGAGGTCGAGGTCGGTCTCGGCGCCGTCATCCGTGACGAAGACCTCACCATGCTGATACGGGCTCATCGTGCCCGGATCGACATTGAGGTAGGGGTCGAGCTTGCGCAGGCGGACCTTGTAGCCGCGCGCCTGAAGAAGGGCCGCGAGAGCCGCCGCCGCCAGGCCTTTGCCGAGCGAGGACACCACGCCGCCGGTGATGAAAACATACCGCGTCATGGGAGGTCACCTTTATCGCTACGGGTTCGATTCGCTAGACACTTGCGGTGCAGTCCCGCCCTGCCCTGAGCGCTTGTCCACAAAAGAGAAGGCCGGTTTCCCGGCCCGCTCTCACCTCTAAAGAGAAGGGCCGGTTTCCCGGCCCCGCCCTGTACTACTGCTGCGGCGCGGGCGCCGATGGAGTCGGCGGCTGCGCGCCACCCTGATTCTGGTTCTGCATCTGGCGCAGCTGATCGAGCACGCCGCCAGCATTGGGCGCGCTCGGTGAAGCCGGGGCCGAGGGATTGGCCGGCGCGGTCGTCGCAGGCGCACCATCGATGATCGAGCGCTGCACCCGGCCGCGATTGGCTACGACCGCCAGCACGATCGAAGTCAGGAAGAACAGGCCGGCGAGGATTGCGGTGGCTCGCGTCAAGGCATTGGCCTGGCCGCGCCCCGTCATGAAGCCACCGGCACCGCCGCCGCCAGAGCCCATGCCCAGCCCGCCCCCTTCGGAGCGCTGCAGCAGCACGACGCCGACGAGCGCGACGACGATGATCAGGTGGATGACGATCAGAACGTTCTGCATGGTCTCACGAAATGGGCATGGCGCGGGCCGCCACCAAGGGCCGTCCGCTCCTCCTCATAATCGAGGCGAATTCGGCGCGGCAATAGCATGCGCATTCCCGGCACGCCACCCCTCGCAGTCCTCGCCCGTCCTCGGCCCGTGCAGGCCCTACCTTTAGCCCGCGTAGGCCTTGGGCCCTCAAGCCGCGCAGGCCTTGGCGATGGCGAGGAAATCCGCCGCCTTGAGACTCGCGCCGCCGACAAGCGCGCCATCGACATGCGCGACGTTCATCAGCTCAGCTGCGTTGGAAGGCTTGACCGATCCGCCATAGAGCAACCGAACGCCTGCTGCCGCCTGCCTGCCGACGATGCGGGCGAGGTCGGCGCGAAGCAAAGCATGCATTTCGGCGACGTCGTCGACTGTCGGCGTCAGGCCCGTGCCGATCGCCCAGACCGGTTCATAGGCTACGACCAGGCTGCCGCCGTCGAGGCCTTCGAGAATCGAACTCTTGAGCTGCTTGCGCACGACGGCCAGAGCCTTGCCGGCCTCACGCTCCTCACGCGTCTCGCCAACGCAGACGATTGGCACGAGGAGCGCCTTGCGCGCCGCGGCCGCCTTGGCTTGCACCGTCGCATTGCTTTCGCCATGAATCGTCCGCCGCTCTGAATGGCCGACGATGCAGAAACTCGCACCGGCATCGGCGAGCATTCCGGCCGAGACTTCTCCGGTGAAGGCTCCGGATGGCTCGATGCCGCAATCCTGCCCGCCTGTCGCGATGCGCGAGCCGATCAAGGCGGCGGTGGCGGTGAACAGCAGCGTCGCCGGGGGGCAGATGGCGAGATCCACGGCGGCTTTCAGACCGGCATCGTAGCCTTTCGCGATCTCCGCCATGATGGCGAGATCGGCCTTGAGCCCGTTCATCTTCCAGTTGCCTGCAACCAGCGGCCTGATGCTGCGCGTCACGTCGTTCCTCCAAAACCTGCAGGTTCGGAAATCTGCAGGTTCGGCTGTACCAACGCCCGCCCGCCGCCGCAATCGCATGACAAGGCCTGGACCGGCACCGAGGCTGCGGCCGCACGACGATTGCGGCTTTCGGCGCCGGTTCCTATAAGCAGCGCCGACAAATTCGCGCGCGGGCTCTACGGGCCCCGCGAACAGGTTCAGGGAAAGACAGCTTTCATGATGATGCAGGGCATCCGCAAGGCGGGACAGGGGGTCATCGGAAAGACCATCATCGCCATCATGTTCAGCGTCCTCATCGGCTCGTTCGCGATCTGGGGTGTCGGCGACATCTTCCGTGGCTATGGCCGCAACGAGGTGGCGAAGGTCGGCCAGACCGAGATCGGCGTCGAGCAGACCCGCACCGCCTATCAAAACGAGATCCAAAACCTCACGCGCCAGCAGCGCCGCCCGATCTCGCCGGAGGCCGCGCGTGCGCTCGGACTGGACCGGCAGGTGCTGTCGCGCCTGCTCGCCGACGCGACGCTGGACCAGACCGCGAAGTCGATGGGCCTCGCGGTCTCCGACGAGACGATCCGCAACCTGATCTTCGACGACCAGGTCTTCAGGGATGCAGCGGGCCAGTTCTCGGCGGCGCGCTTCAACGAATTGCTGCGCACGAACGGCTATACCGAACAGAGCTATGTCGCGATCCAGCGCCAGGCTGTCCTGCGCCAGGAGCTGTCGGAGATGGTCACAGGCGGCTTCACCGTGCCCGTCGCGCTGCAGGAAATCGGCAGCCGCCTGCGTAATGAAAAGCGGGCCATCACCTTCGCGCGGATGCCCGCCAGCGCGGCTGGCGAGATCGCCGCGCCGACCCAGGACCAACTCACGACGTTCTTCAACGAGCGCAAGATCGCGTTCCGCGCGCCGGAATATCGCACCGCCTCCATGCTGGCTCTGACCGCCGGCGCCCTGGCTGATCCCGCCAAGGTCACGGATGCCGAGGCCAAGGCGCGCTATGAGGCCGACAAGGCCCGCTATACGACGGTCGAGACCCGTACCCTCCAGCAGATCGCGTTTCCGAACGAGGACGACGCGAAGGCTGCCAAGGCGAAGATCGATGGCGGAGAGACCTTCGACGAAGTCGCGACCGAACGGAATGTCGCCTTCGCCGACCTGACGCTGGGCACCTTCACCCGCGACCAGATTTTCGATCCCGCCGTTCGCGACGCGGCCTTCGCGCTCGAGCCGGAGGGCGTCAGCGCGCCGGTGAAGAGCGCGTTCGGCACGGTGCTGCTGCGGGTGACCAAGGTTGATCCGCAGCATGTGCGACCGTTCGAGGAGGTCGCCGACGAGGTCAGGAAAGAGGTCGCGACCGGCCGCGCGTCCAGCCGCATCACCGAGTTGCACGACAAGATCGAGGACGAGCGCGCCTCGGCGAAGCCGCTCGCCGAGATCGCCAAGCAATTCGGCATAGAACTGCGCAGCGCCGGCCCGATCAGCCAGGCGATGATCAAGCCCGACGGGACCAAGGAAGAGGCTTTGCCCGGCGGCGACGCGACGCTGCGCGCCATCTTCGCGTCCGATCTCGGCGTCGACAACGAGGCGATCCGCCTGCCGCAGAATGGTGGCTATGTCTGGTTCGACGTGAGCAAGATCGATCCCGCGCGCGAGCGCAACTTCGATGAGGTGAAGGCCGACGTCGAGCAGCAATGGCGCGCCGACGAGACCTCCTCGAAGCTCTCGACCAAGGCACGCGAACTGGCCCAGCGCCTCGACAAAGGCGAGGCCTTCGACACCGTGGCCGCTTCGGCCGGCCTCACCGTCGAGACCGCGAGCGATCTCGGCCGCCAGGATCAGCGTCCCGAACTGCCGGGTGGCGTCGTGACACAGATCTTCGGCACCTATGCCGGCAAGAGCGGCTCGGCAGCCGGCGCTGATGGCGGCCGCATCCTGTTCAAGGTCGATTCGGCGACGACGGCGCCTTATGTCCGCACGACGCAGGAGGCCGAGAATTTCGTGAAGGCCCTCTCCGGCAATATCGCCGACGACATGCTTCTCCAATACGTCTCGCGCCGCCAGGCCGAACTCGGCACCAGCATCAACGAGGCCGCCTTCCGCAATGCCACCGGAGGCACGCAGAATTGACGATGGAGGGCTTCCAGGAGTTCGAGCGCTTCGCGAAGGCTTATGAGAGCGGCGCTCCGCAGCTTCTCACGCGCGTGCTCGTCGGCGATTGCGAGACGCCGGTCGCGGCCTTCCTGAAGCTGCGGCATGCGACGAGCGGCCCGGCCTTCCTGCTCGAATCGGTCGAGGGTGGCGCCGTGCGCGGGCGCTACTCGATGATCGGGCTGGAGCCGGACCTGATCTGGCGCTGCCATCGCGGCGTCGCCTCGATCTGCCGACCGGCGCTGGGGGACAGCTTCCTCGACGATCCGCGCCCGGCGTTCGAGAGCCTGCGGGCGCTGCTGGAGGAGAGCTTCATCCCGGACGCCGACGGATTGCCGCCGATGGCGGCCGGCGTCTTCGGCTATCTTGGCTACGACATGGTGCGACTGATGGAGCGCCTGCCCGAGCCGAAAGAGACCGGCACGGGCGTTCCCGACGCGATCCTGACGCGGCCGACGCTGATGGCTGTGTTCGATGCGGTGCGCGACGAGATCCATCTGGTCACCCCGGTGCGTCACCAGCCTGGCATCGCCGCGCGCCATGCCTATGAGCGGGCGCAGGAGCGGATCGAGGCGGTCGCCCGAGCTCTGGAAGGCGCCCTCCCCGTCGAGGCCGAGATCGACATCGCCGCCCTGCCCGAGCCGATGACCACCTCGAATACGAGCGAGGACGAGTACCTCGCCATGGTCGCGAAGGCGAAGGAGTACATCCGCGCCGGCGACATCTTCCAGGTCGTGCTCTCGCAGCGTTTCGAGGCCCCGTTCGCTCTGCCGCCCTTCGCGCTCTACCGGGCGCTGCGGCGGGTCAACCCCTCGCCTTTCCTGTCCTATCTCGACTTCGCCGACTTCCAAATCGTCTGCTCCAGTCCCGAAATCCTGGTCCGACTGCGCGACGACACCGTCACCATCCGCCCGATCGCCGGAACGCGCCGTCGCGGCGCGACGCCGGGCGAGGACGAGGCGTTGGCGGCCGAGCTGCTGGCCGATCCCAAGGAGCGAGCCGAGCACCTGATGCTACTCGATCTCGGCCGCAACGATGTCGGCCGCGTCGCCGAAATCGGCACGGTGAAGGTGACCGATTCCTTCTTCGTCGAGCGCTACAGCCAGGTGATGCACATCGTCTCGAACGTCGAGGGGCGGATCGATCGGAAGCACGATTCGCTCGCGGCATTGATCGCGGGATTTCCAGCAGGCACCGTCTCCGGCGCACCGAAGGTCCGGGCGATGGAAATCATCGACGAGCTGGAGCGCGACGCGCGCGGAGCTTATGCCGGCTGCATCGGCTATTTCGGCGCGAACGGCGAGATGGATACCTGCATCGTGCTGCGGACGGCCGTGGTCAAGGATGGCAAGATGCATGTCCAGGCCGGCGCCGGCATCGTCTACGATTCGAACCCCGCGTCCGAGCAGGAGGAGTGCGCCAACAAGGCCAAGGCGCTCTTCCGCGCCGCCGAGGAAGCGATCCGCTTCGCGGCGCGCAGCGAGCGCGGACAGTAGGGGTTTTTGCGCTCGTCATGCTCGGGCTTGACCCGGGCATCTCGGAAACGAGTACCTCTTCGTCATGAGATTCTCGGGTCACCGCTGCGCGGCGCCCGAGAATGACGCTTTTCGACTGCGTCAGTGCCCCCTGGCGGGCGCGGAGGTCATCTTGTCGACCCAGGCGATGCCGATGGCCGAGAGAATGAAGACGACGTGGATCAGGGTCTGCAGCAGCACCCCCGATTCCGTGTAGTTCGTGGTGCGGCCGAGGCCGCCGATGTTACCGGCCTCGATGAACGTCCGCAGCAGGTGGATGGACGAGATGCCGATGATCGCCATCGCCAGCTTGATCTTGAGAACGCTCGCATTGACGTGGCTGAGCCATTCCGGCTGATCGGGGTGCCCCTCAAGTCGCAGGCGCGAAACGAAGGTTTCGTAGCCGCCGATGATGACCATGATCAGCAGGTTGGAGATCATCACCACATCGATCAGGCCCAGCACCACAAGCATGATCTGCTGCTCGGTGAACTCGAAGGCGTGCGTGACGAGATGGTAGAGTTCCTTGATGAACAGGAAGACATAGACGCATTGGGCGACGATGAGACCGAGATAGAGCGGCAATTGCAGCCAGCGGCTCCCGAAGATCAGCGCTGGCAGCGGCTTCATCGGGCCGAGAGGCGCGCTATGGATGGGGGTGCCGGATTGGGCCATGGTGCGGGCAATGTCCTCTGAATTGGTACGGATGGTGCGATGCAACGCTAGATGGCGGCATCATTGCCGATGCGCAAGTTGGCCCGGTAGTCGAGACCCAAGCCGACGCGATGTGACCGCGCCATGACGGCTCCGCCAGCCGCCGCTCTTTCATCGCGCGCGATGACCCGCTAAATTCCGCGTGATCGAGAGGAACATGCGGCCCTCCACCCGCATTGACGCGTAAAGGAGTTTTCTGATGGTCAAGACCTTCCTCATTGCCGCCGCGATGGCTGGCACAGCCGCTGTCACGGTTCCGGCTTCTGCGGCGCCGCTCGCACCGGCTTCCGCGGTGCTCGAAAATGCTGCCAAGGCTCCGCTTGTCGAAACCGTGCAGTGGCGCCGTTATGGTTACGGTCCGCGCTACGGCTATGGCCCGCGCTATGGTTATGGCGGCGGCTGGCGTCGTGGGCCGGCGGTCGGCGCTGGCGTTGCGGCGGGCATCATCGGTGGCGCTCTGGCGGCGGGCGCTCTTGCCGCACCCCGCCCCGCTTACGCCTATCCGGCCCCCGCCTATGGCTACGGGGTCGAGGACACCGACGCCGTCGCCTATTGCTCGAGCCGCTTCCGGACCTACAACCCCGAAACCGGCACCTATATCGGCAATGGCGGCGTCATCCGTTCCTGCCCCTGATCGACCAGGCTTCGTGGTTTGTCATCAAGCTCCCCGCTTCGGCGGGGGGCTTTTTTGGGTTGAGACGACGGCTGGATGCCCGGCAATGCCGGCTTGGTTCAGTCCCAAGCCGCAGAATCGGACGGGCTTGCCATGACTGCGATCGTGCCGTTTATCCTGGGTGCTTCCGAAGCGTGTCGTGGTCAGCGGCCTGCCGTGCCGCGCATCGGTTCGGGCTGAACAGAAACAGGGGTCGCGGTCGCGGCCGATTGGAGCGGTTTCGTGCGTGTCGCCACCTGGAACGTCAATTCTGTCCGACAGCGCCTCGGCCATCTGCTCGAATTCCTGCAGGAAGCCCAGCTCGATGCGCTGTGCCTTCAGGAAATCAAATGCGTCGATGCCGATTTTCCGCGCGCCGAGATCGAAGCGGCGGGCTGGCAGGTCGAGACCCATGGCCAGAAGACGTTCAATGGCGTCGCCATCATCAGCCGCGACAAACTCGAGGATGTCCGCCGGGGTCTGCCGGGTGACGATGGCGACGAGCAGGCGCGCTATATCGAAGGCGTGCTGCCCTTCGGCGCCGGCGTCGTGCGGGTGGCCTCAATCTATCTGCCCAACGGCAATCCGCCGAACACCGAGAAATATCCCTACAAGCTTAACTGGATGAAGCGATTGACGGCCCATGCCGCCATGCTGCTGCAGCAGGAGGAGCCGCTGGTACTCGCGGGCGACTACAACGTCATTCCCGACCAGCGGGACGCGCGCGATCCCGGTGCCTGGGTCAGCGACGCGCTGTTCCTGCCGCAGACGCGCGACGCCTTCCGGAACCTGCTCAATCTGGGATTGACGGAAGCGCTGCGTGCCACGACCGATGCGGCGGGGCTCTATACGTTCTGGGATTACCAAGCCGGCGCCTGGCAGCGGAACAACGGCGTCCGGATCGACCATTTGTTGCTGTCGCCACAAGCGGCAGACCGCCTCGGCGGCGTGCAGATCGCCAAGCATGTCCGTGGCTGGGACAAGCCCTCGGACCATGTGCCGGTTCTGATCGAGCTCAACTGAGCGCGGCGGCGCCTGACCGATCCAGGCCTGTCAGCGCTGCTCGACGGGAACCCGCTGGTCCACGGGGGTGCCGGTCATTTGCTGGCGCTCGATCATCGCCAGAGCGGCGGCGCGATCCGGCGCCGAGGCAGCGGCGAAAGCCGCATCGTGGCGTTCGATGATCCAAGTCTCGCGAACCGGATCGGCGCCTTCGCGCGCCATGGCGAGCCACATCAAACCGAGGACCGGCTGGCGCGGCACGCCCTCGCCGCCACGTATGAGCATTTCGCCGAATGCGGCACGGGCCGGGGCATGGCCTTTCTCGGCCGCAAGCTTCATCCAGCGCGCGGCCTGGCGCGGATCGCGATTCGTGCCCTGCCCCTTCATGTAGAGCCGGGCAAGATTGTACTGGCCGTCCGGATCGCCGAAATAGGAAGCGGCATAGTGGAACATGTCGAAGGCGCGGTCGGGATTGGGCTTCACATAGCTGCCCTTGATGCCATCGCTGAAATAACCGCCGAGAGCGACGAAGGCATTGCCGACCATCCGGCCCTGGGCCGTGCCAGGCACCGCGTCGGCATTTTCATCCGCGATCTTGGAAAAATACTCGAAGGCCTTGAGGTCGTTGGCGGGCACGCCCTCGCCGCCCGCATACATGCGGCCAAGCTTGAACTGGGCCGCGACATGACCTTGCGAGGCCGCATATTCCAAAGCCCGCACCGCACCGACTTGGTCGCCCGCGGAGGAATCGCGCATCCAGGCGCGCAAGGCATCGCGTGCGCTGGTGAAGGGCATCATCGGTAGGGCTGTGTGAGCAGTGGGGGTATTCGGTCCCGGCGCGACGGTGGCCGCGCCTGCCAGCGGAGACGCAGGAGCCGGATCGCCCGGCTCCGGGAGGGCGATGCCCGGGATCGGCCGCGGGGGCAGCAGGGGCTGCCCGTTCGCGAAGTCCTGAGCCCGGCTGGCTTGAAGAACGCCGAGACTCAGCAAAACGCAAGCTATCGTGATCTCAGATATCCGCATCGCGATGGTTTTCGACCGCCCCTCCTGGGAAATCACGACACTGCCCCCGGCAGTGCCAACCCGACTGCACCCGGACAGCGACGCAGTCGTATCGTCGTCCTTCGTCCAAGCCGCAGCAGACGCGAAAACTTCGGCGTCAGAAAGGCGAACTCCAAGCATTCCTGTGAAGCGCCGGACGGTCGAACGCCGAGCCCGGAAGGAATCGATCGCGGGGCCGAGAAATCGGCCTCCCTGACTTGCGCGATCGAACCCCGAAACCTTCATTCGTCCCGACTCGTAACCCTCGCCCGGCGCCTGGCCAGTCGACGCTCGCCGAACCCGGAACCGCTCCGAGCCGCGCCAAACTTCCGATCGAACTCGATCTTTGGAGCTTGGCAGGCGCATTTGCTGAGCTTGGTTTGTGGCGGCTTCGCGGCGGGGTTGAATGAACCCGGCCCGCTGCATTCGATGCGAGTGCGCTGTTGCGGCAATGTCACAAACGAGTGAGTGGCGCGCCTTAGAGAACCATCGGCAGCACGAAGAAACCGCCGACCACGACGACGAGCAGGGCCAGCGCCGTCATCGGCAGATGCTTCTCGATGAAGATGCGGATGTCGTCTCCATAGAACCGCAGTGCGAGCGCGATCAGCAAGAAGAAGCTCGTCCGCGAGACCACCATGCCGATGGTGAACTTCCACAGGTCGAAATGCAGGAATCCCGACATGATCGTCACGATCTTGAAGGGGATCGGGGTCAGCCCCTTCGTGACCAGCACCCAGAACCAGTAATCCTGCGAACTGGAAATCAGTTGCGCGGCCTTGTCCTGGAGGCCGTAGAGCCCGATCAGCCAGGAACCCAGCGAGTCGTAGAGCAGGAACCCTATGCCATAGCCGACATAGCCCCCGAGTACGGCACCAAGCGAACACACGCCGGCGTAGAACCAGGCGCGATCCGGCCTCGCGATGCACATCGGCAGCAGCAAGGGAATCGGCGGCAGCGGACTGATCGAACTCTCGACGAACGTCAGCGCGAACAGCAGCCACGGAGCACCGGGATGGGACGCGTAAGAGACGCACCAGTCGTAAGCGCGCTTAAGCATGAGGCGGGTGGACCATCCTGTTATCAGCCAAGGCATGCGCATGGCAGCGCTGCGCGTGGCGCATATAAGCTTCCCTCGGGAGCGATGGCCAGTACTCTCTCGCTCCAGCGTCAATTTGACGACAGAGCGATGTCCGGATTGCGATCAGCAGGGTCAGGCGAGCCGCGCCAACGCCTCCCCGACTTTCAGCTTGCGGGCCTCGGCTGCTGCCTTTCGGTCGCGGTTCTCCTCGACGATCTCGTCTGGCGCACGCGCCATGAAATCGGGATTTCCGAGCTTCTTTTCGACCACGAGGATGTCCTGGTCGAGCTTGGCGAGTTCCTTGGTCAGGCGAGCGCGCTCGGCCTCGAGATCGATCAGCCCGGCGAGCGGCAGCGCGGCCACCTCCCCTCGCACGATGATCTGGGCCGACTGGGCCGGCGCCGCCGCCTCGAAGGAAATTGCGGAGACGCGGGCCAGCCGCTCGATCATCGGGCTCCAGCTTTCAATGGTGGCGCGGGTCGCATCGGATGCGCTGACGAGGACGAGCGGAGCCTGTGTTCCCGCTGGCACGTTCACCTCGGAGCGCACCGACCGGATGTCCGAAATCAGGTCGACGACGAAACCGATCTCGGCCTCGGCCGCGTCGTCCTTCAGCTTCGCAAGTTCCGGCCAATGCGTCAGGCAGACGAGTGAGGCATCGCCGGTCGCGAGCTTTCGGGCCGCCCCGGCCTGTACCTTCTGCGCCCATAGCTCCTCGGTGAGGAACGGCATAAACGGATGGAGGAGCTGGCAGATCGCATCGATGACATAGGCGACCGTCGCCTGCGTCTCGGCCTTCTCGGCGGCATCGACCCCTTCGCCCTGCAGCACCGGCTTGGCAAGTTCGAGATACCAGTCGCAGAACTGGTTCCAGACGAAGCGGTAAGCCGCCCCGGCCGCCTCGTTGAACCTGAAGCTCGGAATGCCGGCCGCGATCTCGTCGGCCGCCCGCGCCGCCTCGCTCAGAATCCAGCGATTCAGCGGCTGCTTCACAGCGGCAGGATCGAACCCCTCGGCCCGCAGGCAGCCATTGATCTCGGCGAAGCGGGCCGCGTTCCAGATCTTGGTCGCGAAGTTGCGATAGCCCTCGACGCGCTGCGTGCTGAGCTTGATGTCGCGGCCCTGGGCCGCCATCGCCGCCAGCGTGAAGCGGAGCGCATCGGCGCCGTATTGGTCGACGAGTACCAGCGGGTCGATGACGTTGCCTTTCGACTTCGACATCTTCGCGCCCTTCTCGTCGCGAACGATGGCGTGGATGTAGACGTCCTTGAACGGCACCTCGTCCATCGTGTTTAGGCCCATCATCATCATCCGGGCGACCCAGAAGAAGATGATGTCGAAGGCCGTGACCAGCGTCGCCGTCGGATAATAGCGGGTCAGCTCCGGGGTCTGGTCCGGCCAGCCCAGCGTGGAAAACGGCCACAGCGCCGAGGAAAACCAGGTGTCGAGCACGTCCTCGTCTCGGCGCAGCTCCACCGGCCCGCCGTAATGACCGACGGCCAGCGCCTGGGCAGAGGCCTCCGACTCGGCCACGAAAATTTCGCCGTCGGGACCGAACCAGGCCGGGATCTGGTGGCCCCACCAAAGCTGGCGCGAGACGCACCAGGGCTCGATATTCTCCAGCCAGTCGTAGAAGACCTTGGTCCAGTTCTCCGGCGTGAACCTCGTGCGACCATCCTGCACCGCTTTGATGGCGCGCTGCGCCAACGGCTTGACGTCGACATACCATTGGTCGGTGAGCCAGGGCTCGATGACGACGTCGGAACGGTCGCCATGCGGGACCGTGTGCGTATTCGGCTCGACCTTCGCAAGGAGCCCGCGCTCGGCCATCATCGCGACGATGCGGCGCCGCGCGGCGAAGCGGTCGAGACCATCAAGCGCCAGCGTCTCGGATTCCGGCTTGGCGCCTGCGAGAAAATCCTCGTTTCCGGCCAGCGTGATCCGCGCTTCCCCGTCGAGAATGTTGATGATCTCGAGCTGGTGCCGCTTGCCGACCTCGAAATCGTTGAAGTCATGCGCCGGGGTGATCTTGACCGCGCCGGTGCCTTTCTCCGGGTCGGCATAATCG
The DNA here is from genome assembly GCF_056400625.1 of Allobosea sp. P5_A5. Lineage (NCBI taxonomy): Bacteria > Pseudomonadati > Pseudomonadota > Alphaproteobacteria > Hyphomicrobiales > Alloboseaceae > Allobosea > Allobosea sp. P5_A5. The sequence continues at coordinate 541,585 of NZ_JBFUKY010000001.1, forward strand.
TCGCCGAAAACCGGGATGACGCGACCGACGAGCGGCAGCACGGCGTTGCGGCCGATCAGACCGCCCAGCGTCTCGTTGTCGGGGTGCACGGCGATGCCGGTATCGCCCAGCATCGTTTCCGGCCGGGTGGTGGCGACGGTGATGAAGCTCGAGGGGTCAGCCGGATCGTAGATCGCGCCTTCCAGCGGGTAGTCGAAATAATAGAGATGCCCGTTCGGATCACGGCTCAGCGCCTTGTCGAGCTTGGCTTCCTCGAACGCATCCTCGCCACCGCGCTGCCATTTGAACGAGCCGGTCTTTTCGAGCTGGAGCACCTCAATGTCGGAAATCGCGGTCTGGAATTTGGGGTCCCAGTTCACCAGACGCTTGGCGCGGTAGATCAAGCCCTGCTTATGCAGGCTGACGAAGACCTTCAAAACGGCGTCGGACAGGCCTTCGTCCATCGTGAAGCGCTCGCGCGACCAGTCGCAGGAGGCGCCGAGGCGGCGAAGCTGGTTGAAGATGGTGCCGCCCGATTCTTCCTTCCATTTCCAGACTTCGGCCAGGAAAGCCTCGCGGCCCATCGTGCGGCGGTCGGTCTTGTTCTCGGCCGCCAGCTTGCGCTCGACCACCATCTGCGTCGCGATGCCGGCATGGTCGGTGCCCGGCTGCCAGAGAACGTCCTTCCCGCGCATCCGCTCGAACCGGCACAGCACGTCCTGCAGCGTGTTGTTGAGCGCGTGGCCCATATGCAGGGAGCCGGTCACGTTCGGCGGCGGAATGACGATGCAATAAGGCTCGGCGCCAGGCTGCGCGCCACGGCCGGCCTTGAAGGCCTCGGCCTCGTCCCACGCCTTGCTGATCCGGGCCTCGACGGCTGCCGGCTCGAAAGTCTTGTCCATCATCGCTTCGCTCGAACGCAGAACGGCCGGGGACCTGCCCCGGCCGTTTCAAAAGGCCAAAAGCTCTTAGAGCGTTCTAAGAGCCTATGGACGCCCCGCGCGTCAACGTTTTCGATGGCACACGCGGGCCGGCTGGTCAGCCGATATTGGACTGGATGAACCAGAGCGACTTGTCGAGCATGCGCGAATAGGCGGTGAGGATATCGGCGCTGTCGGCGTCGCCGGCCTCGTCACAAGCATCGATCGCCTCGCGCACCTTGTTGCCGGCATCGGCGTAATGCTCGACCAGGGCCTGAAGATGGTCCTGTACCGAGATGATTTCGGTCGGATACGGCTTCAGCGAGGTCATCTGCGCAGTGGTCTGCGTCGTGCCGAGCGCGATGCCGCCGAGCTGGGCGATGCGTTCCGCCACCGTATCGACATGGATGTCGAGCTCGTCGCGGAAGCCGTCCAGCATCAGGTGAATACCGATAAAGCCCGGCCCCTTGAGGTTCCAGTGCGCCTGCTTGGTGATCAGTGCGAGATCGATGCCGTCGGCGAGGCGCTCGTTCAGAACGCCGATGACCTTGGTCTTGGTATTGGAGGCCAACTCGATGCGGCTCGACTTGACGACCTTGGTCGTGTCGGCGGTCTTCGGCGCGGCGCCCTTCATGATGACATCGTTGCCCTTCGGCATCTCGCTCTTCGGCGAAGCCACCTTACCCTTGATCTTGGCCATTTTATTGATCCCCCGGATCCTGGTCGACGGACCGCATGGCGATCCAGGCGGACGGCCCCCACGGCCCCACCGATGACGACTACGCGCCGGCCCGCGCGATGTTCCGTCCTGCTCCAATCGACGAAGCGGCGGAACCTGTCGGGCCGGCTGAGGTTGAAAACCCGAGTTCAGCGGAACGTCATTCCCGAGGAGGGTCACCATGTCTCATCACAGCGATCAGGATCGGGTCTGGGAGCTTATCGATTCGATCAAGTTCGCCATGCTTGTCACCCATGACGGTCAGGGCGACGAGCTGCGGGCTCGACCGATGTACGCGCATGGCGAGCGGGATCAGGACACGATCTATTTTCTGACCGATCGCCGCAATCACAAGGATGACGAAATCCAGGTGAACGACAATGTCTGTCTGGCTTTCGCGGATACCAGTGGCCACAAATACTTGTCAGTCACCGGGACCGCGAGCGTCCTCGAAGACCGAGCGCGCGTCCACGAGCTGTGGGATGACAGCAACAAGGCTTTCTGGGACAGCAAGGACGACCCCAACATTCGTGTCCTGCGGGTTCGCCCGAGCATGGCCGAATACTGGGACAGCCCCGGCAAGATCGTCACCAGCGTCAAGATGGCTGCCGCAGCTTTGACCGGCGCCAAACCCGACCTCGGCGAAAATCGCAAGGTCGCATTGTAAGGAGCCGATGCACATGAAATTGCTCGTCAACGCACTCGGCGCCTGGGTCGCCGTTCGGGCCGCCGAAGGGCATTACCCCCGCCCGGTCGCCATTGGCCTCACCATGCTCGTGTCTCGTCTGGGCGCGCCTGCCGCGGCGCTCGCCATCGCCGGCTATGCGCTCAAGCGGCTCGACGAGGCCGGCGCCTTCGACGATTTCAAGCAGGCCCGACGCTCTTCGAATGCTCCGTCCCGGCTCAATGACCGCCGAAGCGAAGCGTCGGACGAGAGCAACCCTGACCGGCCTCAGAAAGAGCGCGACCGACCAGCCGAAGCGTGAGGCGAAGACAAAAGAGGCCGGCTCTCGCGAGCCGGCCTCTTTTTAGTGTTCTACTGGCAGCGTGGTTCAGCTGCGGCCGCCGCGTGCAACGCGCTCGATCTCGGCCCGCACCAGACGCTCGACCATCCCCGGCAGATTATCGTCGAGCCATGATTTGAGCATGGGCTTCAGCATATCCTTCACAAGATCCTCAAGCGTGCGAGCATTGCTGCTGAGAACGGTGTTAGCGAGGTTGCCGAAGGCGCTGGTTACCGCCGAGCTCGTCTGATCCGAGAGCAGCGTGGCCATGTCGATGGCAGGCCGCATCGGCGCGGCAGCCAGTGGCGGCTCCGGCATCGATACGGGCTCGGGTACGGCCATAGCGATGACGGGTGCCTGAAGCTCCGGCTCCAGCTCAGGCTCCGCGAAATCGATATCGGATTCGTAGTGCGGTTCGGGTGTCGGAGTGGGCGCTGGAGCAGCGACGAAAGCCGCCTCTGTGCCTAGATCCAGGACATCGTCGTCCAGCGGCGCCGGCTCAGGCTCGTCCGCAATGGGGGCTTCTGCCGCTGGAGCGCCCTCCTCCGCCGGCTTGGTCTCGTCGTCGGAGATGATCCGCCGGATAGAGGCGAGAATCTCCTCCATCGACGGTTCGTTGGGTTTCGCTTGCGCGTTCATGACAGCCTGGACCGTTGGATCCTATGCGCGTCGATGGAATCAACGCTGCTCCAGCCGGCAGTATTCCATGAGACTCGCGCGGCACAAGCAGCGCGCGACCTCTCCCACAGGAGAAATCCGCGCTGTTGCGAGAATGCGCCGAAGCTGACGGGGCTTTTCAGCGACCGTCGGGCGTCTGCGTGCCCCAGAGCAGGCCCTTGACCTGATCGTAATGCTGGCGCGCATCGTAGGATTCGGCCTTGAGCTTCAGCGTCTGGGCCGAAAGGCGCCCGGAGGCAGACAAGACCGAATAGGAAGCGACCACCCGGTCGCGCTGGGCACTGACGAGGCTGGACCGCGCGCTGACGAGCGACTGCTGGGCATTGAGCACGTCCAGCGTCGTGCGCTGACCGACCTTCGCCTCTTCGCGTACGCCTGCGAGAGCGGTGGTTGCCGCCTCGACCTGCGACTGCGCCGCGACGATTTGCGCCTTCGCGGCCTCGAGCCCACCCCAGGCCGAAACCAGCGCGGCGCGCACCGTGTCACGCTGCGTATCGACTTCGATGCGGCGCTGACCGGCCGTTTCCTTGGCTTGGCGCGTCGCTGCGTAAACTTGGCCGCCTTCATAGATAGGGATCGTCAGCGAGCCGACGATGCTGGCCGACAGGCGGTTGTCGCCATAATACTGATTGTCGTAGCGCTGCTGGACCGCGCCGGTGAGGCCGAGCACCGGGTAAAGGCTCGATTCCGTCACCTTTACCTGCAGTTCGGCTGCATCCACGCCGTGGAGCGATGCGACGATCGCCGGATGGTTCACCAAGGCCTGGCCAAGAGCGGCCGGCAGGTTGCGCGGCAACAAGGACTCGACCGGCCGGGCCGGCGCAAGTTGGCGCGGCTCGGCGCCGACATTCTGGCGATAGCGCGCGACCGAGGTCTTCAGATTGGATTCGGCGAGAATGGCCTGGGATTGCGAGGCCGCAAGGCTGGCCTCGGCCTGCGCCACGTCGGTGCGTGTCACCTCGCCGACCTGAAAGCGATCGCGCGTCTGGCGCAGCTGCTCTTCCAGAACCTCGACGTTGTTGCGGTTGAGATTGAGGATCGCGGTATCGCGCAGCACGTTCATGTAGGACGTGGCCGCGTCGAGCAGAACGTTCTGCTCGGTGTTGCGCAAGGCCGCCCGCGCGCCCAGCACCTGCGATTCGGATTGGCTGACCTGCGCCTGCGTCTTGCCGGAGTCGAAGATGTTCTGCGTAATCTGGACGCCCGCGCCACGCGGACCAAGCTTCGACGTCTGCGAGGTATGATACGGGGACGAACTGGCCAGACCCGGGATCTCGGACTGGGTGATGCTCGCGCCGATATCGGCCGATGCCGTGATGCGCGGACGATAGCCGGACAGCGCCTGCGGAACGTTCTCATCGGTGGCGCGCACCGAGGCACGCTGAGCGTTCAAAGTCGGATTGGCACCATAGGCCCGCGCAAGCGCGGCCTCCATGGTCTGTGCCATCGCACCGTTCGACAAGCCGGCTGCGATGACGAAGGCAATGCCGCCCGCCACGCCTAGACCCAGCTGATTCTTATTCAGTCGTATTTCCACTGGACGCCTCTCGTGCGCACGCAAAGTCGCGCCTAGGCATCGCCCCAGCCTCGGCAGAAGTGTTGGACTCATACTCCGATCCGGCTCCTGAGCCAACGCGGTGGCACAGCCCGATCGGTTTCAACCGCAAGGTGGCGCAAAAATGCGACACCTTGCACATTAGAAGGTAAATGCCGGTGGACGACGGAACTCGACCAATTCCGGCGCAAACGCGTCAAAAACGGTCCGCCCGGAGACCGCACCCATCGATTTCTGGTAAAGCCTGACGCGTGCGGCACGCCCGACGCCTTCGATCACAATCAGCCTGCCCTCCTCCCGCAGGAGAGGAAACAGCGTCGAAGGCTGCATTTCGCAAGCGCCGCTCACGAGAATCGCGTCGTAGGAGCCAGCCGCCGGCTCCTTGTCGAGGATCGCGACCGCAGCCGCACCGGCAGCGCCTAAAGCCGGCCCCGCGAGCATGCGAGCCGCTTCATCCGGCTCCCAAAGCGCGGTCGCGACGCCGACATGGTGCATCAGAGCCGCGCCGTAACCGCTGCCGCCGGCATATTCGAGCGCGTTTTCGCCGGGCTCCAGCTCGAGTTTCTGGATCATCCGCGCCACCACCATCGGCGCCATGAGCGCGCGACCCGTTCCAGGCAAGGCGATCGGCTGGTCGAGATAAGCAAGATGCGATGCGCCCGACGGGACGAACGCCTCCCGGGGCACGGCATCGGCGGCGGCGAGCACGGCCCGGTCCGTCACATCATAGGTCCGCAGCTGGCAATCGACCATGTTGCGGCGCAGCTCGAGGAAACCTTCCATGCCCGAAATCTCCGTCCACGGCCCGAACCGGCAGCCGCGCCTACAGGGCTGGCGGCGACCGATGCAGCGGCGCATTCGGCGCCGTTGATGGCTGCTATCTGTTCGAGTGCAGCGCAAAAGGCAAGCGCGGCTTACTCCCGACAAAGCTGCGCCGAGGACCGCGCCACAGCGCAGGTCAGGACGCAACGACCGATGATGTCGAAAATTGCTTTGGAGGCCTCGCCCGGAATCGAACCGGGGTGCAAGGATTTGCAGTCCTCTGCGTAACCACTCCGCCACGAGGCCTTCCGCGAGCGGCAAGCCGTCTCGCAGGGACGCTATAACCACAAGCGGCACGGCGCCGCAAGCGGGGCAGCGTGTTTTGAGGCCATGTACAGACGGTTGCGGATTGCCGGCGAAAAGGGGTTGCGCGGTGGCCATCGCGCCGCTATTACCCCGCCACCGTTCCCGGATAGCTCAGCGGTAGAGCAATCGACTGTTAATCGATTGGTCGCAGGTTCGAATCCTGCTCCGGGAGCCAGCTAAATCCACTAAATCGTTGATATCGTTGGGAAAATGACGCCGCTTTGGCGCCCTCCCCTAGCGCTTTTCCCAAATCGCTATTGCCACAACTAGCAAGATTGTGCGGTTTGACGTGAGGCAGAATCGCCCCAGGGCGACTCGCCTGATCGTGTGTGGCCAGATCGCCAGCCGCTCGGCCGTGTCCGGCCTTGCTTCGCTACTGCACCGGCCGCAAACGCGTGCCGCGGGCTCCTGTGTGGATTTCAAATGGCCGGCCGTAAAGCTCGGCAGTATCCGCCGGGTCTATGACGCCGATCGCCGACCGCAGCGCCGCAAAGGCTGCCTGGCCGGCCTGTTGCGTCGCGGGGTCGTCGCTCTCAAGCGGCAGGGCGATCATATGCCGGGCGCCCTCCATGCCGAGGCAATCGAGCCGCAGCACCATGCCGTCGCCGGTGGCGTTCGGCCGATAATCGCTTTCGATGATTTCAAGTGTCTGCCAGCCGTTCGGAATCGCAGGAGCCATGTCAACAGCAACGAATTTCATGATCGGAATCTCCGACGCCGGAATGGCGTGAATATATTAAATCTCTCGCACAAGAAATTAGTCAAATACTATATTGCTTGACAAGCAATACTATTAGAGCTTGTCAAGCATCATTAGTATGCGCCGATGGTATCGGGAGTATTTCGACCTAACGCGGGAACAGACCCAGATCGCGGGTCCTGGCTTGCAAAGGCAGAACAAATGCGGAACATATTCGGATGCGCCCCCCACTCCGCATCCGCCGCCTTCACGGACTCAACGACAAGGTCGCGTGCTTCCAAATCCGCGACGCGCTCGATCGTACAATTAGCATCTACTGCGAGGAGGCCGACCTACGGCGCGAGGTCGCGAAGCTATTCAGCCCGCAAGAGGCCGAGGCGCTGGCAAAATGGATCGCGCGGCGCTTGACGGACGAATGGTCGGTGCCAGTTGAACGCCCGACTCCCCGTTAACTGGGATCACGGGCATCTGAGGTATTTTTTCGCGCGAAGATTGTGACAATCTTGCCGTGCACGCGAATTCCTTATGCGTTTGTCTAGCGTTAGCCGAGGCCTTTGAACCTTATGCCTATGGCTCCATAACCTACCAGATGTCGTGTCCACAGGCTCAAATCAGCACTAGTCATTGACGAATAGCCGGTGATTCGCGTAAAAAAGGGCAAGGCTGCGTCTGCGGCCCTGCCCCTCTGCATTAGGTCCGGTGCGCCTAAGCAGTACCGGATCACGTAGTCTGAACAACGCGTGTTTAGCTCGGGAAAAGGGTTCAGAGCAAGCCACCCGGAGCCATTCAAATGGCAACGAAGCAGACTGGTAACAAAGCCTCGTCGATCGCCGGAAAGGTGCTCGGCGGAGCGAAGCCCACCAAAGCTCAGGTCAAGACACTCGCTGCGTCGGTTCTGAGTCAGGACGAGAAAAAGGGGCGTCGCTGAGTTTCAGCTTAGCTGCAAAGGTGCGGCGAGAGGAAACTCGCCGCACCAACCTCTCCACCACGGGGGCGATATGAAAGAGACAATCCGGCGAGCAATCGTAAGTTCAGCCGTCGAAAAGCATACAGGTAAGGCTCCTTCGAGCATCTACAGCTTTGACAGTTCGGCGTACGCCATTATGAGTAAAGGCTACGACTTTGAAGCGTCCGCTCACTTTTCCGATAGCTATCACTACGGTGAAAGCAGCCACCTTAGCCTAAAGGTCAATGGAGAGAAGTTTGAGGGCTATGATTATGGCGACGGCCACCATTTTACCGGAACCATAAAAGGAAAAACGGTATCACTCTATGATTATGGCGAGGGTAAATTCTACACGTACTCGGTTTAAATGACGCCCGCGTGTCCGTACATCCGGGATCACGCGGGCGTCCTATGACAGCCCAAAGGCCGTCAACCTTATCGGGTGACCAGATGGCCCATAGACGTACCGACGCTGGTCTTCACCAGCGGCGTTGACGACGTCGACGACATGCCCGAAACCGTGCCAGGGCCGTCGATCTTGACGGTTAGCGTTGACGCAATCGAACCCTCGAGCGTCGAGGTGACCGGCCCTTCAACTGTAGCCTTGACCGCCTGCGTCTCGGCACGGAGCTTTTCGTGATACTCATGGCGACGCTTTTTCGCGTCGTCATGCTCCTGCCCCGGTAGGGCGTTTTCCTTGGTCACACCAGGCGCCGCAGGCTTGTAGTCGTTGAGCAGGATCGCCGTAGTTCCGACAACGGCAGCGATAGCGGCGCCACCCAACGCAGCCGATCCGATGGCCACGCCAGGCGCGCCTTTCTTCATGACGTCGTTGACGACGCTTCCGCCACCGAGCTTCACGGCCGCCGCAGTCAATGCCGCCGCTGACGCATCCAGAGCGGCCGCTGACGCGCCAAGGGCGGCACCGCCTGTGATGAGGCCCGAAAGCTTCATCGCTCCTCTAGCGCCGCCGTAGAGGGCCGCAGCGCCTGCGCCAAGCGACAGAGCCTGCTTCCCACCGTCCGGCAACTTGTCGAACAGTCCGAGGCCATTTGAAAACTGATCGGCGCCAAACTTGATCAGCCCTTCGTTGGCTCTGCCAACCGACAAGACGAACTGCTCGATCGCGCCTTTTGCCTGCTCGAAGGAACCGCCAACGCCGGCCATGATCGCGTCGGCTTTCTTCTTCGCGAAGTCGGGATCATCCCCGGCGCCGCCCAAAGCCTTTCGGCTCGAGACATACTCGTCACGCTGCGCCGCCGTGATCGCGCCCTTGCCACCATGCTTGTTGGTCAGGAACGCATTCAACTGCGCGAGCGTCATTTTCGACTGCATGACCGCGTCGAGCAGCCCTTCAGCGTCGACGGACTCGGCGGACATCTGATGGAACTTGCCGGCTGCCTTGGCAACGTTGACCCGATCGGCGGGTTTCATCGTCCCCTTTTTCGTCTTGCCCATCTGACCTTCAACGGCCTCGGTGACAGCGGTCGTGAATTTCCCCTTGTCACCAATCAGGCCCTTGTCCGCCAAGACCTTTTCGAGATTGGCGCGGGTCTGCGGCGTGAACTCGAGGCCCATGCCATTGCGGAACTGACCTTGCAGGCCGTTGACGTCGAGGCTGCCCGGCATCTTGACGAACTTGTTATAGTCGATCCCTGCCGCGTTGAGAGCCGCAAGCCCGTCTTTAGTCGGGGCGACAAGCTTGGACGCCGTAGATCGCATGAACGTGCCGGCTTCGTCACCGCGCAGGCCCGCGCGCCTGGCGACGGCCGCGATCGACATCATGGATTCGGGCGTCAGTCCGGCAGCCGTGCCGGATGCGGCAGCGTATTTGATATATTGCTGAACGTCCTCGTCCGACATGCCGCCGAGCTTGGCCATTTTGACAAGCTGATTGGTGGCCTTGTTGGCCTCGAAAAGCGCTTTCTCCTTTGTCGAAATGTCCTTGCCGGTCGACTGCAAATAGCTGCGGATTGCCTCCGCGGCCTTTTCCATATCGGCTTCCATGACGAGAGCGTAATTCTTGACGTTCTCGATGATGCCCTGACCGATTTCGGCCTTTAGATCGCCGGTAATATTGGACGGCAGGCCCTGCATGGCCTTAGTCTGGGCTTTGACGATGTCGAGATTGTTGAACTGCGTCGCCTGCGCGATCCGGTTCGCCTGGGGTAGCAGTGCGCCCTTCTGCGCGGCCTCGCTTATGTCAGTGAATTCCCGCTGCTTTCGGATCGCGATGTCGAAATCGGCAACCGTCGATGCTACCTTTCCAATGAAGCCCGGTGCCTTCGCGGCCAAGCCCGCGCCCGCTCCCGCGGCAAGCGCACCGGCCGCTTCCTTGCGCCCCTGCGACCGCATCAAAGCCGCCTGGCGCTTATGCAGGGCCGCCGTGGCGGTATTCGTCGCTGCGGCTAGCTGACGCTCTTGCGCGGCGAGTTTGGACAGTGGAACGCCGGCCTGCTCGAGCGCGCGCTTGTTCGCGATGACGGCGGACTTCTGCGCTTCAAATGCGGCCGACGCGCTGCGGACCTCGCGCTGCGCTTTTGCATATCCCCGGCCGAGTGCGGCGGTCGGCTTGCCGGCCTTGGCCATTTCGGCGCCGAGACGGGCGACATTGGCCAACGCGTCGCGAAACGCGGTGCGCGCGGCCGTAAAGCTGGCCTGCGATCCGCGAAACGCGTCGATCGCGCTGACCTTCTGCAGTGACGCCGCGACGGCGTCGGCTTGCTTGCCGAGCTTGGCCATGCCCGACGCCTTGCCGAGCGCGGCCGCAGCCTTGTCGACAGCCTTCATTTTCCCGGCAATATTGTCGAAGGTCTTGCCCGTCTTGTCGACGGCTTCGATAATGGCCCGCGCCCGCATGTCAGTCATCGGTGCAGTGTCCTTGGCGCGCGACTGCGCGTGCGAATATCCGCTGTTTGCTCCGGTGTGAGCGGCGGCTCCAGTGCGGACCAGGAATCTACCGAACGGATATCCGTGCCGCCGGTCGTCGCCGGCATTCTCTGAATCAGAAATCGCCCATGTGCCGGCCCGCTCAAGCAACACATGAGATCGTTGCCACCCGCGCGTTGAATATCATCCCGCGCGTCGGGGCGAAGGGATGCGTTGTCGGACCGGCTGTAGCCAGTCGCTAATTCATATGCGCGGAACAACAATTCTTCCTCGCATTCGAGTTGTAGCAACTCGTCTGCGATGTCTGCGAGCTTGGCAGCGCGCTCACCGTCGACCCCGTGATCGGGGGCGGCCAGAATCCTGTACCCATAAAATTCCCGCCATTCAGTTTCTGCGGGATCGGAAGCATTTCGGCTCGACAGCCTCCGCGCAGCTTTGGCGATGGCACGATCAGCGCGCAGGGTGACGTCTTCGGCGTTATCACTTGGGCACGTAAGCTCTGCTAGTGCAGATTGTAGCTGAGAAATTCTTTGGCGCTTCGGCTTGGTCAGCCGAGAGAATGTGGTCCTGTATCGGATTACATCGAGTTTGGCTGGAATGCGTTGGGTCATGGGAAATCCTTTCGGCCGCAAGCGCGCGGCGGCGCGGGGCTAAGGCCGACGCGGTTGATTGTGAGTGTGGACGGATCGGCCACGCGCGCGGGTCGTCGGGGACGGTGCCGATATTGTGGTTTGAATGGGCGCGGAGGCACCTTTTGCAATGCAAAAAGCCCGCGGCGGATGCCGGCGGCGTGGGGAAGGTGATGTTGGGAAGGATCAGCCCGCCGCGATGACCGCAGGGCGTTGTGTCAGTGAGCGCCGATGGCGCTCGTATCGGGCGACCGCGGCGTCTTGGACCTCAGCCCAAATGTCAGGCGGGACGACGAACGCGGCCTGACCGCCGAATTTTGGCGGCGACATCTTGTAGCCGCCATTTCCGCCGATGCTCAGCGTGACGGATCGCAGAAGAATGCCGCCCGTTTCGACGCTGAACCTGGCCAACGTCTTTTCGTTTGGCGCCCATTTAAAGTTCCGGATCACGGCACGCCCCGCCGATCCGCAAGCGTAGCCGCAAGCGTCGGGACGCCGGCAAGCGCCGATGTCATGACAATCTTGGCGGGATACCGGTAAAGGCGCGCCAGGGCTTCGGCGACCGGCAGTTTGCCGGCGGCCAATTCCTCGCCTAGAGCCGTCACGCCTCGCTCGGCAGCCGCAGCGCGAATGGCTTCGGCCCGCTCGATTGCGGAATCGACGTCGACAGCCGCGGGACCGTTGAGCTTGGCCGCTGCTTTCGCCCATCCGGCAGCGCTGGCGCGGCCCGCGGGGGAATCGGCGCGGGCTTGTGCAGCAATTGCGGCAAGCGCTGTGAACGGAACGTGGGAATAGAGGCTGTGGTCGAACGACGCAGCGGTTTTGGCTGGTGCGCTGCCGACGCGGTCAGCATAGCCCTGAGAGACAGCCTCGTCGGCAGTCATCCACGTTTCGGCAGACATAGCCGCGCGGATCGCTGCGACCGACTGGCGTGTACGGCGGGCGTAAACATCGGCCATCGCGGCGGCTGTCGCTCGCAACTGCTCTATGCTGCGACCGTGGTCGTCGACGTTGCCGCCTGTGATCACGCTCGGGTCATGGAGCATCATCAGGGCGCCCGTCGCCATGGTGATTTCGTCACCTGCCATGGCGATCAGGGAAGCGGCCGAAAGAGCGACGGCGTCGATCTGAACAGCAACCCTGCCCTTATGGGCCGCAAGGGCTGTGTGGATTGCCACGCCCTCATGCACCCAACCGCCTCCCGAGTTAATGCGAACGGTTATGTCCGCATCCCCTCCAACTGCGGCCAGTGCGTCGACAACATCTGCGGAGGTGAATCCCTCGCTGCCGTCGAGATAGCCGACCGGGCCATACAGGCGCAGTTCCGTCCCGTTTAGGATACGCATGCGGACTCCAATTCATGATCGGGAGCGCAAAGAATCGCGGGTTGCGCGTCTTCACGGCGGGGGAAGTCGCCACCTCGGCCCATTACGGCGTCGAACCCACGGCACATGATTTCTTCGTGGCACTCTGACTCGAATAGCTCGGCCTCGGCCTTCGCCATCTCTGCGGCCCGGTCAGGCTCCGTAACCGACCCGGTCAGATAGCCTGAAAGCAAAGCGGTCCGCAGTGCGTCGGGCGCCAGGATCGCGAAGAAATCGAACGGCCGGGCGTCAATCCGCGGGCCGCCAGCCGTGCCGGAATGTCCCGCTGCTGATGTGTTGAACTCCCGTTCCCAATCGCCTTCGCGGCGCGACCGTAGGCCGTTCTGTGTCGGCAAACCTCGTCCTTGCGCGGATGCGATGGCGCGGTCGACACGCCTCTCGACCTCGTCGAAGCTGACATTGGCGGTCTCAAGAAAACTAAGGTGGCCCTGTAGTTCGGCGATGCGCGCGCGCTTCGTTTCGATTGCTGCATTGGCGGCGGCGATCGACGCGGCCAAGCCGCCTGTGGTTGACTTGCTGGCCATGTCAGAATCCCCCCATCGCATCGCGCCAGGTGGCGGGGCGGGGTTTGGCGTATTCGGCGACGGATGTTGCGATCCGGCCGTAGGCCTGCGCGTCGGCAAGGGCCGACGCTGCTCGGCGCGTGGCCGCTTCGAAATCCGCCCTCAACTGCGCGAGCTTGGCGACCTCTGATGGCGGCGCGATCCAACGGCGGACGGTCTCGCGGGAGAGCGCATGACTTGTCTCGATCGCCTTTAGGGAAGCGATCGCTTCGTTGCGTTCACGCTCGGCGTCTCGCGCTACCTCGAACAACGCGTCCTTGCGGGACGTCAGGCGCTCAACGCGCGCTGGGTCGATGGAGAATTTCTTGGTCATGATGTCGGGTCCAGTTTGGAAAGGCGATCGTTGACGGCCGCGAACATCGGGCCAAGGTCAACGGCGAGCGCGATCGACGCGGTCTCGCCGGCACTGATGATCCGGCCGCCGTTGGCCAGGTCGGCGACGAGCGTCGTCGGGAAGTCGTCGTCGGCGCCGAGCACGGCGAAGTCGTCGACGATCTTGACGGCTAGCCTGTAGTTGATGCCGGCTCGAGCAAGCGCGACGGTGGCGGCCAGTCTAAAAACCGACTCGCGGGTCAACTGCCGGCTGTGGCCGGGGCCGGTCGTGGCGATGTCATCTTCGGCTAGGCGGAAGATTTGGCGATCGAGCAGCGTACTAAAGTGGCGATACGGACAATCGGCCGCGCGCGCGGCGTCGATCGTGCGCCATCGGCGGACGTCGGACATATCGTTCTCCTGTTCTTCGCGAACGTGGAAATGAGAGGCAATAGAAAAGCCCGCCAACTCCTTGGAGTGGCGGGCGGATTATCGTCGCGGGCTTGATTGCCGCTTATATACATTGCGACACGCTGCAATTCCGAGACACGAACCCGGTCAGGCGGCGTCGATTTCTTCGAGGGCGGCACCTAAAGCTTCGCACGCCGCCAGGAGGGCGCGACGTGCTGCCTTCGGCGCATAGCTACCGGCGTGGCCGAGGGCCGCTCCCATCGCGGCGAAATTCTCGGCGCGCAACGCGACGTCCAGCGCCAGGACGTCGCGTTCGCCGAGCGTCGAAAGCAGCCGGCCGATACGGCGACGCGCATCAATCACCGTGTCTGGGTCGACGACTGCGGCCGCTGGCGGGGTGCTGCTCGTGCGCTCTACGTGGTCCCACTCCGCATCGAGCCGGACGAAGGCGCCAGACCTCGTCAGGTAGCCGAGGGTGCCGACGCGCACGGTGGGCGGTTCGGATTTGCCGCGGTGTTCCGGGCCAGAAAACACTGCCAGGCCGCAGCGGCGAAGCCCGCCTGGCGCGACCAGCTTCGTGCGCGACCGCGGCTTCTTTCGGAATCGAGTTTCGGGGTAGCGTTCGAACTGGCCTGACCGTTGGCCGGTGATGACAACCGACGTTCGCCGTTCCGCTATGTCGAAGCCGCCGTCGACGTTACGACGCAAAATGACGTCCTCGCGCGCCGCGGTCTCGTAGTCGCCGAGGCGGCGTAAAAGCGCCTCGGCGCTGTCCTCTTTGATTACGAACTCGACGAGCGGCGACTGCGACGGCGCGTTGTCGGCCGAGGGGGCCTCATGCGCGGCCAGCCAGTTCGAGCCGACGCCATCGCTTTCAGAATCTTCACGCAGGCGCTTCCACACCATCAGGCCGGCCAACTCGGCAGCAAGGCCCGCCATCCGGGGCGCGGCAGTCGCAGCCCGACGCGAGAATATCGCTCTGTCATTCTCGGGCGCCATGGCGCGCCAGGTCTCCAGAATGCGGCGACGGGCCGCCGGGGTGTTGTCGTTCGCAGGAACTCGGAACGGCAGGCTGCCTAGATGATGACTGACAACGGGAGACCAGTGGGACGCGTGCGGCATCGGGGCTTTCGCTAGCGCTGGCGGCGCATTCGCGATCAGGCCATTTCCTAATCTTTGGAATTATAACACATGGCCTCATAACGCCGTTCTGGATTGCCTAACGGAATCAACGGGTTGGAGAGCGCGTAAAAATTGCTTCGGGAAAATCTGCAACTTATGCGGATTAGCGAGCCTATACGGCGTCGCTGCGCGGTTGTTCTGCCCGTTATCCACAGATCGGGCCGCGTAGCGCATGCGGGCGCACCTATGCCAAATGCTGGAGCGTTGACGCGCGGGATCGCATTTAACTCTTGCTGCCTTTCCAATCCTTATGAAGCCGCCGCACCTTCAAAAGAGTCTCATTCAAGCGTTTTGCCTTGGCTATGAAGCTATTTGTAACCGCGACCTGCCCCGACACTCCGAAGCTATCGAATTCACGGTCATGATCTTCGTATTGCAGTATAAAATCGTCAATGGCCGCAGCAAGAGGATGGATAACATGCTTTTTAGCAATAAATTCTTGCAGTGAAAGGCCAGCTTTTTCGGATCGCCGAGTCTCGTAGCTTAGTTGGCTCGCAGACATTTTGCTGATTTTCTGATCGGCAATCTCATAAGTGTCCGGTTCTTCAAATAAACTAGCACGTTTGTTTCCGGGGCGATTATCAAAATTGAATTCGGGACTATAATTAGGATCAGGGACGAAAAGTATTCGTTCTTCATGCTGAGGCTTTGGCGTTATATCGACCAGATCCCCGTCGTCAGATTTCCAAACGCAGTGGAATTCGGCAGTGAGTAGGACTTGCGGCCACTCCCAAATCGTCCAACCGAAAACCTCACTGCCGCCATCCGTCGCAATTTTTGCTCGGACACCATCACAGCACCAACCGTAAGTGCCGAATTGGTCTGGCGCTACGCTGACGAAATCGGGGGCGCCCGTTGAAAATCCCCGTGCAAAAGCAATAATCGCTGACGTTATCGCAGGCGGTGTTGTCTCGGATATTTCACTGGTTTGTCGGCGATCAAAATCCAACTTCTCTTTCGAAGCCTGTTTGATTTCCTCGAAACTCATAGACACCGCGCAACTCCAGATTTGTCGTAGCGGCCAGTGCTGCGTGATCCAGAACGGGATTGCAAGGTGTCCGCACTGTCCCCAGCCGGCGTCCGCACTGTCCCCAGCCTGCGGGCACCTTGCCCTAACGAACTCAACGACTTGGCAAAGTGGGGTGTCCGCAGTGGGGGCACTTGGTTGTTACCTTGGGGACATCCGCGGGCACTCTAGGTAACACATTTGCCCGGGATGGTAACGGAGTGATGTTACCACCGTGGTTCGCAATAAATGCGTCGGTTTTGGCAGCGTTGACGCTGCCATCTGCGTTTAAAACGAGCAAACCGCGCTGTTTCCACACGGTGACCGTCTTGCGGCTGACGCCGCGATGGGCCGCATATTCGCTTTGAGAGGCCATTTCTTGTTACCTTTCGTAACAGTTGTTACCCCCTTTTCGGAGTCCGCGGCTGCGGACATCTGGGGGTCTTGCGTCCGAGGCGGTGTGATATTTATCACACGGTCCCTTGCCTGGGGGGGGGGTAGGGTCGCCACTCGCGCCGATGGCATCACGCCGGGGCAGTGCGGGCCGTGGACGGGCACGGGCCGTAGGTCCGCTACCAGTGTGGCCCGCAGGGATAGCGCCCGTCAGAGAGTGCAGCCCGTAGCGTAGGGTTCGCGATCCGTGCGACGGTCGGTATGGGCAGCGGGAGAAGCACGATGATCTTGGTCAAATTCACGAAAATGATCGACGGCAAGTCTGTCGCGATGAAAGACGTTGTCTATGCCCAAAGCCGGCTGCATGTACCCGACTACATGGGCCGCGACGCGACATGGGACGTCACCGAAGAAGATGAACTAGAGGACATCGACGCCCGTGTTGTTGCTGAGGTCGCAAAAAATGGCTACGCGATCGTAAAAGTCACGCATATAATTGCGAAACCTTTTGTTGAGCGCGCCTAGCAAGTGTCTCGATCCTACCTAGTCGCCTTTATGTGTGCGACCGCATTACAGGGCTGCGTGTCAGAAAGGCCCGGAAGCGCTGATGCGAAGGACGCACTGGAAAGCTTGACGTCGTGCCTTTGGGGATCCGCTCAACGCCTCGATGATGGCATTTCAGACGCTTCTACAATCGCCTTGGCCATGAGAGGGCAATGCGACGTTGAGGTACGGAAAATGTCGGCCGTGCACGCAATGCGTCAGAGCGAGCTTGATCCGAGTGTTCAGCAGTCTGCGATCAAGGCGGTCCTGACTTTAAGAGCAAAGAAAGCGCAGCGGTCCTGACCGCCGCTTGCCGGCCAGACGGGCGTTGCAGATTACAACGACCGTTTCGCTCTTATGTAAGTACCTAAGACTCCTCAGAGTCCTCAGACTGAGGAGTCTTAGCACTCTGAGGGGGGTACATAGAGACCGTACCCCCCTTTTTCTGCCTCACCCGCCTCAACCATTTTACCGAGCAGGTACTGGACGTTGGCCAACTTCATGCCGGTGTCCTTAGCGATCTCGCCGGGTGAGCGGTTGCCGGCCCTCAGCGAGGCCATGACCTGCCGCCGTTCATCGGATCGCTTGGCGTCAGCAGCATCGCCAATGACAAACCAACGGCCGGCATCGAACCGCAGTGCCTTTTCGACTTCTTCGACGTCGCGGCCACGTCCATAGAGCTTCGGCCCGTCCGCAGTGCGCGTGAGCACCAATATCGAATCCGCCGCACCGGTTAGGCCGTTCGTGCCCGAGATCATTTCCAACGGGTCTTCCGCTTCCATTTTGCGGACGTGCGTCACGACGACGACTGCAATCCGATGCTCGCTGGCCCAACGCTGCAGCGGAGACAGCGCATCATAATCGGCTGCATAGGAATCTTGATTGCGGCCCTTGGGCTGCCGAACCATGGCTAGGGTGTCGACCACGACGAGCAGCGGTAGCTCGACCGAAAGGCGCCAGGCGTCTAGGCGTTCGATTAGGCCAGCGCCGATCTTGGGAGCCTCGGTGTCCAGCGTAAGGCGCCGAATGTCGGGACGACCCTGCTGGGGGAGTACAAGCCGCAGCCGGTCTTGAAGCCGACGCTGATTATCCTCGAGTGCTAGGTACAGCGCATCGCCCTGACCGCAGGTCGTGCCGAGGCAATCACCGCCGGATGCGACGCCAATACCGAAGTCGAGAGCGAGCCAGGACTTTCCGAGCTTAGGCCGTCCGCCAAGGATCGTCAGGCCCTCAGCGACGAAGCCAGGAACGACATACTTGATCGGGGCAAAGACCATGCCGAGCAGCGTTTCGGCGTCAACGGATGTGGAGACACGAGCGTTGTCATTGGCTGCTGTAGGAGCAGCCCGCCTCAGGTCCATGGTGTTCTTAAGACCGCATAACTTTGCCACGACGTCGAGCCTAGTGCCGCGGGCGGCGGCGCCGATCTCTCGGTCAAAGTCAGCTAGTCTTTGGCGATCCAAATAGGCTGATAACTCAACGCTATAAGACAGGTCTTCGCAGCCCTGCTTTCGCGCGAGCCACTCGACGTCGTCTGCGGTTTCCGGGCCAGGATTTTCGACATCCCAATCGGACGGCCTAATCGGACCGATCAGAGCGGTTAGGTCGACAAGCGGCTTGGCGCTGCAATCAGGTGCGGGCATGGTCACGGGCGTCTGGCCCTCCAAGGTAAGCCGCAACGGCGGCGGCGGTGATTTCGATGGCGACGGGCGGCGTGAAGGTTGCGACGTGCCGGCCGGATAGGTTCGGCGCGGCGATCCGATATGAGCCGTCGGCGCGCTGGCGAAGTTGAAGTCCGAAGATGCGAAGGCCGTCGGTGACCTGCAGGTCAAATCTGGCGAGCAGTGAGCCCGACCCCCGATCGCGTTCGGGGCGCAGTTCTGTGATCTTCATGGAAGCTCCTTTTGCCGGACAAGCGGGGGCGATCCGGCGCCGGGATCGGCGCAGGTTGCGGTGGGTTCGTGGCGGGGGAGGCAGCCCGGCGCGGCGCTGCGGCAACGGGTTTCGACCGGGCGGTGGCCGCGCCGGGGACGGCGTTCAGGAAGGCGCGATCGGACGAATCCCGCTGTTCGTCTCGGCCAAGCGGTCGACGAGACGCTTATGCTGGCGCCGCGCTTCCGGCTCGTCGTAATCGCTGCAGAAATCTGGCCAGTGGTCGTCAGCCTCGAGTTTGAGCTTCGCGACCATCTCTACGTTTAGAGCGGTAAGGGCGGCCTGTAATTGGTCGGTGCGGCTCATGCCGCCGCCCTCCCCGTCCGGGCTGCAATCCGCGCCGCTATCCAGTCGTGAACCTCGCCGCGGACGAAAGCGATGCGGCGTTCGCCGAGCCGAACGGCTTCCGGAAACCGACCGTCTCCGCGAAGGATATTGATTTGAGGCCGGCTCAACGACGTGAGGCGGGCGGCCTCGCCGATGTTGATCAGAGCCGGCAAATTGTCATTGTTGGGAGCGCTGGTAAGCATGACTTCCTCGGGGAAGATGCTGCCATGAGCGACAGCCCTAAGCTTATGGCGGTTCCTACTCCTTATTGTCCACAATTAGCCTATGGCCGGCTTAGCGATGCCCGATTGCGTCATTCTTTAAGAGGAACGACGCCCAAGCATCCATAAGCTTCCGGCGCTTTTGCAAAGCGTCACCTCGACGATAGGCTAGCTCGACGGCGTCGCCGACCGAGTGGGCAAGCGCGGCCTCCGCAACCTCGCGCTGAAAATCAGTGGCCTCGCCACACCAGTCGCGAAATGCAGATCGGAAGCCGTGAACCGTGAAGGCCCCGGCCCCGAGCTTGCCCAGCGGCTTCGACAGCGACACGTCAGCAAGCGGCGCCTTGTCTCGACCGCCGGGAAACACGTAGTCGCTCACAGACCGGGCCATCATGGCCTGCAGGATACCAACAGCCGCGGGAGAGAGGGGCACCCGATGCTCTCTCCCTGATTTCATGCGCGCCGCCGGCACGACCCAAAGCGCGCCGTCCATGTCCATCTCATTCCACAAGGCGCCGCGAGTTTCGCCCGATCGTGCAGCGGTGAGGATGGTAAAGGCCAGAGCCTGGGACGAGACGCTCGTCTCATCCGCCAGCTTGGCAAAGAACGCGGGCGCATCCGTGTAAGGCATCGCCGCGTGGTTCTCTTTGGATAGGGCGTCGCGCTTCGGCAAGATTTGGTCGATGTGGCCTTTCCACTGTGCCGGGTTGTCACCGGATCGCAGCCCGCGAGCCTTGGCGTGGTCGAGGACCATCTTTGCCATTTCACGGCATTTGCCCGCGGTCTCCGGCAGCGTCGTCCATATCACCCGGAGCATTTTCACAACGTCGTCCGTCGTTACATCCGCGATCGGAATCTTGCGAAGCGGCAGCGCATGAACATCAGCAAAGCGGCGCCATCTCGGCTCGGTGTGCCTACCGCGCCACTGTGACTTCATCGCTTCGATATATTCGTCGGCGATCTTGCCGAAGGTCGGGCGATCTTCGCCGGCCTTCCGCTTGCTCAGTTCAGTGTACGGGTCGAGGCCGGCGGCGAGCAAAGTTCTAATCTCGTCGGCCTTGCGTCGCGCCAAGGTCAGGCCGACCTCCCCCGGCAAGGCGCCATATCGGCCCAGCCCGAGTTCGCGTCGCTTGCCGGCGCGGGTGTAGATGAAAACCCAATACTGACGACCTGACGCCGCTTTGTGCAGCCATAGCCCGTCCCCGTCCCTGATTTTCGGTTTGGTTGCTGACTTTATCGCAGCCGTGGTCAGGAGGTTGCGCGCCATCCGATCCTAACGCCTTTCCTAACTACCCACTGTCTTGAATGTCGAAATTGTCGGTAAGGAGCTAGTTCAGACGCCGCTATAAGTCAATTATACCACTAAATTCAATAACTTGCCCCCTGCTCCGGGAGCCAGCAATCACCCCGACACAGTGCTAGATCGTCCAAAAGCGCCGCTCCGGCGCATTTTTTTCGCTTGTGCATGGCTTTAGCGGATCGAGGGTGTCCGCTGGCGTCCAGCGAAGTTGTTGGTATCGCTGTTGGTATCGCGTCGAGATCAACAAAGGCGATGCCAACATGCCGCTAACGGATGCCGCGCTACGGGCGCTAAAGCCCACCCATAAGCCTCGCAAAATTGCCGACGCCGGCGGCCTCTACGTTCAGGTCGCCCCAACAGGTAGCCGCCTGTGGCGCTTCGCCTATCGGGTCGATGGAAGGCAAAAGGTGCTCTCCATCGGAAACTACCCCGAGATCGGCCTTGCGGCGGCCCGGGCAGCAAGGGACGCCGCTCGCGGGCTGTTGCGGGAAGGCCTTGATCCTGGAGTGCAACGCCGCCTAGACAAGTTGGCGGCCGCTTCTGCCGCCGCTGCAACTTTCGGGGTCATCGCCGCCGAACTGATCGCTAAGAAAAAAGCAGAAGGCAAAGCGGTCCGCACGCTCGAGAAGTTGCGCTGGCTCGTCGATCTCGCCTTGCCTGCTCTAGGCCCGCGTCCTATTGCCGCGATTACACCGCCGGAAGTTCTGGCAGTGATCCGGGGGGTCGAAGCGAAAGGTCGTCGGGAGACCGCGAAGCGGCTTCGGGCAACAATCGGCGAGACGGTCAGGTATGCTATTGCCACCGGCCGCGCGACCACCGATCCGACCTACTCGTTGCGAGGCGCCTTGATGGCGCCGGTCGTGAAACACCGCGCTGCTATCACGGACCCGGTTGCCTTTGGCGGCCTTCTGCGGGCGATTGAGGGCTACACTGGTCAGCCCGTTACCAAAGCGGCACTTAAGCTTATGGCGCTGCTGTTCCAGCGCCCCGGCGAACTGCGGCAGGCAGAGTGGTCCGAGTTTGACCTCGAGAAAGCAATCTGGACGATCCCGGCGACGCGCATGAAGATGCGACGGGCGCATCAGGTGGCCCTGCCACGTCAAGCGATTGATATCATCGAAGGGCTTCGGCCGTTGAGTAGCGCGGGGCGGCTACTGTTGCCCGGCTATGGGCTGAGCGGCAGTAACGGGCGCCCGGTCGAGCATCGCTCGCTCAGCGAGAATACTATGAATGCCGCACTCCGGCGGCTCGGCTTCGCTCAGGACGAGATGACCGCCCACGGCTTTCGAGCCGCCGCCTCGACCTTGTTGAACGAGAGCGGACTTTGGTCGTCGGACGCGATCGAGGCCGCCCTTGCCCATCAGGATACCGACGCTGTTCGGCGAGCTTATGCACGGGGGAAGTTTTGGGACGAACGCGTCCGGATGGCGCAGTGGTGGGCTGACGAGCTGGATCGTTTGAGGTCCGGTGGCAAGGTCGTCGCTATCAGGGCTGTGTAATGGCAGAGCCTGCCGACATTCATGCCGATCTTACCTTGGCATCGATCGCCGCGGCGGGAACTTGGCTCCCCCAATTCCACGGCACGCCGATGGTCGAGTTCCTACAGCATCTCGCGCTGCTTCTGGCGAAACGAGCGCAACTTCGCGTCAGGAGTTACGAAATCGAAGGTTTCCACGAGGAAATCGCTGCACTTAAGTCTGCTCGTAAAGCGGCTTTCAATCTGCGGTCGGTGCTCGGCGACACCCCTGTGATCGACGCGAATGTTATCGACAAGAAGCCTCTCGACAAGCTCAGCAGCAGGCACCGAGCTGTGGCGAACGAATTCATGACGGCGCTGGAAACGCAGTCGACCGCGTTGGCCGAAATCGCCGCGCAAGCCGCGAGGCTCCATGAGCTGATCGATGCATTTCATGCGGGCCTTGGGGCCGCCCCTTACCCCTCTCAGGCTGAGGCGCTCCGCCACGAATTCATTTCCGCCGCCAAAGATGCGTGGATCATCCTCACGGGGTCTCCCCCCCGCAAATCTCGTCGCGGACCTTTCGTCCGCTTCGCGGCCGCGATGTGGATCGCTGGCGATCTCGATGACCTTGGAGAGGACCCAGCTGCCAAACTTGGTCCGACCATCGAGCGGCTTGTTTAAGATACCTCAGGTCATAATTTTCGACTTGCGGTAACGCCCCTCGCGCCAACCCTGCACGATCCCGTTCGCCGCCGGCCCACGCCGGCCCCCGAACGGAGATTTCCATGCGAATTGTTTCCATCGCCGAAGCCTGTGAGCGCCTCGGGGTCTCGCGCAGCACGCTGTACTCCGAGGCTCGCGCCGGCCGAATCGCCATCGTGCGGTTCGGCGGCCGCTCCGGCGTGACCGATACTGAGATCGAAAGGGTCATCGCCGAGGCCACGACCCGCGCCAAGCGTCCCCTCCTCGCCGCCTAGCCAAGACACCCGTTTCCCGACGCCATGCGGGAAACGGGACGCGGCCGGCGTGGCGCTCCTCTGCACCGGCCGCACTCCCCTCAAATTCACCGCCATCCCTTTGGGAGTGCTCCTGTGATTATCCGGTCTAACACCAGCGGCGGTGTCGCCGCTGGCTACAACCGTAAAGGCGACAAGCGCATCATCGCTCTTTTCGTCCCGGCCGGCGGCGGCCGCACCAATCGTCTGGAATTGTCGCTCGGCATTGCCCGCGGCGCCATCGACGCGCTCACGCAGGCCGTTGCCGATGCCGATGCGGCCCCGCCGCCCGATCGCTATCGGGGGGGAAAGTGATGGCGAGGGTCGCCGCCTTGCCCACAGGCCGGCTGCCCAGGCGCCCGGCCGGCTTCGGCGCGGCGCTGCACGACCTCAGCGCAAAAATGAACCGGCGCGAGCGACCGATCAGCCCGAAAGCCGCGGGCTGGCGATTTAATTTCTTGCAGTTCCGGTTCTTCGAGATCGATCGGCTGGCCCGTTACAGGGCCAGCGCCGGCATCGCTTATTGCGAAAGTGCATTCGCTAAAGCGGTCAGCGCCTGTGTCGAACCCAACGCAGCCGCGCATTGGGTGCGTCGGTGGGCGCCGACCATTGGCCCTGACGAATTTGACAAGATGATCGATGAGGTCAGTGCCTCCCGGTTCCTCTCGGCCTCGCGGCTCGGGAACCTCCTTGGCCTGACCCGCGACGAACGCGAGAACCTCGATTTCCGCACGATGCGTCCCGCCGGCATGAGCCCGGCCGAATTTGGTGCGATGCGCCGGGCTCGGAAGAAGGACAACGATAAGGCGAAAGCGACCGCCCGTCGTAGGGCGGCCGGCGTCCCGGAAAGGAAGAAAGGCGACGCCGCGGCAGCAGAGGCAGCAGCGCTCGGCATCTCTCGGTCTACCCTCTTCGCCCGCCGCAAGGCCGAACGGCGAGCGGCGGATCCGGAGCCGGACCCCAACGTCGCTCAGGGTAGTAATTATATTCGCGATTTTCGGGTCCAACCTTCCGCTAAAGTCCGGCGCCTTATCGCACCGCAGTGGCTGACGCAGGCTTTCGCCCGCGCGCCTCACGTCACCGCCAGTGACCCCAGCTTGCCCCCCTCGGTTGCCCGCATCGGCGCGATGGTCTCGCACAATGCCGCCGTCATGCACGAGCGGAGGGCAGCGTGATGGTGGTCCCGCTTATGGCCGGCTCTTACCAGAACGGCCGCCACCCGCTCGCGGCACCCAAGGCCTGGCACGCGCCTCAGGCCGCCTCTCGTATTGCGACAGGGAACCGGCGCCCCCCCGCCCCCCTCAAGGTACTTCCCCGCGATCTCTCGGGGGTGCGGCAGCGAGGCCGCCGAGTTCGCATGTAATCTCAAAAGAAAAATACGTGATTTTATTGTAAATTTCTAATGCTGTGGCTTGAGGTACCGTATGCGGTGGGCGAAAGAAAATACTGGCAATGGTTTCGAGATTTACCGCGGGACGATCGCAGATGTCAGGCGCGCCTGTCGCCTCATTCCTGGCCACCGACCTTTGCTGTTTCATGGCACTCGCTTTGCGCGAAAAGTCGTCAACCAAGACACATTGGCGGGCTATGATGGCGAAGTGTGCCTCAGTCGTAACATCGAAACGGCCGCGTACTGGGCTGGCGTGGGGCGCGATGATGATGAAGGCATTGGCGCTTTGCTCTGTTTGTGCCGAGATAGTTTGTCGTGCCGACATAGGATTTATCCTGCGCACGATCCGGTTTGGGACCTAACGAACTATGGTTTCGACGAGGCCGAAGAGCGTGTTCCAGGCATTATCCGGAATGTTCGTGTTTATCTTGTCGGCCTTGCTTGGATGAGAAGCTGAGGCGCTACCGCTAATCGCCGTGCTGACCGCCGGCGTTCAATGATTCGAGCTGGCAAAATCTTGCACTGCGCGTCGCGGCTTTGACTGCAGCCCTGCTGCTCACGCCATTGATGCCGGTCACGGGCCGCGTCGTACGCTCTGTCAACGACCAGCTTGGCCGGAAGCTGACGCTGCCGGATCGCGTGTCGCGGGTAGTCGTGCTGCAGCATCAGACGCTCAATTTCGCGGTTCAGATGAACGCGACCGACAAAATCGTCGGCGTTCTCGATCAGTGGAAGCAGCAGCTCGGTTCACCACCAAAATCCATGCCCTCGTCGATGCGCAAGGGCGCCGCATCCAGCTCGAGCTGACGGCGGGACAAGCCGGCTTCATCGCTAGCGCCACCAACCTGATTGGCCATCCCGCTCCCGGCGCGATGCTGATGGCCGACAAATGTTACGACGCCAACGCCTTGCGCGCCCTCGTCGGTGAACGCGGAGCCTGGGCCAACATCCCGCTCAAGAGCAATCGAAAGGACCCGATCTGCTTGAGTCGCCACCTCTACAGGGAGAGGAAACCGATCGAGCGCTTCTTCAACAAGATAAAACAATTTCAACGCATCGCCAC
This sequence comes from Allobosea sp. P5_A5, assembly GCF_056400625.1. Classification (NCBI taxonomy): domain Bacteria; kingdom Pseudomonadati; phylum Pseudomonadota; class Alphaproteobacteria; order Hyphomicrobiales; family Alloboseaceae; genus Allobosea; species Allobosea sp. P5_A5. The sequence continues at coordinate 567,213 of NZ_JBFUKY010000001.1, forward strand.
ACGCTACGACAAGCTCGCGGAGAACTTCCTCGCAAGCCTCAAGCTCGCATGCGTCAGGATCTTGCTACGCGGTAATGAGTCGACGCCCTAACTCGAGTATGCTGTCGCGACCCGATTGTTACGCTGCGGGCCTGCCTAACTGTCAACACTGTCGGGCCAGCGCTTCCGTGCTGCAGCGGCCACGGCACTACGACAACGGGATCCCGCGCGGCGCATCCCTCTGATTGTTTTTGCCTATCACAATGGTCCATAACAATCGATTTTAAATGGCAGTGCGGAGCTGCTAGCCCTAACAAAACCAATGAAGGCAGAGAGAGCTTCAATCCGCTACGCCTGAGTTTGCTCGGCGATTGCTAAGCTAATGCAACAAACGCAAGCGTTTTAGGCAATATGGCATTTGCTCAAGACGACGAAGAGACGTTGAACGATGGGTCCCGCCTTGGCGACAGATGCACTCTCCCCTCCAGCCCGAAGGCGTCGACGGGTCGACCTCCTGCCTTATGCGTTGATCGCGCCAATCGGCCTTCTGCTTGCGGCAATTACGGTCTATCCGACGATCCAGGCGCTCTATCTCTCGATGACCGATGCGTCGCTGCTACGGCTGGCGCGCGCAAAATTCATCGGGCTGCAGAACTTCGTCCGAATGATGGGCGACCAAGTCTTCATCGATGGCCTGTGGCGCACCTTTCGCTGGGACTTCGCCGTCGTTTCGCTTGAGCTGTGCATTGCATTGCCGATCGCGCTCTTTCTCAACCTGAATTTTCGCGGTCGCGGCTTCGTCCGCGCGGCGATGATGGTGCCCTACATCACGCCGCCAGCAGTGGTGGGGCTGGTATTCCTGTTCATGTTCGACGGAAATTTTGGCGTGGTGAACGACCTGCTGATTCGAGCCGGCCTGATCGAACGCAACATCGCCTGGATGAGTGATCCAGTGGCGAGCTTCTGGATCGTGGTCTCCGCGATGGTCTGGTACGGCACACCGCTGATGGCGCTGATCCTGCTGGCCGCGCTTCAGACGATACCGGCTGAACTCTACGAGGCCGCCGATGTCGACGGCGCCAGTCGCTGGGCGCAGTTCCGCAGCATCACCATCCCGCACATCCTGCCATCGATCCTGTTCCTCATGCTGCTACGCGTGATCTGGATGTCGAACCACATCGACATGATCTACGTGATGACGGCGGGCGGCCCTGGCTTCACGAACCACACCGAGGCGATCTACAGCTTCTCGCTGACCAATCAGTTCCAGATCGGCTATGCGTCGGCCATCGCGGTCGTGCTGGCTGGAATCCTGATGGTGCTCTCGGCGCTGTATGTGCGCCACCTTGCACGCTCCGTCCTGTCGCAGACCTCATGAACCCCACAAAGCGCCGTGCGGCGCGCATCAGGACCATCTGGGTCGCGATCGGCTCTGCCGCCGTGCTGCTATATTCGATCGGGCCGCTGCTATGGATCTTCATCGCGTCGATCACGCCGGAGCTGAAGGCGAGTACTGAGGGCGCCTGGGTCAGCAGCAGCGCCAGGACGGTGACCTATCTCCCGACTGAGCCGACGCTTGCTAACTTCACTGCATTGTTCGAAACGGTGCCGTTCGCGTCCTATTTTCGCAACAGCACCATAATCGCCACCGGCAACATGGTGCTGACGCTGGTGGTCGCCAGCCTTGGCGCCTATGGCTTTGTGCGCTTCCGCTTCTTTGGGCGCAGCAGCTTCCTGGTGGCGATACTCGTAGCCTACACCATTCCCAGCGTCGTGCTGCTGGTGCCGCTTCTGGTGATCTTCCGCGCCTATGGGCTGAACAACACCCATCTCGGGATGATCCTGGCCGAGGCGACGCATTCGGCGCCCTTCGTGATGCTGCTGATGATCAACTATTTCTCGACGCTGCCGCGCGATCTCGACGAGGCGGCGCAGGTCGATGGCTGCGGCCGGCTGAAGGTGCTTTGGCGGATCATCCTGCCCCTGTCGCTGCCGGGGTTGGTGGCGGGCGGGCTGCTCGCCTTCATCATGACTTGGAACAACTTCCTCTTCGCCTTCCTGCTGACCTCGACGGCGGAGGTGAAGACGCTGCCTGTGATCATGCGCCAGTTCGCGCTCGGCGAGCCCGCCGTCTGGGGTGTCAGCGCGGCCGGTGCGCTGGTCAGCACGCTACCGGTGGCCCTGATCTTCCTCCTGTTCCAACGGATGTTGATGAGCGGGCTCGCGGCAGGCGCGGTCAAAGGATGAAGCTGGAAATCCTGGCCTAAGGTGCAAGCCCAGATCCGAGACCAAAAATCAAAGCCGGAAATCCGGCGTTCTACAGGAGGAACACCATGAACAGGACACGCAGTGGCATCGGCAGAGCGCATCCGCTCACCCGGCGCCAGGCCCTGAAGACGGCGCTTGCGGGTGCCGCTCTGGCAGCGGGTGGCATCGGCGCGGCCGAGGCCCAGATCGCTTCTCCGGCTATACGAAAGAAGGTGAAGCTGAATTTCTGGAACTGGGCCGACAATCCCAATCACCAGAAGATCACGCTCGATTCCGTGGCGATGTTCAATGCTTCGCAAGGCTTCATCGAGGTCGAGACCGACGCCAACATGGCAGTGATGGAGGCTCGCAAGAAGCTGGTCGTGTCCTATGCGGCGGGCGCCGCGCCCGACGTCATCATGACCATCCAGTACTGGGTGCAGGACTATTTCGAGAACGGCATCATCGAGCCGATCGAGGATCGGTTCATGAAATGGGACGACAGGACGGATTTCTTCCCCAACATCATGGAGCAGACCCGCTCGAAGCCGGGCCAGCCCTTCCTGTTCCTGCCTCAGACCAGCATTCCCTATTTCCTGTATTATAGGGCCGACTGGTTCAAGGAAGCCGGGGTCGCCCCGCCGGAGACCTACGACCAGTTCATCGCCGCCGCCAAGGTGATGACCAAGGCGCCCGACCGTTACGGCTTCGCCATGCGCGGCCAGACCGCCTCGGCCATCCAGGTGATTTTCCCGATCTGGGCCAGCGCCGGCGTGAAGTTCGCGACGCCGGACGGCAAGGTCGATTTCGATTCGCCCGCCGCGATCGCCGTGACCGATAAGTGGCTGGGAATGGTGCTGCGCGACAAGTCGGCCCAGCCCACCGCGGTCAATGACGGCTATCGCGAACTATATGCGCTGATGGAGAAGGGCCGCTGCGCCATGTGGTATTACGGGCCACATGCAAGCCCGGCGTTGATCTCGGCCCTGGGCGACTCGATCCAGGCAGTACAGAACCCGCGTGTCGGCGCCCAGCACCACATGATCGCCAATCCCGAAGGCCCGATGATGGTCGCTTCATGCAAGGAGAAGGAAGCCGCCTTCGAGTTTATGAAGTTCATCACCAGCGGCGAAGCGGCGATGCTCTACACCGCCAACCGCATGGTGCCGCCCGTGCGCAAGACGCTGTCGGAGCGGCCGATTTTTCAGAACAACCGATTCATCAAGATGTCGCTGGACCATCTCCAGAGTTGGTGGACGCCGCCCTACGACCACCCGCACTGGACGAACTTCCAAGACAAGATCCCGCCCTACTGGCAGGAAGCCGTGCGTGGAAACATCACGGCTGCGCAGTTCAACCAGCAGGGCGCCAAGTTCCTGCGCGGCGAGGCCTGAGATTCCGGCCGGGCCACGCGGCCCCGCCTTTCTCCCTCGCCTTCATCTCTCAAACTGAAAAAGCGACTTTCAGCGGATGGCCGAAGTCAATCTACGCAAGGTGGTCAAGCGCTTCGGCGATGTCGAAGTGGTGCGCGGCATCGACCTCACCATCGCGGATCGCGAGTTCGTGGCCTTGGTCGGGCCGTCGGGATGCGGCAAGTCGACGACGCTGCGCATGATTGCTGGGCTCGAGGAGGTCAGCGACGGCGCCATCCTGATCGACGGTAAGGAGGTCACCGACTTCGCGCCGAAGGATCGCGACATCGCCATGGTGTTCCAGAGCTATGCGCTCTATCCGCACATGACGGTGCGCGAGAACATGTCCTTCGGCCTGAAGCAGCAGAAAATGGCCAAGGCGGAAATCGGCGCTCGCGTCGACGAGGCCGCCCGCATCCTCAACATCGAGGACCTGCTGTCGCGCAAACCAAAGGCGCTCTCGGGCGGGCAGCGCCAGCGCGTCGCCATGGGCCGCGCGATAGTGCGGCAGCCGAAGGTGTTCTTGTTCGACGAGCCGCTCTCGAATCTCGACGCGCAGCTACGCGTGCAGATGCGCACCGAGATCAAGCGCCTGCGCAAGAAGGTTAGGACCACGACGGTCTACGTCACCCACGACCAGGTCGAGGCTCTGACGCTGGCCGATCGCATCGTGGTGATGAACAAGGGGCAGATCGAGCAGATCGGCACGCCGCACGAACTCTATCACGAGCCGAGGACGCGGTTCGTCGCCGGGTTCATCGGATCGCCGTCGATGAACTTCATTCCGGCGGCGATCGAGCAGCGTGGCAACGCGCTGATGCTGTTGCTGAAGAGTCCAGACCTCGCATTCGAGATTCCCGCCGGGCGCGCCGAGCGCTACGCCGGGCTGGCAAGCCGCAGCGACCTACTGCTGGGCGTGCGACCCGAACATTTCGCCGCGGCCGATGGCGCGCGGCCAGGTCAAGCCGAATTCGAGACGATCATCGACATCACCGAGCCGGTCGGCATCGAGACCTTCGTCTATTTCACGCTGGCCGCGACCGAGATTTGCGCGCGGCTGCTGCCCCAGGCCGGGGCGCAGGATGGCAGACCGCTTCGCCTTGCCATCGATCTGACCCAGATGCACATCATCGACCCGGTGACCGGACTCGTCGTCTGAGCGCCCTTCGGCCGACCTCCGCGGAGCCAAATGTCGCCCCAGCGACAGCGTCCGCGGCCTGCGCTTGCGACACCAGAGCTATTGGAGAAGCGCCGTGCGCCTCTCGCACTGGCAGCTTGCCGGTCAGGGGCTCCACCATCGATGTCATCGTCGGTTCGGGCGATCATACGTACCGGGTCCATGAGAACCGGGCCCGGCTGCCAAAGGGTTTTCCCTTCGGCGACGTGGCTGCAGTGGGCATCGACAATCGCGACCGCGTCTACGCCTTCAACCGGTCCGCCGGGCACCCGATGATGGTGTTCGACCGCGACGGGACATTCCTGAGTTCCTGGGCGCGCGATCTCTTCGCGCATGCCCTGGCGTCAGCATGGGGCCGGACGATACGATCTACTGCACCGACGATATGAACCACATCGTCTGCAAATGCTCGCTGGACGGCAAGCTGCCGCCGCGCATCGGCGAGCGCGACAGGCCCGAGCCCTTCATAAGCGAGCATCTTCAACCGCTGCACCCATACGGCGCTGTCGCCTTCGGGCGAGGTCCATGTGACCAACGGCTACAGCAACGCTCGGGTACATAAATACGCGCCCGACCGCCGCCATCCGACGCAGATAAGTTGCGCACGCTCGGACGGCTCATGCGCCGTCCGTAGGATCCTGTCGAAGGGCATCGAGAGCGGGTGGACCAATCTCATAGATCTTCATGGCGTGTCCCCGCCTGACGCCGACGCTTGGCGCGGTTGCGTCGGCTCGACGATCAGGTCGGCGGCACGTAGGGCCTCGCCACGCTGGAAGCGCAGCATGTTCTCGAAGGAATGCGCGGCCATGATCGCGATGTCGTCGACCAGGCTGCCGGCCGAATGCGGTGTCAACACCACATTTTCGAGTTCGCGCAGGTGCGAGCCCGCTCGCAACGGTTCCTCGGCGAAGACGTCGAGGCCAGCGGCCGAGAGCTGGCCGCCGCGCAGGGCGTCAACGAGATCGTCCTCGACCACGAGCTCGCCGCGCGAGACGTTGATGAGCACCGCGCCGCGCTTCATTCGGGCAATCGCGGCCCGGTCGATCATGTGGCGGTTGGCCGCGCCGCCCGGGCAATGCAGCGTGATGACGTCGCTGGCGGCATAGAGTTCGTCGAGCTTGACATAGCGCGCTCCAAAGGCCGCATCGTCCGCGACCGGCCCTCGGGGCTTGTGATAGATCACGGTGCAATCGAACCCGCGCAGCAGTCGCGCAAGCGCCTTGCCGATATTGCCGAAGCCGATGATGCCGACGGTCTTGCCGTAAAGCCGCTGCGACAGCGGCCGCAGTTCGGCCGGAATCCAGAGGCCTTCGCGGACGGCGCGGTCGGCGGTCACGATCCGCCGCATCGCCGCGAGCATCAGCGTCACGGCATGCTCGGCCACGGTGTGGGCGTTAGCGCCGGCGGTGATCGCGACTGTGATGCCATGGCGTTGCGCCGCCGCCGTATCGATCTTCTCGTAGCCGGTTCCCCATTTCTGGATGAACCGGACGCCGCTCGCACGCGTCATCATCGCATCGGTGACGGGAGCCACCACCAGCAGCATGTCGCTGTCGGTCAGCATCGCGTCGTTCATGTCCTGCGGCCGCTCGGCATAGGTCAGGGCGAGTTCGTCGGGCACCATGGCGTTCATCACCGCCTGCGCGAAGGGATCGAAGACGAAGCCCAGGCAGGCGACGCGATAGCGCGTTCCGGCCGGAATCGAGGAAACGTTCATGGCGAGCGCGGCACAGCGGCGAAGATGTCGCGATCGAGCTCAACGATGCTGCGGCAACCGACATAGCTCATGTTCTTCTCGAACTGCGTGGCCAGCAGCTTCAGCACCTTTTCGGCACCGGGCTGGCCGCCGGCCGCGATCCCGTAAAGCGTCGCCCGGCCGACGAGGACGGCTTTGGCGCCAAGCGCCACCGCCTAATGATGTCGCTGCCATGGCGCACCCCGCTGTCGAGCAGCACGGTCGCATCGTTGCCGACGGCCTTCACCACCTCGGGCAGCATGTCGATCGTCGCGATCGAGGAATCGAGCGCACGCCCGCCATGGTTGGAGACGACGACGCCATCGGCGCCGTGATCGACGGCGCGACGCGCCTCGTCGCCGCTAAGGATGCCCTTCACCACCAGCGGTCCGGGCCAAGCCTGGCGGATGCGGCGAATGCCGTCCCAGGTCATCGACAGCGTGGTCGCGGGCCCCTTGCTCCGGCTCGTGGTGATGCGGCGCCGATATTGCTCGGGATAGTTCTCATGGCGCGGCATGCCGCCATTGAGCAGGTATCGCCCGATCACGCCGACGAGCCAGCGCGGATGCAGCGCCATGTCCATGACGAAGCGTGGATTGAGCGAGATCGGGTCGGTGAAGCTATTGCGGTCGTTGTATTCGCGCGTGCGGCCGAGCGCCGAGTCGATCGTCACCACAAGGGCCTCGAAACCGAGCCTCTTCGCACGCTCGATCATCTGGAACGACAGCTCCTCTTACTTCCACATATAGAGCTGGAACCAGAGCCGGCCGTACGCCTCCCGGGCGATCGTATCGATCACGGTGATCGAGTTCGCGGTCAGCGTGAACGGCACGCCCGAGGCCGCCGCGGCCTTGGCGAGAGCCAGTTCGCCCTGATACCAGCACAGCCCGGCGGCGCCCGTCGGCGCGATCGCCAGCGGGAAGGCAATGCGCTTGCCGAAAAGCTCCGTGCTCATGTCGCGCTTTTCGAGATCGACCAGGAAGCGCGTGCGCAGCTTCAGCCGCTTGAACCCCGCCGCGTTCTCGGCCAGCGCCAGCTCGCGCTCCGCGCCGCGATCCATGAACTCGAGGATTCCTTTGGGCAGATGCCGCCTTGCGGCCTCGCGCAGGTCGGCGAGATCATAGCAACGGCTCAACAGTGTCATGCGTGATGCCTCGACAATACGTCTCTGCGCCGGCTAAGCCGCCGCCTCGCTGCGCTGGTCGCCGGCCTGTCGAGCCGTCACCGTGAGCTTAGGGCTGCAACCACTTCCGAGACCGTCAGGCTCCGCGTCGAGCCAGCGGGATCTCTCTCTAGGCAGGATCTGCTATGGCAAGCACCAGCCCGTTGACGGCAAGCATGCCGGGATCGTCCATGCCGATGCTCTTGTCGCCGAAGATGCGCGCCCGCCCGATCTTGCAGGGCCGGTCGCGAAATGCATCAAGCGTCGCCTGGCAGGCGTCGGTGGCGGCGCGCGCGGCTGACGATGCATCGCTCGCGCCTGCCAAGGCGTCGGTGAGTGCATCGAGGATGTCGAGCACGGTCTTGTCGCCGAGGCTGGCTTTGCCTCGCGCGGCCATGGCCTCGACCGACGCGGCGATATGACCGCCAATGTCGCCGAAGGGGATCTCTGTCGCGCCCTTGACCCGCTTGGCGGTGGTTAGGAGCCCGGTCGCGATCAACGTGCCGAGGCTCGAGCCGGTCGCGCTGGCTGTCTTTCGCGCCATCTGTGAAAGTGCCGCTCCGATATCCGCCTGTGCGGCGTAGTCGATCTGCGCCATGGCATCGAAGACGCGGGCGAGCATGACGCCGGTGTCGCCGTCGCCAAGTCTGGAATCGGCGACGTTCAGCTCTTGTTCGAGCGTGGTCATTCGCGCCTTGATGCGCTCGACCGCGCGGCCCAGCGCCGCGAGATCGACCGAGGTCACGACACCCTCCAGAACGGGCTATCTGCGGGTCGTCCGAGCAGCGTCTCGATCTCGTCATCGAGGAAGCAGAGGCTGATCGAAAGGCCCGCCATCTCCATCGAGGTGGCGTAGTGCCCGACCAGCGGCCGCACGATCTCGATTGTCTCCGCGGCGAGCTTTGCGGCGACGCGACGATAGACGATCAGCAACTCCTCCAGCGGCGTCGCGCCGAGGCTGTTGACCAGCAGCGACACGCGCGTCCCTCGTCCCGTCGGGGCATCGGCCAGAAGGCGCGCCACCATCTCGTCCGCGATTACGTCGGCTGTCCTGAGCTTGTCGCGCCAGATGCCGGGCTCGCCATGGATGCCAATGCCCATCTCGATCTCGTCCTCGCCGATGGTGAAGCTCGGCTGCGCGGCGCCCGGCACCAGGCAGGGGCTGAGTGCGACGCCAATCGTCCGCGTGGCGTCGACCGTGCGCTGGGCGATTTCGGTCACGACTGCAAGCGAAGCGCCCTCCTCCGCCTTCGCGGCGGCGGTCTTGTAGGCGTAGATGATGCCGGCGACGCCGCGACGCTTGCCCATTTCGTCGGGGCCGGCACTGGCGATGTCGTCGGTGCCCAAGACGGTTGTGGTCTCGACCTCGCCTTCGAGGAACTCGCCGGCCATGTCGAAATTCATCCGGTCGCCGCCATAGTTGCCGTAGAGCCGCAGCACGCCCCGGCCGCCATCGGCGAGCGTGATCGCCTCGATGCAGGAATCGACCGTCGGTCCCTCGAAGACGTTGCCGATCGAGCAGGAATCGAGAAGGCCGCGCCCGACATACCCGGTGAACAGTGGCATATGCCCCGAGCCGCCGCCGGACACGACGCCGACCTTGCCCTTGGTCGCGCCCTGCGCCCGCCGGATGACGCGCCGGGTTTCGCCGTCGCGCACGAAGGCGGCGGGAAATGCGGCGGTCAGGCCGTCGAGCATCTCGTCAACGAAATCCGCTGGGAAGTTCATCAGCTTTTTCATGGGTCGGCTTCCGTCCTGGTTGTCGTCTTGGCTGCGCCGCGCCTCTCAATCGGCGGGAAGGCGCCTGAATTTCCGCAGCGAGTTCAGCTTCTCGGGCAATGGCTTCCCCGGAAATAGCGACGGCCAGGAGGCGACCGTGACCTCGCCGAGATAGAGATCGCCATGCGAATCCAGCGCGATGCCGTGCGGCGAGGTGAACTGGCCGATGCCGGTTCCCGCGCCCCTGACCGCGTCGAGCCGGCCGACCAGCTTACCGTCCTGCAGGATGCTGATGCGCGGTCCGAGATTGGGCGTATCGCGGTTCACCGCCATGTAGGGCGCGAGTTCGCCGACGAAGCAGAGCGGGCACGGGCCGGCGGTCAGCGTCATAGCGCTCGGGCGATGCAGGTTGTTCCACTGGCCTTCATAGCGGCCATTGCCGTCGAAGATTTGAATCCGGTGGTTCTCGCGATCGGCGACGTAGACATAGCCGTCGGCGTCGCAGGCGATGTTGTGAGGTAGGTTGAACTGCCCTTCGTCGCAGCCGGGACCGCCCCAGGACATCAGATGGCGGCCGTCGGGCGCATATTTGTGGACCGTGGCGTTGCCATAGCCGTCCGAGACGTAGATCTCGCCGGAGGGTGAGAGCGCCGTATGGGTGCAGCGATTGAACGGCCTGCCGCTCATCGGCGCGGCTGGCTGGCCGGGGTTGCCGATCCGGAGCTGCAGCTTGCCGTCTAGGCTGCATTTGCAGACGGTGTGCGTACCCTCGTCGGTGCAGTAGATCGACTGATCGGGGCCAATATGCAGTCCATGCGCCCGTTTGAACAGATCATAGCCCCAGGACGACAGGAACTTCCCATCTCGATCGAATACGACCATCGGGTGGTCGCCGCGATTGAAGACATAGACGCGATCACGATCGTCCACCGCGACCGCCGCGACCTCGCCCAGCATCCAGCCCTCGGGCAGTGCGCCCCAGCCTTCCAGCGCCTCGTAGCGATATGGGCCCGATCCCAGAATGATGCTCATGGCTCAGGCCGCCATGGCGAGAATGTCGCGGACCTGCGAAATGCCGATGTCCTGTTTCTCGCCGAGCGCCGTGTGGCCGGCCTGCTCGAGATGGTGGACGATGTCGGCCGTGATCACGGCGGTCGGTGCGATCTCGCTGAAGCGCACTGGGCAGCCCATGCGGCTGAAGAAGGCCTCGGTGCGGGCGATGGCGAGTTCGGCCGCTTTCGCCTCGTCCGCCTCTTTGATACCCCAGACATTGCGGGCATAGCGCACCAACATCGCCCGCTTGTCGGCGGACTTGAAGCGCAGCAGCGCGGGCATCACCAGCGTCAGGCTGCGGGCGTGGTCGATGTCGTAGAGCGCGGTAATGGCGTGGCCGATCATATGCGTCGACCAGTCTTGCGGCACGCCGGCGCCGATCAGGCCGTTCAGGGCCTGGTTCGCCGCCCACATGACGTTCTCGCGCGCCTCGTCGCTGCCGGTCTCGATCAGCTTCGGGCCCCATTCGATCAGCACCTTGAGCAGGGTCTCGCTGAAGCCGAACTGCACCGGGGCATTCACCGGCAGGGTCAGATACTGCTCAACGACATGGGTGAAGGCATCGACCACGCCGTTCTCAAGCTGGCGGCGATCGAGGCTTTTCATGAAGTCCGGGTTGAGGATGGCAAAGCGTGGCCGGGCCTGTTCGTTGGGAAACGGCAGCTTCAGCCCCTTGGCCTTGTTGCTAATCACCGAGACTGGATTGCTCTCCGACCCCGTCGCCGGCAGGGTGAGAACCACGCCTACAGGCAGGGTCCGCTCGATCGTTCCGCCCGCGACAAGATGGTCCCAGGGATCCGGGCCTTCGATCGGGATGATGGTGGCGAGGAATTTTCCGGCATCCGCGACGGAGCCGCCACCGACCGCGAGCACGAACTCCGTGCCCGAACCGCGCGCCAGCGTCACCGCATTCAGGATGGTCTCGTAGACGGGATTGGCCTCAATGCCGCCAAACTCGACGACCTCGCAATGCCCGAGGCCGGCCATGACCTGGTCATAGACGCCGTTGCGCTTGATGCTGCCGCCGCCATAAAGGAGCAACACCTTCGTCCCGGTCGCGACCAGGTTCTTCAACTGGCCAAGCTGGTCGGCGCCGAACAGGATTTGCGTCGGATTGCACAGGGTAAAGGCGGTCATCGGTCTTTTCCTGGGGCTTGTCGGCGGCGCGGGCCGCGCCGGATCGATCGAAAGGCCTTCGCGCGCGCCGCGCTCAGGCCGGAAAGGTCACGCTGATCTCGCCATAGCCGGCGAAGCGGGCCGTGACGGTGTCGCCGGGTTTCACATAGAGCAGGCCGGTATAGGAGCCTGCGGTGATCAGCGTTCCCGCGGGCAGATGATCTGGACGCCTCGGAGCCTGGAGGAAGGCCAGCGTCGGAATCCGCGGATCCGCGGCGCCGTGCCCTCCCACCGTGTCACAGATCAGGACCCCACTGGCGCGGAGCTCGATCGCCACTTTGGTCAGGTCCTGCTTCCCGGCATCGAGCCACGGTTCGCCATAGACCAGGCCGCCATTCGACATGAAGTCGGCGGCACGGTGCAGCGGCGGCGTGTTGAGGTAGCTGGTGAAGCGGGTGTCAACGATCTCGATGGTCGGGACGACGATCAGGCGCGCGTCGAGATCGGCCATCGTGAGGGCGCGATCGGCGGCGTTGACGTCGTCCTTCAGCCGAAACGCGATCTCGGCTTCGATGCCAAGAAGCGGAACCGAGGAGGCTTTGAAACGGCCAGGATTTGAAATCATCAGGGAGCCGAGGATCGGCGCCCACGTCGCCGTTTCCGGGTTCGTCCCCGCGACCTTGTAGCCCGGCGTCGTCTCACCCAGCAGCGCGACCGTCGCCTCCTGGATCGCGACGGCCTCGGTGAAGCTCTCGGGTTGGAGACCGGCGGGCAAGGCCGCGAGCGGGCGCCTTTCCCGGCGCGCCGCTCCGAGCAGGCGCGCGGCTTCGGCGATAGCGAAGGTTTGCATGGCGTCCCGGCTCAATAGGGCAGCGAGATCGGGCGCGCCATCAGTTCGCGCATCCCCGACAGGATGACCTGGTTGATCCAGGCGACCTTCATGAAATCCTCGCGGATCGGCTTGCCGGCCTTGCGGATGCGGGTCGAAGCCTCTTCGACCTGCCGTGCCACGTCCGGGTGGGTAGGCTGGCCGGGGTAGCCGAGCGCCTGGGCCAGGTCGTTCAGGCCGAAGCTGAGATAGTCGACGCCCGCGAGCGCGGCGATCTGGTGCGCCGCCTCGAGCCCCTCGACGCTTTCGATCATGATGCCGACCGAAATGTCGGTGTTGCAGTGGGCCAGATGCTTCGGCAGATCATCGATAGCGAGATAATAGGGACGGCCGCCGCCGAAGGAACGGTGGCCCACCGGCGAGAAGTAGATCGAATCCAGCGCCTCGGCTGCATCGGCCGCCGAATTCACATGCGGGATGACGATGCCGCGGACGCCGCGATCGAGAAAGCGGGTGATCGTGCCCGACGTCCGGTCCGGCACTCTGGCGATAGGTACGATATCGTGGCGTTCGGCGGCGACGCAGGCGACTTCGATATCCTTGAAATCGAAGGTGCCGTGCTCACCGTCGAGATAGATGAAGTCGATCTCGATCGAGGCCAGCACCTCGATGATCGGCGGGGCGGCGAAGGTGAGATGGCAGCCCCTGATCTTGTCGCCGGTGGCGGCCGCGCGCTTCACGGCGTTGGGGCTTAGCTTCAGCCTGCTGTGTTGCATGTCATTCATGGTCGGTGCCCCGAAAAGGTGTGAAGGATCGTGAAAATCAGGCGCCGTCCGTCAAAGGACGGATCGGCTTGCCATCGAGAAAGGCGAGGACGTTTTCGATCGACTGCCGGTAGAAGACGTCGAAGTTCTCCTGCACGCAGTAACCGAGATGCGGCGAGAGCACGGTGTTGGGGGCGCTGCGCAGCGGATGGTCGCGCGGCAGCGGCTCACGGTCATAGACATCCAGCGCCGCGACGATCCGACCCTCCGTCACTGCAGCGACGAGAGCGGCTTCGTCGACCAGCGGCCCCCGCGAGGTGTTGACTAGCACGGCACCCCGCTTCATCAAGCCGATCTCGCGCGCGCTGATGATGCCGCGTGTCGTCGGCGCCAGGACCAGGTGCAGGCTGACGACGTCGGCTTTGGCTAGAAGCTCATCCTTTGCCATCCATTCGGCGCCGCCCTCTCTCGCGCGTTCCGGCGTCAGGTTCGGGCTCCATGCGAGCACATTCATGCCGAGCGCGCGGGCATAGCGCGCCATCATCGCGCCCAGCCGGCCAAGACCGATCAAGCCCAGCGTCCGGCCCTGTAGCGCGAAGCCTGGCGCTATGCCCGCCTGAAAGCCGCCGGCACGGATGGATGCGTCGCCCGCGGCGACCCGACGCGAGCCTTCCAGCATAAGCAGCAGCGCGAGCTCCGACGTGGCGGCGCCGTTTTCGCCGGCTTCGGTCTTGGTCGCTACGATGCCGCGTTCGGCCAGCGCCTTGAGATCGACCGACTTGTTGCGGCCTCCCGTGACGCTGAGCATGCGCAGCTTCGGCAGCCGCGCGATCAGGCTGGCAGGAAACGGCGTGCGTTCACGCATCGACATGATGATGTCGACATCCGCGAGGCGCGCAACTGCCGCGTCCTCGTCAGCCAGCGCATCATCGTGGAATCTGACCTCGGCGCGGGCGGCGAGTGCCGACCAGTCGGCGCTCTTGCCGGCCACGCCCTGCCAGTCGTCCAGTACGGCGATTCTGATTGTCATGCTGTCCCTTCCAATCAACCGTCCGCTCGCCATGCTTGCGCGTAGCCTCAAGCTTCGGCGTTAAGCGCCTCTCAGTGCGGCCGTACACTGGTCAAGCCAGGCCTGCCCGATCTTCGGCGCGAACTGGGCGTAGACAGGCTCCGTCGCCTTGACGAATAGCGCGAGGTTCTCCGGCGCGATGTCGTTGACCTTCACCACCTTCTCCAGCGCCGCGCGCGCCCGCGCGATGTCCTTCGGCTGGGCCTCCCATTGCCAGTCCATGGCGGTCTTCATCGCATGGCCGACCATGCCCTGCTCCTCTGCGGAGAACGATTTCCAGGTCGCGGGGCTGATTGCGACGAGGAAGAAATCACTCGTGTGCGCGTCGAGCGAGACGAAGGGCGCGACCTCGTGCAGCTTCTGGTCGATCAGGTCCGGCAGCGGAAACTCGAATCCGTCCACGACGCCTTGCTGCAAGGCGAGGTACAGCTCGGACGGATCCATAGCGACGGGGCTCGCGCCCAACGCCTTGAAGGTCGCCATGTGAACCTCGTTGTTGATGACGCGCAGCTTCAGCCCGGCAGTGTCAGCCGGCTTGTTGACCGGCCGCACGCGGTTGACGATGTGGCGCTGGCCCATGAACCAGTAGCCGAAAACCCTGAGGCCGGCCGCCTCGGTCATCCGCGCGATCTCGGCGCCGATATCGCCGTCGAGCGCGGTGCGCAGCCTCGCCTGCGAGCCCACGAGATAGGGCAGCGCGAAGACGTTCATCTCCTTGACGAAGTTGGAGTACCAGGCTGGCACCGCCATGCTGAAATCGAGCGAGCCGGCCTGGACGGACTGGAGCATCTCCGAGATCGGCCCGAGCTGCGAGCTTGGGAAGCCTTGCAGACGCAGCTTGTTGGAGGACAGCCGCGCCAGCTCGTCGCCGAACCGCTTGATCGCCTCACTGTAGACGGCGTTCGGCGGGGCCGTGTGTCCGAAGCGTAACCGCCTCGACGACTGTCCGATCGCCGGCATCGGCAGGCCAAGCAGGCCCACCCCTGCGGCGGCGCCGAGCTTGAGAGCTTCGCGGCGGCCGATCCCGCCTGCCCTCCCGGATGTCATTTTCTCTACCACATCTTCCTCCCGTTTATGTTTTTGTTTCGATTGTCGCCGTCAGGATCGGACGAGCGCTGGCAGCCATGTCGTCAGGCCGGGGATGAACACCATCAGCAGGACGACAAGCACGAGCCAGAACACGAAGGGCAGTATCGCCAGCGACAACCGCTCGACCGAAATGTTCATGAGACTGGCCGTCATGAACAGGATCACGCCGGCCGGCGGGTGAACGATCCCGACCATCGAGGCGACCACGAAGATCAGCCCGAACTGCACGTCGGGAACGCCGTATTGAGCGGCGATCGGCGCCAGCAGCGGGGCGACCGCCACCATGATCGGCACCGCGTCCATGACCATGCCGAGAACCAGCAGCGCGGCGACGACGAGCAGTAGAAAAACCGTCGGGCTGTCGGTGAACGCGATCAAATAGTCCGCTAGCGTCTGCGTGACGCCTTCGAAGGTGAAAAGCCACGAGATCAGCGCGCCAGTCGCGAGCAGCATTCCGACAACCGAGCTGATCATCGCGCTGTAGACGATGGCATCGTAGATATCGCGAAACCGAAGACGCGGCTTCGACAGGAAGCCGATGAGCAGCGTGTAGACCACGCCGATTCCCGCCGATTCCGTGACCGTGAAGATACCCAGCACGATGCCGCCCACAATGATCACGGGCAGGAACAGCAAAGGGACGACCGCGATGGTGTGGCGCACCAGCTCCCGCAATGGCGGGCGATCTGTGACCGTGCCGTATCCGTGGCGGCGCGTCGTGTACCAGGTCATCACCATGAACCCGGCCGTGAAAAGCAGCCCGGGGATGATCGCCGCGATGAAGAGCGCGCCCACCGAGATGTTCCCGACCGACATCGCATAGATGATCATCGCCAGGCTCGGCGGGATGATCGGCCCGATGACCGCTGTCGCCGCCGTAAGCGCGGCGCTGTACATCACGGGATAGCCGGCGCGCACCATCAACTGGATCTGCACCCGCCCTGTACTGGCGATATCCGAGACCGCGGTGCCGCCGGCACCGGCGAAGACCAGCGACTGCAGCACGTTGAGATAGGCCATGCCCCCCCGCCAACGCCCCAGCAGCATTTGGAGCCAGACCACCATCCGCGGCAGCATGCCGGCGCGATCGGCAAGGATGCCGAGCATCGTGAACAGAGGGATCGCGAGAAGCGGGAAAGACCCCAGCGAGGAATAGAACCGTCGCGTCAGGATCGTCGGCTCCATGCCCTCCCAGAACAGCATGAACGTGGAAGTGGCGAAACCCATGCCGAACGCGACCGGCATGCCGATCAGCAGGGTCAGCAGGAAGAGAACTCCGACGACGGGCAGCATCATGGAGTGGCGAGCTCCGGCGGCGCGAGACGGTCCAGCAGCATGAGCACGAGCTGATGGTAGATCAGCAGCGCGAAGCCCACCGGCATGGCGAGGAAGGCCCAGAACAGGCTGAGATCCAACGCCGGGTCGTTCTGCCGGGCAGCCGGCCCCAGCGAGATGACCCCGCTCCACAGCATCTGGGCGAAAAAGCCGAGCGCGACAAGCTGGGCCACAATCCGCACGACGCGATATGCGGGGAGAGGCAGGCTCTTTGCGACCAGCTCGAAGCCGACATGGCTGCCCTGCCGCAAGGCGAGCCCGGCGCCGAGCAGGAAGAACCACAACAGCAGGAATTTGGCGGCGGCGCTGACGAAGAGCGAGGAGGCGCCGAAGGCGTAACGCGCGACCACGTCATAGGCGATCAAGAAGGTGAACAGGACGCCAGACGCCACAAGCACCAGCTCGGTCCCCCTGATGAGACCGCGGTCCAAACGGCGCAGCGCGGCGGGCAGAATCGAAAGTTGCTCGTGGACCTGCATGTTCCAGGTCCGCTCTTCTGCTTCCCACTCCTCTACGACGCTGTCCTTATCGTTGTTCCCCATATCTTTACCCGGCGCTCGCCGGCCTTCTTTCCGTTATTTCGGTCCAGACGATCTATTTCGGCGCTTGATTTGGCCAACGCCAACCGAGGTCCAGGGCTCTACGCCACATGCGCAAGTAGAAAGTCGCAGGTGTGTTTTATGGCAGCGTCCCGATAATCATCGCCTTTCCAGGGCGCGATCACCTCGGCGCCGGTCAGGCGCTTAAGATCAGCCGAGACGCTGACCGGGTGCATCGTGTCATCGCCGGGCATCAGCAGCGAGGGCACGCCGCAGCGGCCGGTGAATTCGCGGGTGACGCTGAAGATGAAGTCCGTGGAGAACATGCGGGCTCCGGCGGAATTGACCTGCTCCAGGTCGACACCCGGCCGCTGGGCGACCTTGTCCGCCCATTGCGCGACCTCTTCGTCGACGGCGGAGCGGTTGCTGTCGGACAGGCCGATCGGATTCTGCAGCACCTGGGCGCAAACGATGCCCGGCGCGGCCTGCTCCAGTGCGAGCGCGAAGGAGACGCCGATGCAGCCGCCCATGACATGGCAGCGCTCGACGCCGAGATGGCGAAGCAGTTTCAGGTGATCGGCCGTGTAGGAGGACCAGTCGTAATCCGGCCCGACATCGGCCCAGGACTGGCCGGCATTGCGGACGTCGAGCGAGATCACTCGGAAATGCGGCTCCAGCACCGGCGCCGGATCGCGCCAGGCCTGCGGTTTGCCGGGACTGGACGGGTTGCTGCGCCAGCGTTCGATACGCGAACTCAGGAAACCGGGCGCGAACAGCAGCACGGGAAAACCATTCTCCCGGCCCGACACCTCGTAGTAGAGTTCGCCCTTATCGATCGGCAGCAGCGCCATCGTCGTCTCCCTCATCCCGCCTCGACCCGAAGTGACCGCATCAATGTTTCAGGTTGCGGTCCCAGAGATCGAACAGCACGGTCCAGGACCGTTCGGCGGCGATCGGGTCGTAATCGGGCCGCGCGGCGAAGCAGAAGCCGTGATGCGATCCCTCATAGGTCTCGATCTTTCCCTTCGTGCCGGTCCGGTCGATCGCCGCCTGCAAATCGGGAATGACGTTGGCGGGGACGGACGGATCGACCTCGGCAAAGCCGAAATAAAGCTCGCCCTCGACCTTATCGAGCAGGAGATGCGGGGAGTCGTCCTTATCGGTGACGATGTCGACGCCATAAAGCGAGGCTGCCGCCTTCATGCGCGGGAACTGCGCGGCGATCGTGGTCACGAACGAACCGCTCATGCAGTGGCCGACGCAACCGAGCGGACCGGCCTTGACCTGGCGTTGCGCGTCGAGGAAGGCGATCATGCCGCGCGTATCCTCGGCGACCATCGCATTGGTCAGGCTGACCATGGCGCCGCGAACCACGACCGACATCGCCGGATCGCGCCGCGCCACGTCGAAACGGAGATGGCCGAGCCGGTAGTAGAGGTCCGGCATCATGCAGTAATAGCCCTGCTTGGCGATGCGCCGGGCCATGTTGCACAGCTCCTCGCGGTAGCCGGGCGCGTCCATGTAGAGGATCACGGCAGGATAGCTGCCGGCCTCGTTCGGGCAGGCCACGAAGGCGTGCTGCCGGCCGTATCGCGTGATGATCTGGACTTCTTTTTCGTACATGGTCTGGTCTCTTGTTTAGCGGGCGGCGACGCCTGCGGCAGGCGTCGCCAGCAAGGCGGGGCTCAGGCCTGGGCCGACTGCGCCAGCTTGACGAGGTCGGGCCGGAACAGATCGGGGAAGTCGGTGACGACTTTTGAACAGGCCGCGCGGAAGGACTCGACATCGGGCGAGGCGTTGACCTCCATGCCCTTGGTCTTGAGGAAGTCGAGCGTCTCCAGCTCTTCCTTCTGGGTATAGGTCCGCAGCCATTGCGTGGCGTCGTCGGCGGCCTCGGTGAAGGCCTTCTGCTCGTCAGGCGTCAACCCGTCGAAGGCGGCGGGGCTGACGATCGAATATGAGGTCGTCAGGACGTGGTCGGTCTTGGAGATGAACTTCTGCACCTCGAAGAGCTTGTTCGACTTGACCACCGGCAGCGGCGTCTCCTGCCCGTCGGCGACGCCCTGGCTCAGCGCGAGGTAGAGTTCGCTCAGATCGATTGTGACGATCGAGGCGCCCAGCGCCTGCATCATCGCGACATAGGACTTCGAATCCGGCACGCGCATCTTCAGGCTGCCGAGGTCCTTGGCGCTGTTGATCGGGTGCTTGTTGTTGGTCATCGAGCGCGAGCCGAGATCGTTCCAGCCGACCAGCAGGAAACCCTTGTCGAGCGAGCGCTTCTTGAGCTCGGCGCCGAACGCGCCGTCGAGCGCGGCGTAGCACTGCTTGCGGTCCTTAAAGAGGAAAGGCGCGTCGGTGACAGAGAATTCCGGCACCCAGTTCATCAACGCCACGCCGACCGAGGCCATCTCCAGCGAGCCCAGCT
Organism: Allobosea sp. P5_A5; assembly: GCF_056400625.1. Lineage (NCBI taxonomy): Bacteria > Pseudomonadati > Pseudomonadota > Alphaproteobacteria > Hyphomicrobiales > Alloboseaceae > Allobosea > Allobosea sp. P5_A5. The sequence goes on from NZ_JBFUKY010000001.1 coordinate 586,863, forward strand.
TCACCGCCTGGGCGATGTCGCGCTCGTTGCCCATCTGCGCGTTCGGGAAGATCGTGACCTCGATCGCGCCGGCCGTCTTCTCCTCGACGACGTTCTTGAAGCGCTCGCCCCAGAGGTGCCAGCCATGGGTCGTGGGCGTCGAATGGGCGTAGCGGATGCGCTTCACACGTGAGCGCCGCTGGGCGATGGCGGGCGCGGCCACCAAGCCCGCGGCAGCGCCTACGCCGAGGCGCATGATGCCGCGCCGGCTCAGGGTCGAAATGCCGTCCGTGTGAGCGTCGAAACTGGTCATGATGTCCTCCCAATATCAGCCCGTTTTCCGGGTCAGCCCTTCATGTTGAAAGCGGTCGGCAGCGCTGTCGTGATCCAGGGGATCGAGGCCACGAAGAGCAGCGCCAGCACCATGACCGCGAGGTACCAGAACAGCGGACGCATCGCCTGTTCGACGCTGGTCTTGCATATCGAGCAGGCGACATAGAGCGCGATCCCGATCGGCGGCAGGATTCCGCCGATGCCGAAGGCCTCGACCATGACGATGCCGTACTGGAGCGGGTCGATGCCGAACTGGATCGCCACCGGCAGCAGCAGTGGAGCCAAAATGACGATGGTGACCAGGCTTTCCAGCAGCGCCCCCATGATGATCGTCAGAAGGATGACGACGGGCAGGAACAGCTTGGGGCCGAGTTCGCCAACGGCCCCGGCGATCGCCTGCGGCACGCCTTCGAGCGAGAGCGCCCAGGAGAAGATGGTCGATCCGGCCAGCGTGAAGAAGATCATGCCGCTCAGGACCGAGCTTTCGCTGAGCACGGTCCAGAGGTCGCGAAAGCTGAACTTGCGGTAGAGCACGCCGAGCGCCAGGCCATAGGCGACGGCGAAGGTCGAGACCTCCGTCGGCGTGCCGACGCCGCCGACGATGCCGCCGATCAGCACCACCGGCATCAGCAGCGGCAGGATCGCGGCCTTGCCGGTCGAGCGCACTTCGCTGAAGCTCGCACGCGCGGTCGGCGCCCAGCCCGAAAACCGGGCCCGGACATAGACCAGCAGCATCAGGCTGGCGGCGATCACCGCGGCCGGCAGGAAGCCCGCGAGGAACAGCGCACCGGTCGAGACCGAGGTGACGGAGCCGAGCACCAGCACGGCGATGCTGGGCGGGATCGACTCGCCCATCGCCGCCGAGGCCGCCAGCAAGGCCGCGCATTCCGGCTTGCTATAGCCGCGCTTGTTCAGGAGCCGGTTCATCGGGATGCCGATCGTCGCCATGTCGGCGGCCTTCGAGCCCGATATGCCCGAAGAAATATACATGCCGACGATCATGACCTGCAGCATGCCGCCCCGGACATGGCCCATCAGCGACGCGAGAAAATCGACGATCTTCGCACCGATTCCGGCCCGGTCCATGATGTAGCCGGCCAGGATGAAGAAGGGCAGCGCCAGGAAGATGAAGCCGCCGCCGCCACGCTGGGCGTTCATCGCCACCGCCGTCATCGGCGCGCTGCCGCTAACCACGATCGCACCCAGTCCCACGGACGCCAGCACGAAGCCGATCGGCACGCCAATCGCGAGCAGCACGATGAAGATCGCGATCAGGTAGCCATAATACCAGGAGGTATCGACCCAGGCGGCTTCCTTGCTCAGCAGAACGAGCGCGACCGCGACGGCGACAAGCACGGCCGAGCCGATCATCGCCGCGAGCGGCGCGCGCCACAGCGAGATCAGCGCGAAGATCACGAAAAACGCAGCGCCGATCGTCATCGGCAGGGTGAGCCAGATGTGATCGAGGCTCAGCATCGTCGTGCGGGCGCCCTCATTGGCCTTGATCAGCGGGATCGAGAAAACGCCGATGACCACCGAATTGACAATCACGACCCATTCGCTGGTCGCGTTCAGGAATGTTCGAACCCTCTCCGGCGCGCTGTCGACGATGATCTTGATGGACATGAAGTCGCCGCGGCGATAGGCGATCGCGCCGCCAAGGAAGGCGATGACGATCAGCAGAAGCTGCGAGGTTTCCTCAATGCCGAGCATGATCGGCGCGCCGAAGATCGTGCGCGCCAGCGTGTTAGAAAACACCAGCACCACTTCGACGGCGAGCGCGACGTTGAGCATCGCCAGTATCAGCCCGTCGAGCACATCGAGCCAGCGCGGCAATTCGATCGGCGTGATGGAAGGGCCGAGCGCGGCTTCATCCGCAAGTACAGCCCCGTCCTCCCCTAAGCTTATTTGATTCATGTTCCGCCATTCGTCGGAGATCAACATCGCCGTCGAGGGCGACGGCGCATCGATAGCAGCTTGCGCCACGATGAAAAAATCGATTGTTTAGGGCCATTGCGATAAGTCTGGACTATCATGAACATCACCATCGCCCAGGTCAGAGCCTTCGAGCGGATCGCCCGCCTCGGCAGCTTTCACGCGGCCGCCAAGCATGTCGGCATCACGCAGCCGAGCATTTCGCAGCGCATCAAGGATCTCGAGGACATTCTCGGGGTCGAGCTGTTCACGCGGAACGGACCCCGCGTCGCGCTGACCGCCGACGGTCATGCGCTGCTCGAATATGCCGACCGGCTTCTGGAGACTGCGGACGATGTCGTGGTGCGCTTCAAGCGTCGCGACCCGCTGCTCGGCCTTCTTCGCATCGGCGTCAACGAAAGCTTCGGACTGATCTGCCTGACGGATCTGATGCGCCGGCTGGAGCGGCAATATCCGAAGCTGAAGACGTCCGTGATCGTTGGTGACACCAGCATGGTCAGCACGTTGCTGAACGACCACCAGCTCGATCTGGCGGTGATCTCGGAGCCGGGAGTGGCCAACCACGTCCATCAGGTGCCGATCGGCCGCAACGAGCTGGCCTGGGTCGCCAGCAGCAGCATGGATCTGCCCTCGGGCACGCTGACGCCGGCGCAGCTTGCCGCGCATCACCTCATCGTCAGCCCGCAGACGGCGCGGCTGCACACGACTATGACCAACTGGTTTGCCCAAGGCGGTGTGCAGCCGGACCGGGTCAGCACCTGCAACAGCCTGTCGGTAACGCTGCTCATGGTGCGCAGCGGCTTTGCTATCGGCCTCGTGCCGATCCGCGTGGTCGCCGACGAAATGGCGCAGGGGCGCATGGTCCGCATTCCGGTGTCGCCGGCTGTCGGCGCGCATCGCGTCTCGCTCTGCTACCAGATCGCCCAGTTCGGCCCCAACCTGCAGGCGATCGTCGACCTGACCAAAGAGCTGATCGCCCATCACCAACTGTTCAAATGATCGGAGATAGCGATTGGTCACCGATAGTTCTGGCGCGTCCCTGTCCGTGAGGAACGCTCGATCGCCTCGATCATCTGGTGCCGGACGAGGGCGTCGGCAAAGGTCGGAACGTTGCGGCTGCCGCGCGTGATGTCGCCGTGCATGGCCGCATAGGCATGGGCGAGCGTGTAGAACATGTCCGAGGGTCCGCAGCCTCCGATCATCCGGTAGCTTTCGGGAACCGGCAGCTCCTCGAGCCCCCCTGCTCCGTTGCTGCCACGGATGCGGTAGTCGCCATATTGCAACCGGCCTGAATCGCCGGTGATCACGAGATCGCCCTGGCTGCCATTGATTTCCCAGAAGAAATTCGCGGCCTGCGAGGTTCCCGAGCGGTAATGCACCGCTGCCACGGCGCCGTTCTCAAGCCTGCCAGTCAGTGCTATCTGATCGTCAATGGTCTTGACGAGCTCCTCACCCGTGTCCGTGCGCCGGACCACAGGATAGCGGGTCGCCAATGTCGAGGAAAGATCCTGGAATTCGCCCAGGCACCAGCAGAAACCGTCGATCGCGTGGCCGAACTGTACCGTCAGCATCGAGACGCCGACGCGGCGATCGAGGCCATGGATGAGCCGCGGCTCGATCGTCGCGCCCCAGGCCCCGGCCGAGGCAACAAAGGTCGTGGAGATGACCTCCCCGATCCGTCCGGACGCGACGAGATCGCGCAGATAGCGGATCACGGGCGAGGAACGCCCCTGCAGACCGACGAAGTTCCGCGTGCCCTGGAGCAGTGCGGCCTGCGTCATCCGCTCGGCCTCGGCGCGGCCATTTCCGAGAGGCCATTCGCAATAGACTATCTTACCGGCGGACAGCGCAGCCTCGACCAGCTCGAGGTGATATGGCACCCGGACCGCCACGACCACGACATCGACCTCGGGCCGGCTTATCAGCAGCATCGGGTTATCCGTGAAGAACGGCACGCCGAAATCCGTCGCGGCCTGCGCGGCGGATTCCGGCCGGGAGGTCGCAAGAGCGCGGATTTCATAACCGGGAACGCATTTGAGCGCGGGGATATGCGAGCGCGCGGCCCAGGAGCCCCCCGGGCTCAGGCCGACAATGCCCAGACCGACCATATTGCTGTTCATGAGTTTTCTCGCGGCGCGCGGACAACCGCGTGGCGAGGCGATGGATAACAGCTCCCTAGCAAGAGTTAAAATCGATTAAATCTTTTCAAATCAATAGATTTTGTCAATGGTCGACTGTGCCGCCAGAGTGCGCCCACAAACGGATCACGAGGCTTTTACGAGAGGCGGTTGTTAGACCGTAGGCGCGCGGCGCCGTCGAACTGGACCTCTCATGAATTGCGCTGGGCTTCATCTGCCAGCCAGCTGTGAAGCACCCGGATGCGTGGGAACTGTGCCCGCTCGCGCGGATACGTCAGAAAATACGCGGTGTCGGTTTCGATCACGAGATCATTGGCGATGACCAAGCGGCCGGACCGGAGATCCTCGGCAATGAAAGCCAACTGCGCGATGGCGAAGCCGAGGCCGTCGATCGCGCCCTGATAGGTCAGGCCAGAGTTCTCGAAGATCAGCAGGCGCTCCAGCTTTACGCCGGGCAGGCCTGCTGCAGCGAACCAACGCCCCCAGTCGTCAGGGCGGCGGAACGAGTGCAGCAGGGGCTGCTCCACCAGACGCGCGGCCGGAATCGACCCTTTGCCGTCACTGGCCTCGGCCAGCAGTCTGGGGCTGCAAACCGGCACAAGCCGTTCTCCGAACAGGCGCTCGCCCTCGAGGCCGCGCCGGATCGACTCGCCCCAGTAGATCGCCGCGTCGATCTGGTCTCGCTCGAAATCAACGGGTTCGTGTGACGTAGTGACCTGGACGGAATAGGTCGGATTGCGCGCGTGGAAGCTGCCGAGCCGTGGCACGAACCATCTGATGGCGCAGGTCGGCGGCAGCTTGATGCGCAGCACCTTGTCATTGGCACCGGCCGAGACCGTCTCGGCCGCATAGGCGATGCGCTCCAAGGCGGGTCCGATCTCGCGCAGGAAGAACTCGCCGGAACTCGTCAGCTCGACCTTGCGATGCAGCCGGTTGAACAGCTTGACGCCGAGACCCTCCTCCAGCGTGACAATATGTCGGCTGATTGCCCCGGGCGTGACATTGAGCTCCTCGCTCGCGGCAGTGAAGCTTAGATAGCGCGCCGCCGCGTCGAAAGCGCGGATCGCATTGAGCGGCGGCAGGCGCCTGGCGTGGCCCATGATTGAGTTTTCCTCAAGCTAGACGCAATTTAATCGTTTGTACCCGCCCTCCGGCAAGGCGAAGCTCCGATGCCGCCTGGAGACGGGCCCCGAACCACACAAGCGCATAAAGCGCGGGGCTTGGCGAGAGCGGCAGGAAACGGCTCGGACGGAAATGGCTCCAGCACGCACGCTTTTTGCGAAGATTTGGGACGCTCATCGCATTCGCGCTCTCGATGAGACGCGCGATCTGATCTTCGTCGACCGCCATATCCTTCAGGAGACCACGAGCGCTGCCGCCTTCGACGGGCTGGCCGCCGCGGGGCGCAAGGTCCGGCACCCCGAGCTGACCGTCGCCACTCAGGATCACATTGTTTCAACCAAGCCAGGGCGTGACGAAGGCACGAACCCCGGCGGCGCCGAATTGATGCGCCTGATGCGGGTCAATGCGACGACCAACCGGATCGCGCATTTCGGGCTGGAAGACCCGCGCCAGGGCATTGTGCATGTCATCGGCCCAGAACTAGGTCTCGTAATGCCCGGCACACTGGTCGCCTGCGGCGACAGCCATACCTCGACGGCCGGAGGGCTCGGAGCGCTCGGCATCGGCGTCGGCACGAGCGAGGTCGAGCACATCCTCGCCACCCAGACGCTTGCGCTGCCCCGCCCGAAAACGCTGCGCATGACTTTCGAGGGCAAGCCGGGCGTGGGCGTAACCGCCAAGGATCTCGTGCTTCATGCGCTCGGCCGCTTCGGGATCGCCGTCGGCGCGGGGCACGCGATCGAATATGCCGGTCCCGCCATCCGCGCGCTAACCGTGGAAGCGCGGCTGACCGTTTGCAATATGTCGATCGAGTTCGGCGGACGGCTTGGCCTCATCGCCCCGGACGACAAGGCGTTCGCCTATGTCGCCGGCAGGGCCTTCGCGCCGGCGGGCACGGAATGGGACGCCGCGCTCGCGGTCTGGCGGACGCTCTACAGCGATGATGGCGCCATGTTCGATCGAGAGCTCAACGTTGATGCCGCAAGCGCAGCACCGCAAGTCACCTGGGGCACGACGCAGGAGGACGTGGTCGGCATCGACGAATGCGTCCCCGATCCTCTGGGCATTGCCGATCCTGACCGGCGTCGCCGCGTCGAGGGCGCTCTGGCCTATATGGGGATCGCGCCCGGTCGACCGATTGAGGGACTGCCTATTGACGTCGCCTTCATCGGCAGCTGCACGAACGGCAGGTTGTCCGATCTCGAGGCCGCCGCCGCGGTCGTACGCGGAAAGTGCGTCGCGCCGCATGTCCGGGCGCTGGTCGTGCCCGGCTCATCGTCGGTGAAACGCGAGGCCGAGGCGAAGGGTCTCGACAGGGTCTTCTCCGAGGCCGGGTTCGAGTGGCGCAGCGCCGGCTGCTCGATGTGCGTCAGCATCAACGAGGATATCGTGCCGCCCGGCGCGCGCTCGATTGCGACGTCCAACCGGAATTTCGAGAACCGCCAAGGCGCGCGAGCCCGCACGCATCTCGCAAGTCCTGCGATGGCTGCCGCAGCCGCGATCGCCGGCGCCATCGCCGATGTCCGGAGGATGGGCTGATGGGCACCCCCTTCGCCAACTTCTCGGGCGTCGCTGCGCCCCTCCCCCTCGAGAACGTCAATACGGACGCGATCATTCCCGCCCCCTATCTGCGCACGACCACCGCCGATCTCGCGGCCGGGCTTTTCGCGCGCTGGCGCTATGACGAGGCGGGGGCCGAAAACCCTGACTTCGTGCTGAACCAGCCGGCATTCAGAACGGCTACCCTGATCTTCGCAGGGCCGAATTTCGGCTGCGGTAGCTCGCGCGAGGCTGCGGCCTGGGCTCTGGTGCGCTTTGGCATTCGCTGCGTCGTGGCGCCGAGCTTCGCCGACATCTTCTACGAGAACGCGTTCCGAAACGGATTGCTGCCGGCCATCGTCGCGCAGGACGATCTTACGGTGGCACTCGAACTGGCCGGTGCGCCAGGCGGGGCGAGCTTTGCCGTCGATCTGCCGGCCAGCACGATCATCGGGCCTGGCGGATACGTCATGGACTTCCGTATCCCGCACTTCAGGCGCGAGGCGCTGCTGTGCGGCGACGACGAGATCGAGACGACCTTGCGTCTCGATGCCGAGATCGCCCGCTTCACGGCCGCAGACCGCATCGCGCGCCCGTGGATTCACGCGATCGGAGCCTCGTTATGACTCGCATGGCCTTTCGGCGGGCGCTCGAGGCGGAAACCCCGCTGGTGCTTCCCCTGGCGCATGACGCGCTGTCGGCGCGGCTGATCCAGCAGGCGGGTTTTCGCGCCTTCACCGTCGGTGGTTCGGCGCTGCTGGCTGCCCGCCATGCCCTCCCCGATATCGGGCTGATCGGCCTGCGCGACATGGTCGAGGGGCTTCGCGATCTGGCTGCGGCCAGCGACCTACCGTTCCTGGCAGATGCCGATGACGGCTATGGCGATGTCAAATCGGTCGCGAGGCTCGTCAAGGCCTATGAGGAGATCGGTGTCGGCGGCTTACTGATCGAGGACCAGGACCGGGACCGCAAGCAGCAGCGTGCAGACCACGGCGGTGCCGTCGTCGATCGCGAGGTGGTCGAGGCGAAGCTCGCGACCGCGCTGTCGGTGCGCTCCGATCCCGAGACCTTCGTCATCGGCCGGACCGACGCCTATGGAGCGCTCGGCCTCGATGAGGCGCTGCTACGCGCCGAGCGCTTCCTCAAACTCGGCTGCGACGGCATTTTCATCGCCGGCCTGAACAAACCCGAAGATTTCGACCGCGTCGGCCGGACGCTGAAGGGCGCTATGCTGTCGGCCGCCATGTTCGAAAGCGGCGGCACGCCCTGGTTCACCCCCGCCGACCTCGCGGCCATGGGTTTCCGTATGATCTCCTATCCGGCGAGCCTGATCTTCCGGGTCACGCGGACGATCGCGGACACCCTGTCCGCGCTTCGATCGACGAGCCTCGGCCAAGGTGTCTTCGAGCCGATGGCCGCGCCGGAAGAGGCCAGGAAAATCCTCGATGAAGCGGTCGATCTGCTGCGCTGGCGCGGGATCGAAGCCGCCGCGAAACACCCAACCTCCAAGGACAACGCGTGAACCAAATGAAGCCGGTCAAGCCGATCACCGACAACAGCAAGCAGTTCGGCAGCGATCCGATCGCGATGCTCCTGCGCGAGCTTGGCTATCCCTACATCGCCCTGACGCCCGGTGCGAGCTTCCGCGGCCTGCACGACAGCCTGGTCAATCTCCTCGGCAACACCCGACCCGAACTGCTGCTCTGCATCCATGAGGAGTGTGCCGTGGCGCTGGCCCATGGCTGGACGCGGGTGACCGGAAAGCCGCTGCCCGTGGCGCTGCATTCCAATGTCGGGCTGATGCACGCGACCATGTCGATCTTCAACGCCTGGTGCGACCGCATCCCGATGGTGCTGATCGGCGCGCAGGGTCCGCTCGACGCGATGTCGCGCCGCCCCTGGGTGGACTGGATCCACACTTCGACTGATCTCGGCGCGCTCATTCGCGGCTACACGAAATGGGACAACCAGCCGGGCTCCGTGCCGGCGGCGCTCGAAGCCATCGTCCGTGCCAACCAGATCGCCACGACCGCGCCCGCCGGGCCGACCTATGTCTGTCTCGACGCCGCGCTGCAGGAGGAACTGCTCGACGCGCCGGTGGAGCTTCCTCTATTGGCGCGCTACGCAACGCCCGCTTCGGCCGACCCGTCGGAGGTCGCGCTGCGGCAGGCGGTGTCCCTGCTTGCCGGTGCCAAACGCCCGCTCCTGATGATCGGCCGGGTCTCGGCGACGCGCGCCTGCTGGGACCAGCGCGTCGCGCTCGCCGAAAAGCTCGGCACCCATGTCCTGACCGACATCAAGACGGCGGCGAGCTTTCCGACCGACCATCCGCTCCAGCCGTTTCCGCCGACCCTGTATGTGACACCCGAGGCCGGCGGGCTGATCCGCGATGCCGACGTGATCCTCTGCCTCGACTGGATCGATCCTGCCGGCACGATGCGGCAGGCCTGCCAGGGCGCGATGCCCGGCGCCAAGATCATCCAGTGTTCGCTCGACCAATACAGCCACAATGGCTGGAGCATGGACTATCAGGCGCTGCCGCCTGCCGACGTCAACATGCTCGCATCGCCCGACCGCCTGGTCGAATGCCTGCTGCGCGAACTCGGCTCGGCACCGTCGAAGGCCCCTGTCCCGGTCGTCGCCGCGCCGTCCGATCCCGGCCCGGACATGATCGAGGGACGCATCTCGGTCGAAGCGATGGCACGCACCGTCACCGACACGCTGGCGCAGGAAAACCCCTCCTATATCCGGCTTCCGCTTGGCTGGCCCGGCTCCTGCTGCCGCTTCAAGGATCCGCTCGATTATGTCGGCTTCGACGGCGGCGGCGGCATCGGCTCGGGGCCGGGCATGGCGGTTGGTGCCGCGCTGGCGCTGCGCGACATGAACAGCGACCGCCTGCCGGTCGCGGTACTCGGCGACGGCGACTACCTGATGGGCCTGACGGCGCTCTGGACCGCGGTCCACTACCGCGTGCCGCTGCTGGTCCTGGTCGCCAACAACAAATCCTTCTTCAACGACGAGCTGCACCAAGAGCGGATGGCGCGGATGCGCGGCCGCCCGGTCGAGAATCGCTCGATCGGCCTGCGCATGGATGATCCTCCGCTCGACCTGGCGAAACTCGCTGAGGGGCAAGGTGCGGTGGGCCATGGCCCGGCGGCGACGCCCGACGCGCTTGCCGCGATGATCCGTCAGGCAGTCGCGGATGTCCGCGCCGGCAAGGTGGCCGTGATCGACGTCTCGGTCGCTCCCGAATACGCCCGGGCGACATCGAACGCCATGCTTCGCCAGTCCAGCCCCGGTTCCTGAGAAGCAGCGACGATCATGGCCATTTCGACAGACAAGACACTTCCTGCAAACCGCGGCCTCTTCTATGGCGGCGCCTGGCATGAGCCCGTCGCTGGCGGCCGGTTCGAAGTCTGGGACCCTTCGACGGGCGAGTCGCTCGGCCATGCCGCAGAGGGCGGCGCGGCCGATGCCGACCTCGCCGTGCAGGCAGCGCGGGCGGCCTTTCCGGGCTGGCGCGATACGCCGACCAAGGAACGCGCCCGCATCGTCCGCGAGGCTGCGGCGATCCTGCGCGCCAATGCCGACGAACTCGCCACGCTCGATGCGCTGGACGGCGGCAATCCCTGGCAGGCGATGTATCACGACGTCGACATCAGCGCCGAGTACATGGAGTACTTCGCTGGCCTGGTCGTCGAAATGAAGGGCGTGACGATCCCGCTCAAGCCGGGCGTACTCAACTACACGATGCGCGAGCCCCTCGGTGTCGTGGCCCGGATCGGAGCGTTCAACCACCCGCTGCTGTTCGTCGCTGGCAAATGCGGCGCGCCGCTGGCCGCCGGCAACACCATCATCATAAAGCCTGCCGACCAGACGCCACTCTCGGCGCTTCGCGTTGCCGAGCTCTGGCAGGACGTGTTCCCGCCCGGTGTGTTCAACATCGTCACCGGCGGCCGCGATGCAGGTGCGGCGCTTGCCTCCCATCCCGGCATCGCCAAGATCGGTTTCATCGGTTCGGTCGCCGGGGGGCGCGCGGTGATGCAGGCGGCAAGCGCGACGCTGAAGCAGCTCACGCTGGAGCTCGGCGGCAAGAACGCGCTGATCGCCTGCCCCGATACCGCCCCGGAGGTGATCGGGCGCGCCGTCGTGCGCGGAATGAACTTTCGCTATGTCACCGGCCAGTCCTGCAATTCGACGAGCCGCATCTTCCTGCACGAGGACATCTACGACGCCTGCCTGCCTCACATCGTCGAGGAGGTCTCGAAGATCAGGATTGGCCTGCCGATGGATCGCGCAACCGAAATGGGCTGCCTCTCCAGCAAGCCGCAGTTCGACAAGACGATGAGCTATATCGAACTCGGCAAGCAGGAAGGCGCGCGGCTGCTATACGGCGGCAAGCGCGTCGCCCACCCCTCGCTGGCCAAGGGCTACTTCGTCGAGCCGACTGTCTTTGCAGACGTGACGGACGACATGCGGATCGCGCGCGAGGAGATCTTTGGCCCGGTCGTCTCGCTGCTGAAATGGAGTGATGAGGCCGACATGATCAGGCGCGTCAACCAGCTCGATCTCGGGCTGACGGCTTCGATCTGGACGCGCGATCTCGATCGGGCGCATCGTCTCGCCGGACAGGTGCAGTCCGGCTACGTCTGGGTAAACGACGCCGCCACTCACTACGTCGGCGTTCCGTTCGGCGGCTACAAGCAGTCGGGCATGGGGAGGGAGGAGTCGATCGACGAACTTCTGGCCTGCACGCAGATCAAGAACGTCAATGTGACGTTCCGGCACGAGCCCTGACTTCGAGGGGCAATACGACGACCATAAAACAAAAAGCCGCCAACAAGGGCGGCACTTCAGGGAGACGAGACATGAGGCTTCACCGTCTATCGAGATCGTTTTCGGCCCTGGCCGCCATCGCATTGGCGGTCGCGCTGTCGGCCAATGCATCGGCCCAGCAGATCGCAGTCGGCAATTTCGGCGTGTCGGCGAACGGGATGCCTTTCGCCGTCGCCATGGATAAGGGCTTCTTCAAGGACGAGGGCATCACCGTCACCGGCATCATCACCTCGGCCGGCGGCGGCACCTCGCTGCGCAACATGCTCGCCGGTGGCGTGCCCTATGGCGAGGTCAACCCCGGCGTCGTCGCCGCCGCGATCCAGCAGGGTGCGGACCTCCGCATCATCTCCGACAACGTGCTGACCGTCGCCGAGTTCGTCTGGGCGGTGCGACTGGATTCGCCGATCAAGTCCCTCGCCGACATCAAGGGCAAGAAGATCGGCTATACCAATCCGCGCTCGACCAGCCAGGCGCTGGCCCAGATGGTCGCCCAAAGGGCGGGACTGCAGCCCACGGATGTCGAATATGTGCGCACCGGCGGCTTCGGCGAAGGTTACGCGGCGCTCGGCTCCGGCATGATCGACATCGCGCCGATCCCAGAGCCGCTCTGGGCGCAGTACAAGGACAAACTCCGGGCGATCGCGACCGCCAGCGATATCCTGCCGCCGCTGTCCAACGTCGTGGGCGTCACCACGGCCAACATGGCAGCTGAGAAGGGTGACTTCATTAAGGCAGTCATCCGCGCTCGCCGCAAGGCGGTAGCGTTCATGGTCGAGAAGCCCGACGAGGCCGGCGACATTGTCGCCAAGCATTACAACCTGACTCCAGACGTCGCTCGATCGGCGGTCCACAACCTTGTAGGGTCGCGCACCGAAGGTATCGAGTACTGGGGCACCGGCCAGTTCAACATGTCAGGTCTGCAGCGGATGCTCGACCTGCAGCGCTCGCTGGGCGCGCTGTCGAAGGACGTCGACGCAAAAGACATCGTCGACATGCAGTTCCTCCCGGAAGATATCCGCAAGCCGCGATGAAAATGGAAAACAACATCGCGGTGCATGTCAGCCTGCGCGGCGTGACGAGGGTCTTTCGTCGCCCTGGCGCCGAGGAAGTCCATGCTCTCGGGCCCATAGATCTCGACCTGCGGCGCGGCGAGTTCTTCGCCATCGTCGGCCCGTCGGGATGCGGCAAGTCCACACTGCTTGAAGTGCTCGCCGGCCTTGCGCCGGTGACCGAGGGCAGCATCGAATTCGAGGGCGCCTCCATCAGCGGCCGGATCGCGGACGGCGTTGGCGTCGTCTTCCAGGAGGATGCGAGCTTCCCCTGGCTTAACGTGTACGACAACATCGCCTTCGGCTTGAAGCGCACGGGCACGCCGGCCGCAGAAATCGAGACCCGCGTCAGGCGCGCGCTCGACATGATGGGTCTGGCGCGGTTCGCCGACAGCTACCCGGCGCAGCTTTCCGGAGGCATGCGGCAGCGCGTCTGCATCGCCAGGACGCTCGTGCTTCAGCCGCGCCTCATCCTGCTCGACGAACCCTTCGGCGCCCTGGACCAGCAAACGCGGCTGCTGATGGGCGAGGAACTGCTGCGGCTGTGGCGCGAGACCGGCGCGACGATCTTCCTGATCACGCACGCGCTCGACGAGGCTGCGATGCTGGCCGACCGCATCGGCGTGATGTCGGCCCGTCCCGGCCGACTGCTCGAGACAGTCGAGACCGGCTGGCCGGCCGACCGAGACAGCCGGATCGTCGAGACGCCCGAGTTCGGACACGTCACCGCCCGGCTCTGGCAGTGGCTGCGGGCTGAATCGATGAAGTCGCTCGGATCGGGGGCAAGATGAAACCGGTCGTCATCCTGCGGTTGGGCGTCATCCTCGCACTGATCGCGCTGGCCGAACTGCTTTGCCGCACCGGCGTGATTGACAACTTCACCATGCCGCCGCCCAGCCGCATCGCGAGCGATCTGGGCGCCATCCTCGTGAGCGGAAAATTCAACGGCGCTATCATGCGCACACTGTCCAATGCGGCGATCGCTTTCGCCTTGGCCGTATCGGTCGGCATCACCGTGGCCGTAGCCATCCAAGCCATGCGGCCTTTACGCGAGGCACTCGATCCGCTCTTTGCGACCTATTACGCGATCCCCGTGCTCGCGTTCTATCCCTTGCTGATCCTAGTCTTCGGGCTTGGCGACGTCCCCAAGATCCTAATCGCCTTCATGCTTGGCGTCATCGCCGTGATTGTGAACACGCTCAACGGCCTGGACAAGGTGCCCGGTGTTCTGCTGAAGACGGCGCAGATTTCCGGTCTTCGGCGCTTCGAGACCGCGGTGCGGATCACATTGCCCTCGGCTGCCCCTTTCGTGCTGACCGGCGTCAAGTTCGCCGTCGCCTATGCGCTGATCGGGATCATCGGCTCAGAGTTCATCATGTCGACCGACGGCATGGGGTTCGAGATTGCCTTCGCCTACAGCAATTTCGACAATGCAACGATGTACCCGCTTATTGTCCTGGTCGTTCTCGTGTCCATCACCGTCAACATGGCCCTGGGTGCCTGGGAGCGGCGAATCCTGATTCGGAGAGGCCTGCGATGACCGGCGATACCAACAAGCTGCGTGGCGCGATCTTGCTGGTCGCCACACTCCTCGTCGCGTGGCAGCTCGCCTACTGGATCGTTGGCGATCTGGCTTTGCGGCCCCCGCTCGCCACGTTCAAGTTTGCCGGCGAACTGCTCACGCGCCCGACCTTCTGGCCGCATTTTCTGGAGACCGCCCAGGCCTTCGGCGTGGCTTTGGCGATTGCCGTCGCGTCAGGCCTGTTCATAGGATTCCTGCTCGGGATGAGCAAGGTTGCCGGCGAGATACTGGAGCCGATGCTCGTCGCGCTCTATTCAATTCCGAAGGTCACGCTCTATCCGATCCTGCTTCTCGCCTTCGGACTCGGCATGCCGGCGAAGGTCGCCTTCGGCGCCTTGCACGGATTAATCCCGATCGCGCTTTTCACGATCAATGCAGTGCGCAACGTCCGCCCTATCCTCGTTAAGACGGGACGGGTAATGAAGTTCGGCCGCTTCGATATGATCAGCAGGATCGTCTTTCCAGCGGCGCTGCCAGAGATCTTCACAGGTCTGCGGATCGGCTTCTCACTGACCATGATCGGCACGGTACTGGGGGAGATGTTCGCCTCACAACGCGGGCTCGGCTACATGCTGATGAACGCCATCGGCCTGCACAACGTCGACGTCATCATGGCGATCACGCTGCTCCTCGTCGCTTTTGCGGCCGTGGTCAGCAGCATACTGCTGATGGTCGATAGGCGTCTCCACAAGCGCTTCTAGCGCTCACGTCGCCAAGGGCATAACAACAGCTGACATAGGCGAAATGCCGCTGGGTGAGCCTGACAAGTGGCCGAATGGTCGAGCGGAATGCCACGCGGGGACGATGCGCCAACAGCTGACATTGATGCTCTGCCATGAAGCGGACGCTCAGGACTCAAACTCGGCCTAGCAGGATCGCTGTCCTCATCCCTTCCTTGAGCGGCAGATCTCTTTGGCGTCAGGCTGTAGCGCCTTGGCCGCAACTCTTCGCACTGCCTGGGTAAGCCGGTCGAGCAGTGGTACCGTCAGGCTGGAACGCTGCGAAAGATGCGTGTTGGCGATTCCATGGCGTGCCACGCGAGAAGTCGGTGATGGGAAGCCCTGCTCGCCAGTTGCACGACGCTGCAAGCACCAGGCTACCAACCGGCGCCAAGCCCTTCGTCCCAGTAGATAGAATGTTCACCTTGCTGGACGTGGAGTTCGAGCCCATGACGTCCGGATATCCGTCGCCAGAATCCTTAAGCCCGGGTCGGCGGTAGACATTCGCGGCCATCAGGCGCTGACGGTCTTTTGACGGGCTCCGATGGAAGGCCAAGGCTGGTTACTACCAAGTTCGACCGGCTGTTCGAGGCGTGCGACCCTGCAATTAAAAGCTGCGCCCGAGCAACCTGCCGTTTCCCGGCCGGCCGGCCGACTTCGATTATCATCCACATCCACGGACGTTTCGACGAGGATTATACCGGCATGCCCCCCCGTGGGTACGTAGGAGCAGCCTCGCGCCACGTGCCTGATGGGACATCGCCGGGAAGCAACGGCCGCCGCGGCCCGAAAGCCGAACTCCATGGGACCGGCTTGAGGGGAAACCGGTCGACCCTCCCCGGCCGACGGGATAGACAGTCCGCCGCTGCCCAGAGGTCTACGTCCTGATGCCACCGACCCCACACGCCGTGTCGCGCTCGCGCGACCTTCTGCGCCTCATCGCTGCCACTGTGCTTCTACCGATTTCGATCTTGTTGCTTGGCCTCTGGGAGGGACCGCGCGGTATCGACGACTGGCGTGCGTTTGTCGCGGAACAGCAACGTCTCAACGAGGTCGTCGTCGCGTTCGAAGGCCGTGCGCCGCAAAATGGGCGGACAGATTTCACAATGCAGTTTCGGCATGGGGGTCAAAACTATGCCGGTCCTTTGGCGCTGCAGAAGGCGCGTGACGCCCGGGACGAGGCCGCAACCCTCGCCACCATCATGGACTGGCGTCGCATCTTACCGACAGTCGCGGTCATCGGCGGTGGACTTGCAGCTGCACTGTCGCTGTTCATATTGCTGGCCGGTGCGCTACTGGGGCGGCTGGGTCTGTTCTCGCGTACCGCGCTGGTCGTCGGCTTCTCTTTGGTGCGCCGACTGCTGCCGGCGGCGCTCGCGATTCAGATCCTGGCCGCGACGGCCGGCTTCGTCGCCGTCGTCGTTTTTGAGGCTGCGATTTTAATCCAGGGTGGGTTCAGCGGCGATACGCTGAAGCTCGCGGGTATCGCGATCGTGGCCGTCGGGGCGGTCGTCCTCGCCGCTGGCGGAACGCTGCTTGCGCTGTATCGCGCACGTGGCGCCTTCGAGCCCGATCCTTTGACAATCCTGGGACGGAGGGTCACGCGAACAGAAGCGCCGGGGCTTTGGCGTCTGATCGAAGGCCTTGGCGGCCGGCTCGGGGCTCTCGGGCCAGATGCCGTGATTGTCGGCCTGACCCAGGGTTTCTTCGTGACAGCTGGCCCTGTGGTGCTCCAGCCAAGCGGCTCGCAGCTGACAGGCCGGACTCTCTATCTACCGCTGCCTCATCTGGCCTTGCTGCGTGGCGACGAAACTGCGGCGATCATCGGCCATGAGCTCGCACATTACGCCGGCGGCGATACTGACTATACTCAGCGCTTTCTACCGATCTATGCGGGCGTCGAGCGCTCTCTCGACGCCGTGGCCGCAGGGCATGCCGGGGGGCTCGGCTTGCTTGGACCGTCGTTGCGGCTGGGCATCTTCGTCATGGAACGCTTCCATCTCGCAGTCCGGCACTGGAGCCGGGTCCGCGAGTTCGCTGCGGACGCGGTCGGCGCTGACGTAACCTCCGCGCAGGCATCGGCGCGGGCGCTGCTGCGCAGCGGCGCAATCGAGCCTCGCATCGCCGAGGTTCTCGACGCCGCTGCTATGGCGCCGGCGTCAGCATCGCCCAACCTCGTTGCGGCCGTGCTGGACAACGCCGTTGCACGAGGGCTCGACGACCCTCAAGCGCATGGCGAGAACCGACAGCCGCACCCGACCGACACACATCCTCCGACCAGCGAGCGCGTCACCGCCCTTGGACTGGTGATAGACCCCGATCTCCTTGCCGCAGCCGGACTGACGCCGCCGGCTCATGCGATCGACCAACTTGCGGGTTATTTCGCCGATCCGAATGCCTTGTGCCGCGCGGCGACGGACGATTTTGTCGGTGCAGTTCGCGCGCATGAAGCGGCGATCCGTGCCCATCTCGAAGCGACCGTGGCGGAAGTCGGCATGCAGGAGCGCGTGTTGCGCGCGAACTATCGCGCCCGCGGGACCGTACTGGCGATCGGCGCTGCTCTCTTTGCCCTGCTGGCGCTTGCCAGCCTTCCGTTCGGCATCCCTGGAATTTCGCCCCATGAAGCGCGCGTCGTTCTTGGGACACTCCTTATCTTGAGTGCATTCATGGGTGCCCCCGCTGCATTCATGCTGCTACGGCAGGAACCGGTCGTCCTGATCTTGAGCCCACAAGGGCTCAAGGCGCCGGGGCTGGATCGGACGATCCCCTGGGCGGACATAACCGATGTCGACATGACGACGACCTATGGCGGGATGATCGTGCGCCTGCTGTTATCATCCGCGGCTGCGTGGCCGGTGCGGATGAAGCGCGCGCGAGGCGCCGCTCTCGATTCCGCAGACCGCATCGTCACATTGACGGTGCTCGTGCCGCGCGGGTTGAAGCCGATGAGCTTTGCCGACCTGATCGGGAGCTACCGGGCTGCGGCGCAAGCGCGGCAGACCCTGCTCGAAACTGAGATCGACCGCTCGTTCCAACCCCTCGTTGGGCCCGCCGAACCCGCCAGGACGTCACCTGCGGACATGCCTCTACCGCGCATGGCCGAGCCCCTTCATCTGCCGCAGCCGATGCAGCACTGGCTCGCCAGCTTTTGGATCCTGTTCGGCGTTGTGACGCTTGGAGGCATGCTCGCCGCCTGCTTGGTCTACACAGCGCCGGTGGTGGTCTCGGACTGGCAAATCCGAGACACCGCGCAGCCGGTGGCTGCCGCCAGGATGACCGATGGCAATTGCAGCACCAAGATCGTCATTCACATCTGCGACGTGACTCTGAACCTGCACACGCCACAAGGGACGGTGACGCGCCGAGTGAACTACGTCTTCTCCGGCCTGCATGTCGGCGACTATAGTACGGGGGTCAGGGCCGACCCGGCACGGCTCGACCTCATCAGCACCGATCTCGGCCTCAACAGGCTGTGGAATCGGACAATCACCTTGCTAGTCATTGCAGCTGCTCTGGCGGCCAGCATCATCGGGGCGCTGACGTCGGTGGTCCGCAGCCGCCGAAGCTCGGCCTCGACAACGTGAGGCGCCTGCGCGTCAGCCTGCTCATCGTCCTCGCCGGGCTGCCCGCCCTTGTCATGCTGTGCCTGCTCCTGGCTCCCGAAGGACGCCTTGCCTGCGACGAGCCCTGGATGAATGAGATCAGCCCCGACCAAAGCTGGACGCTGACGATCTGCCGCCGTCCTCCGTTTTTCGCCATGCCTGGCTCAAGCAGCGACGCGCCGGGGTGGATCGTTCTGCGCAATCGGGATGGGGCGATCCACGGGGTCGTCTCGCTCGGAATGATGCAGTTGGTCGCGGACTTCGCGGCGACCAGCAGCCTGCGTTGGACGCCGGAGCAGGTCGCCATTCCAGGCCTCGTTGAAATTTCGATCGGTCCCGCTCGTGGGCCGGTTTCGCGCTGGCTGGTGGACCGGATCTGGCGCCTGCGCGCGGTCGCTGGCCTCGTTGCCTCCGACCAGATGTCAGCGCAGTGGTAGCGCCGCTGGCCCGGTGTTCAGATTGAGAACGATACTGGGCGCTTGGGAGCCTGAAGCCTTGCCCGCCGTCAATTTCGCCTTGATGTAAAACCGGATGCTGGCACGCGGTTACAACCGTCCCAAAAGAGCTGGCACGCCCGCACCGGTGGCGCAGCCGGCCCGGAGCTCAGCATACTCGCCAGCGTTGAGAGGCGAGCTCTTGTGAGGATCGTCAATGAATAAGCCCCCGTTGATCGCGCTGGCTATGCTCTTCGGACTGGCCTTGTCCGCTTGCAACCCGCTGGAGAAGCAACCGGTCGGAAACACAAGCGTCCCACAGCCGACCAAGCCGGTGGAAATCGGCCGCTACTTGGGCAAGTGGTATGAGCAGGGCCGTTATGAGGCGAGCTTCCAGAAGAACTGCGAGGGCGTTACCGCCGATTACGCCGCTCAGCCCGATGGTTCCGTGGCTGTGGTCAACTCATGCCGGCGAGGCGCCTTAGCAGGGCCGCTCAAGACGGCAGAGGCTTCGGCGCGGATCGTGGATGGGTCGAACGGAGCGAAACTGAAGGTGACTTTCGTCTGGCCCTTACAAGGCGACTACTGGGTCCTCGACCACGCCAACGATTATTCTTGGTCGATCGTCGGCGAGCCTTCGGGCCAGTATCTCTGGATCCTGACGAGAGCCCCGAAAGTCAGCTCCCGTCAATACGAAGCTCTAGTCAGCCGCGCCAGTGCGTTGGGCTACGACACCCGGATGCTGCGAAGGACGCAGCAATAGTCGGTTTTTGGCCGCGTAGCTCGGGGGCCGGAGACTCAGCGCCAGAAGCGAAAGTGGCTGATTGGCCCGATAGCAGACGTTGGATCGGACCGGGCTATACCCACGTGGCATAATGTTGTCGTCTTGGGATCCGTACGCCGGCCCGATGAAAGCGACTGCTCAACACTTTCATAAACCTCTAGAAGTAGTTTTGCTCGTCGAGGCAGCGGGCTGGATGATGACGATGCGGATCTTGTCAGGTGATGAAGGAAGCGCTGGGGCAGTTCAGCTCTCGGAAGTTCTCGGAGCCTTGAGCCACGCGCTCGATCTGACAGAAGGCCAGCCTGTCGGGCACTGCATTCGCGCGACATGGGTTGGCTTTCATATCGGCCGTAAAATGCACCTGCCCGACTCGCAGCTTTGGGAACTTTACCACACGGTGATGCTCAAGGACCTCGGTTGCTCGAGCAATGCCGCGCGTATTTGCGAACTCTATCTGTCAGACGATCTCAGCTTCAAGCGGGACTTCAAGACTGTCAGTGACAGCCTGCCAAAGGTGCTCGGCTTCGTCTTCTCTCACACTGGCCTCAAAGCGGGGCTGGCCGAACGCTTTCGTGCGGTGCTCAACGTTCTCCAAAATGGCGGTACGATCGTCGACGACCTCATTCAGACCCGCTGTCAGCGCGGTGCCGAAATCGCTCGCCAGCTGCGCTTTCCCGCCAACGTTTGCAATGCAATCTATGCATTGGACGAGCACTGGAACGGCGGCGGGCGGCCAGACCGGGTCACAGGTCCCGCGATCCCGCTTTACGCACGGGTGGCCCTGCTTGCGCAGGTTGTGGATGTGTTTCACAGCGCAGCCGGCTCGGCGGCCGCGATCGCTGAGGTGCGGTCGCGCTCGGGTACATGGTTCGATCCTCAGGTTGTGGCCGCTTTTGAGGCGGCCGCAGCCGAACCTGGCTTCTGGGACATGCTGGCCTCCGAAGATATCGAGTTGGCTGTCTTCAAGCTTGCGCCACCTAGCTCAATAAATGTGGACGAGGATTATCTCGACGACATCGCCCGCGCGTTTGCTCAAATCATTGATGCCAAAAGTCCGTTCACCTCTGGTCACTCCGAGCGAGTTGCGGTCTATGCCGACATGATCGCAGCCGAGCTCGGATATTCCTCGGAGCGCCGTCGCTGGCTCAAGCGAGCCGCGCTCTTGCACGATGTCGGCAAGCTAGGAGTCTCCAACGCCATCCTTGATAAGAACGGTAAGCTGGATGATGCGGAGTGGCGGTCAATGCGCAACCACGCGTGCTTGTCAGAGACGATCCTGACCCGCGTGCCTGTCTTCCATGAGATGGCCATCATCGGCGGCAGTCATCACGAGCGTCTCGACGGCAAGGGCTATCCGCGGGGCTTGAAGGGCGATGCGATCGCGCTGGAGACCCGTATCGTCTCCGTGGCCGATGTGTTTGATGCGCTGACCGCCAACCGGCCCTATCGCGCGGCGATGCCGCTGGACAAGGCGCTCGGCATCATGCGCGCGGACGTGGACGCGGCTTTCGATCCGACTTGCTTCGCGGCACTCGAGCGGGCGCTGGTCGCGATCGACAGCGATCTCGCTCGCGCAGCTTGAAGCGCGCCCAACAATCCTTAGCCGCTCATAGCGGACCGTCGCCCCCCACTTGGCGCCGCGCATCCTCTCTGTGCGCCGCCCGGCATGAGCCAGCCGGCGTAGCGCACCAGCAGACCGAAAACGGGGAGTGTCAGCCGTACATCGAAGCGGAAGCGGCCCTCGGCATCGACCGCTTCGACCGCAACGGTGCGCGGCAGCAGCAGCCGGGGAAGCGGAAGGCCACAGAAACGGGCTGCGACAACCGGCAGTTCGAGACGCCCCTGCCGTACCTCGAGGCCTAGGCGGAATGTCATGCGGCCGAAGCGCTCTTCGAGCTGCCCTTCGGCATCCAGATGGAGATGCGAAGAAAAGCGTTTTCCACCGAATTTGCGCGTCCAGATTTCTGCCTCGCCGGCCTCTGAAGCCACCCTCTCGACGCTGACCATCACCGGTACGTCCTCGCCGGCCTCCGGCAGCCCGATCAGCCGTCGGATAAGCCACGCCGCTGGGCTGCGTCCGTTCTCGACGAGCGCGCGGCCCTGCCAGACCGGATAGCCATTCGCCACGTGGAAGGCCTGCAGCGGTTCGGGGAGGGTAGTGAAAACCGCTTTGCCCAATGCCTGCTCGAACACAGCCGTGCAATGCGCGGCGGTTTCGCGTTGGGTCGAGATCGCATAGGGCGCCATTTCAGCCTCGATGCACGCCAGCGGCATCGTGCCCGCAGCCGAACGGGCGCCCGGCTCCAGCAGGTGCTCCTGGACAGCCCGGACTGCCGCAGCGGCGGCAAGTGTCGGCACCTGCGGCCCATGGTCCTTCTCGGCGAGCAACGACCAGCGTGCGTGGTGGAGCTTGCCTGTCCCGTCGAGCCCGGTGACCTCGACCAGCATGCCGCCGCGATCCGAGGTGGTAATCCGCGTCAGCCGGCGCGCGGCGAGCAAAAGCGGGATCAGCCCGTCGAAGCGGACGATGAGCCCGGCCCGGCGCAGCCGCGCCAGCGCGATCAATCCCCATTGCTCGATCCTGGATTCCAGGCCTGCATAGAAGGCGATGCGGGAAGCCACAGGGAGTGCCGGCCCGAGCCCTTGCGCGTCGACCGTCTCCACCGCGGCCACGCGCTGTGTTCGAAGGCGCGGCATCGCTAGCACGCGGCTATCGATCCAGCCGATCGTTTCCTGCAACTCGCCCTCGCGCCAGACCGGGACGGGCAAACCGGCATAGGTCAGGATCGCAGCGATCACCGCCACGCCGACTTCACTGCGCCCGCCGGGCGTGATCGCGATGTCGATGCTGTCGATTCGCCGCCAACCCTTTGTCAGCTCGGCCACGACGGCGGCGGAGAGGGCAGGAGTCGAACTTGCCCCAGCCAGCGCCACAAGTCCGTGCGAGCGCGCGAGTTCATCGAGTGCAGCGCCATAGCCAAGGATATAGTCGCGCGCATCGGCGAGATCGACAACGTGCGCGCCGGCTTCCAGCGCCGCGCGCGGCACACCGTACCCCGCGCCTTGGAACGGCCCGGAAGCGTCGATGACAAGCCAAGGGGCGATCTCCGCCAACTGGCCCGCGAGGCCGTGTCGGTGATCGAGGCCGATGCCGAAGATGCGCGTCCCCCGCGCAGGCCGGAGGCTCCCCGCCAAGGCCTGCGCTTTCTCGGCATCGCGGGATGTGAGGATCAGGTCGAGATCGTCAAAGGTTGCGAGATGGCGCGCCAGCCGCCTGCCAAAAACGCCGGTTCCGCCGATCAACAGGACGCGGTGGCCGGTCATTCCATCTCCGGCAGGCTGAAACGATGGCGGTGCGCCGGGCCCGGCGTCTCGCAGGCGGTCTTCCGGCCGAAGATTTGGTAGCGATTGCGTGCGACACGATCGTAGAGCCAGTCGCGTATCAGTTTCGGCAGGATCCACCCGACCAGAATCAACCGGGCAGAGCCATTCAGGCGTCCGACCAGCCGAAGCACGCCATCGGATTTCGCGAACGCCCGACCACCCACGATGAAGAGGAAGCTTTGCGGATCGTCAGGATCGATGCCATGGCGCTCGGCCAGTTCACGCCCCTCACGCGACTGGATCGAGACGAAGCGCATCGCATGGTCGCGCTCATGCTTCAGTGCAAAGCGTACGGCTCGCGAGCAGAGCACGCAGACGCCGTCGTATAGCCAGATCGGCCCGTCGCTCATGGGTGTTGGTCCCGGGGGCGGCACGGGTTGCTTCATCTTCCGCAACGGGCGCTTTGGGGCCGGCACCGCATGCTCGGCCTCACTTCGCCGCCTGCGGCTGTGGCTGCTCCTCGTAGGATAGCTCGCGGTCGCCTGGCCATTTGATGCGATAGGCGAGCTTGATCTCCTTCTCGGCGCCTCCAGCGAGATCGAAGGTCCAGGAGGAGACACCGCGACGGTCGCCAGTCTGCTTTTCGGTCGCCGGCGTGGTCTGGGCGGCGATCGTCTCGACCGTGATCGCGCTGCTTTCAGAGTAGGGAAGGCGCTCCAGCACTGTGACCTTGACCGGACGGGTGTGCAGGCTCTTCACGACAGTCCGGAACTCGCGCTGGTCGGTGCGGGTCTGGCCGAACCAGGTCGGATCGTTCTCGCGGCGCTTCACCGGCGCGAAGGAGACCTTGATCCGGTCGTCGGCGCCGAAGCCGAGCTCGACCTTGTCGCCGGGCGCGACGAGATTGAACTGGCCCATGCCGACATAAGTGCCATCGCGATGGAGGGCGACGCGGCCGGCGAGCAGCGGCGCCTCTTCCTCGTGGGTGAAGCCGGCTTCGAGATAGGCCTTCTGCTCGATCTCCGGCACGGTGCGGGCGGCAAGCGTCGCCTCCGCCTTGCGCTGGCTCAGCGTCACGGTTTTGGAGCTGCCGTCCTGCGGGATCGTAGCGCGGCCGGGCACCTGGAAATTTGCCTGATAGGCGCCGGCTTCGATCGTCGCGAGCGTGACCTCGGCCGCTACGACAGGTTTGGGGGCGCGATCCTCCAATGCGAGGGGCGCGCCGAAGCGTGGCGCAGTCGGCGCCGGCGCCGCCTTCTCGGCTTCTACCTTACGCGCCAGCGCCAAAGCGCGTGCGCGCGCCTCGGCGACGATCTGAGGCTCGAAGAAGCTGACCTGCATCGGGGTTAGGTCCGGCGCGCGGGTGCCGCCGGTCGAGCGCGTGGTCGACAAGGTCAGCGCCACGTCTTCCCAGGCTTCGCCGGAGCGCTGGCGGATCTCGGCGCGCCGAGTGAGGGCGATTTCCGGCTTGTCACCGGTCGTGGTCAGGCGCGCCTCGTAGGTTGGAGTCCAGTTCGCGCCGGTGACGCGATAGGTGATGGCGAACTCTGCCGCGACCGGCTGCGGCACCTCGACGGCGATGGCGATGTCGCGCTTGGGCGCACCGGGCCGGCCTGCCTGCGGACGGGCGCGCTCCAATGAAGCGATCTCGGCCTCGACATCGGCAAGACGGTTGCGGGTACCGCGCAACTCGTCCTGGACCTTGATCAGCGCGGTGCCGATCGCCTCGAACACCGCCGGCCAATCGCCTACGGGCAGGGCCTTGCCGTCAGGGCCAAGCTTGTCGGGACCGACCTGCGCGAAGCGCTCGATCGTGGCGCGCTTCGATTCGATCGCTCCGATCTGGCCGGAGAGCCTCTCCTTCTCGTCGCGCAGCGCCTTGAGCTTCTCTTCCAGCGCCGCGTCGAGCACGGGCTTGGCGTCGCCGGGCGTGATGCGCACATCGACCGCGCCGACCGAGAAGGTGCCGTCGCCGTTACCTTCCACGCGAATCGAGGCGGGGTCGATCGTCGCCGGCAGGCCGCGCAGCACGATCTGCGAGGCGCCCTGCAGCAGATTGGCCTTTCCGAGCCGCGTCACCACCGCGCCGTCCGGAAAGACCGTGACACGGTCGATCCGGCTCGACAATTCGGTTTCGGCGGCGCTGGCAAGGCCGGGCGTCAGAAAAAGGGCGGCGGCAATATGGCGTCGCATCGGATTCATCCCCTCCAGATCGCAGTCACGTCCCGCGATAGACACTGCCGAATTCGGCGTGTCCAAGGCGGAATTGGTCCGGAATGCGTATAAGCGGGGCAAGCGCAGGAAGCGTCCCGCATTCGCATGAGATGTTCAATGGCTCCGACAACGGTATCTATCAGTTGCGTCGATGCGACGAGGACGCGATTTTCCCGGACGACGACGCAGCCTGGCGCACGATGTCAAAATGGTAGCTGAAGGAAGCGCCCCCCACCGTCCGCCTCCGACTATATCTGGGCCCACAGCACAATCGGGTGGGTGTCCTTCGCCAGCGGGGCGGGCAGCTCACCACCACGGACGTCGAGAATTATCCTAGATTTGCCTCAGCGGTTCACGGCGAGGCTACGAAGATAGCGAGCCGGAATGCGAACTCTCCAGGCGTCGGGATGGCCAACTTCCGTTGCTAGCCCGCCAACCGTTGAAACTCGCCCGGAAACAGACGTTCCAAACGTCGGCAATGGGCCAAAATCGCCAGCCGTTCGCCCGGGCAAGATCCGCCGATTGCGGACTTAGGGCTGTAGTCAACACCCAAAACTTCCTAGAGCAGGCACTTACCGGCACCGTTCGCTGAAGCCGTGATTGCGAACTTCGGCTTTGCGACCAAAGGGCTCCCCATCCTAAGAGATCGGCGCCATCGGCAAATGCGCGATCTGGGCGCCGAATTCGTAATATGCTTCCCTTACGGCGCGGAACGCTGGCGGGGCGATCTTCGAGACGGGCAAAGGCATGCCGTCAAGATCGACTTCGCCAAGCACAAGCCGCGCGAGTTCGCGCCCGAACACGGTGCCCGGCGCGATGCCCCGCCCGTTATAGCCGCTAAAGCCGACCGCGTTCGGTCCGAAAGAGTGCAGCCTCGGAAGATGATCGGGCGTCATGCCGATCTTGCCGTACCATTCCGTCTCTAGTTCGAACTCACCGAGTTGTGGAAACAGCTTGCGGATGTGACGCTTGGCCCAGGCAGCATGAATCTTGAGTCCTGTCCCGCGCAAGGCCCCAACGCTGCCCACGATCAAGCGGCCCTCTGCGTCCAGCCTGAATCCACTCAAGACCGTCTTGGTGTCCCAGCCCGCACCGCCATTCGGCAGGATGGTGTTGCGAACATTGTGGCTGAGCGGGGCAGTCGAGACGTGGAAATATGGCAGATGCACCTGCTCCTCTCGGATCGCCGAGGTCGGGCCAGCCGAATAGGCGTCCGTCGCCATGACCAGCCAGCCTGCACGCACACTGCCACCGGCCGTCCTGACCAGCCAGCCATCGTTGCTGCGGTCGAGAGACGTCACGGCGCTCGCAGTATGGATCGTCGCCCCTTCGCTGATGGCGGCACTCGCCAGCCCCCTCGCATAGGCGAGCGGCTGTATCGTGCCGGCGCGCGGATCGCACAGCGAGCCGGCATAACCTGTCGCTCCGGTCCTGGATTGCGTTTCGGCCATGCTCAGCAGCTCGACCTTGACGCCAAGGCGGCTCCACTGCATCTGACGTTCGCGAAGCTGTTTCAGCCCGCCAACGCCGACGGCGCAATGATAAGTGCCGCGATGGTCGGCCTGGCAGTTTATTCCATAGTGTTGTGTCAGCGCGAACACCTCGCGCGGCGCTTCGCCGAGCAGACCGATCAGGCGGTTTCCATAGATCGGGCCGAGCGTGGCGATCAGGTCGTCCGGCATGACCCAAAGCCCCGCATTGACGAAGCCGGAATTGCGGCCGGACGCGCCAAAGCCGATTTCGGCGGCTTCGAGTATCACGACCTTGCGCCCGCCCTTCGCCAGATGGAGTGCAGCGGACAGTCCGGTATAGCCGGCCCCTATAATGACGACATCGGCCGAGACGTGGCATTGCAGCGGCCTCGTCTTCGGTGGCGGCGGTGCGGAAAGCTCCCACAATCCGTGCGACCGCTTGTCATCCAGCATGAATCGGCTCCGCTCTCATGTCGATGGATGCGACCGGACTTGGGCCACAGCGTCCAACGCTGCAGCCCATTTGTCAGGTCCTAGTCCTGGCCGAAACGCCTACTTCTTTGCGACCACCGTGCGATTGAAAGCCTCGATGATCGCGGCCCGGTTGGCGTTGATCTTGACCCAATCCGGGAGGGCGAGGCTCTTGATTGAGCCGTCGGCGCCCCATGGCATGCGCTGCTTGGCGTTTTCCGACAGCGCCACATTTGTGGTCGCCGGGCCGACATAGATGCGCTCGGCCATGCACTGCGCTGGCGCCGTGCCGATCGCATAGTTCATGAATTTCTCGGCCAGCGCCTGCTTCTTGCTGTTGGCGACGAGATGGAGGCGGATGTCGCCGCCAATTGCACCCTCTTTCGGCACGACGAAGGCGATCGGCAGCTTTTGGTCGCGCAGGGCGTAGGCCGAACTCGCATAGTGCGCTCCGACGACGATCTCGCCGCTCTGGAACAGATTGGTGCCTGCCCCTGCCGTATCGAAATAAGCGGCGACCTTGAGTTGCTTGAGCTTCTCGAAGGCCGGGGCAACATTGTCGATGCTGCCGCCCGTCAGGCCCGCCAGATGCACGATGAACGGAACGCCCATCGCGTTGGAGGGACTGGGGAAGGTTACCGCGCCGGCAAATTCGGGCTTCCACAGATCGAGCCAAGACACAGGCGCCTGCTTGATGTCGCGCGCATTGTAGGCCAGGCCCAGCGAATAGAAGCCCGTGCTGAGCGCGAAGATCTTGCCGTCGGCGCCCTTGTAGACGCCTTCCGGGATCATGCCGGACACAGCGGTTACCTTCGTTGGATCGACGGAGGCGATCACCCCGTCGCCAGCTGCAATCTCGGAGACGCCGCCATCGATCCAGACCGCGTCGAGGGTAGGCGCGTCCTTCTGCTGGCGCAGCTTGCTCAGCGTTACCCCGGACACGCCCGGCTCGGGCACGACGCGGATCGAGGTGTCGCGCGTGAAGGGATCGATGATGCAGGCCTGCATCGCAGCGCCCCACTCGCCGCCATAGGTCGCGACCGTGATCGATTCCTGCGCCATGACGGCGCCCGGCGCAGCCGCCAGCAGCGCAACAAGCGCGGCCTTCGACAGCATGTATGAATTCATCCCCGGCATAGCTTCTCCTTCGCCATTTTGGCATCGTTCCCCTGGTCCACGCATCAGGCCGCGCCGGGCGCGCAGCATCAAATTGAAATCAAGGCATCTGAGATAACCTCCGGCTATGAATATCCGCCAACTCGAAGCCTTTAAGGCGATCATGGAGCTCGGCAGCTTCACCCGGGCAGCCGAAAGGCTCGGCCTGTCGCAGCCCGCAGTCAGCAAGCTGGTCTTCCTGCTGGAACGGCGATGCGGCTTCGCGCTGTTCCATCGGCAGAAGAACGGCGTGATTGCGACCGCAGAAGGCCAGATGCTCCATTCGGAGGTGAAGCGGGTCTTTCTCGGCGTCGATTCCGTTTCGGCTCGCGCACGCGCGATCAGGGATTTTGACTATGGTAAGGTCAATGTCGTTTGCTATCCGTCGTTGGCGTCGCGTGTGCTGCCGCCGATCCTCGGCGGATTTCTAAAATCCCGGCCGGGCCTGCGCATCGAAATGTCGAGCCGCAACTCGTGGCTCCTGGTCGAGACCATGGCGACGCAGGGGCTCGACGTCGGCTTCGGCATGTTCGCACTCGATCGCCCAGGCGTCCGTTTCGACAAGCTGTGCTCGATGCGGGCTGTCTGCGTCCTGCCGCCGGATCACCCGCTGGCGGCGCGAGAGATCATTCATGCCGGTGACCTGCACAATGCACGCTTCGTCGGCATGGTCGACGAAGACCGCGCACAGCTCCAGATCGACCAGGTCTTCAGCGAGAGCGGATCGGAGCGCAACATCGTCATCAAGGTGCAGCTGACGGAAGCCTGCTGCTCCTTCGTCTCAAGCGGTGTCGGCGTTTCCATCGTCGATCCGTTGAGCACGGAGGGCTTCGGCAGGGACGAACTGATCGTGCGCCCATTTCGCCCGGTGGTCGATTTCAACATCTGGGTCCTGACGCCAAGCTTCAGGCAGCCCTCGCTCGCAACGCAGGCGTTGATCGACCATGTCCGCCTGCAGCTCGCCGCAAAGCTAGCCGAGATGGCGAGATCGATCGGGGACGAGCCGTAAGCGCGGCATCGCCTTCGGCGTCACGGCGCTTACGCATATCCGCTGGTTATGGCTGACGCCGAACAAGCTATTTGACCCTTGCCGCGGGTCGCGGCCTCAATGGCGGGCATAACCGACACACGGCGCGGAGCTGGCGCATTTCCAGCATCGGCGGCCCGTCGAACGAGGCTCAGATGACTGCCATTACCGTACTCACGCCGACTGGGACGCTGGGATATGGCTTCGGCGACGAAGCGCTGGCGCGCGGCATGTCGCTGAATCCGGCGGTCATCGCCGTCGATGCCGGCTCGACCGATCCCGGTCCGCATTATCTTGGCTCCGGCAAGCCGCTGGTCTCCGACGTCAGCATCAAGCGAGAGCTGACGTCCCTGATCATTGCCGGCCGGCAGGCGGGCATTCCCATCATCGTCGGCAGTGTCGGCGGCGCCGGATCGGGCGTTCAGGTCGACCGTACCGCCGCGCTCGTCCGCGAGATTGCGCTCGAAAACGGACTGTCATTGAAGCTTGCCACGATCCGCTCCGACATTCCGATCGAGCGGGCGAAACGCGCGGTCGCCAGCGGCGAGATCATCGATTTCGAAGCCGGCTACACGCTGACGCAAGAGGCTCTCGACGAGACCGTGACCCTTGTCGCCCAAATGGGGCACGAGCCGATCTGCGCAGCGCTCGACGCCGGAGCGGACGTCATCATCGCCGGGCGTGCCTGCGACGATTCGGTGATCGCTGCCTATCCTATTTGGAAAGGCGCCGATCCCGCTTTGGCGATCCATATGGGCAAGATCCTCGAATGCGGAGCCTTTTCGGCCGAGCCGTTCGCGATGGACGTCATGCTCGGCACGATCCACGAGGACAGCTTCGTGCTCGAACCCGGCAGCATCAACCGGCGCGCCTCGGTGAAATCGGTTTCGGCGCACTCGCTCTACGAACGCGAAAATCCGTTCAAGCAGGGCGGCCCCGGCCACGAGATCGACCTGTCGGCATGTTCGTTCGAGCAGCTCGGCGAGCGCCAGGTTCGCGTCAGGGGCGCGAAGTTGACCAAAACAGAGGATTATTACGTCAAACTCGAAGGCGCCCGCCTCGCAGGATACCGCTCGATCTCGATCGCCGGCATCCGCTGCCCCACGACGATCGCCGCGCTGGACGGCATTCTCGATCAGCTCAAGGAGCGGGCGAGCGCGTATTTTGCTCCCCTGCCCATTTCGATCCAGTTCCACGTCTATGGCCGCGATGGTGTCATGAAGGAGCTGGAACGGGAATCCGGTCCGCAACGCGAGGTCGGGCTGGTGATCGAGGTCACGGCCGCGACGCAGGAGCTGGCGCACGCCGCTTGCCACCAGATCAGCGGCGCGATGCTGCACCATCACTATGATGGCATCATCAACCCCTCGGGCAATCTCGCCTTCCCGTACTCGCCGTCGGACCTCGATGTCGGCCCCGTCTACGAGTTCAGCGCCTACCACCTGATGAAGGTCACGTCGCCGACCGAACTTTTCCCCGTTACCTTCGAGGAGCTCTGACATGGCCACCCGTCCCCTGCGCGAGATCGCGGACATCGTCCGCAGCAAGAACGCCGGCCCCTACCGGATCACCTTCGACATCCTGTGCAAGGAGAAGGCGAACTACGAGCTGATCCGGTCATCAGGAGCGATCACACCCCAAACGGTCGCCAAGGCCTATGGCCTGCCGGTGTCTGAGATCTCGTCCTTCTTCGAGATCGACATGGCCAACGCCATCAAGATCACCATCAAGCGGCCGCGAGCCCAGGGCTCGTCCGGCGAAGGCGACATGTATGGCTGCCAGCAGCACGTGCCGCTGATGAATATCCAGATCCCAATCACCTGATTGCCGGCACGCATGTCGAACAGCTTCATCAGGGTCGACCACCTCACCAAACGCTACAGCGATCTGGTGGTGCTCAACGACATCTCGCTCGATGTCGCGGAGGGCGAATTCCTGGCGTTGCTAGGGCCTAGCGGGTGCGGCAAGACGACTCTGCTGCGCTCGATCGCGGGCTTCGTCGAGATCGGCGAGGGGGACATCCTGATCGACGGACGCTCGATGAAACGCCTGCCGCCAAACCGCCGGCCAGTGAACACCGTCTTCCAGAACTATGCGCTGTTCCCGCATCTCACCGTGGCCCAGAATGTTGCATTCGGCCCGCGCCGAGCCGGCGCCAGCGCTCGCGCCGCGGGTGCGATCGTGGAGGAATGCCTGGCCACAGTTGGGATGAGCGCCTATGCCGAGCGCTTTCCGACCCAGCTGTCCGGAGGCCAGCAGCAGCGCGTGGCGCTGGCGCGCGCAATCGCAAACAAGCCTAAGGTCCTTCTGCTTGACGAGCCACTCGGGGCGCTCGACCTGAAGCTGCGCAAGCAGATGCAGATCGAACTCAAGGCCCTCCAGCAGCGGCTTGGCATCACCTTCATCTTTGTGACGCATGACCAGGAAGAAGCGCTGGTCATGGCCGACCGCATTGCCGTGATGGAGTCAGGCCGCATCGCGCAGATCGGGCCCGGGCGCGAGATCTACCATGCCCCGGCCGAACGCTATGTCGCGGACTTCATCGGCGATGCCAATCTGCTTGAGGCGGAGGTCGCCGCGACCGGCGATCTCGACCTGCGCGGCGGCTTTTCAGTCCCGGCGACGCACAAGGCAGCGGTCGCGGCCCAAGTGACCTATCTGCTGCGACCCGAGGCTATCACGGTCAGCGCAGTGACGCTCCCGACCGCTACCGGAGCCGTCGCCGTTCCGGCGCGGGTGACGGATGTCGTGTTCGTCGGCAATGCGTTGCGCATCTATGCGGTGACGGCGGGCGGGCTCGGGTTCGTTGCGCAGCAAACCGCGACGGTCAGTGCGGCCTCCTTTGCGGCCGGCGACGCGGTCACGCTCTCCTGGCATTGCGACAGCGGTCAGGTCCTGACCCGATGAGAATCCGCAATTTCTGGGCTGCGCTGATGATCGGCGCTCCGCTCGCGTTCATGGCCGCATTCTTCCTGGTGCCGTTTGGCGTCGTCGTGATGGCTAGCTTCCAGGACAGGGCCGGCGCCTGGAGCCTGGCGAATTACGCGCGCATCCTCGGCGACAGCTACTATCCGAATGTCCTCTACGTCACCTTCAAGCTATCGCTCCTGGCAACCCTGGTGTCGTTCCTGATCGGGTATCCGATCGCCTATTACATCGTAGCCGTTGTACAGAGTCGGGCGGCGCGGCGGTTCTGCTACATCCTCGTCATCATGCCGTTGTTCACGAGCAACATCGTGCGCTCCTTCGGCTGGATGATCCTGCTCGGGCGGCAGGGCCTGGTGAACACGACGCTGATGACGCTCGGACTGACCGAGCGGCCAATGCCGATCCTCTTCACCGAGCTGAGCATTGTGATCGGCCTGACCTATATCCTCGTGCCCTTTATGGTGCTGACGGTCGCTGGCGTGCTGCAGACGATCGACCGGTCGCTGATCGAAGCCTCGCTCGACCTTGGCGCAAGCCGCATTGCAACCTTCGCCAGGGTCACGTTCCCACTCAGCCTGCCCGGTGTCGTCGCCGGCTCGCTCATCGTCTTCACCCTGGCCGTCAGCGCCTATGTCGTCCCCAGCATCATGAGCGGTGGCCGGAGCGTGGTGATGGCGATGTCGATCTTCGAGCAATACGGTTCGCTCTTTGATTTCAACTTCGGCGCGGCGCTTGCGGTCGGCCTACTCGTGGTGACGTTGGTCCTGATCGCGTTCTCCCTCCTCTTCATCGAGCGGCAGCCCTCCGGCCGCCAGGTGGTGAACGGATGATGACGCTCTCGGAACGCATCGGCCGTTTTCTGCTGGTGGCGCTAGTCTGGGCCGGTCTCGCCTTCCTTGCACTTCCGCTGATCATCATCGTCGCCATCTCGTTCACCGAGACCGAATATCTGACCTTCCCACCAGTCGGCTTCACGCTACGCTGGTATGAACGCTTCCTCGCCGACACCTCCTATCTGGACTCGATCGGCCTCAGCGCGTCGCTCGCCTTCGCCTCGACGGCCATCGCCGTACTCATCGGCCTGCCGGTGGCGCTGGCGATCACGCGCAGCTCGCTGCCCGGCATGCGCATCGTCAACACGATCTTCCTGGCCCCGCTCATCCTGCCGACGATCGTGATCGGCGCGGCGCTGCTGCAATATGCCAGCATGCTCGGCTTTGCCCGCAGCTACACGGCGCTTCTCGTCGGCCATGTCGTGATCGTCGTGCCCTATATCCTGCGAACTGTGCTCGCCTCACTGGCGCGCTTCGACAGGACGCTCGAGGAGGCTGCGCTGGACCTCGGCGCTTCAGGGTTCTCGACCTTCTTCCTGGTGACGCTGCCTATCATCAAGCCCGGCCTGGTCGCAGGCGCTCTGTTCGCGCTGATCATCTCCTGGATCAATGTCGAACTGAGCATTTTCAACACCACAGCGGCGCTGATGCCGATCCCCGTGAAGCTGTTCAACTACGTGCAATACGCCATCGATCCGATGGTCGCCGCGATCTCGGCCGCAACGATCTATGTCGCGATCGTCGCCGTCGTGCTGCTCGACGTCTTCGTAGGCATCGACCGCGTGGCGGCCTCGCAAAAATAAAACGGCGCCGTTGCCCGACGCAGACGTCAAACCATTCCACCGATCGCACAGGCCCGCCATGACCCAAACGACAGACTCTGCCCCGGCGCCAGCAGGCGCGCTATCCGATCTCAAGGTCCTCGAATTGGGCTCGATGCTTGCGGGGCCCTTCGTCGGCTCGATGCTGGGCGACTTCGGCGCGCGCGTAATCAAGGTCGAGAAGCCCGGCAAGCCCGATGCTTTACGGGAATGGCCGCCGCACAAGGACGACGTGGCCCTGTGGTGGAAGACCATGGCGCGCAACAAGCACGCCGTGACACTCGATATCTCGCGGCCCGAGGCGCGCGATCTTGCCCTCAAGCTCATCGGCGAGAGCGACATCGTCATCGAGAATTTCCGTCCCGGCACGCTTGAGCGCTGGGGGCTCTCGCCGCTTGAGCTGAGCGAACGCTTCCCGCGCATCGTCTGGGTCCGCGTCAGCGGCTGGGGCCAGACCGGCCCGAACAAGGATCAGGGCGGCTATGCCACGATCGCCGAGGCGTTCTCCGGCCTGGCCTCGTTTACCGGGCATGCAGACAAGGGGCCCACCGTATCGGCCTTCCCGATGGGGGACTATCTGGCCGGGATATTCGGTGCATTCGGAGCGATGGCGGCGATTCATCGACGCGAACAGACCGGCAAGGGCCAGATCGTCGATGTGGCGCTGTACGAGCCGCTGCTGCGGATCATCGAATCCGTCGTGGTGCGCTTCGACCAGACTGGCCAGAAGAAGCCGCTCCTCGGTAACCAGATGGAAGAGGACGTGCCGCGCAACGTTTATGCGACGGCCGATGGCGGGGCGATAGCGATCAGTTGCGGGTCGCAACGGATCTATGAGGGCCTCGTCGATGCGATGGAGCGGCCCGAACTGAAGTCCGATCCGCGCTTCGGCAGCATGGCGGACCGGGTGACCCATCGCGACGCGATCGATGGCGCAGTCGCCGCCTGGATGGTGACGCAGACGACCGAACAGGCGCTCGCCAAGCTGGTCGCCAGCAAGGTTGTCGCCGGCAAGATCAACGACATCGCCGATGTGCTGGGCGATGCCCATGTTGCGGCACGAGAAGCGATCCGGACGATGGTCGATGAACAATTGGGGCCGATCCGTATGCCGGCTCCGGTCCCCAAACTGAGCGAAACCCCCGGCACGATCCGCTGGACCGGCCGCGACCCGGGTGCCGCCAACGACGAAGTGTTTGGCGGTTGGCTCGGCCTCTCCGCGGGCGAACTGGATGCGCTGCGGCGCGGCAACATCATCTGACCGAGGACGATATGACGACGAGCAGTATCGGAATAGCTGGCTACGGCCACACGGCCTATAAGAAGCGGACCAGCCGCACGCTGTTCTCCTTCCTGGCGGAGGCAGGGCGGAACGCTCTGGATTCGGCCGGCCTGACCTTCAAGGACGTCGACGGGCTGGCGATTTCCTCCTTCGAGCTCCCGCCCGACAACACCGTGACAACGGCAGAGCAGTTCGGCCTCTCGATCTCCTGGGCCTATCTCGGTACGGCGGGCAGCGCCGGCCCGATCGCCAGCGTCATCAACGCCAAACATGCGATCGAGAGCGGACAGGCAACCACCGTCCTCTGCATCGCCGGCGACAACTACGATGTCAGCGGGCATTTCAAGCTGATGGACAATTTCAGCCGCGGCCTGCGCAATTACGGCACGCCGACCGGATTTGGCGGCGCCAACGGCCTGTTCGGCATCATCCAGCGCAAGCATGCGGAGACATATGGCACGCGCCGGGAAGATCTCGGCAGGATTTCCGTGGACCAGCGCCGCAGTGCCCGGCAGAACGAACACGCCCTGCTGCGAGGGCCGATGACGATCGACGACTACATGAATGCGCGCGTCATCGCCGATCCGATCTGCCTCTATGACTGCGTGCTGCCCTGTGCCGGCGCCGAGGCCGTCGTGGTCACGACCCTGGACCGCGCCCCGCCCGGAAAGGGCGTCAGGATCCTTGCCGGCTTCGAGCGTCACAACCATCCGCCGATGGAGGTCGCGCCGCTCCGGGGCGGCTGGGAAACCTTTGCTGGCAAGCTCTACGACAAGGCTGGATACGGTCCGGAGGACATGGATCTCCTGCAGCTCTACGACGACTATCCGATCATGGTCGCGATCCAGCTCGAGGATCTGGGGTTCTGCAAGAAGGGCGAAGTCAGCGCCTTCCTCGCGAAGAACAGCTTTTCATGGGACGGAAGCCTGCCGTTGAATACCGGCGGCGGCCAGCTCTCCTGCGGCCAGGCCGGCATCGCGGGCGGCCTGCTCAGCGTCACTGAGGCCGTCCGGCAATTGCGTGGCGAGGCGGAAGGCCGCCAGGTCTCCAACGCCCGGCGCGGGCTCGTGGCGGGATATGGCATGGTCGGCTATGGCCATGGCCTTTCCGCCAGCAGCATCATCCTGGAGGTCGTGCAGTGATCGAGAAACCCGACTATCCGCAGCCCTTCGAGGATGAGGACAACGCGGCCTTCCTAGCCGGATGGCGCGAAGGCAAACTTCTCCTGCAGCGCAGCCGCGAAGGCGGGCCGGCCTTCTTCTATCCGCGCCCGATCTGTCCCTATACTGGCTCCACAGACCTGATCTGGACAGAAGCCTCAGGACGTGGCGAGATCGTGTCCTTCTCGCTGATTACCCGCCCCAACCATCCCTCCTTCAACGAGGAAGTGCCGATCATGCTGGCCGAGATCGCACTCGAAGAGGGGGCGAGCCTACTCGGACGCGTGATCACGGCGGATCCGGCTGCCGTGAAGAGCAAGGCAAAGGTCGAGACGCTGCCGTTGCCGGAGGCGGCGCGCTATCCGCTTCCGACCTTCCGCATCGTCTAGCCATCCGGAGCCTTGCGATGCCTCATTTCAGCGACAGCGACGTTGCAGCCGCACTCGACTGGCCCTCGCTGGTCGAGGTGCTCAGGGACGGCTTCCGGCGCGGGGCGACAAGCCCGGCGCGCCCGCACTATACGGTGCCGGTGCCGGGCGAGCGCGATGCGACCCTGCTGCTGATGCCGGCCTGGAGCCCGGGCCGGTATATCGGCCTCAAGACGGTGACCGTGTTCCCGGACAATGGAACACGCGGACTACCAGCGGTCGGCGCGCATTACCTGCTCATCGATGCGCGGACCGGCGCCATCGCGGCGACATTCGACGGCGGTGAACTGACTGCGAGGAGGACCGCCGCTGCCTCCGCCCTGGCCTCGACCTTTCTGTCGCGGCCAGCGTCGCGGCGCTTGCTGGTGGTCGGAACCGGACGGCTCGCGCCGAAGCTCGCACAAGCCCACGCCACAGTCAGGCCCATCGAAAGCGTGCAGGTCTGGGGTCGCGATCCCCGCAAGGCGGAAGAAATCGTCGGCGTGCTCGCCGGACTCGGTCTCGGCGCCACGGTCGCCGGCGATCTGGAACTGGCCGTACGGGAGGCAGACATCATCTCCTGCGGGACGCTGGCCGCCGATCCCCTGATCCATGGCGCCTGGCTACAGCCCGGTGCCCATCTCGATCTCGTCGGCGCCTTCACGCCGACGATGCGAGAGGCCGACGACGAGGCCATCATGCGTGCGCGCGTTTTCGTCGATACGCGCGAGGGCGCGCAAGCGGAGGCCGGCGAGATCGTGCAGGCGATCGCGCGCGGCGTTCTCCTCCCCCAGGACATCGCCGGCGACCTTTTCGACCTCACGCGGGGCGCCGTCGCCGGGCGGATGGCCGACGACGACATCACGCTGTTCAAATCCGTCGGCTGCTCGCTGGAGGATCTGGTCGCCGCCGAGCTCTGCCAGGGCCGCGGCCCTCGCCCCTGATCGCAGAGGCCGGCAGCTTGGAGGGCTCGCCTTCACTACCCGAACCGGTCATGCCCTCGGAATGGGGGCTGGTCGGCATCTATGCGCTGACGGTCTTGGCGCGCACGATGGTGATCACGCTGATCCCGGTCGTCGCCTATGCGATGCTGGGGACGGCACAGCGGGTCAGCGAACTCTATTTCGTTGCCAGCCTCTTCGGCATCGCCGCGAGTGTTGCTTTGCCTTGGCTGTTGTCGCGGCTCGGCCGCTCGATGGTCCTGATCGGCGCGGCGGCGAGCGGGGTCGGCTCGGCCGTGGCGCTTGGTACCGCCTCTGGCTTCGGACTGGCCATCGGCCTCGTTCTGCATGTTCTGATGGTGCTGACCTTCGAGAACGTGATGAGCCTCTATGTCCTGCAATATGTTCCCCGGCGCATCCTCTCCGCATTCGAGCCGAGGCGGATCTTTCTGGCCGGTGCGAGCTATGCGATCGGGCCATGGCTCGGCGTCTCTCTGGCGCAGTCGACCTGCCCCTGGCTGCCACTGGCGACAAGCGCATCCTGCGCCTTGCTGACGCCGCTGCTGCTCATGCGGCTGAAGCCACAAGGCCCGACGCCCCCGGCCCAAGCCGCATCGATCGCGCCGAGCAGGGCCGATCTGGGCCGGTTCTGGGCTCAGCCGCGTCTCCGTCTGGCATGGCTGCTCGCGGTCGCTCGAGCGGCGTGGTGGTGCATGTATCTCGTTTATGCGCCGATCTTCGCCATGAGCTACGGGCTTGGCCTGTCCGCAGGCGGCATGCTCGTGTCGCTCGGCTCGACATTGCTGCTGCTCGCACCGCTCTGGGGGCGGCTTGCCCGTCGATTGGGCACGCGCAACGTCCTGATGTCCGGCTATGCCCTTTGCGGCCTGTGCACGATCGCCGTCGGTCCACTCACAACACTTAGCGCCTACGGCGCGGCAGCGATGCTGCTCGTCGCTGCCTTCGCGATGAGTGCCATCGACGGCATGGGCAATGTCCTGTTCCTGCGCGCGGTGCGCCCCCATCAGCGCATGCGGATGACGCCCATCTTCAGCACCTATCGCGACGTGGCGCAGATTGTTCCCGCCGGTCTCTTCGCGGTGCTACTGCTCGTCCTGCCATTGCCTGTCGTCTTCATCGCCTCCGGCGTGATGACGGTGGCGGCTTCCGGTCTCTCGCTGTATTTATCCCGTCGGTTCTAGCGCTGGGCGTCGTCTCCCGGCTCTATGTCCGCCGTGAACTTGGCCAGTTGTTCGCGCAGGAAAGTCACGAAACCTTCGACGAGATTGAAGGGGCGCGACGCCTTGGGACGGATCAGCCATATGTCGAAATAGACCGGAGGCTCGAAGCGGCGGATCGCGACCGTAGCGTCTTCGTTGTTGTGCGCGCTGATCGGATCGACCAGCGCAACGCCGGCATTGGCCGCGACGAACGAGAAGGCCGTCTCCGACTGGCCCGCCTCGATGCGCGAGCGGCGCTTAACCTTGGCCTCGTCGAAGACGCGGTCGATGATGAGGCGCGAATGATCCTGCTGTCCAAGCGAGACGAAATCCTCGCCGGCCAGATCGTCGGCATTGATCACCTCTTGCCCGGCCAGCCGGTGCG
Source organism: Allobosea sp. P5_A5 (assembly GCF_056400625.1). NCBI lineage: Bacteria > Pseudomonadati > Pseudomonadota > Alphaproteobacteria > Hyphomicrobiales > Alloboseaceae > Allobosea > Allobosea sp. P5_A5. The sequence goes on from NZ_JBFUKY010000001.1 coordinate 626,555, forward strand.
AGTGCGGCAGGATGCAAAGACCCCGCAACCGCTGCAGATGGATACTCTCAACTTCGGTCCGATCCCCCGGCAGGAAGCTAAGGCCGATATCGACATGCTGTGCTGCTACCGCATCAATCAGGCTGCGGGAGCGCATGCTCTCGAGGCGAAAGCGGGTCTCTGGATGGGCGAGGCAGAAGGCCCAGACGATTCTGGGCACGATCTTGCGCGCGATCGCGGGGAAGGCCGCCAAGCTCACCGCCCCCCAGCTCTGCTCGCGCAGCGCCGCCGCGACCCGCGCGATCTGACCCACGCCGACGAACATGCGCTGCACCTCGTTGTAGAGCGCTTCGGCCTCGCGCGTCGGCGCGATCTTGCTGCCCTGGCGCTCGAACAGCCGGAAGCCGCAATCGCGCTCGAACTGCGCGATCAGCTGGCTGACGGCAGGCTGGGAAATACTCATTCGCTCCCCGGCACGGGTGACGCTGCCGGTGGCCATCACGGCCTGAAATGCCTCGATCTGGCGCACATTCATGACGCTGTATAAGACCTACTTATTCTGATCAGAGAATTATCTATTGGGAAATTATGCAACACAAGGTGATGCTCGTTCATAAGCGCCGGCCTCGATCGCCGGGATCATGAGCGCTCTCAATAAAGGGGATTTCGTCTTGCCGGGTTTCAAAACAACGCTCGCTGCCATCTCCCTGTTCGCTGCTGGTCTCGTGGTCGGCGCCGCACATGCCGACCAACTCGACCGTGTCAAGCAGCGCGGCAAGCTCGTCGTCGGCATCCGCAACGACTACAATCCCTTCGGCTTCCTCGACGCCAAGGGCCAGAACACCGGCTTCGAGGTCGATCTCGCCCGTGCGGTGGCAAAGGACATGTTCGGTTCAGAGACCGCGATCGAGATGGTCCCGGTTGTCGCGTCCAACCGGATCGAACTGCTAAATGCCGGCCGCATCGACGTGATCTTCGCAACACTCGGCAAGACGGCAGACCGCGGCAAGGTGATCGAATTCACCGAGGAATATTATTCCATGGCCGGCATGGTGCTGCTGTCGCCGAAGGAAGCGACCTACAAGTCCTGGGAAGACATCCGCGGGAAGAAGATCTGCGGTAGCCAGGGCAATCTCTACAACCGCATGCTGGCAGAGAAATGGGGTGCTGACCTCGTCCTCTTCGTCGGCACCGCCGAGATCTACAACGCCTTCCAGACTGGCCGCTGTGAAGCGATCGCCTATGACGGCCCGAACCTTAATACGAAGGTCACGGAGGATGGCTGGAAGGACAAGTACAAGATCGCGCTCGACGCCTTCGAGTTCATTCCAATCGCAGGCGGCGTCCGCAAGGGCGAGCCCGCCTTCCTCAAGGCCGTCAACACCGCGATCCTGAAGGCGGAAGGCGCCGGCCTTATGGTCTCTGGCGAAAGCAAGTACAGCCTCGGCACGAGCGACTACGTCGCCAAGCGCCAGATCGAAGGCAAGAAGGCGCTATCCCAGTAAGCGCTTCCGCAAACGCTGCGGTCCGGGTCTTCGGGCTCGACCGTACCGGCTTACTCTGCCGACATCAGGACAGGCTCGACCATGCACGCCGTCACAGCCCCAGCGCCGGTCGGGCTCCGCTCCGTCCGCGGGGTGGCCAATCTGGCGGAGTTCGAGGCACGCGCCGGGCGCGTGCTGCCGCCGGCCATGCACCACTATGTCGCGGGCTATGTCGAGGACGGCGAAAGCCATCGCCGCAATCTCCGAAGCTTCCAAACGCGCGCCTTCGTGCCGCGCGTTCTGGCCGACGTCTCGGCCCGCTCGGCTGCGACCTCACTCTTTGGACGCAGCCATCCCTATCCCTTCGGCATTGCCCCGATGGGCTCAAGCCGCCTTATCGCCCGCGACGGCGACGTCGTACTGGCCAAGGCAGCGGCTCGGGCCGGCCTCCCTTTCATTCTCAGCGGAGCGTCATTGACGCCGATGGAAACGGTTCGCGCTGCCGGCGCCACGAGCTGGTTCCAGGCCTATATTCCCGGCGAGCCCGAGCGCATCACGGCCTTGATCGACCGTGTCGGGACAACGGGATTCGATACTCTCGTGGTGACGGTCGACACCGCGGCGCATGGCCAGCACGAGCTGGCAGCACGACACGGCTTCCGTTTCCCGGCTCGCATCGACCCCGATCTGGTCTGGCAGGGTGCGACGCATCCGCGTTGGCTCTGGCAGGTCCTGCTGCGCGATGGCCGGGCGGGCATGAAGCTGCGCTTCGAGAACATGGACGCGGCGCCCGGGCCGCCGGTATTCTCCAAGACGCTCGTCCGCGACATCGGCCGACGCGACGCGCTGTCATGGCAGCATATCGAGACGATCCGGCGTCGGTGGACCGGCAAGCTCGTCGTCAAGGGCATCATGGCTGTGGAGGACGCTAGGCTGGCCGAGGAGCACGGCGCCGACGGTATCATCATCTCCAACCACGGCGGCCGCCAGATCGACTGCGCGGTCGCGGCGCTCGATGCGCTGGAAGCGGTTGCGGCCGAGAACCTGTCGCTGGCGGTCCTTTATGATGGCGGAGTCCGGCGCGGCTCGGACGTGCTGAAGGCAATCAGGCTCGGCGCCGCTTTCGTCTTCGTCGGCCGCCCCTTCTTGCAGGCTGCGGCCATCGGCGGGGAGGCCGGAGTCTCACATGCGCTCGATCTGCTAGGCCGCGAGATTGACCTAACAATGGCGCTGCTCGGCATCGCGAGCCTGGACGCCCTGAAGGACATCGCAATCTGCCACGACCTCGCGGCCGCGGCATGAGCCTCGATTTCGCATGGCTTTCTGATCCGCTCTACCAGCACTGGCTGCTGCGCGGACTGGGCAACACCGTTCTAATGAGCCTACTCGGTATCGTCATGATGTTCGCGGTCGGGGTCGTGGGCGCTGCCTGCATCCATTTCCGCGTGCCGGTGCTCGACACGCTGACAACGATTCTGGTCGAGCTGTTCCGCAACACACCGCCGCTCGTCCAGCTCTTCTTCCTGTATTTCATGCTGCCGGAGATCGGGCTCTCTTTCACTGACCCGCAGACTGGGCGCAGCGTCCCACTCTTCACCGGCTTCACATGTGTGGTGCTCTCGCTTGGTTTGTACAACGGCGCGATCGCGGTCGAGATCATCCGGTCCGGGCTGTTGGCCGTGCCGAGCCAGACGGTCGAGGGAGCGCGTTCGCTGGGCTATTCTCGTCTGAAGACCTTCCGCTATGTCGAGCTGCCGATCGGCTTGCGGCTCAGTGTGCCAGCAATGACCAATAACATCGTCAGCCTGATCAAGACGTCTTCGCAGGCGGCGCTCGTGGCGGTCGCCGACATCATGTACGGCGCCACGCAGATCATGGTCGAGACCTTCCGCAACCTTGAGGTGATGCTGCTGATTTGGGCGGTCTACGTGCTGATCGCCAGCCTCGCCGTCTTGGCCATCCGAAGGATCGCCTCCGTGTTCCGCATGCCCGGCTACGGGGCGGGCGTCTCATGAACAGCGAATGGAAAGCCTTCGTCTTCGGGATGATCGGCGTGAACCTCGTTCTCGCCCTGGTGCTGGTGCTGGTCTATGGCGGCCAGACCCAGGCGACGCTGGCGGCGCTCGGAGCGCGAGTGCCGCTGCTGCTGAGCGGCAGCCCTGATTTCGGCAGCTTCGAAGGCGGCTTCGTCGCCAACGTCGCGATCAGCCTATGGGCCTTCCTGTTGGCGGGCATCGGTGGCACGGCGCTCGGCATAGCCCTAATCGCGCAGAACCCCATCGTCAGCGCACCTGCCTCGCTGCTGATGAACATCCTGCGCAACTCGCCCTGGCTCGTTGTGCTCTATGCGATGCTCTATCTGCTGCCTTTCGAGATCGACGCCTTCGGCACCACGCTGTACCTCTCGCCCGTGGTCAAATCAGTGATCGGCCTCGCCTTCCCGGTGACGGCCAACATCGCCGAGGTCTTCCGCGGCGGCATCGAGGCGATCCCCAGCGGCCAGTGGGAATCGGCCCGCGCGCTCGGCTATCGCCGCCTCCAGATCCTGCGCTACGTCGTCGTGCCCCAGGCGCTGCCTCTGATGACGCCAAACCTGATGACGACCTACGCCATGCTGTTCATCGGCACGAGTTTGGTCGTCGTCACGGGCGCTGCCGACGTTCTCGCGATGGCGCGCACGGTGATCGGCAGCGACGGCGCGCATCTGGCGACGGCAGTCTACATCTTCGTCCTGTTCCTGTTTTTTGTTTTCGCCTTTCCCATCGCGATCCTGACGCGTTGGCTGGAGCGCCGCGTGCGATTGCCGTCATGAAGCCCAACACAAAGGATGCCCCGCTGATCTCGTTGCGCGACGTGCGCAAATCCTTCGGCACGTTCCCGGTGCTGAACGGGGTCTCGCTCGACGTGAAGGATGGCGGCGTCGTCTGCATCATCGGCCCGTCCGGCTCAGGCAAATCCACCATCCTGCGCTGCATCAACGGCTTGACGCCGATCGATTCCGGCACGATCCGCGTCGGACAGTTCGCCGTCGAGACTCTGCGCAGCGACAAGGCGCTGATCCCGCTGCGCCGCCGCGTTTCCATGGTGTTCCAGCAATACAATCTCTTCCCGCACCGCACGGTGCTGCAGAACCTCTGCATGGCGCCGGTCCAGGTGCTCGGCGAGAAACCCGAACCGGTGCGCGCGCGTGCGCTCGTGCTTCTCGCCAAGGTGCGGCTGACCGGCAAGGAGAGTGCTTTTCCCGGCGAGCTGTCGGGCGGCCAGCAGCAGCGCGTCGCGATCGCCCGCGCACTTGCCATGCAGCCCCACGTCATTCTGTTCGACGAGGTCACGGCCGCGCTCGATCCAGAGATGGTCAGCGAGGTCCTGGGTGTGATCCGCGATCTTGCGCGCGACGGTATGACCTGCGTGCTGGTGACCCACGAGATGCGCTTCGCCGAGGAGGTGGCCGACGAGGTCTTCTTCACCGACCGTGGCGTCATCGTCGAGCACGGTCCGCCCAAGCAGCTCTTCCACGCACCGTCCGACGAGCGCCTCAAGGGCTTCTTGGAGAAGGTGCTGTAACCCACCCGACGGAAGGACTGACTGTGATGCCTCCCTTGAAAATCCTGGTACCCGACGCGCATCTGCGCGACCTCGACATCGAGCGCGCTATTTCCCGGGACAAGCTGAATTACATCGTGTTCGACGAGACCGATCCGGCCGCGATCCCGGACGAGATCTGGCGCTCCTGCGAAGGCGTCCTCGTCTGGCACCGGATGAAGCTGACCGCCGACGTCGTCGCCAAGCTCGACAAATGCCGCCTCATCGTACGCGTCGGCGTCGGCCACGACAACGTCGACAGCGCCGCCTGCCGACGGCGGGGCATCCCGGTCTCCAACGTCCCAAACTACGGCACGACCGAGGTTGCCGACCACGCGCTGGCGATGCTGCTCTACCTCACCCGCGGACTAGGGACGTACGAGAAGCGGCTCAAGGCCGACCTCGTCACCGGCTTCCTGGCGGAGGACGCACCGGTCGTCAGGCGCATTCGCGGAGGAATCTTCGGCGCCATCGGCATGGGCCGCATCGGCACGGCCATCGCCCGGCGTGCGGCGGCCTTCGACATGAAGGTCATCTATGTCGACCCCTATGTGCCCGAGGGCCACGAGCTTGGTCTGGGCATAGAGCGGGTGAGGTCGCAGGCGGAGTTGCTGGCACGCTCGGACGTCGTCAGCCTGCATGTTCCGCTGTCTGACTCGACGCGCAATATCATCGGCGCCCCGGAACTAGCCCAGATGAAACCAGGGTCAATTCTGATCAACGTCGCCCGCGGCGGGCTTGTCGATGTAGATGCGCTACACGATGCGCTGAAAGGCGGCCATCTGTCCGCAGCCGGCCTCGACGTGCTGCCGAAGGAGCCGCCCATTCCGGCACCCGCGCTGGTCGAGGCGTGGCGACGGGACGAGGCCTGGCTCGCTGGGCGCTTCGTGCTCACCCCGCACGCCGCATTCTACTCCGAGGCCGGCTATCTCGACATGCGAACCTTCTCCGCCGAAATCCTGCTCGAGTTCCTGTTTCACGGGCGGCTGCGCAACAACGTCAATCCCGGCTGGGAAGTCAGGGCGGCCTGATTTCCTTCCTTTTCCAACGAACAAGAGCAACAGGGCCCAGCACATGGCTTTCAAGCAGAACCCCGCCGAATTCAGACGTCTTGATGCCGCCGAGCTCGACGCATGGCGCGCGATCCCACCGGCAGTCGCATCCGATTGCATGAACCGGACGCAGGCGATGAGCGCGGCGATCAAGCCGATTTCTCTTGGGCTCAAGCTATGCGGCCAGGCCCGGACGGCGACGGTCATGGCGGGCGATTGCGGGCCGATTTGCTCGCTGATCAGCATCGCGCAGGTTGGTGAGGTTCTTGTCGTCGATGCCGGCGGTGTCGAAGATACGGCGGTCTGGGGCGGCGTCATGACCGAGGAGGCCGTGCACCGCGACCTTGGAGGGGCCGTTGTCGATGGCGCCGTGCGGGACGTCGCGGACATGCGCAAATCCGGCTTCGCGATGTTTTGCAGTTCGATCGTGCCGCGCGGGCCGCATCACGGGTTCGGCGGCGATATCGACGGCACTGTCGCCGTCGCCGGCGTGCCGATCCGTAGCGGCGACATCGTGTTGGGCGACGATGACGGCGTGGTGGTCGTGCCGCTGGAGCAAGCGGCGAGCGTGCTCGCGGCGGCGCAGGCTCACTTGATCAAGGAGGAAGGGTGGGTGTCGGCCATCCGCAGCGGCGTGTCGATCCCTGAAATGTTTGCGCTTCCGTCTGCAGGCTGAACCTTGGCTATTCCGCGAACCAGGATCGGCAGGAGCCAGCGTTGAACGATACGGTCAGTCAATCAGCATCCTGAGGCGGCCATCGGCGGGGTCTGCCGCTGCACGACGCAAACGTTCAATACGCTCGCGGCTGGCGAGAAATGCATCGCAAGAGGCGCGGCAGGTCGCGCGCCATAGTCGATAGCCTGAAGTCAGACGCCGCAAAAGCGGACGTTGCAAACGTCGGCAAAGGGCCACAACCGCCGGCCGCTCGGATCGGGAAAGTAGCGCCCACAGCAGACAATCGGACTGTGCCGGACAGCGGCCCGGTCGACCCTTAGGCGAAGTCCCGGAAGGCTACGAAGCGACCGACAGCCATTCGGCGCATATTCGCATATTGGGGTTGCGAAATGTGGGCTCAGGTCACCCGGCCGACTACAGCGCCCTTCCCCAGAATGACGGCTCATCTGTACCGAGGTTCTCTGTCTGGGCCCTGGCGATATGGGAACAGGAGACTGGTTGGAAAGTGCGCTTGTTTGAGCGGCAAGAGTCAACGCGTTCGCCGTTTCTCGCAATCAGGTATCGTCACGGAGGCGAATGCAGGTTTCTCTGGTCGCTCCCCTTCGGCGTAACGCGCTCGACGTTTCTTCAGCTCGGCGGCTTCGACGAAGCTTCCAAGGCTATGGCGCCGAAGACACTGATTTTGGATTTGCGGCTCAGGCCGCCGGCTTCGAAATTCTCAACGATATCGGCCAAGGCCGGAACTCCGCTTCAGTGGCGACGCGTCAGCGCACCAATAACAGTCGATTGTCGATTGGATTGCACTTTTATTTACAGGGGCGGAATAACCTTAAATGGGGCCTACGTAGCCACCCGCATGCGACGTAATCTTCAGCTATCGCGGCAGGCGTGATCTCATGCCCGCCACGCTCACTATCACTGAGCCCGCCCCAGAACGTCGGGTTTGGCGATCAGAGTGCCCGTGGCAGGTAGTCGCATCCTCGTATTTATGGTGGGATAGATCTTGGAAAGCCTAGCGCGCTCGATTGATGGCATCTTTGTTGGCATCGTTTCACAGCGACTTACCCCAGGTGCCGACAAATCAATGGGATGAGCGAAAAACCTGTCTCCTGCTCCGGGAGCCAGCTATTTACAGGGCTTGTCACGGCCCCGAAACAATCCTCAAAAATTGAGCTCGGTAGCAAATTGGTAGCAGCCGCAGATGGGCTGCGGCCTTGGGCAACTCTTGCGGCCTTGCGGCGTTCCTGACCTCGTCCTAGCGAGGCTTCATGACACGCGCACTGCACTGGTTCCGGGACGATCTGCGTCTCGCAGACAATCCCGCATTGACGGCCGCTTCTGCGGATGGGGCGGTGTTGTGCCTCTACATTTTAGACGAAGGGGGCGACCGCCAAGCGCCGGGTGGGGCCTCCCGCTGGTGGCTCTCACGATCGCTGGGAGTTCTCGCTGCCAAGCTCGACGAGATGGGCAGCGAGCTCATCGTGATGCGCGGAGACCCGGCGACAATTCTGCCGCGGTTGGCGGATACGATGCGAATCGAGCGCATCACCTGGAACCGACGCTATGATGCCGCCTCCATCGCCCTCGACACGGCGCTGAAGGAAAGGCTTTCCGGCGCCGGCGTCGAAGTGCTGAGCTTCAATGGCAGCCTGCTCAACGAACCCTGGGAGGTCATGAGCAAGGCCGACCAGCCCATGAAGGTGTTTACGCCTTACTGGCGCGCTGCGCGCGAACGAGGCGAGCCAGCCGCTCCCTTACCGGCGCCGCGAAAGCTGGAAAAGCTCGCCCTCCCCCAAGCCGCCGGGCCTTCGCTGGCCGTGGCAGACCTCGCGCTTGAGCCGAGCGAGCCCGACTGGGCCGGGGGAATGCGTGAGGCCTGGACGCCGGGCGAAGCAGGAGCGCAATCCCGGCTCGAAGCCTTCATCGGTAGCGGACTTGCCGCATATGCCGAGGATCGCAATCGCCCCGACCGCGACGGGACCTCTCGGCTGTCGCCGCATCTGCGCTTCGGCGAGATCAGCCCGCGCCAGATCTGGCATACACTGGCGATGGCGCGGCAGGCCGGTGAGGCAGCGGGCTCCGACACCGATGCGGAGAAGTTTCTGTCCGAGATCGGCTGGCGGGAATTCTCCTACCAGCTGCTGTTCTACAATCCCGAACTTGCGACCCGGAACTATGATTCGCGCTTCGATGCGTTTCCCTGGCAGGCGAATGCCGAGGCGCTCCAGCGCTGGCAGCGCGGGCAGACCGGCATTCCTCTGATCGACGCCGGGATGCGCCAGCTCTGGCACATCGGCTGGATGCACAACCGCGTCCGCATGGTCGTGGCCTCCTTCATGATCAAGCATCTGCTGCAGGATTGGCGCGAGGGCGAGGCCTGGTTCTGGGACACGCTGGTCGATGCCGACCCCGCCAACAACGCCGCGAGCTGGCAATGGGTCGCCGGTTCCGGCGCCGACGCCGCGCCCTATTTCCGGATCTTCAACCCGGTCACGCAGGGCGAGACCTGGGACCCGCGCGGCGACTATGTCCGCCAATGGATTCCCGAACTCGCGAAGCTGCCGAAGGATCTGATCCACCAGCCGTGGAAGGCGAGCGCGAAGGCGCTGCAGGAAGCCGGCGTCGAACTCGGGAAGACTTATCCCAAGCCGATGATCGATCTCGGTTTGGGCCGCCAACGCGCGCTGGATGCCTTCGCCGTCATCAAAAACGGCTGATCAGCAGCCTTCGCCGGCCTCAGATTCGCTTCGCGACCTGGCGCATCAGCCAGAAATACACGGGATAGGGCAGGACGCGGGCAGCCTTCAGCAGCCATGCCAGCCTGCGGGGGAAAGTGATCTCGAAGCCACTTTTGGCGAAGCCGTCGACGATCCGCGACGCGGCATCCGTCACATCCATCAGGAACGGCATCGCGAAGCGGTTGCGTTCGGTCATCGGCGTGTTGACGAAGCCCGGATTGACCACCTGCAGGACGACCCCCTGCCCCGCGCAATCCCCGCGCAACGATTCGCACAGATGGATGACCGCAGCCTTCGAGGCACCATAGGCCGCGGCGCCCGGCAAGCCGCGATAGCCCACCACCGAGGCCGTGACGGCGATCTGCCCCCTGCCCCTTCGACTCATCGTCTCAAGCACGGGAGCCAGGCTGCGGACCACACCGAGAATGTTGACGGAGAATGTCGATTCGGCTGCGGCGAGATCGAATCCCGGCTTGCGTTCGGCCGTGCCTGTCGCGACGCCGGCATTTAAGAAGGCAAGCGCGATGGGTCCGTGCACGGCCGCGATCGTCTCGACCAATGCCGACATGGCAGCAGCGTCGGTGACGTCCCCCGCATGAGCGATGATTCGGCCTGACAGCGCTTCCGCCTGCCCGGCGAGGTCCTCGAGGCGATCGAGCCTGCGGCCCGTCGCGGCGACCGTCCAGCCGCGTCGCGCGAGCTCGAGGGCAACGGCTGCCCCGATGCCGGAGCTGGCCCCGGTCACCCAGGCGACGCCATCCTGCGGCGTCATGCGTGGCAGCGCCATGGTGATCCCCTTGCCTCGTCCACTTCCGATATAAACGGCAGAGACGTTGCGGAAAGATATGCGCAAACGCGCAGGAGCTGTCTCGCTTGCCCCGTAGCGCCCACGATACACTTCGTGCAGTCTTTCGGCGCACTGCTTTGCCGACTGGATCGCTGACGATGCCGACAGACCTGCTCTTCCGCCAGGATGCCTACCTCCGGGAAACCGAAGCCACCGTCGAGGCGGTCAACGAGCGCGGCGGCATCATCCTCGACCGTACCGTGCTCTACGCCACCGGTGGCGGGCAGCCCGGCGATGCCGGGCTTCTCCGTCGCGCTGCTGGTGGCGAAATCGGCATCGGCGCCGCAATCTACGACCCCGAAGACAGGAGCCGCGTCCTGCATGTTCCGCTCGACGGACAACCCGCACCTCAAGCCGGCGAAGTCGTCACGGTCGTGCTCGACTGGGACAAGCGGCTGAAGCGCATGCGGGTCCATACCGCGCTGCATCTGCTCAGCGTCGTCCTGCCGTTCCCTGTCACGGGCGGTTCCATCGGCGATGGCGATGGCCGTCTCGATTTCGACATTCCCGAAGGCGGCTTCGACAAGGAGGACGTGATGCAGCGGTTGAACGCCCTCGTCGCGCGTCATGCCGATGTGACCGAGCGCTGGATCACCGACGCGGAGCTCGACGCCAATCCTGGCCTCGTCAAGACGATGTCGGTGAAGCCGCCTCGCGGCTCCGGCCGCATCCGCCTCGTTGCGATCGGCGACATCGACCTGCAGCCATGCGGCGGCACGCATGTGCGCAACACCGCTGAGATCGGCCTTGTCGCCGTCACGGATATCGAGAAAAAAGGAAAGCAGAACCGGCGCGTCCGCATCTCGCTGGTCTGACGAGACCGAGGATATCATGGCTTACGACGACATTTTCGTTTCGACGGACTGGCTGGCCGAGCGCATCGATGCGCCGAATGTGATCGTTGTCGATGGCTCGTGGTACCTGCCGGCACAGAACCGCGACGCCGCTGCGGAATATGCCGAGCGGCGCATTCCTGGCGCCGTGCGCTTCGACATCGACGCGGTCAAGGACACCGCATCCGACCTGCCTCACATGCTGCCCAGCCCAGAGGCATTCGCCGCAGCGGTCGGCGCGATGGGCGTCGGCGAGGGCATGACCGTCGTTGTCTATGACGGGCCGGGCCTTTTCTCGGCGCCCCGCGTTCGCTGGACCTTCCGCACCTTCGGTGAGCGCAGCGTGTTCATTCTCGAGGGCGGTTTCGCGAAATGGGAGAGCGAGGGCCGGGCGATCGAGCATGGTCCGCCCCGCGCCCGTGCCGCGCGCAGCTTTACCGCTCGGCTCGACCATTCCGCCGTTGCCGGCGCGGATGATGTCGCCGAGGCTCTCGCCTCCGGCGCCGCTCAGATCGTCGATGCCCGCCCGGCGGACCGCTTTCGGGGCGAAGCGCCCGAGCCCCGCCCCGGGGTCCGCTCCGGCCACATGCCCGGCGCCTTTAACGTCCCCGCGACGGCTCTGTTCGCGAATGGCAGGCTCAAGGACCCGCAGGCGGTCGCTGCGGCCTTTGCCGAGGCTGGAATCGATCTCGACAGCCCGGTGATCACCAGCTGCGGCTCGGGCGTCACGGCCGCAATCCTCGCGACCGCGCTCGAATCGATCGGCAAGCCGGTGCGCGCGCTTTATGACGGCTCATGGAGCGAATGGGGCGCGAGCGGGCGCCCAATCACGACCGGTCCCGCCAAAGCGGGCTGAGAACGCGCTCCGGCATTCGCCTCAAGGCTGCATCCTGTAGGCGAAATAGCGCCCTTCGGGCACGCCGTCCGGCAACGCTATGGACTGCAAGGCTGGATGGCTCAACGCCCAGCCGCTCACGACGAGCGCATGCGGACGCGCCAGTGCCACGATATGCGCGGGCAGCCAGGCGAACAGCGTCGCGTCGCGCTCTGGCACGCCGGTGGTGACATCGGCATGGATCAAGGCGGCGGACGAGGCATGGCCGGCGGCAAAGGCCGGCAAGGTCTGCGCCATGTCTCCGACGATCAGCCTGTCCACCGGCGGCATCGATTTCGGGTTCGGGCTGGGATCGCGTTCGAAGACGTAGATCTCGCGGCCGGGCATTTTTTCACGCAGGTGGTCATAGGTGCGGCCGTTGCCGAGGCCGAGTTCCAGCGCAATGCCTTCAACGCCCTGCAGGCTGTCCACGGCCCAGTCGAGCACGCGGCGCTGCGCTTCCATGCGGCGGATGAAACTGTCGAGACGGCTCATCGCTTTCTATCCGCGCGAATGATGACGGGGATATATTCAGATCGGCTCATGCTGCAGTTCCTCATCGATGGCTTGGCGGGCGATGGCATAGCCGAAGCCCAGCCGGGCCAGCGCCGCCAAATCCTTGTTTCGGGCCTCGGCGCGTCCGGTCCGGCGCCATGGCCCGAGGCGCTTGCGACGGGCTGCGGTTCGGGCGGCGTCGAGCTCCGCGTCGGCGTCCGGGCGCGACACTTCGGCAATCAGCTCGCGCGCGACACCCTTCGCGGCGAGGCGGCCAGCGACAGCACGTCCCGACAGGCCCTTTCGGTGGAGGCTTGCCGCCCGCGCTTCGGCGAAGCGGCGGTCGTCGACGAGGCCGAGCGACTGGCATCGCGCCACGACATCCTCGAGCAGTTCGGTGTGGCTGGCTGGATCGTCGCCATGATGGCGGCAGCTGAGCGCGATCTTGCGGGCGAGAACCCGGCGCAACTGCGCGCTCGGCGCGGAGTAGCGCTCGATATAGTGCAGCGCCGCCCTATGCAGATAATCGCGGGTGATGCGTCGCGGCGCCTTTCGCGGACGCGGCGAGGGCTGGGCTGCCCGCTCCTCTTTCTCAGTCATGCTAGTCGGATGCCGGGCGCGAACGACCGGCCTTCACGCCGGAACGTCGTTCCTTCGAGGCGAGCCGGCGCTCCTTGGAGGCCTTGGTCGGCTTCGTGGCGCGCCGTGTTTCCGGGCGAACCGCCGCCTGCCGGATGAGGTCGGCCAGCCGCTCCACGGCATCCTCGCGATTGCGTTTCTGGCTGCGATGCGTCTGCGCGACGAGGACGATCACGCCGTCCTGCGTCAACCTGCTGCCCGCCAGCTTCATCAGCCGAATCGCGACCTCGTTCGGCAGCGAGGGCGAACGTCTCACGTCGAAGCGGATCTGAACGGCGCTCGACACCTTGTTGACGTGCTGCCCGCCCGGACCGGAGGCGCGCACGAAGCTCTCCTCGATCTCGCTTTCCTCGATCGCGATGGACGGGGTGACCTGAATCATGAAACTGAGACTAGCCTCAAGCCGGATGAATTCAGATGGAATTGCCGAGCGGTCTTGTCTGAATTCCGAATTTGTCTCGCCTTATCAGGAATCAGGGCGGGATTCGCGCGAAAACCGCTTACGATCTCGCTTCCGTTCACGGAGTTCACAGCGTTGCAGGCCTCACGCGACATCGAACGCCTGATCGCGATCATGGCGGCCTTGCGGACGCCCGGAACCGGCTGCCCCTGGGATCTGGAGCAGGATTTCGCATCCGTCGCGCCCTACACCATCGAGGAAGCCTATGAGGTTGCCGACGCGATCGCGCGCGGCGACCGGCTCGAACTCAAGGACGAGCTGGGCGATCTGCTGCTGCAGGTCGTCTTCCATGCCCGCATGGCGGAGGAGGAAGGCAGTTTCGCCTTCCCCGATGTCGTTGAGGCCATCACCAGCAAGCTCATCCGGCGTCATCCCCATGTTTTCGGTGATACGCGCGATCTGACGCCGGCCGAGGTCAAGGTGCTGTGGCACCGGATCAAGATGGAGGAGAAGGCCGCGAAGCTCGCAGCACGCGAGGCGGCCGGTCTCCCGCCGAAGCCGGAAGACAAAAGCGTTCTTTCCGGCGTGCCTTTCACCCTGCCCGCCCTGACCCGTGCCTGGAAACTTCAGGCGCGGGCCTCGACTGTCGGCTTCGACTGGAACGATGCCCGGCTGGTGCTCGACAAGATCCGCGAAGAGATCGGCGAGGTCGACGAAGCCATGGCGGCCGGCGACAAGCCTGCGATGCGCGAGGAGGTCGGCGACCTGCTGTTCGCGGTGGCCAATCTCGCAAGGCATCTCGACGCGGATCCGGAAGGCGCGCTTGCCGCTGCGAATGCCAAGTTCGAGCGACGCTTCAACGGGATCGAGGCCGCGTTGGACGCGCAGAGCCGCAGCCCTCAGGACGCGAGCCTCGAGGAGATGGAAGCGCTTTGGCAGGAGATGAAGAAGGCCGAGAAAGCGGGCGGTTAGAGCGTCGGTACGAACGCAGTGAAGCAATACGCGCAACGATGCCTAGCGGATGCGCTCCGCGCCTTCAAACCGCGCCGTAAACGCCCCTTCACGCTCCAGCGGGAGGCGCACCAGCAGGTTCAAGCGCCCATCCGCCTCATCCTCGCGTTCGAGGATTTCGCCATTGGCGTGAAGCCAGGCCAGCGACTTGCCGTCGCCCGTCGGCAGCTCCAGTCGAAAGACCGGCCGGCTCGCTGCGATGCGTGTCTCAATCGCCTGCGTCAGCCGACCCATGCCCTCGCCTGTCAGCGCGGAGACCAGGACCGGACGCGCCTCCGCGGGACGGTGCAATGCGACTTCCAGCTGCCGCTCGCGCTCGGCGGGATCGAGCAGGTCGGCCTTGTTCCAGACTTCGACCACACGCTGGCCATCGTCGGGGTTGATGCCGAGATCGCGCAGGATGGCCTGCACGTCGGCGGCCTGCGCCTGCGTATCCTCGTGCGAGACGTCGCGGATATGGAGCAGCACGTCGGCTTCGATCGCGTCTTCCAAGGTGGCGCGGAAAGCGGCAACGAGCTGCGTCGGCAGGTCCGAGATGAAGCCGACCGTGTCGGAGAGCATGATGCGGGCTCCGAGCGGCAGCTTGATCGCACGCGCGGTCGGATCAAGCGTCGCGAACAGCATGTCCTGCGCCAGCACCTCGGCCGAGGTCAGGCGGTTGAACAGCGTAGACTTGCCGGCATTGGTGTAACCGACCAGCGCCACGATCGGGTAAGGCACCCGCTTGCGGCTTGCCCGATGCAGCGAGCGGGTGCGCTTGACCTGGTCGAGATCGCGCTCGATCTTGGTCATCCTCTCTTGGATGACCCGCCGATCTGCTTCGATCTGCGTTTCGCCAGGGCCGCCGAGGAAGCCGAAGCCGCCGCGCTGCCGCTCCAGATGGGTCCATGACCGCACCAGCCGGCTCTTCTGGTAGTTCAGATGCGCCAGCTCGACTTGGAGCGCGCCTTCCTTGGTCCGTGCGCGCCGACCGAAGATTTCGAGGATCAGGCCGGTCCGGTCGATCACCTTGCAGCCGAACGCTTTTTCGAGATTTCGCTGCTGGACCGGAGACAGCGCGCAGTCCATCACGACAAGGCCGATCTCCTCGATCTTGATCCGCTCGACCAGCTCCTCGACCTTGCCCTTGCCGAGATAGGTCGCGGGCCTCAACGCGCTGAGCAGCACCTGCACCGGCTCGACGACCGTCAGGTCGATCGCAGCAGCCAGACCGACAGCCTCGTCGAGCCGCGCTGCGAAGGAACGCTGGTTGGAGTCGGCCGCCAGGCCGCGCTTTTGCTGATAGGGCCCGACGACATAGGCGCGTGTATTCGCCGCGATGTCGCGTTCGATCTCGTCGAGCGGTTTCGCGCCAGTGACGCGCGTCCCCGCCCGATTATCGTCGTCGTGGCTTTTCGCCAAAATCAGGTCTTGTCCGTTTCCTCGGGCTCGAACAGCTGCACCGGGTGGCCGGGCATGATGGTCGAGATCGCATGCTTGTAGACCAGCTGGGAGTGCCCGTCACGCCGCAGCAGCACGCAGAAATTGTCGAACCAGGTGACGACGCCCTGCAGTTTCACACCGTTGACGAGGAAGATCGTCAGGGGAATCTTCTGCTTGCGGACGTGGTTCAGGAACGTGTCCTGAAGGTTTTGAGCCCGTTCGGCGGCCATGTTTAGTTCCTTTTGTTGGGATCGCCGATCGGATTGAAACCCGCGATCCAGTTCGTTCCGTTATGACTGAGCGGACCAGCCGCCAGCCGCAGAACACCGACACTCCATTAGATCGTCGAGTCCGTTCATTACGCAAGTGCAGCATAACGCGATATCGCGCATATCAGCTGCACGGTGCGCAGATCGACATGCGCTCGGCGCCTAGCTGGCTATCCCACACCCAGCGACTTCAACTTGCGGTGCAAAGCCGAACGCTCCATCCCGATGAATTCCGCCGTGCGCGAGATATTGCCGGAAAACCGCGCGATCTGGGCGATGAGATATTCGCGCTCGAAAATCTCGCGCGCATCCCGCAAAGGCAGGCTCATCAATCGCTCGCCGCCGCTTCCGGACGGGGTCGTCGGCACCATGGCGCCGACCTCGGCTGGAAGCATCTCGACGGTGACCTCTGCGGTCGGATCGCCCTTCGTCAGGATCATCAGCCGTTCGACATTGTTGCGGAGTTCACGAACATTGCCCGGCCATTCATGCGATTGCAGCACCGCCATCGCATCGCCGCCGATCCGCCGCTTCGGCAGCCCCGATGCCACCGAAATCTGATCCATGAAAAACTCGATCAGTTCAGGCACGTCCTCCCGCCTTTCGGAGAGCGGCGGCACCTTGATCGGCACCACGCCGAGGCGGTGATAGAGGTCCTCGCGGAACTGCCCCTCCGAGATCATCAGAGCCAGATCGCGGCTGGACGAGGAGATGATGCGGACATCGACATGGACCCGCGTCGCGCCGCCGACACGCTGGAAATTCTGGTCGACCAGAACGCGCAGGATGCGGTTTTGCGTCTCGCGCGGCATGTCACCGATCTCGTCGATGTAGAGCGAGCCGCCATGCGCCTCCTCGAGCGCGCCGACGCGGCGCGAGCGCCCGTCTCCGCCCTCGATTCCGAAGAGCTCCTCTTCCATCGTCTCGGGCGTGATCGTCGCGGCATTGATGACGATGAAGGGGCCCGAAGAGCGCGTGGACGATTCGTGCAGCGTCCGCGCGGCAAGTTCCTTGCCGCAGCCGGGCTCGCCGGTGATCAGCACGCGCGCATTCGTCGGCGCAACGCGCTCCACCGTCTGGCGCAGCTGGTTGATCGTGGTCGAGCGACCGACGATACGGCTCGCCTGCACAGATTGGGTCTTCAGGTCGCGAACTTCGCGACGCAGGCGGGAGGCCTCGAGCGCCCGCTCCGCCACGAGCACGAGCCGGTCGGCCTTGAACGGTTTCTCGATGAAGTCGTAGGCCCCGCTTTTGATCGCGGAGACGGCGGTCTCGATGTTGCCGTGACCGGAGATCATCACCACCGCGAGATCGGGATGGCTTTCCTTGACCAGCTCCAGCACCTGGAGGCCGTCGAGCCGGCTGCCCTGCAGCCAGATGTCGAGGAAAACCAGATTCGGTCGGCGTGCGGCGATCGCCGCCAGCGCCTCGTCGGCCGAACCGGCCTTGCGCGTGCGGTAACCTTCGTCTTCCAGCAGGCCGGCCACCAGATCGCGGATATCGACCTCGTCGTCCACCACCAGGATGTCAGCACTCATAGGCTTGTCCCATTTTTCCTGTCGCGTTCGAGCGACGGGGCGCCCTTGCGGGTGCCCTCCTCGCCGTTATCGGCCTCCTGGACCGGGCCAGTTTCGGGGAACCAGAGACGAATACGCGCCCCGCGCGCGCCATCGGGACGGTCGAGCAATTCGATGCCGCCGCCGTGATCTTCCAGTATCTTGCCGACGATGGCGAGGCCGAGGCCCGTGCCCCCCTCGCGCGTCGTCATATAGGGCTCAAGCAACTTCTGCCGCTGCTCGACGGGCAGGCCCTTGCCGGTGTCCATCACGTCGATGACGATGCGGCCATCCTCCCAGCGCTCGAAACGAACCTCGATGCGCCCCTGCCCGCGCTCATCGACCGACACGGCCTCGATCGCCTCGGTGGCATTCTTGATGACGTTCGTCAGGGCCTGCGAGATCAGACGCCTGTCGAAGCGAGCCTGCACGTCGCCTTCCGGCAGTTGCTCCTCGATCGTCGTCTCGGGATTACCGACGCGCCAGAGGAAGACGATCTGCCGGACAGTCTCGACGATGTCCTCACGTTGCAGCGAAGGCTTCGGCATTCTGGCGAAGGACGAGAACTCGTCGACCATGCGGCGGATGTCGTCGACCTGCCGGACGATCGTGTCGGTGCACTGGTCGAAGACGTCCTTACCCTCGACGATGACCTTGCCGAAGCGGCGTTTGATGCGCTCGGCCGAAAGCTGGATCGGCGTGAGCGGGTTCTTGATTTCGTGAGCGATCCGGCGCGCGACATCGGCCCAGGCGGCGGTGCGCTGCGCCGAAACCAGATCCGTGATGTCGTCGAGGGTGACGACAAGCCCGGCACTCAGGTTCTCGCCTTCGCGCGTGGCCCTGACATTGACCATGCGGTCCCGCCCGGCGCGCGGGATCATAACCTGGCCGGAGCTCTGGCGCATCCGGCCGTGCAGCGCCTCGGCGACGAAACTCGCCAGTTCCGGAGCGATCTCGGCAATAGCTTTACCGAGGAGCCGGCCGCCAGTGCCCAGCAGGGCTTCGGCGGAGCGATTGATGATGGTGATGTGGCCTTCGCTGTCGAGGCTGAGCACGCCCGACGAGACGCCCGACAGGACCGTCTCAGTGAAGCGTCGTCGTCGATCGATGACCCCGCTGGCCGTCACCAGGCTGTCGTGCTGGCGGCGCAGCTCGGCCGTCATCTTGTTGAAGGTTTCGCCGAGATGGGCGAGGTCGCCTTCCGAGCGACGGATCGGGACCTGAACGTAGAAGTTCCCGCTCGACACCTGATCAGCCGCATGGATCAGTCGTCGTATCGGCGCGACGAGCCGGTTGGCGAAACTCAAGCCGAACCAGATCGCGGAGAGCAGCAGGATCAGCGCGATCAAGGCGTACATCGAGGCGAAGGCGATTTGCACGCCTTTGCGTCGCGCATCGATCGACAGATATTCGACCGCTGCACCCCGCGCGACGCTAGGAAATTCGACCGCCAGGGGGTCGACCTCGCGCGCCGTATACAGAAAGCTGTTGTCGTAGGACGGCAGCTTCATCAGCGTGCCGAAAACGCTGCTGTTGCGGGGGATCACGCAGATCGGATCCGGCGCGGCCTGGGCATCGTCGAATGCGGCCTTGTCGGGCATCGGCGGATTTCGCAGCACGTCGATGGCGGCACGCGCGACGATCTTTTCCGGCGGCTGCATCACCAATGCGACCGGTACGCCGAGCGCCGTGGCGCGCGCCGTCAGAAAGCTTTCGAACCAGCGCCGATCCGCATCAAAGGCCGGTTTGGCGCGCGTCAAATCGTCGGCGAGGATGCGGATTTCGCGGCCGAGCGACTTGCACTGGCTCGCGGCATAGGCATCGGCCACCTCGACCGATTTGAACACGGCATCGCGCATCCGGTCGGAAAACCAGGGCTCCAGGCCGCGCTCGATCGTGACGGTGGCGATTATGGCAACCAGAATGGCCGGCAACGCGGCGATGAAGCTGAACAGCCCGACGATCCGCACATGCAGGCCGGCAGCGGCCGCCCCCGCCTTGCGCGCGCGGATCACCACGGCGGCTTCGAAAATGACGACCACCAGCAAGGCGATGATGAGCAGGGCGTTCAGCACGAAAACGCCGATGACCACCTCGTGAACCGGGGTGATCGGCGTCGAACCCGACAGGACGAGAAAGGTCAGGAGCGCGGAGACGAGTGCCAGAACGACAATGCTGCCGCCGACCCAGCCGGAGACATGCCGAGAGTTTTCCTCGGCACGCGGCATGATTCTGGCGTCACTGACGGATACCGACACGATTTCTGACAACCTCGCGGAAGCGCGCCCGGAAGACGTGACGCGCAGCGCTACTGATGCGCCGCCGCAACGGTGTTGTCAAAATACGACATATGCAAGGCGGGCTTGAGACCATCGCAAATTCAGCCGCCGCCGCTTAACCGTCAGGTTCAGCTAAACGCCTCTTGGCGCATGGCCGGAACCGGTTCGGGGTGCTCCCCAAAATTCCGGAGAGGCGCCGACGGCGCTTCTCAGGATGAGGCCGGCTAACGAGGACTTCGCTCAGCGCGGTGTGCGGACGACCTGCATGTCGAGCTCGCGAATTTTCTTGCGGAGCGTGTTGCGGTTCAGGCCCAGCAACTCGGCGGCCCGAATCTGGTTGCCGCGCGTCGAGGCCAGTGCCGCAGCGATCAGCGGCGGCTCGATCTCGCGCAGAATGCGGTGATACAGCCCTGGCGGCGGGATGTTGTCGCCGAAGCCGCCGAAATATTGCCCCAGATGCCGCTCGACCGAGCCTGACAGGGTTTCCGCACGCTCCGTCGTGGGAGTGACGCTTCCACCGAAGCTCGATGTGGCGCTGGCCGGCTGCAACTCTGTTTCGACAATCGGCGCTGTGATGGTCTCCTGCGGATACAGCGCCGCGAGACGTCGCACGAGATTCTCCAGCTCGCGGACATTGCCCGGCCAGCGATAGCGCCGCATGACGTCCATGGCTTCAGAATCGACCTGCTTGCGCGGCAGCCCCTCCTTCTCGACCAGCGAGAAAAAGTGACGCACAAGGTCCGGGATATCCTCGACGCGCTCCCGCAGGGGCGGCAGGCGGATCGGCACCACGTTCAACCGGAAGAACAGATCCTCGCGAAACAGACCCTGCGCGATCGAGATGCGAAGGTCCTTGTTCGTCGCGGCGACGATGCGGACATTGGTCTTGATCGGGGTGCGGCCGCCGACCGTGGTGTATTCGCCCTGCTGGAGCACGCGCAGCAGCCGGGTCTGCGCCTCCATCGGCATGTCGCCGATCTCGTCGAGAAAGAGTGTGCCGCCCTCGGCCTGCTCGAAACGGCCGGACGAACGCGTCAGAGCGCCGGTAAAGGCCCCCTTTTCGTGCCCGAAAAGCTCGGATTCGATCAGGTCCTTGGGGATCGCGGCCATGTTGATCGCGACGAAGGGGCCGTTCTTGCGCTTGCCGTAATCGTGCAGCGCGCGCGCAACCAATTCCTTGCCCGTGCCGGACTCGCCGTTGATCATCACCGTGAGGTCGATCGGCATCAGGCGGGCGAGCGCGCGGTAAACGTCCTGCATCGCCGGAGAGCGGCCGACGAGCGGGATGTCCTCGGGCTCGGACGGATGGGAGCGGGCGATGTCCCCGCGCGGGCGCGACAGAGCGCGGCCGACGATGGCGACGAGCTCCTTCAAGTCGAAAGGCTTGGGCAGGTATTCATAGGCGCCGCGCTCTGACGCCTTGATCGCCGTCATGAACGTGTTCTGCGCGCTCATGACGATGATCGGCACGTCGGGACGCACCCGCTTGATCCGTGGGAGCAGGTCGAAGGCGTTGCCGTCCGGCATCACCACATCGGTGATGATGAGGTCGCCGAGGCCCTGCGCGGCCCAGGTCCAAAGCGTCGCCGCCTGGCCGGTGGTGCGAACCTCGTAGCCCGCCCGGGCGAGCGCCTGGTTCAGGACCGTGCGGATCGCGGCATCATCGTCGGCTACCAGAATGTTCCCGGTCGGCATGAGCTTTTGTCGGCCTTACGTTGTCTGGCCCGGCCGCTGGTGCAGGGGCAGGAGAATCCTGAAATTCGTGCGGCGATGGATGGATTCGCATTCGACGATCCCGCCGTGATCGCCGATCACCTTGGCGACAAGTGCAAGTCCAAGGCCACTGCCCTGCGCCTTGGTGGTGACGAAGGGATCGAACAGGTGCTGCAGCAGGTCAGCGGGCACGCCCGGCCCGTTGTCGCGCACGCCGATCTCGAGAGGGAGTGCGATACGGTCGAGCGAGCCCGGCACCTGCATGCGGATGCCGGGTCGATAGGCCGTGGTCAGGGTGATCTCACCGTCGATGGACTGCTCGCCAATGGCCTCTGCCGCATTTTTCACCAGGTTGAGCATGACCTGGACAAGCTGATCGCGGTTACCGGCGACCGGCGGCAGCGACGGGTCGTAGATTTCGTTGAAACGGATGTGGCGCGCAAAGCCCGATTGCGCCAGCCGCTTCACATGATCCAGCACGTCGTGCACGTTGACGGCGTCGCGCTCGCTGGGTCGCTCGTCCCCGAAAAGCTCGACGCGCTCGACGAGCTTCACGATTCTGTCCGTTTCGTCGCAGATCAGCTGCGTCAGCATACGGTCTTCGTCGGAGGCCGAACCCTCCAGCAACTGGGCCGCGCCACGAATGCCCGAAAGCGGGTTCTTGATTTCATGGGCCAGCATGGCGCCCAGAGCCGTGATGGAACGGGCGGCCCCGCGATGGGTCAGCTGCCTGTCCATTTTTTCGGCAATTGTCCGTTCCTGCAGCATTAGCACGACCGCGCCGCCATCTCCCGGCAGGGGCGATACGAAGACATCGACGATCCGCTCAAGGCCGAGGCGCGGCGAGCCGAGGTCAAGGCGATATTCGCTGACACTGGCGCCGCGACGCTGAACCTCTTCGACCAAGGCCAGCACAGGAGAACCGAACGCGATCAGATCGCCGATCGGATGACGCTTCAACAGCGCGGCGCTCGACTGAAAAAAATCCTCCGCCGCCGTATTGGCGTAGAGGATCGCCTGTTCCGGCCCAATCACCAGAACCGGCATCGGCAGCACATTCAGCGCCTGAACCTCGATCGACCCTAACAGGTAAGCCGCACCGCGCCCGGCCTCCTTTTCCATAAACATCACCGTCATCGGTTTCGGCTCCGTTTCACGCGGCCTGGCGATCGCGATCGGTGGAAAACAGACCTGTAAGAGACTCGATCACGCGAGCCGGCTCGTCACTCGTCAGCAGTGTCCGGCGACGCTGAAGGTCAGGCTCGCAGCCCTCCGCGATCGCTTCGTCGGCATAAGCCGCCAGATGCTTGCGGGCATGGCGTACGCCATGAGCGACCCCCATCAACGTCAAAAGACCTTCGTAATGCTCGCGCGCGACCGAGAGCTTTTCGGCGAGCGTCGGCGGCACGAAAGGCCTCGCATCCAGCGCGGCCCCGATCTCGCCGACGAGCCAAGGGCGGCCGAGGGCGGCGCGGCCGACCATGACGAAGTCGGCGCCCGACTGCGCGAGGCAGTGTCGGGCATCGTCGACATCACAGATGTCGCCATTCGCGACGAGGGGGAAATCGCCGGCCGCTCGTACGGCCGCGATCGCGCGCCAATCGGCCGTGCCCTTGTAGAATTGCTGTCGCGTGCGACCGTGGACAGCGATCATCCGGGCCCCCGCGACGACGGCACGACGTGCAAGTTCGGGCGCATTGCGGGAGGCATCGTCCCAGCCAAGCCGCATCTTGACCGTCACAGGAATGGTCACGGCCGCCACGGCCGCTTCGACCAGCCGCACAGCATGGTCGAGATCGCGCATCAGGGCCGACCCTGCCCAACCGCCTGTCACCTTCTTGGCTGGGCAACCCATGTTGATATCGACGATCGAGGCTCCGTTGGCCTCGGCCAGCCGCGCGGCCTCGCCAAGCCAATGCGGGTCGCACCCCGCCAGCTGCACGACATGAGGCGTGACGCCCTGCCCCTCGGCCCGGATCCGCGCCTCCTCGCTGCCCCGAACGAATTCATCCGACGCGACCATCTCGGAGACGACGATCCCAGCCTGATAGCGCGCGGCCAGCCGACGCATCACGATATCCGTCACGCCGGACATCGGAGCGAGGAATGCTCGAGAATGGATGGGTACGCCAGCGACCTGCAACGCTCACAGCCTGCTTTTGAGGCACGTTTTCGATTGGTTATTTATTAGACATTGCTGCGACTGCGCAAGCGTCTTGATTCTGGTTGCTGCACTGCACAGCCTGCGGGGCTCCGCACGGCCTGAAAGAGTGCTATGTCGCGGGCTTCATCGTATCCATAGAGTGCCCGTGCCGGACCCATCGAGAGATTTCCTCCCCGTCGCCGCCCTGATCGTCGCTGCCGGCCAAAGCCTGCGCGCAGGCGCGGGGACCCCAAAGCCATACCGCTGCCTCGGAGGACGTTCGGTCCTCGCCCGGGCTCTGGCGCCGTTTCTGGCAGAGCCTGCCATCGGGCACGTGCTGGTGGTCATCGGCACTGAGGATTCGGAACGCTATGCGCAGGCCGTCGCCGACATCGATGCATCGCGCCTCCTGCCGCCTGCGGAGGGCGGTGCGAACCGCCAGGATTCGGTACGCTTAGGCCTCCAAGCGCTCCGGCGGGCAGGCTTTGACGGGATCGTGCTGGTCCATGATGCGGCGAGGCCTTTCGTCTCAGCGGATCTTATCAATTCCGCGATCGACGGTCTCGCGGGCAGTGCGGTCGCTGCCGTTCCGGTCTTGCCAGTGACCGACACAATCAAGCGCATCGACGGCACCGGCCGGATTGTCGAGACACCGCCGCGCGCTCGGCTCGTCAGTGTGCAGACGCCGCAAGGCTTCCTGCTGTCGCCGCTGCTGAGTGCACATGAGGCCGCCGAGAAAGCCGGCTTGCTGGGCTTCACTGACGATTCGGCGCTGATGGAATGGGCAGGTCACCCGGTGGCGACCTTTCCCGGCGATCCCGCCAACATCAAGCTTACCCATCCGCAGGATTTCAGGGAGCGCTCCCCGGTGGACAGTTCATCTCTCGTGACCCGGGTCGGCACCGGCTACGACGTCCACGCTTTCGGACCGGGCGACCATATCTGGCTTGGCGGCGTCCGCATCGTGCATGAGAACGGGGTTGTCGCGCATTCTGACGGCGATGTCGCGCTCCACGCGCTGACCGATGCTGTACTTGGCGCGCTCGCCGAGGGAGATATCGGCACCCACTTCCCGCCTTCCGAGGCGCAATGGCGCGGTGCGGCCTCGGCCCGGTTCCTCACCTTCGCGGCAGAGCGGGTACGCGCCCGAGGTGGCCGGATCGACCATCTCGATTTGACCATCATCTGCGAAGCCCCGAAAATCGGTCCCCATCGCGAGGCCATCCGCGAAGCGATCGCCGCTGCTGCCGGAATCGCGATCGGCAAGGTTGCGATCAAGGCGACGACCTCGGAGCAGATGGGTTTTACCGGTCGCCGGGAAGGCCTCGCCGCGCTGGCGACCGCCACGATCCGACTGCCGGAGGATCACCTGACATGAGCCTCGCCGAGATTCCCGCTCGCGCAGCCGAATTGCTGGAGATCGGCCTCAAGCACGGCTTCACCGTCGCGACGGTCGAGTCCTGCACCGGAGGCCTCGTCGGCGGAGCCTTGACGGCGATCTCGGGTTCCTCGGCCCTCGTCCTCGGCGGGCTGATCACCTACGCCAACGACGCGAAAACGGCCCTTGCCGGTGTTCCCCCGGCGCTGCTTGCGCAGCATGGCGCGGTGAGCGAACCGGTCTCCCGCGCGATGGCGGAGGGTGGCCGAGCGAGGCTCGCCAGCACCTTTGCCGTGGCGATCACGGGCGTGGCCGGTCCTGGAGGTGGAAGCGACGCCAAACCCGTCGGACTGGTTCATTTCGCCTGTGCGGGCCCCGATGGCACACGCCATCGCGAACGCCGCTTCGGCCCCCGGAGCCGCGACGAGATCCGCGAGCTGAGCGTGCTGGAGGCGTTGGACCTGCTGCGCGAGGCGATGCTGGCGCGGGCGTAAGGCTCCGTTCGGGAACCGAGCCAGACTCTCGTCGGCCAAAGCCGGTCAGGCGCCGCCGGATGCCGGCTGCGTCGTTCCATAAACCTCGTCGGCGCGCCGCTCGAACGCCTCCGAGAACTTGCGGAAAGCCTTGTCGAACATCGCGCCCATCAGGAGGCCGAGCATGCGGCTGGCGAATTCGTAGGAGATGAAGAAGCCGACATCGCAGCCGGTCTCACCAGGCTTGAAGGTCCAGCGGTTCTCCAGATGCCGAAAGGGACCGTCGACATATTCCACGAGAATCTTGAGGTTTGCCGGGTCGAGTGTAACGCGGCTCGTAAAGGTCTCGCGGATCGCCTTATAGCCCACGGACATGTCCGCCACGAGCATCTCGCCACCCCCCTCGCGCGGGGTGCGACGGCGAACCACAAGACCCTCGCAGAGCGGCAGAAATTGCGGATATTTTTCGACATCCGCGACGAGCGCGAACATCTGCTCGGGCGAGTGTCGCACCCGTCGGGTGCTGTTGAACATCGGCATCGGATTGGCGCCGTTACGGGCCGCGCCGCGCGGCGCGGTTCGCACGCAGGCGAGCAAAGTCCTCCCCGGCATGATGCGAGGAGCGGGTCAGCGGCGTCGACGACACCATCAGGAAGCCCTTGGCGTAAGCGATGGTCTCGAAGCTCTTGAACTCGTCGGGCGTCACGAAGCGGATCACCGCATGGTGCTTGCGCGATGGCGCGAGATACTGGCCGATCGTCATAAAATCGACCTCGGCCGAGCGAAGGTCGTCCATCAGCTGCAGCACTTCGTTCCGCTCTTCTCCGAGGCCGACCATGATGCCGGATTTGGTGAAGATCGTCGGGTCAAGTTCCTTCACCCTCTGCAGCAGCCGCAGCGAATGGAAATAACGCGCGCCCGGCCGCACCTTCAGATAGCGGCCCGGCACGGTTTCGAGATTGTGGTTGAACACGTCCGGCTTGGCCGCGACGACGACCTCGAGCGCGCCGGGCTTGCGCAGGAAGTCCGGCGTCAGGATCTCGATCGTGGTGCCGGGAGATGCCAGACGGATGGCGCGGATCACGTTGGCGAAATGCGCGGCGCCACCATCCCCAAGATCGTCGCGATCGACCGAGGTGATGACGACATGCTCGAGCCCGAGCTTGGCGACGGCATCGGCGACCTTGCGCGGCTCCTCCAGATCGAGCGGCAGCGGCACACCCGTCTTCACATTGCAGAAGGCGCAAGCCCGCGTGCAGGTGTCGCCCATGATCATGAAGGTGGCGTGCTTCTTTTCCCAGCACTCGCCGATGTTGGGGCAGCCTGCCTCCTCGCAGACCGTGACCAGCTTTTCGGCTTTTACGATCGCCTTGGTCTCTGCCCATTTCGGCGAGCCCGGCGCCTTCACCCGGATCCAGTCAGGCTTGCGCAGCACCGGGTTTTCCGGGCGCCTCTGTTTTTCCGGATGCCGGATTTCGAGGGCAGGCTGGGCAACGCCCATCGGCGCGATCGCCTTGGGATTTCCGACATTCGGCCGCGGGTCGCGGTTCAACAGGTCGAGGACAAGCGCCATATCGGGGTCCAGGCTTCAAATGCGTCTGCCGGCCAGGCCGGCTCGGTTCTAGCTAATCGCACGGGCACCGCATCGCAACCTTGCGGCTGGTCCGCGCTATCGGCGCGCCGCGTTCCAGATCGTGATGACGATGATCGCCCCCGCCACCGCTGCCGTCAGCGTGCGCCAGAATCCGAAGATCGGGATCTGCAGCAGCTCCGCTACCTTGGCTCCGACGAAGGAGCCGGCGACGCCGACCAGCATGTTCGTGAACAGGCCGTGGTCGGAGGACGTGATCCGCTCGGCGATCCAACCCGCCAGGATGCCGATCAGCAGCGTGGCGAAAAAGCCGTATCCCGGCTGGGCCATGGTGGCGGCGAAGTTTTCCATTGTTCAGTCCTCAAGCCGGCGCAGCAGCGCCCTCCCCCGAATGATGATGTCGCCGACCCCGGCTACGCGATGAAGCGCGCCAGCAGGATCAGCAGGATCGCGCCCAGAACAGCCATGCCGGCATCGTCGAGGAAGGCATAGCCGGTGTTCAACCGCCACCCGGTCAGCCTGACGATGCCTTGCCCCACCAACATGCCGAGCACGCCGACGACAGCGTGACGGATGAGCCCGCCGCCTCCGACGATGAGGCTCGCGACGAAGCCGATCACCGTACCGGAGGCGACCGTCGGGACGATCACGCTCCAGTCGAGCGGCAACGTCGAACGCGGCGGAAGAATCTCGACCTCCTCGTCGCGGACGACACGGTCGGGTTTCGGCGATCTGCGGGTGCGTGGCGGCATGAGGCTTATATGATGTGGCACACCGTCTCCGCCAAGCCAGACGGTCATGCTCGGGCCGAGCCCGAGCATGACCGACTATGACCTACGCGTTCAGCACCTTGCCGTAAGCGTCGAGCACGCTTTCCTTCATCACTTCCGAGAGTGTCGGATGCGGAAAGATGGTGTGCATCAGCTCTTCCTCTGTCGTCTCGAGGTTCATCGCGACGACGAAGCCCTGGATCAGCTCGGTGACCTCGGGGCCGACGAGATGGGCGCCGAGCAGCTTGCCGGTCTTGGCATCAAAAATCGTCTTCGCGAGACCGCTATCCTCGCCGAGCGCCACGGCCTTGCCGTTGGCGACGAAGTTGAAGCGGCCGACCTTGATCTCGTGGCCCGCAGCCTTGGCCTTGGCTTCCGTCAGGCCGACGCTGGCGATCTGCGGGTGGCAATAGGTGCAGCCCGGGATCATCGCCTTGTCCATCGGGTGCGGATGCAAACCCTTGATCGCCTCGACGCAGATCACCGCCTCGTGCTCGGCCTTGTGAGCCAGCATCGGCGGTCCGGCGACGTCGCCGATCGCATAGACGCCCTTGACGTTGGTCCGGCAGAATTCGTCGATGACGATGCAGCCGCGATCCGTCTTCACGCCGAGCGCTTCAAGCCCGATGTTCTCGATATTGCCGACGACTCCGACGGCCGAGATCATGCGATCGGCGGTGATCGTCTGCTTGCCGCCCTTCTCGTCCTCGATATGGGCGGTGACGCTGTCGGCCGATTTCTCAACCTTCGTCACCTTGGCGCCGGTCAGGATCTTGATGCCCTGCTTCTCGAAGGCCTTACGAGCGAAGGCGCCGATCTCGGCATCCTCCACGGGCACGACCTGCGGCAGAACCTCGACGACCGTCACCTCGACACCCATCGTCCGGTAGAACGACGCGAATTCGATACCGATTGCGCCGGAGCCCATCACCAGCAGCGACTTCGGCATCTTGGCCGGGACCATCGACTCGAAATAGGTCCAGATCAGCTTGCCGTCCGGCTCGATGCCGGGCAGCGCACGCGGCCGGGCTCCGGTCGCGACGATGATATGATCGGCGGTGTAGGTGCCCTCGCCCTTCGCGCCCTTCGGGATCGGCCCCTGCGGCTGCATGGGCGGCTTCTTGGTCGGCGCAACCGTGATGGAGCCAGGCTTTGTCAGCGTCGCCTCGCCCCAGATCACGTCGACCTTGTTCTTCTTCATCAGGAACTGGACGCCGTTGTTCATCCGCACGGCGATGCCGCGCGAGCGCTTCACCACCGCGTCCAGATCGGCCTTGAACGAGCCTTCCAGCACCAGCCCGTAATCCTTGGCATGCTGGCCGTAGTGCAGGATTTCAGCCGAGCGCAGCAGCGCCTTGGTCGGGATGCAGCCCCAGTTCGAACAGATGCCCGCAAGATGCTCGCGCTCGACGATCGCGGTCTTGTAGCCAAGCTGCGCCGCCCGGATCGCGGCGATATAGCCGCCGGGGCCGGAGCCGATGACGATGATGTCGTAGTCAGCCATGGTCGTTCTCCCGCCGCTCAGACCAGCATCGCCATGGGCTTTTCGATATAGCCCTTGAATGCCGCCAGCAGCTCGGCGCCAAGCGCGCCGTCGACCGCGCGGTGGTCGGTCGAGAGCGTGACCGACATCACGGTCGCGACCGCGAGTTCGCCCTTGCGGACGACCGCACGCTGCTCGCCCGCGCCGACCGCGAGGATCGTCGCATGCGGCGGATTGACGATGGCCGCGAAGTCCTTGACGCCGAACATGCCCAAGTTCGAAACCGCCGTGGTGCCGCCCTGATACTCCTCGGGCTTGAGCTTGCGGGCCTTGGCGCGACCGGCCATATCCTTCATCTCGTTGGAGATCTGGCTCAGCGTCTTGTGGCAGGCGTCGCGGATGATCGGGGTGATCAGGCCACCCGGGATCGAGACGGCGACGCCGACATCGGCATGCTTGTGCTTGAGCATCGTGTTCTCGGTCCAGGACACGTTCGCGTCCGGAACGGCCCTGAGCGCCAGCGCCAGCGCCTTGATGACCATGTCGTTGACCGAGAGCTTGTAGGCCGCCTTGCCGTCCTTTTCAGGCGCCGCGGCATTGAGTTCGCCACGCAGCTTCAGCAGCGCATCGAGTTCGCAATCGACCGTGACGTAGAAATGCGGGACGGTCTGCTTGGCTTCGAGCAGGCGGCGCGCGATGGTCTTGCGCATGCCGTCATGCGGCACTTCTTCGTAAGAACCCGGCGCGAACAGCTTCTTGACCTGCTCATCCGAAGCACCCGTCGCGAGCGGCGCGGATGCAGGCTTCGCCGCGGCAGCAGATGCGGCAACCGCAGGAGCGGCCTTGGCACCACCGCCAGACTTGGCGGCCTCGACGTCCTTCTCGACGATGCGACCATGCGGGCCGGACCCCTGGATGGCGGACAGATCGAGCCCGGCTTCCTTGGCGATGCGGCGCGCCAGCGGCGAGGCAAACGAGCGCGATCCGTCAGACTTCGGCGCGGACGGCGTCGAGCCGGCAACGCTGCCACCATAGCCGGAAGCCGAAGCTTCGGGCGCAGCCGCTTTGGGATTGGCCTCGGCTGCGGCCATCGGCTTGGCAGCTTCGGTTTTGGGAGCTTCCGCTTTGGGGGCGTCGGTTTTGCCGCCGGCCGCCGGAGCGGACACGCTCTTGGCGTCCTCGCCCTCGCCGGCGATGACGCCGATGATCTCGTTGACGGCGACATCGGCCGTGCCTTCCGGCACCACGATCCGGGCGAGGATGCCCTCGTCGACCGCCTCCACCTCCATCGTCGCCTTGTCGGTCTCGATCTCGGCGATGACGTCACCGGACTTGATGACGTCGCCTTCCTTCTTCAGCCATTTGGCAAGATTGCCCTTCTCCATCGTGGGAGAGAGCGCGGGCATCAGGATGTTGGTCGGCATCGGTCAGGCTCCAATTTTCCGCCAAGTTTTCTTTGGACCCCGGCGACCTAGCTCCAATTTGCTGTCGTCCCGAAGCTTTTGAGCAGCCCAACGCATTTCATACTGCCATGTATAAAACAGATCACCAGAAGCTTTGAGATCTGTCTCATGGTTTTGCCAGATATGCCGAGCAACCTCGACGATCGTCGCTTCACCATCATGAGCATCGATTGCAGCTGCAACTGCCTTCTTAAGTTGATCGCGATTTATCATTGCCAATTCAGCGATAGCAAACGGCTTTGGCCGCCGCGACGACCTCGCCGATGTTGGGAAGCGCGAGCTTTTCAAGGTTCGCGGCGTAGGGCATCGGCACGTCCTTGCCAGTGACGCGGAGGACGGGGGCGTCGAGATAGTCGAACGCCGCCTCCATGATCTTCATGCCGATCTCGGCGGTCACGCCGGACTGCGGGAAGCCTTCCTCGACCGCGACGCAGCGATTGGTCTTCTGCACGGAGGCAACGACCGTCTCGATGTCCATCGGGCGGATGGTCCGAAGGTCGATGACCTCGGCCTCGATGCCTTCCTTGGCGAGCGCCTCGGCGGCGCCGAGCGCATAGGTCATGCCGATACCGAAGGAGACGATGGTGACGTCCGTACCCTGACGCACGACCTTGGCCTTGCCGATCGGGATCAGGAAGTCGTCGCCCTTCGGCACCTCGAAGGACTTGCCGTACATGATCTCGTTTTCAAGGAAGATCACCGGGTTCGGATCGCGGATGGCGCTCTTCAGCAGCCCTTTCGCGTCGGACGCGCTGTAGGGCACCACGACCTTCAGGCCCGGTACGTTGGAATACCAAGCCGCATAATCGTGGCTGTGCTGGGCGCCGACGCGGGCGGCCGCTCCATTGGGCCCACGGAACACGATCGGCGCGCCCATCTGGCCGCCGGACATGTAGAGCGTCTTGGCGGCCGAGTTGATGATGTGGTCGATCGCCTGCATGGCGAAGTTGAAGGTCATGAACTCGACGATCGGCCGCAGGCCGGACAGCGCCGCGCCGACACCGATGCCGGCGAAGCCGTGCTCGGTGATCGGCGTATCGATGACGCGCTTGGGGCCGAATTCCTGCAGCAGGCCCTGCGTGACCTTGTAGGCGCCCTGGTATTCGGCGACCTCTTCGCCCATCACGAAGACGCTGCCGTCGCGGCGCATCTCTTCGGCCATCGCGTCGCGGAGGGCTTCGCGCACGGTCTGGCTTCCGATCTCGGCACCCGCCGGAAACTCCGAGGACGCATCATAGGCCTTGGCCTGCGCCGGGGCGCTCCCGACGCCGGCCTCGGCCTTCGGCGCGGCCGCAACCTTCGGCGCTTCGCCCGTCACGGCGGGAGGCGCCGACTGCGCGACCTTGGGGTCGCTCCCGGCTGGCTTGGTTGCTTCGTTGGAGGCACTCGCGGCGGCGTTCACATCCTCGCCCTCAGCCGCGATGACGCCGATCCTGGTGTTGACGGCGACGTTCTCGCTGCCATCCGGAATCAGGATCTTAGCGAGGATCCCCTCATCGACCGCTTCGACCTCCATGGTGGCCTTGTCGGTCTCGATCTCGGCGATGACATCGCCGGCCTTGACCGAGTCACCCTCTTTTTTCAGCCACTTGGCGAGTTTTCCTTCCTCCATGGTGGGAGAAAGGGCAGGCATCAGAATGTCGATCGGCATGGAGGCACCCGTTCTACGACGCGGGAAAGACGATGAGGAGGCTTGGGCGCGGGCGATCAGCCCTTCGCCGGCTCCAGCAGGATGTCGGTATAGAGCTCGGCGACATCGGGCTCCGGATCATGCGTCGCGAACTCGGCCGCGTCGTTGACGATCTCGCGCACCTTGGCGTCGATTGCCTTGAGCTCGTCTTCGCCGATCTTGAATTCGCGCTGCAGGCGGGCACGGACCTGCTCGATCGGGTCGTGCTCCTCACGCATGCGCTGCACCTCGTCCTTCGAGCGATACTTCGCCGGGTCGGACATCGAGTGGCCGCGATAGCGGTAGGTCTGCATTTCGAGGATGTAGGGGCCCTGGCCGGAGCGGGCGTGCTCGATGGCGCGCTGCGCCGCCTCACGCACGGCACGCACGTCCATGCCATCGACCTGCTCGCCGGGAATGCCGAAGGAAAGACCGCGGCGCGAGAAATCCGTCTGCGCCGAGGCGCGGCTGACCGAGGTGCCCATGGCGTAGCGGTTGTTCTCGATGACGTAGACCACCGGCAGCTTCCACAGCTGCGCCATGTTGAAGCTCTCGTAGACCTGGCCCTGATTGGCAGCGCCATCGCCAAAATAGGTCATCGAAACCGTCTTGTCGTCGCGATACCAGTCGGCGAAGGCGAGGCCCGTGCCGAGCGATACCTGCGCGCCGACGATGCCGTGGCCGCCGTAGAAGTTCTTCTCGCGGCTGAACATGTGCATCGAGCCGCCCTTACCGCGCGAGTAGCCACCGCGCCGGCCGGTCAGCTCGGCCATCACGCCGCGCGATTCCATGCCGCAGGCCAGCATATGGCCGTGGTCGCGATAGCCGGTGATGACCTGGTCGCCATCCTTGGACGCCATCTGCATGCCGATCACGACCGCTTCCTGCCCGATATAGAGGTGGCAGAAACCGCCGATGAGGCCCATGCCGTACATCTGGCCGGCCTTCTCCTCGAAACGCCGGATCATCAGCATCTCGCGATAGGCGTGGAGATCTTCGTCCTTGCTGAAGGGCGTCACGTTGCTCGGCGCGGCGGCGGTCTTGTCGCCCTGGCCCTTGGCGGCGCGGGCCTTGGGCGGCTTGGCGCCGGCGGCCGGGAGGACGGGAGCCTTCGAATTACGCGCAGCAACGGCCATAGGCGATCCTCCAGAGTTCTTATCCTTGTTGTAAAGGA
Organism: Allobosea sp. P5_A5; assembly: GCF_056400625.1. Lineage (NCBI taxonomy): Bacteria > Pseudomonadati > Pseudomonadota > Alphaproteobacteria > Hyphomicrobiales > Alloboseaceae > Allobosea > Allobosea sp. P5_A5. The sequence goes on from NZ_JBFUKY010000001.1 coordinate 660,548, forward strand.
TCAAAAAACCGCTGGCGAGGGCGCTATCTCGCAATGCAGCATTCGTTATCTTCTTGTAATCATTCAAGAAGACAGAATTAACTCGATTTTGGTTGATCGATACGCCTGCGACTAAGAGCCGGCTTGTTTTGGGATCATCGCCCGAGGATGACGACGTCGTTCTTGTTGGTGCGGCCAAGCATCGCGCGAGAGGTTTCCTCCAGCATATCGCGATCGATGGAATCGTCCCGGACAAGAGACAGGCGCCGCTCCCAGGATTTCCGTTCGGTCATCAACCCCGCCAGTTCGGTATCCATCGTGCGCAGCTGCTCGCGAACCGCGCCGCGCGCCTCAAGGCCGCGTGCACCATGCTGAGCGTGGAACAGGAAATAGGACACAGCCGCGCCCGACACCGCATAGAGCGCGAGCGTGATGAAGACCGATCTGAGTCCGCGGCGGATGACCATGCTCCGACGCTAGGTCGGCTTGGTTTCCGGCGGGTTAACGATCAGCGGGTTGGGCTTAAACTCAAAGCCTTGACGTGGTGAGCGGGGTGGGKATCGAACCCACGACCACATGATTAAAAGTTATGTCCTGCATGGTAGCGGGGCATATCAAATCAGATGGAGAATAGCGAGACAAGCCCTTGCAAAGCCGGAATTATCCGGGCAAAGATATGCTCCGATATTATCGCGGGGGATCAGGGCATTTCAGCCTGCTTTGTTCCCCCGGCGATCCCCCGGAGGCGGAAAGCATGAACGAGAAAAAGAAGGTTACTACCCCTGCCGCCCTGGTGCGCTTCAAGAAAGACCCAACCAAGCGGCAGGAAATCCCGGACGCCATCGTCCCAGGCCTCTACTTCCTCATTCAGCCTTCGGGCGCGAAATCCTGGGCTGTCCGCGCACGAGTCGATGGCCGCCTGCTCAAGTTCACTCTCGGCAGGTATCTGGCCGGTGACGATCAAGCGCTGGCAGGCGCGGAGATCACCAAGGCGCGGGATGAAGCTAGGGAGATGATCCGTCAGGCGAAGAGCGGCGGGGACCCCCGGCTGGCGAAGGCTGAGGCGGAAGCCCAGCAGAAACTAGAGCGCGAAGAGAAGGCGAAAGAGTCTTTCGATGCTCTGGCGCGCTCGTTCATTAAACGCCATGCCATGAAAAAGACGCGGACATGGCGGGAGACGGCGCGCACTCTCGGTTTGGTGGCGGGCGATGGGGGGCGCGACGAGATCGACGGCTTTGTCGCCAAGCCTGACAGCTTGGTGGCAAAATGGGGCGGCCGCCATATCGGAGCGATCAAGCGGCAAGAGATCGTGACGGCTCTGGACGAGGTAGTCGATGCCGGCAGCCCTATCGCAGCCAATCGCCGACTCGCAGCCGTTCGGAAAATGTTCAACTGGTGCGTGAAACGCGGCCATCTGCACGCCTCGCCGTGCGCAGGTATTGAGAAGCCCGGCGAAGAGGTCAGCCGCGAGCGCACTCTTTCTGACAATGAATTGCGGTTGCTTCTCAAGGCATGCGCCAATGTCGGTGGTATTCAGGGCGATCTAGTCAAGCTGCTCCTTTATACCGCGCAGCGCCGCACCGAATGCGCCGAAATGGCGTGGCGCGAGGTTAATGATAACAGTTGGATCATTCCAACTGAACGTTCGAAGAACAAGAAGCCGCACTTGGTGCCGTTGAATGCGGGCGCGCTAGTCATTCTTGACGCGCGCCCGCGCATCGCTGGGCCGGGCTATGCCTTCACTATCGGCGGCAGCGCAGCCTTCAGCGGCTTCGCCAAACTGAAACAGGACATCGACAAGGCCATGGCCGAACTTGCCGAGGAAGGGGCCGAAATTCCCCACTGGACGCTTCATGACCTGCGGCGAACGGCGGCATCGGGCATGCAGAAGCTCGGGATCAAGGTTGATGTTGTCGAGAAGCTGCTCAACCATATCAGCGGCACCTTCAGCGGGATCGTAAAGGTCTACAACCTCTACGACTATGCCGCTGAGAAGCGGCACGCTGCCGATGCCTGGGGCGTCTTTTTGGATGGCCTCCTCAAGGACGCGCCGGCCGACAATGTCCTGCCGATGGTGAGGGCGTCGTGAAGAACTCGCCCATGACCAAAGCGCTGATGCTCGCCGCGATGGCGGTCGGCGAACACGCAAGGACCGCGGTCGCTGCCGATGATCTAGAAAGCGCGGAGGCATTTGCCGCGATCCTCGATATGCTAGCCGGCATGGCTGAAGATCGCGGGTCGCCCCTCGCGTCGGTGATCGAAGAGCGCCGCACGAATGGGCGCGGTCATTCGCATCATGTGCAATCGCAATTCGCGCTTGCGATAGCGGCGCAGGGGATGCGCCTGGGCATGGATAGGGCATCAGCGCTGAAGTCTGCCGCCGCTGCCACGGGTCGCACGCAGAAGGGGCTTCAGGACCTCGGCGTCCCTGCCGATCGTGAGGCGTTTGAAGAGTGGTTCAAAGGCCCGGCAGCCTTGGGCCCGCGCGCTATCATCAAAAAAGCTATGTCCGATCTCTCGGCCCAGACTGGTGGCCCACCATCGTGGCATGAATTCGTTGAATTTGCCGGTACCCAAGCCCGTGAAGCCGGCGCCCGCCAAAGCCGCGCCGAGGCGAAGGAAGCGGCTATTCGCGCCCTCTTCTCGCATAAGGCTTTGAAATAATTCGGGAAGCTCGACCCCTCTAGGAGCTTCCCGCTCCGGTGCGATAGCTGGTTGGCCGCCGAAAGGAGGCAACCAGATGCAAAATTACCCACCTTCGTTTCAGTTTTCTGACGACGCGACGGTCTTCTTTCAAGAGGAGACTAAGTTGGTCGCACAGGGCCTTCGCTGCCGCGAGTTGTATACCGCGCTCGCTATCAATCCGCGCATTCCACGCCGCTACTCCGATTTCGCTGTGTCGAAAATCCTCAAGATCGAGGTTCGCAACCTTAAGCGCCATGCAGCGAAGACCGGGCTAGCCCCGCTCTCCGGTGGCGGGGTCGAGTGCTATACGGCCGAGGCGATCTGCGATCACCTCATCAGCCTGTGCGAGGCCCGGCCATGACCGACCTCATCAGCCAGCCCGAAGCCTGCCGCCGCCTCGGCATCCGGCCACTCACCATCCACCGCTGGCGCAAGCGCCCGGAGCTGAACTTCCCGAAGGCGATCAAGATCGGCGACCGATGTTTCTTCCGCCGCGACGAGATGGACGCCTGGATCGATGCCCGCGCCAAGAGGGCCGCGTGATGGGCCACCATGGGAAGCGCTTCAAAACACGTCAGGTCGAGATCATCCTCGCCATGGTGCGTTCCGGCAATTCGAACCTGCACCGTGTTGGGGCTCACAGTCCGCTGGATCACCTGCCACTGGACAAGAACGAGCGGAAGCAGGCGATCATCCCTTCATTCGAGGAAGTTCAGCATAATTTTCGCGCGCCCGTAGCGATTGGGAGCCAGCGTTCCAGCAGCGCGTGATGCCGCCGCCACCGGCCCGCGCAAAGGAAAGGCCCCGGCAATGATGCCGAGGCCCGTTAATAGACCGGCGAAGGTCTAAGCTATATCCGCTGCGTGGAAGCGCGAATATAGCAAGATCCCGTCCGGATCGCAAGCATCCCGAAGGACAATGCTATGAATGCCGTGGCGCGCACCGCAATTCAATGTGAACGCTTGAGCTACATCAACGAAAATAAACTCAAGAATATCGCAAACCTTCCACTCGATATGCTGGAAGGGCCGGTAGCATGGCTTCTCTATGATCAGGCAAAACTGCCTTACGCGGCAAAGACCGCCACCTTTACTCCGGAAGGTCGCGGCCACGCCGTCTGCAAATGGCGCGACCCGCATGTGCCAGCTCCGGCTCAGGTCGCATATGCAGCGCTCGGCCGGCATCCCGCTAGCTTCGCCGGGCTAAGCTTCCTGCTCGACAGAGCGCACGGCATCGGGATGTTTGATCTCGATTGCATGCGGAAGGCGCTGACCCACAAAGACTACGCCGACATGCCGCAGGAGCAGAAAGATCGGGCCATCGCCCGGATGGGCGCGATCAATGCCGATCTGGTGGCAAGGCTCAGCGCGCGTGGCGCCTATGTTGAGCGCTCTATCAGCGGCGCCGGCCATCATATCGCAGCCAAGCTCAGTCGGCCTATCAAGCGCGCATTCTTCAAAATCGAGGGCGTGCACTGTGGCGCGTTCTATACGCACAACCAGCTCGTTCATATGACCGGGGACATCATCGCCGGGGCGCCGTGCATGAAGCTTCCCGATCTCGCTGACGAGATCGAGAAGATCATCGACGGCTTCATCACCCAAGGCGTGATGCATGAGATCAAGGGCGGCGAGAGCCTTTCGCGAGAAGAGCTGCTTTCAGCCGGCGTGATGGAAGCCATCAACGAGGCGAACGGGCGCAAGCTGCATCTGAACGCGGCCGACCTTATTGCCACCATGCGGGGCCGGGCGGAAAAGCCAAACGGCAGGATGTATGCCCACAGCATCGCGTTCTTCGAGGCAGGTGAAACGCTCGACTTCAGCAAGGACGCCGCGCATCTCATAAAGGATATGTCGAAGGTCGAGGCCTCGGCAGCGGCAGCGTTCGGATGGCTGGAGGCCTCGCCGGCCTTCGCGGGAATGCGGGCCGATGGCAAGGAGTCGCGCCGACGCTGGCTCCTTCGCCGCTTCCTGTTCGAGTGGGCTGCGGGCGTTGCCAGCTATGACAGCATGAAGGCGCAGCAGGCCGCCGAGGCCGATGCATTGGCGCGGGAAGTCGATATCAGCGTCCTCTATGATCGCCCTTCGGTCCCGGCCGCGCCCCCCGCGCCCGATCCCGCAGCCGTCGAAGCCTGGGGCCTTGCCTGCGCCGCCGCCGAAGCCGCAGGGCTGCCCAAGCCGCCGTTTCCGCAGGATGGCTTCCTGGCCGCGCCGGAAGCGCCTGCCGATGAAGATGAGACGGACGACTCTGACGGGGCGAGCGAGGCGACTGAGGCACAGCTCCGGCCGGCATTCCCGATCAGCTTCCCGGACTGCGCCATCGGCTGCTTGGCTTCCGACTTCATGGAGATGCAGCACTACCGTAACCAGACGGTCGCGGTAGTTTGGGCCTTCAACATGATCGCCGCTTTTGCGCAGCGGCACTATCACATCAACGGCATGGGCGTGAATCTCTATGATTTCCTCATGGGAAAGACGGCCCTCGGCAAAGAGCGGATGATTGAGGGCCGCAACATCCTGATTAGCGCCGTCAATGAGAGCCGATTAGTTCCTCAGCACCTTTCGCCCGATATCTATTTCGGGCCCGGCAAGTACGCATCGGGCGTCTCGCTGGTGAACCACATCAATTTTCACAAGCGGCAAGCGTCGATCTTCAGCGAGGCCTCCTTCCTCTTCGCCAGCCTCAAGAACAAGAATGACACGCATGCGGCGAGCAGCCGCTCGGCCCTGCTTGAGCTGAAACCGAAGTCAGGCAGGCATGGCCGGATGGACGGCAAGGCCTATGCAAAGGGCGCCGATCTCGTCCCGTCCTGCGATGCGCCATCGTTCACCGTCCTCGCCGAGGGGCAGCCGGACAAGCTCTACCGCGCGCTAGATGCGGAAATGGCTGAAGACGGGCTCCTCAACCGCTTCGATATATTTGATGCATCCACCGCCCGGCGCGGCAAGCGCAATAAGCAAGCAGGCGAGGCGCAGTTCAGCTCGGACTCCATCAGAACGGTCGCACTCCTGATTTCCCGGACTGCGGAGAAGCCGCCCGACCTGCCGAATATGAAAGCGGTGCAGGTAAGCGGCGCCGCCCAAGCGCTTTTCGATGAGTATGAGGAAGGGATCGTCGACCAGCTCGACAGCGAGAGAGACAAGATCAGGGCTGACCTCTTCGGCCGCTCGCTGATGTCGGCCTATGTTCGCGCTGCGCTCATGGCGATATTAGAAGACCCGGATGGGCCGATGGTTGATGAGAGCCAGGCGCGCTTCGCGATTGATCTTGTCTATCGGGAGCGCTGCCACCTGCTTGAGAAGTTCAAAACGGACGGGATCGGCGGCGGGCAGGCCAAGCAGATTGCGATCGTGATCAAGGCTCTCAAGTCGTATATCGGGCTCAAGTCGAGCAGCCTAAAAGTTACGGCGGCAGAGCAGAAAGCAGGCATCTTCCGCCGCTTCTGGATCAATCAGAAGGTCAAGGAGTTTGGCGCTGTCGATTTTCAGGATTTGCCGAATAATCCGGCTGCGAAGCAGATCACCGATTGCTTGAATGTCCTGAAGGATGAAGGCGTCATCATCGAATGCGATAATGGGAAAGAATACTCAGGGGTGAAGGTAAATTATATCGGAAAGGTCTATCAAATTATTGACCTGAAGAAATACAAGTGAGCGGCTTTGGAAGTCGGGATCGCCGGCATTTCGGGCCTTTCCCGGCCGCCATTCATGCATTCATGCCATTCATGCCGGGGTCCCCCAAGGGAATAGATCGAGAGAGAGATAGAACATGAATATATATGGTTTTATATATTAACTCATTGTAATTAGGGCGTTTTCTGTTCCTAAAAACGGGCATGAATGGCCCATGAATTCATGAACATCGCTGCCGGCGGAGTGGGGCCGGTTTCTCAAGCGTCGAGATCGATCTCTTCGCAGCACCCACTTATCTGGTGGCAAGATCATGGCTCCGAATATTTCTCCGCCGGCCGCGAGGCCGACGCCGATGTCGCGCCATGCAGAGAGACAGCCGGCCTCGATCTTCGCGCCGAATTCATGCCATCTGATAATCAATCATATGGCCTTAGATAGATAAGATGATTGATTTCATATATTTGATATATAGCGCTTGCCTATCGCGATAACCTGGGGGAACGTCCGGGGATCAAATCCAAGCCGGGAGCCCGGAGGGCGCCGAGATGAGCCAAAAATTTCCGATCCCCGACCCCGGCATGCCGCCCGATGAGTGGAACCGGAAAATCGGTGTCGATCCTGCTTTCAGCGGCTTTATGAGCTGGCAGGCAATCAGGGCATACAACCTGCGAATCTTTTACGAGACGGATCTCGGTGACGATCTCAGCCATGCCCGCGAGGCCCTGCTGGATCGCGTCATCTCCATGCAGGTGCAACTTGAGCTTGTCGACAGCCGCATGCTTCAGGGCAAGCCGATGCCCGATGACTATACGAAAGTCGCCACCACGCTCTTGCGCTTGCTGAAGGAGCTGGGCCTTGAGCGCAAGGCCAAGGGCGCGGCGAATGACCTCGCTTCCTATCTGACGGGCAAGGTCGGGAACGATGTAGCGAAGACCGTGCAGCCGGGCGAAGGCGGCATGCCGTCATGGCTCGGCGCCGCCGGCTGATCGCAATGGGCGGCCCAGGCCCCGCCGCTCCAGATGAAGCCCGCCGTTGGCCTTCCGTGCCAATCCTGGAAGCCTTCCGATGATCCAAACCGAATTCAGCTATGCCGCCGCCTGCCGCGACCCGGCGCTCTTCGGCCCATGGTTCGCCGCTGACTCGTGGGAATGCTGGCGCGTCCTCGACAAGGCCATCTTCGGCGAGCCCCTCGATCCTGCCGAGCTTGCGATCTTCCAAGAGCTGACAGCCCGCGCCGAAGCCCCGCAGAAGCCGGTGGCAGAGGCTTGGCTGATCGCCGGTCGGCGCAGCGGGAAGGACGTCAAGGCCGCCTCGATCATCGCCTATATCGCGACGATCGGCGCCCACTTCATGAACTTCCAGAAGCACCTGACGCCCGGCGAGCGCGGCGTTGTTCAGCTTCTCGCTGTCGATCGCAACCAAGCGCAGGTCTGCCTCGGCTACCTCCGCGCCATGATGCAGCAGCCGCTTCTCGCTTCCATGGTCGAGAAGGAGATGCCGGACGGGATCGAGCTAACGAACGGCCTAGCCATCGAGATCACAACGAACGACCGGCGCCGCGTCCGAGGCCGAACCGTTGTTGCCGCCGTCCTCGATGAAGTCGCCTTTTGGATGAGCGACGAGGGCAACAGCGTCAATCCGGACAGCGCGGTCTATGACGCCCTGACGCCGGCTATGGCCACCATCCCCGGCGCGATGCTGATCGGCATCAGCAGCCCCTATGCCCGGCGCGGCCTGCTCTGGAAGAAGTTCCGCCGGCACCACGGCAGCATTCCCGAGCCCGGCGAGCCCGACATCCTCATCGTCAAGGCGCCGACTTGGCGGATGAACCCGACCCTGCGCCGCGAGACAGGCGTCATCGCCGCAGCCTATCGCGATGACCCGCAAGCCGCAGCGGCCGAGTACGGCGCGGAATTCCGATCCGATGTCGCCGGCTTCCTTGAGTTCGATGCCGTCGCGGCCTGCACCGACCGCAATATTCGCGAGCGCCCGCCGATCCCATCGGTCCCCGGCATCCCCGGCGGCAGGGTTCAATACTTCGCCTTCGCAGACCCATCCGGTGGCAGCAACGACTCAATGACGCTCGGCATCGCCCATCGCGACCGGATCACCAACCAAACAGTGCTCGACCTTGCCCGCGAGATCAGGCCGCCATTCGATCCGGCCCAAGCAACGGCGGAGTTCTGCAACACGATCAAATCCTACGGCCTGCACACGGTCACAGGCGATCGCTATGCCGCGCAGTGGGTCGTCAGCGCCTTTGCGGCCAACGGCGTCACCTACGAGCACACCACCAAATCCCGAAGCGAGATTTACCTAGAGCTGCTCCCACAGATAAACAGCCAGTCGATCCGCCTGCTCGATCTGCCCAAGCTGCAAACCCAGCTCACATCGCTTGAGCGCCGAACCAGCCGATCCGGCCGGGACTCTGTCGATCACCCGCCCGGCGCCCATGATGATCTGGCGAACGCCGCAGCCGGCGCGCTGGTTCTAGCGGCGGCCGAGGCCATCGACTTATCCGGCGGCATCTTTCACCTCGCCTTCAACCGCCACGGCTTCAGCTTGGCGGCCCGGCGCCCCTCGCAGGCGATGGATGACAAAGAATTCGAGGCCCGCTTCGGCCTTGCCACGGAGGCCGCCCAATGAGCTGGCTAAGTAACCTCTTCGATGCCCGCCCGCATGCCGACGCCCGGATCGCGGCGGAGGAGGCCATCATCGCCATTTGCGCCCGCACCTTGGCGCTCCGCCGGCCACACCCGATGGCGGCTTTCTTTGCGGGCATCCGCATGGCGGCGGCGGCGGCCCGGCTGCGCGACCTTCAAGCCATGCGCGAAAGAAAGGCGGCAGACGGAAAGGCCCGCGCTAGCCTGAGGCCCAGCCAAGCCATGGCAGCCGGGAGCCGGTATGACCCGGCCGCGATCGAGCCGCGCGACGTTAAGCCCCAACCGCTCGGGCGGAGCGCGCCGCCGCTACCCGCCGCAGCCTGCTGGATGCCGAGGCCATAGACCGGCTTAGTGCGAACGGGCTTCAGCCGAACCCGATGTCCTTCCGGTGAGCAAGGGCGCGCGCTCTCACTTCGGAAGAGAAGGTCGGCGTTTTGATCCTATCCCGAGTGATATCGTTAATATCGACGATGGCCGCACACAAGGCTCTCAATTTGGCGATATTCGAATCATCATTGCTGCTGATAAAATGCTCTACCTTTGCACAAGCTTGTGTAATTTTCTTCGAACCCAACTGAGGAGTATCATCGCCCAGAACAAAATACTTGATCGCCATCAATATGTGCCATCGCAATTTACTATATTTAGGGTCAATCTTATTATTACTAAGCAGCAATTTGACTCGGTAAAGCGTGTATGCTGAAACATGATACACTTCCTCCGAGTAAGTCTGATTAAATACAGAATCTCGCAGTTCATTAGTCAGCCTGTTCGGATACCTGCTTGCAATATCCGGCTTGTCGAGAAACATCGCGGCGGCGCAGCGCGCGATCTCTTTGATATCGAATACCCTGATCGCTTTGACGTTCTCGTGTGACGAAAATTGATTCTTCCGCCTTTCGAAGAAGAGGCGATACTCTTCGTCAGCGCCTCGTGCATCAAAGTATCGCTCTAGCGCCTTAACGGCGTCTAGGGTTGCAAGGAACTGGTCTTCCTCAACTTTCGTCTGGCGGTTAGTTGATCGAACGATATCATCGACCACAGCGGCATCCGAAGTCTCAACAATTTTCAACATGACCGTTGTCTCGGGGCTTATGCCCAGACGGTTCTCGAATAGAACGTTTGAAGTCTGACAACCGTTCACGATCTGAAAATCACGCAGAAAAATATCAAATCCGGTGAGCCGAATATCAGGAGATATGATCGTAATGCCGTTATTAAGAACGCCAAATCGCTTCTGCTTCACGCTATCCCGCAGCGTATCCGACATTTCAGAATTGATTTCACCCTTCAGTCCAATGAAATCTCGAACATTTTCTTCGAAAATACGCTGCCTTAGACGACCGTTGCTATCCGAGAGAATTTGTTCGACAAAGTCGATTGCTCTCACGGTAACTACATAACTTTCTTCGATCTCGGGAGCCTTCGGAAAGGCCGCTGAGCCGAGCACCCTTAGGGTCGCTTCGACCTGCCCTTCCGCAGAAGTCCAAAGGTCGACCACCTTGTCACGATCCAGAAGGTCGACAGTGGCCAGTCGGAAGTATCCGGAGTCGTCCAGCGATTTTTGCATCGCATCGCGAGCACCAATGATCTCTCGCTCGGTCGGCGTTCTGGCTGAGTTAGCGAAGTAACAAAGCACCTGCGGCTTTCCACCGCGAATCTTCCCAACATTCTGGATGACGCTATCGAAAACCTCGCGGGCCGATTTCATGTAATCACTATGAGGATATGAATGGTCTGGTGATAAAAAATCGATTACTGCTGATTGAAATGCGTTTATCTCCGATTTATTCCAATTTTCTCCAGTTTTTGCCTGAGTAAATATTATAGTTGCTTCGACATCGCGCTTGCGCGACGTGAAGAAATCTTCAACCTCTTCTGGTGAGGATATGTAAGCGTCGTCTAAAAATACCATGACGCCATCGATGCCAGGATCATCGCCGTCGTAAATCAAGTCGTTTGGGTCTATTGCCTCAGCAGATAGCGTACGGAATGCCGCGTAATTAACAAATGCCTCGAAAGATTTTGACTCATCGCGATCGATTGAATGTTTGTTTTTGAAATCGCTAAGGTGACTTTGAACGACGCGATGCATCACAGATTCCTTGATGATAACAAGGCATAGCGCCCGAGCGACTATCCGACAATGACTCATGACGATGCGCGCGACACCTCTCGGCATTCAGCGCGCATATCTAGCTTTCAACGCTTCGAGGCCAGCCGTGATCAGCGCTTCAGGATCGCGACCGAGCTGCCGCTGGAAGTCCGGCCGGACGCAGCCTTCCCATGCTTTTCTAACTTCAACTGTCGCATCGGGCCATGACGCAGCCAGTCGAAGGGCGGCATGCCAATCGCCGCAGGCCATAAGCTCTCGAAGGATGTCGATTTTCGCTCGCATGCGGACGCGTTGGCATGGGTCCGAAAACGTTGCAACTCGTTGGAAATCCACGCGATTGGCCGATCAGCCGGTGGCAAGCCTCCCGTGATGCGGCGCCGTTTGTGAGGCGATTTAAGGAAAAATTCTAGCACTCGTAAGGATTCAGCCAAGACCTTGCTGATGACCTAATATAAATCGATCTTCAGCGAAGATTTTGCTTGCGGCGCGCGCGCATCTATGGGCGTGATAAGCGTATTGCGCCGCTCATGGCCCAATCGCCCCGGCGGCGCTCTCATGACATTCTACGCTCTTGCAGCGATTATTCCTCGCGCGGAGCTGAATTCATGACTCTCAACATCGAAAAACTTCGACGCCTCCAGGACGCCGTGCGCGAGCTGAAGCGCGCGGTCGGCATTTCCGATCGGCCGGGCTGGGACGCGATCATGACAAAGGATCGGCGCCGGGCTTTGGCCGCAGCGATCCGGCGCGACGCGCACCTCGATCCGGAAACCCGAGCGCGGGCCGACGACATCGTCGAATTCATCGAGAAGACCACCACTCCGGACATCTTCTTTCGAGGCTGATATGCGCGTCCGGGGCTTCGCATCAACCGATAAGCTCACCCTCCGGGATTGCGTCTTCATGCCCGGATGCTTCGACGTATCGATCGCCCTTGTCGGCTTGTCAGGCATTGCCCTGCGCCTCGACCATGTGCCCGCGCTGCCGGCCGGCGAGATCAAGCAGCTAAGCGCCCGGAATGGCCGCCTGTGGTGCGAAGCCGTTCTCGATCCTGCCTTGCCAATGGTGGCGGAGCGCATCGCGGCGATTAAAGCCGAAGCAGGTCACGGCTTTTCGGTCGGCGGGTACATGCTCGGCGTCTCAAAGCGATCAGACGGTGTAATCCTGATCCGCCACTTTTCCCTCGCCGAGATCTCGCTGACGGCAAATCCCGGCAACCCCGACTGCCTGCTCCGCTACGACGAAATTTGGCCGGAGGCCCTGCAAGACACATTCGACGAGCAGGCCCGCCGAGCCCCTATCAAGATCAAATTACCCCCGATCCGATACCACGGAGAACCCCTATGACCCGCCCATTCGACCGCATGCGGAGCGCCATCGCCAACCTCTCCCGGCCCGATCTTCGGGCGCTAGCCCTTCGGGTTGGCATCGATCGCGACAGCCTCACAGACTTCGCGGACGCCGACGTCGCCCCCGATCCCGACTGCATGGACAAACTCCAGAATTGGCACGCCGACTTCGCGCTCCGCGCCATGCTGAGCGACCCCTCTCGGATGAAGCAGATGAGCGATCTGCCCGCCGCCATCGGCATCGACCGCGCCGCATACGAGGCGTTCGTTTCAGACACGGGCGACCTTCCGCAGGCAGCGAAGGACGATCTGCAGGCGCACCTCGCCCACGGCGGCGCGCCTGCAAAGCGCGGCGATCATCTTCCGGCATTCGTCGCGTCGGCGCAGCTTCCCGCCGAAATGCGCCGCCGCGCCTATCTGATCCACTCGCTGCGCGATCTGCCGCTGGCTGAGTTGGAGCGACTCTTCACGATCGCGCGTCAGGAGGCATAAACTGCTACCCCAGACAAATGAAGTCTGGGCGGCCGAAGGCGAAAGCCCGATGTTTATTTAAGTGGGATATGCCCGCGCGCATCGGTTTGAAAGTCGACGCCGAAATAACTACTCGATTGAGTTTGGACCCAGTTCATATCGGTTGGCCCTGCCGATGTGATGAATATGATCGCATTGTCGCTCAGACCAAGTCGGCTAGCATACGAGCCGACCAAGGCATTTGCGACACCGGATTCGAGCAATCGTCCACTCTCATCAGTGTAGGCGGCATGGAAACCGACACGGGATGAAGCATCAAGGTGACGAGGATTACCACCAAGCCATGCGATTGCGCATGCCGATGCGCACATCGTTCCCGGCGCGACGGCTGTCCGAAACCCTCTTAATCGTATGCGGTTGCCAATCTCTATGCCCGCAGACAGGTTGCCGCCGGGCCCTTCAAGCACGACGGCGACGCGCCTCTCATCACCGATCGCTTGCTGGAATTCCCCGATTGCATCGCGGGTAATCGTTCCGCTGATTTTTACGACCATCTCGCCTGCGAGGTTGTAGCCAAGGCGCTCAACACCGTGTCTCAAGGCTGTACGAACTGGCGGCTGGGGAAATGCAGGCTGGACCGGGGGGGAGAGGGTGACGACGGGCGGCATAGGACGCGGCGTAGCATCCCCCCACGCTTGTTGCGTTTGACCAATCCATTCGCGGAGCGCCGATATTCGGACGCCTTGAGTTAGCAGTCCGCACGTCCGCCCACCGGAGCCTGTTGACCACGAGTTAATCGCGAAAACGCGTCCTGCATTTGGTCCACTGGCGATAATCTGCGCGCCACCTGCATCACCAAAACAAACGCCACGTCCGAGACCAGGCTGATCGGGCTGGGCATCTTGAGCCCACGATAAGATTGCACCTCGGCCATAAGGCTCTACGTACTGAATTTCAGCGTAGCTCAATCGGCCGCTTGATTGGTCGTTGCCTTCGACCGTTACTCCAAAACCTGCGACGTGTATTTTATCCCCGACGCTTGGCGAGTCATAGCTTAGCAACGCGCCGCGATAGCTACTCGGCACGGACCACGCTAGGCGTAGAAGCGCAGCATCTGTTGATGCCAAGCGCAACCGAGCGGCGTCGCGGTTAAAATTGGGATGTACGCTGGTTAATCGAACTGGAATTCGGGTCGGAATGCCGCTTCCATTTAGATACGTAATATACTGATCGCGTTTCCCATCAACACAAAAGCCTGTGGTGAGAGCTGTCACGCTGTCAATTAACACCGCGCTGCACCATCCCCCTTCTCCTCGCAACATGACGCTGCTTCGTGAGATCGGAAGATGCGACGCATCAAGCCCTAGAATTACGCTTTGGGCGTTCTGCGAAAACGCGAACGCCGCGAGGATGACCGACAACCGAAGAGCGCGCATCATGCCTGTATTTCCGAAGGGCACGGCCGTCTTACGCGGCGAGAAAACAGCATGTCAAACGGCTTGGCTTCAGACGACACGCCATCAGACGATATGTTACATAACCGCTTGACGGCAGTTAGGGTATATGTAACATTCTCCCTAGGCTTGCAACTTGGGAGACGGACATGATGCCTGTTATTAGAATTAGCGACTCTGCTTTTGATGATCTGTCGGTCATGGCAAAGTGGTTTAAAACAAAGAGCCCTGCTGAAACACTGGACAGGGTTATTAGGGAAACTATGGAGAGCCTCGGCCTCGAAAAAGACAATCAAGGAGAGGACGCTTCAACTAATGATGCCGGAAATCTGACATTTCTGGCGTCTCCGGCTGTTACCTACACAAAGATTGTTGAAGCTAAAATCGATAACATTTCACTGAGACTACCAAACTGGTCATCCGCCTTGAATGCAATTATTCACGCTCTCAAAAACAGGCGAGGATTGACTGCCGCTGAACTGGACAAAGAACTAAACATACCATCGACTGCGGCTGAATATGAGAATAACGGCTACAAGTATTATCCCGATCTAGGTATTTCTTACCAAGGTCAGTCGGCCGATGGTGCTTGGAAAGAAATTCAGCGGATAGCGACTAAGCACAACATTCGCGTCCACCTGAAAATACACTGGCTTGATAACGAGAAAGCCAAATTTCCGGGCAAGCACGGGGAGCTGAAGGCTTAGGCCGGGCGCGGAAACGGCGGCCGCCAGCGCCCGCCAGCCCTTGCCCCTTGCCAAGGCCGGCCGCCGGGCTGAAAGCCGCCAGCGGGGCGCGCTGCCCCGGCTCGGCATCAATCGCTATCGGCCGGATAGCGCTCGACCTCAGCGACTGGGCCTAGCATCTGAGGATCGACGATGTACTCGACTTCGCCGAGCCAATTCGCGCTGTGGTCGTTCGGCCCGGTGATGATGGCCGGTGGCTCGACAGTTGCCACAAGCAAGACACCATCGCAGCTAAAAATATTCCAGCGCCGAGCAAATACGGCTGCAATATCTTTCAGCGGTGTCCAATTCAGCCCGATGCGTTCGGCGTCAAATTCTTCCGCTGACTCACCTCTAAACAGTTCCAAACTCCCGCCGGAATAAGGCGTAAAAACTCGTCGAAATGCTCTAATGAATAAGGCGTCGTCTGCAATCTTAGCTCGGTGGGAAAAGCCCCTGACCGTCCAATCCAAGTGGAGCGCGTCACTGAATGCGGCAGATACGTTTTCACACCCTGCCGCAGCCTCCAGTATCTGCTGAAAGGCACGCCAGTTCTCATCTTTGACCGCATCGAACGCTCGGCCGAGGTCATCGGATGGCCCGCCATGCACGGCCGAGATTACATACTCAACGGCCTCGTCAGCAGAGAATGAACGAAGCACCGGCAGCTGGATATTTGACAGATTTATATGCACCGCGACGATACGAGGATCGTCCGTTGAGCGCACGTCCATCCATGGTGGGAATCTTTTATCAGTCATCCGAGCACGTTAGCGCTCGACGCAGGGAAGGCAACGCGGTCTTTGGTCCTGAACCAGCCTAGGGGCTGTCCGCTGCGACCTCCTGCCGCAACTCAGATGGCCTCAGCCGGGCAGGGCGCTGGACTGAGTCGCGCCCGATCCCCCGCCGAAAAGTTCCCCCAAATGTTCCCCCAGAGCGCGCAATTCCTCGGCCAGCTAATCCGATGTCGGCCTAAGTCATTGCTAGATATAAGTAAAAGTGGTGAGCGGGGTGGGTATCGAACCCACGACCACATGATTAAAAGTCACGTGCTCTACCACTGAGCTACCCGCCCTCACGCGGCGTGACATACGGAGGTCCATCCGCCGGGTCAACACTCAGACGGGCGAGTTCACCGCGAAGGATCGTCCGGGTCGCCCGTGAGGGGCAGCGGATGGGCCATGCCCTTGACCGTCACGAAGACCGCCTGCCCCGGCGAAGGCAGTTCGATGCCGGAGACACGAGCCTTGAACGGGGCTTGCAGGCCGTCGTCGAGGGCGATCTCTGCCGTGCTCTGAGAGCCCGAGAAGGCAATGCTCAGGACAGTGCCGCGCCGCCCGCTCTGGACAGGAACCGTCGCGACTTCGATCTGCTCCGGTCGCAGCATAATCCGCCCCCTGCCCCGACGTGAGCCGGTTTCGGCCTGAAGCCTACCCAGCGCGCAAGCGACGCTGCCTTGATCCAGTTCGGCCTCCAGCAGCACCGCCTCGCCCAGAAAGAGCGCCGTCCGCTCGTCGGCCGGCCGCCAGTAGAGGTCCCGGGGAATGCCGGCCTGCGCGATGCGCCCATCGCGCATCACCGCCAGTTGCTCGGCGAAGGACAGCGCCTCATTCTGGTCGTGCGTCACGAGAACCGCCGCAATCCCGGCCTGCGCCAGCACACGCGCCACCGCCTGCCGCACGCTGTCGCGCAGTCCGGCGTCGAGTGCCGAGAATGGCTCGTCGAGCAGCATCACGAGCGGCTTGCGTGCCATCGCCCGCGCCAGAGCGACACGTTGCTGCTGGCCGCCGGAGAGCTCGTGCGGCTTGCGCGACAGCATCCGCTCGTCCAGCTCGACAAGCGAGACCAATTCCCGCAGCCGTGCCGCTCTGTCGGGCTCGTCCGAAGGCAGGCCGAAGCCGATATTACCGGCTACGTCGAGATGCGGGAACAGCGCGCCGTCCTGCGCGACATAACCGATGCGGCGCCGATGAGCGGGCGCGATGGCGGGGCCGTCGGCGACGCATATGCCCTGCAGCGAGACTCCGCCCTCGTCGGGCGCCTCGAAGCCGGCGATGATCCGGAGCAGCGTCGTCTTGCCGGAGCCCGAGGGGCCGACCACCGCCAGCCGCGCCCCGACCGTGAGGGTGAGATCGACCCGGTCGAGCGCAACCGTAGCGCCGTAGCGCTTGGAGACACCGGCGATCGCAAGCAGTGTCATGCGCCGGTGGCGCGACGCGACTGCAGATGCAGGATCGCGGTCATGGGCAGCGACAGGAGGATCATTAGCACCGCATAAGGCGCGGCGCGCCCATAGTCGAGTTCGCTGGTCAGCGCCCAAAATTCCGTCGCCAGCGTCCGGCTGCCGTTCGGGGCGAGGAGCAGCGTCGCGGTGAGTTCGGTCGCGACGCCCATCGCGACCAGCGCCATCGCCGCCGCCACGCCCGGCGCCGCCAGCGGAATCGTTACCGCGAAGAGGGCGCTAGTGGGGCTGCGGCCCAGCGCCTGCGCCGCACGCTCCAGTTCGACGGGCACCTGCGCGATGCCGGCGCGCAAGCCGACCAGTCCGCGTGGCAGGAACATGAGAGCGTAGGCGATCAGCACGGTCGCGACCGTCTGGTAGAGCGGCAGCGCGACCCGCACCGTCACCGTCACCAGCGCGAGTGCGATCACGACGCCCGGTAGCGCGCCAAGATAGCTGTGACAGCTTTCAAGGGCGCGCGAGAGCTTGCCCGGCGACCGCACCGAGAGCCAGGCCATCGGCAGAGCCGCCAGCACCGTCACCACGGCACCGCCGATCGCATAGCCGAGCGTCTGCGCCAGCGCACTGATGAGCCCGGCGTCGAGCCAGCCGCTCACGCCGCCCGCGAGCAGCCAGCGGCCGAGCGTGTAGGCGGGAACGCCAAGAGCCATCGCCGCCAGCACGGCGGGCAGCGCCAACACCGGATAGCGCCAGCGGCGAAGCTGCATGCGAGACACCGGACGCGGCGCGCCGGAACCCAACCGGGCGTAACGCGACTGCCCTCGCAACACCCATTCAAGCCCGATGAGCCCGAGACAGCTAAGCACCAGCACGCCGGCCAGCATGTTGGCGGCCGGCCCGCTATAGCTCGACTGGAACTGGTCGATGATCGCGGTGGTGAAGGTGTCGAAGCGGATCATGGCGTAAAGCCCGTATTCCGCGAGCAGATGGAGGCCGACGAGCAGGCCACCGCCGCAGATCGCCAGGCGCAATTGCGGCAGCACGACACGCCGGAAGACCGCGAAGCCCGGCTGCCCCAGCGAGGCCGCGGCATGTTCCAGCGCCGGGTCGAGCCGGCGCATCTGCGCCAGCACCGGCAGATAGAGAAATGGGAGGTAGGCCAGCACCGAGACCAGCACTGCGGCCGGCAGGCCGTGCAGCGAGGGAAACAGCCCGATCCAGGCATAGGACTGGACGAAGGCGGGCACCGCCAACGGCGCGACCGCGAGCCAGGAAACGAACCGGGCCGCCGGCATGTCGCTACGCTCGGTCAGCCAAGCCAGCGCCACCGCGAGCAGGATCGTCGGCGGCAGCGTGCAGAGTTCGAGCAGCACCGTGTTGGCGAGCAGCTCGGCAACACGCGGCCGCCAGAGCATTGCGAGCGCCGCCGTCCAACCGGTCTCGAAGGCGATCCAGCCGATGAAGCAGACCGGCAGCAGCGCGATTGCCGCGACGAACCCCGCCAACACCGCCATGGACCGGTTGCCGACATGCAGGTTCCGGCGCAGCCTCAGCGGAGACTGACGGGCATCGACACCGGCTCGGTCGAGATTGAGCGACAGAAGGGTCATCGTCGGGGGCATGGTGTCAGGCAGATCGGGAGTGACGCAGCGCGAACGCAGCGTCGCTCCCGGACAAGCCGAGAGGTCAGAGCAGGCCGGCGGCCGTCATCAGCTCGGTCACCTTCTTGCTGTCGAGCTGGGAGGGCTCGACCTTGGGCGCGCCGAGCTTGGCGATCGGCTCGAGCTTGGCGTTCGAAGCCTCGCCGTTGCCGATGGCGTATTCGAAGGAGTCGCCGTCACGCAGCACGGCCTGGCCATGCTTGCCGGCCATCCACTTCACAAAGGCTTCGGCTTCCTTCTTGTGCTTGCTCGAAGCGAGCACGCCGGCGCCCGAGGTGCTGAGGAAGGCGCCCGGATCCTGATGGCGGAAATAGTGCAGCGCCACGTTGCCGCTGTTCTCGCCGGTCTTCGCCTGGTCGCCGAAATAATAGTAGTGGTAGATCACCGCGCCTTCGACCTCGCCGGCATTGACGGCCTTCATGGCGACGCTGTTGCCGCGATAGGCGGTCGAGTTCGCCTTCATCGCCTTCAGCCAGTCGCCGGTCACCTTCTCGCCCTTGAGCACGAGCAGCGCGCCGACGATGGCCTGGAAGTCGGCCCCCGACGGCGAGGCTGCCCAGCGACCCTTCCACTTCGCGTCCGCGAGGTCGAGCATCGACTTTGGCAGATCGGCTTCCTTGAGCTTACGCTTGTCGTAGGCGAAGACGGTGCTGCGGGCCGCGACGCCCGTCCAGCGGCCGCTCTGCGGGCGGAACTGCGCCGGCACCTCGTTGAGCACGTCCTTCGGCAGCTCGCCGAACAGGCCGGCCTTCTCGACCAGGACCATCGCCGGGGAATTCTCGGTGACGAAAACGTCGGCCGGGGAGTTTGCCCCTTCCTGCACGATCTGGTTCGCCAGTTCGGTGTCGGAACCCTTGCGGATCGTCACCTTGATGCCGGTTTCCTTGGTGAACCCGTCAGCCCAGGCCTTGGTCAGGCTCTCGTGCTGCGCGTTGTAGACCGTGATGCCGTCCTGGGCGTGGGCCGAGCCGGCCGAGGCCAATGCAAGCGCCAGCAAGCCAGCACGGAGGACGGAGGGGGAACGCAATGCCATGGAGCAACCTTTCGGCTCTTCGACCGGGAAAGGATTGAGAGCCGGTCGCTCGCAGGCTTAGATTCCCGCCCCCGCACGGTGTCAACAAGTATAGTTTTTCTTTGAAATGATTCCAAACTGAGGCATTCGAAGCTAAAGCAAATATGGAAAATTGAACGCCCCAAGCTTTACGCTGTTGATTGCGAGATACGACGCAACGTCAAGTATTCGGCGCGCGTGCTTCAGCCGATCGCAACTGATGCATTCGTCGACATCGTGAACGGCATCGCGGCCAAACGGCTAACGGGCCATGTCCGTCAGGGCATTCCGCATCGCTGTGCTGGGGATGCCGAAGATGCCGCTGTAAGGCGCGGCCAGATCGACGATCACGAACATCACGCTCGCGATCGAGACAACGCCGATGGCCAGCACGATGCCGCCCAGACGCTTGCGCGGTACCTGCAAGCCGAAGCTGAGGAACACCAGCGCCAGCCAGAAGCTGACGATACCGGTGAAGAGTCCGCCGGACGGTCTTTGCGCATCCTCGATCACGGCCCAGCGGCTTTGCTGGACCGAGGCATAATCGCCTCTGCACCGCGCTGCGATCTTACGTGCTGCCGGATCGTCGGGGTTCACGGCATCGATCCTGCGGCCGACATTGCTCATCAAGGCGCCGAGATTAGGGTTCTCGCCAGTGATCGCCATGCGTCGGATATCGGGCATGCCGGGCACGACCGGCGGCACCTCGGACGGCCATGTGCTGGCGATCACGGAGGCCGTGTATTGCCGCAGAAGCTGGCGCGCCTCGTCCATCTGCGGCCCCAGATCGCGCAGGCACTGGTCCAGATTGGCGAGGCGCCCTGCATAAAGCGAGCGGTTCCGATCGGCGCTGTCGAATGCCTGGCGCCCCGCCGACAACTGCAAGCTGAGCACCAGCGCCGCGAAGGTGACGAGCAACCCCGTCACGAGGCGCAGCGCGTCCATGTTTTCTTTCGACAGATGATGCTCCGCGAGCCTGTCGCGAAGCATCGCGCCGCAGAGCGCGCTGCCGCAAAACAGCGTCAGGAATGCAAAGCCGGCCAGGATTTCCATGCTGAATGCCCGTCGCGATCACCTGCTCTAGCCGTTCGGCCTGGCATATGCCACTGACAGGGTCTGCCCTGCAATCAGCCCAAGCGGCGCGTAATGCCCTTGCCGATCATCGGCGGGCCGGGTGGGAGAGGAAGACCCTTCCGCTCATATCCACCACGCCCGGAATACAGGCCTCCCCCCAAGCCTAGGGCCGGCCAGCCGGGATCGAGATAGGGATCGAGCTCCCAGCAGCGATGGCGCATCCGCTCGGCGTCGCTTACCGCGTCCGAACACATCGAGACCTGCGAGCGACGCCAGAAGGCGCTCGCCTGATGAGGCATCAAAACGATGCCGCAGAAAAGAACCGATACGACAAGTTTGGTCATGGAGCCCCGCGCGCCATCGCATCAAGCCGCATTCGGATTGCCAGAGCCTTAAGCGTTTAGGGAACAGCCGGCGTTTTCAGGGGTAGTTCCCATGTCCACTCCGGAGACATGGAGGCTTCAATGCGGACTCAAGTCCATCATGAAGGGAATGGAGATCAGGCGCACCCGGTTTTCCAGATCGAGACCGACGAGGACTGCGCGATGGCGGAGCAGCGGTTCACGAGCCTGAAGAGCTCCGCGCGAAGCGAATCCGAGGATCAGGAACTCCACGCGCTGGGCGCAGCCCTCGATCGCTGGCACAGTGGTCGCGCCAAGGTTTCGGATGGGAGGGAAAAGTGAAAGAGCCGATCACGATTCATACCGAGGAAGACTACGACCGGGCGCAGCAGCGCGTTCGAGAACTCAACGGCCAGCCGGATACAGCCGACAAGGATCGCGAGTTGCAGGCGATCGCGGAGGCGATGCTTGCTTTCGAGCTCCGCCGCGACGACGCCGAGGACTAATACCCCTGCTGCTTCTTTGGCCGCTTAAAGATCGTTGCTCGCATTAAGCTCGTCCGGCCTCAGACCCTCGTCGACCTCATCGGGCCGCGACCTTTGGTGATCCGCCCAGTTGGCCACGATTGCGGCCAGCGCATTCTCGCGGGAGAGAGCGCAGCCCTGGTCCACGATATAGCGGTCGAGCGCCGCAACCTGTGCATCGTTGAGCAAAATCTGGAACGCTTCGGACATTGCGCGGTTTCCCTGGAACAGACCCGACACGGACGCGTTCCCATCGCATTAAAAGATCACGGCCGAGCGCCTTAAGCAAGTCAAACGCATTCGCGAGACCGGATGTGGCGCCGGGAGCAATTTCTCTTGGTCAAAACTGACGTGTTATGCGCGTATGCCGACAATGTAGTGAACAAAACGCCGCGCCGATTGTTGATCTCACATAGCTTTCTCTTTCTCTCAAGGAGGATACGATGATCCGTCGCAATCTCGCACTTGCAACCTTGACTGCCTCGCTGCTGGCTGGCGCTGCGTTCGCGCAGACCAGCGCACCGAACCCGCCCTCGTCTTCGACGGCGCCAGCGGCATCGACCCAGACGAAGGCTCCGGAGAATAATCTGGCCGGCCAGGGCAAATGGCGGGCGTCGAAGCTGATGGGCGTCGATATCTACGGTCCCGACGACAAGAAAGTCGGCGATGTGACCGAAGTCATCTTCGACAAGACGGGCAAGATCGATATGGTCACCGTCGGCGTCGGAGGCTTCCTCGGCATCGGCTCCAAAGATGTCGCCATTCCGTTCGACCAGGTGACGTGGAGCGACCAGCCGATGGCGATGGCCGCGCCTGCGCCTGCGGCCCCTGCTGGCGGCGCTGCCGGAACGGGCACGACAGGCACTTCCGGCGGCATGGCGCCCGCCCCGGCGACCACTGCCGCCGCGCCGAGAGCCCCGGCGATGTATCCTGACCATGGCAAGATCAACATGACCAAGGACCAGCTCAACGCTGCGCCGGCCGTGACCTATTCCGGGACCTGAGCGTCCCGCATCGACAAAGGCCCGCCGCGAGGCGGGCCTTTTTTGTTGGCTTACCGATGTCAGCGCGAGCGCCTTGGGTCAGCGCGCGCCACGATACGCGCGACAGCCTCCGGAAGATCGTCGGCAATGAGGCCGAAACCCAGATCCACGCTTGCGCGTCCATGCAGCCAGACTGCGGCCGCGGCCGCCTCGAAGGCCGGCATCCCCTGCCCGAGCAAACCAGCGATCAGCCCGGCCAGGACATCCCCCGACCCGGCCGTCGCCAGCGCCGCTGTACCGGTGGCATTGATCGCGGCCCGTCCATTGGGCGCCGCGATGATGGTGTCGGCGCCTTTGTAGACGACGACGCTGCCGGACAGGGCGGCGGCTTCGCGGGCGCGTTCAAGCTTGGAAGAGTGCGCTATGACGGCCGGGATCGTGCCAAACAATCTCGCGAACTCGCCTTCATGTGGCGTAAGGACGGTGGTTGTCCTGCCCGACAGAATTCTTATCGCGCTGCCTGATCGCCCGAGAACCGTCAGCGCATCGGCATCGAAGACGGCCGGCTTGCCGCTTCGGGCCACGCGCAAGATCAGATCTTCAGCGCGCTGGTCGAGGCCGAGCGCCGGCCCGGCCAATATCGCGGCGAGCCGCCGATCTGCGAGCACGTCTTCCAGCGCATCGGCATCCGGCAGCGCACGCTGCATCAGTGCATCCGGCCCGCGAGCGGCATGAACCGCCAAGGCGGACGGGTCGCAATGGATCGTGACCAGCCCCGCCCCGATCCTCATCGCAGCCCGGGCGCTCAAGCGAGGTGCGCCGACGCCCGCGACACCGCCCGCCAGCACCGCAACCGCGCCACGCGTGTATTTATGGGAAGCCAGGCCATGGACAGGCCAGGCGCCTGCCCAGAGCGCCGGGCTATTCCGAAAGGTCGTCGGGCCGACCGTGTCCAACAACCCAGCCGAAATGCCGATGTCGGCAAGGGTCACCGCGCCGCAGAGATCCCGGCCGGGCAGCAGGAGATGGCCGGGCTTCAGCCGGAAGAAGGTGACGGTCTCGGACGCCCGCGCGACCGGACCGGCCGCAAGCCCTGTATCGCCATTCAGACCGCTCGGTACGTCCACGGCGACGATCGGGCGTCCGCTCTGAGCCAAATGCTGAACGGCTGCCGCGGCATCCCCGTCGAGCGGGCGGTTGAGACCGGCGCCGAACAGGGCGTCGATGAACAGTCCCGCATCGATCGACAGTACATCGCGAACCGGCTCCACCGGGCCCTGCCACGATCGCCACGCCAATGCCGCGTCGCCGGTGAGCGCGTGCGGGTCGCATAGCAAGCCGACATGGACCGCAAGGCCCCGTTCGCGGAGGATTCGCGCCGCGACCAGGCCATCGCCACCGTTATGGCCGGGTCCGCACAGGATTACGACGGGCGCCGATCCGATTTCGCTGCCGGAGCGGCGTAGCGCTGCCTCCGCGACAGCCAGTCCCGCTCGCTCCATCAGGACGATTCCGGCTGTGCCGGCCTCGGCTGCGAGGCGGTCCACAGCCTTCATTTGCTGTGTCGTGAGAACGACCAATTTCGAATGATCCATTCCGCTCTCCGCACCGCCGGGTGGCATGATCGCGATCTCACGCCTGCCGCGCAACAAGCTGTATATCGACCTAATTGCTCATCCATTGGGCGATTGCTGAATTTAAGTGCTGTTTTGTGCCTGATGATCAGGCGATCTCTTCGGCGGTCGCGCATAGCGGGGGGCGGACGCCGATGCTAAGAGCAATATCGAATTCGAATGCTGACGCGGGCTTGCTGGATGCAGGCGAGCCCGAGGATCGAAGCGCAAAGGAGGCCTGTCGGCGCATGAAGAAGATCGAAGCGATCATCAAGCCCTTCAAGCTCGACGAGGTGAAGGAAGCGCTTCAGGAGGTCGGGCTTCAGGGCATCACGGTGCTGGAAGCGAAGGGCTTCGGGCGTCAAAAGGGCCATACCGAACTCTATCGCGGAGCCGAATACGTCGTCGACTTCCTGCCGAAGGTGAAGATCGAGATCGTGCTCGGCGACGACCTGGTCGAGCGCGCGATCGAGGCCATCATGAAGGCGGCTCAGACGGGTCGCATCGGCGATGGCAAGATATTTGTATCGAGCGTCGAGGGGGCGATCCGCATCCGCACGGGCGAGTCCGGCGCGGACGCGATCTAGGCCGTCTCCCACGCATCAATGGATCGAGGGCGGCCGGGCCAGTTTGACCCGATTTCGGCCCGCGAGTTCGAGAATCTGCTGACAGAGGAATGCTGACCATGCAAAGCGCCAAGGATGTCCTACAGGCGATCAAGGACAACGACGTCAAATACGTCGACTTCCGCTTCACCGACCCGCGCGGCAAGTGGCAGCACGTGACCTTCGACGTCACCATGATCGACGAGGACATCTTCGCCGAGGGCACGATGTTCGACGGCTCCTCGATCGCCGGCTGGAAGGCCATCAACGAATCCGACATGCTGTTGATGCCGGACCCGACGACGGCCGTGATGGACCCGTTCTTCTCGGCCTCGACCATGGTCATCACCTGCGACGTGCTCGAGCCCGCCACCGGCGAGCCCTATGGCCGCGACCCGCGCAGCATCGCCAAGAAGGCCGAGGCCTATCTGAAGTCGACCGGTATCGGCGACACGATCTATATCGGCCCGGAAGCCGAATTCTTCGTCTTCGACGACGTCAAGATCGCGGCCGACCCCTACAACACCGGCTTCAAGCTGGATAACGTCGAGCTGCCGACCAACGGCATGACCGACTACGAGGGCGGCAATCTCGGCCACCGCATCGCCACCAAGGGCGGCTACTTCCCCGTCCCGCCGCAGGATTCGGCGCAGGACATGCGCGGCGAGATGCTGGCTGCCATGGCCGCGATGGGCGCCAAGGTCGAGAAGCACCACCACGAGGTCGCCTCCGCCCAGCACGAGCTCGGCCTGAAGTTCGACACGCTGACGCTGATGGCCGACACGATGCAGGTCTACAAGTACTGCATCCACAACGTCGCGCAGAGCTACGGCAAGACCGCGACCTTCATGCCGAAGCCGATCTATGGCGACAACGGCTCGGGCATGCACGTCCACCAGTCGATCTGGAAGGGCGGCAAGCCCACGATGGCCGGCAACAAATACGCCGACCTGTCGCAGGAGTGCCTCTGGTACATCGGCGGCATCATTAAGCACGCCAAGTCCCTGAACGCCTTCACCAACCCGTCGACCAACTCCTACAAGCGCCTGGTCCCCGGCTATGAGGCGCCGGTGCTGCTGGCCTATTCGGCCCGCAACCGCTCGGCCTCCTGCCGTATTCCGTGGACGACCTCGCCCAAGGCCAAGCGCGTCGAGGTTCGCTTCCCCGATCCGATGGCGAACCCCTACCTCGCCTTCGCGGCCATGCTGATGGCCGGCCTCGACGGCATCGTGAACAAGATCGATCCCGGCCCGGCGATGGACAAGGATCTCTACGACCTGCCGCCGCGCGAGCTGAAGAAGATCCCGACCGTCTGCGGTTCGCTTCGCGAGGCGCTGGAGTCGCTCAAGAAGGACAACGCCTATCTCAAGGCCGGCGGCGTCTTCAACGACGACTTCATCGAGAGCTATATCGAGCTCAAGATGCAGGATGTGGCGCGTTTCGAGATGACGCCGCACCCGGTCGAGTTCGCGATGTACTACTCCTACTGAGGATTGCAGCCGGCGAATGTCGCCGGCTCGCCCTTCCTCCCGGCCGCATGCGTTGCGGCCCACCTGAATGCCGGGGCAGCGATGCCCCGGTTTTTTCGTTCGCGTGGACGAAATGTTTCTGGAGCGAGCCGTCTCAGCCCGGCAGGACGGCCATCGCGTCGAACATGACCAGACGATAGGCCTCGATGGTTCGCTGGACATGGCGCGCGGTCGTCAAGGGATCCGCCCAATAGCCTTGATACGCGGCCTTGCCCATCGCGGCGGCCACGGCATCGTCCTGGAGACGGCGCAGTGCATCTGCCAGTCCATCGACATCACCGCCGTCGACGAGCAGGCCGTCTTCCCCGTCGCGCACCCAGCTCGCCGGACCGGTCGTTCGGGCGAGCACGACGGGCACGCCGAGGGATCGCGCTTCCGCGACGACCAGCGGCCCCGGCTCGAACCACAACGACGGCAGCACCAGACAACGCGCCTGCGCGATCTCGTCGAAGACATGATCGGCGGGAACCCAATCGCGTATCTCCGCCTGCGGATTGACCTCGGCGATGCGCGCCTTCAAGGGCCCCTCGCCGACGAACCGGACGGGCATCCCGACGCGGCCTGCGGCGGCCGCCAGAACGTCACCGGCCTTCTCCTGCGTGAAGCGTCCCAGGAACAGCGCGTGCCGGTTGCCGGCGACAGCGGCCGGCTCGCGGCGCGGCGCCTCCATCATGTTCTCAACGACGACATGCCCGGCGCCCTCCGGCAGGAACGGCGCGGCGAAGCGGCGGGCGAAATCGCTGACATGGATGAAGAGTGGCGCCGGCACCGCCCGCAGGGCGCCGTTCGACCGCCATTGCCGCGCGACCCGGACCAGCTTGTGAACATAGGAGGCCCGGTCGCAATTTCGGCAGACGCAACCCAGCGACATCGGCTGCAGGCTGCAGGGCGCGTTCGCCTTGAAGTCGAAATAGCCCCCGGTCGGGCAGAAGGAAAAATAGTCGTGCAGCGTGATCGCGACGCGCAGCCCGCTTTCGCCAGCGGCTGCGAGGGCGGCCGGGCTGAAGGCCTTCGTCCATTGATGCAGATGAACCAATGTGCCGCGCGGCTGACGCGCCAGCAGCGTCGTCAGGAAAGCGTAGGCCCGGTCGTTCCAGATGCCCTGCTTGGCCGCGGCAATCTTGTTACCGACCTGCCAGATATCCTGGCCGTCAAGCCGTTCGACCGCAATGCGCGGATGATCCAGTCGCGCCGATACCGGGCCGATCGCGCAGGCGAAGACGATATCGACACCAGTCTCGGCCAGTCCGCGCGCGCTTTCGATCGCGACCTTCGCGGCGCCGCCATTGACCGAGCCGAAATCGCTGACGATGACGCAACGCATGCAGGCACTCCCGGCCGCAGCGTTATCGTCGAAAGGTTGATATTTGGCTTTGCCGGTCAGGCGCGAATGACGCGACAGACGGCCTCCAGATCAGGCGAAATGAAGCGCTGCGAGCCCGACCGCCGCGATCAGCGCCGCTGTCAACCAGAGCCAACGCGAGCCGAAATCCGAGCGATCGCTCGGAAGCGCCCGCACATCCTCGAAACCGAAACTCTCACCGGCCAACCGAGCCGAGCGTTCCAACCCGGCCATGCTGGCCAAAGGCACCGAATGACGCGACCTCATGACGTATCCCCCGTCTTTTTGCTATCCTAACCCGCCGGGGCGGATTGGGAAGCCATCTGATTGACTGCAGTCTCTGCCCGCCGCACTTAACGCTGGCTGAATGAGCGAAGTTCCTGCACTGAGGCTCACCCTTTATGGTGACCGGGAGATGACGGTATCGCGGGCCTGCTGACAAAACAGCGCGACCGGTTTTTCTACAGGCTACGGCCGGGTATAAGCGGCCGCGACAGCGCATCGAACGGATCGATGCTGTAGGATCGCCTCTTACGAATCGGGAAGCATTTCGCGCGATGGTGGAGAACGATCTCTTCGGGGCGGAACCCGAACGGCCGGCAGCCGTGGTGCCGCAGGCCGCGGCGCCTGCCCCCGCCGGCCAACCTGTAAAAATCGCCCGCGCGCCCGCGCCTTCGCAGCCGCGCAACGGTACCTTGTCAGAAGCCAGCTACGACGCATCGGCGATCGAGGTTCTCGAGGGGCTTGAGCCGGTACGGCGTCGCCCCGGCATGTATATCGGCGGCACCGACGAACGCGCGCTCCACCATCTCTTCGCGGAAGTCATCGACAATTCGATGGACGAGGCGGTCGCCGGCCATGCCAGCTTCATCGAAGTGGAGCTGTTCGAGGACGGCTCGCTGGCGGTGACCGATAAT
The DNA here is from genome assembly GCF_056400625.1 of Allobosea sp. P5_A5. Taxonomy (NCBI): domain Bacteria; kingdom Pseudomonadati; phylum Pseudomonadota; class Alphaproteobacteria; order Hyphomicrobiales; family Alloboseaceae; genus Allobosea; species Allobosea sp. P5_A5. The sequence continues at coordinate 689,444 of NZ_JBFUKY010000001.1, forward strand.
GGACGCGGCATTCCGGTCGACCCGCATCCGAAATTTCCCGGCAAATCGGCACTCGAGGTCATCATGACCACGCTGCATGCCGGTGGAAAATTCGACTCCAAGGCGTATGAGACCTCGGGCGGCCTGCACGGCGTCGGCGTGTCAGTGGTCAACGCCTTGTCCGACCGTCTCGATGTCGAGGTGGCTCGCGCCAAGACGCTGTATCGGCAGAGCTTTTCGCGCGGCGCACCGCAAGGGCCACTGGAAACCGTGGGGCCGGTCGCCAACCGGCGTGGCACCAAAATCACCTTTCATCCGGACGCGCAGATCTTCGGCGAACTGGCTCGGTTCGATCCGGCGCGGTTGTTTCGCATGGCTCGCTCGAAGGCCTATCTGTTCGGCGGCGTCGAGATTCGGTGGCGCTGCGCTCCGGCCCTGCTGAAGCCGGAGGGCGACGTCACCGCCGAGGCAGTCTTCCGCTTTCCCGGAGGCCTGCGCGACTATCTCGGCCGCGAGATCGAGGGCAAGGATCTCGTCGCCGAGCCGATCTTTTCAGGCAAGATCACCAAGGACGGCGGACATGGTTCGCTGGAATGGGCCATCGCCTGGCTCGCAACGGGAGAGGACGGCTTCGCCTCCTCCTATTGCAACACCATCCCGACGCCCGAGGGCGGGACGCATGAGCAAGGCCTGCGCATCGCGCTGCTGCGTGGCCTGCGCGACCATGCCGAGCGCATCGGCCAATCGAAGCGTATGGCGCAGGTCACCTCCGACGACGTGATGGCGACCTGCGCCGCCATGCTCTCGGTCTTCATCCGCGAGCCGGAATTCCAGGGCCAGACCAAGGATAAGCTCGCGACGCTCGAGGCCTCCCGCATCGTCGAGAACGCCGTGCGCGACGCCTTCGACCATTGGCTTGCCGCCGCGCCGCAGCAAGCGCTGCGGCTGCTCGACTGGTCGGTGGACCGGGCGGAGGAGCGGCTGCGCCGGCGCCTCGAAAAGGAGGTCTCCCGCAAGACCGCGACGCGCAAGCTGCGGCTGCCGGGCAAGCTCGCCGACTGCTCGAATGCAGGTGCAGCCGGCTCGGAACTGTTCATCGTCGAGGGCGACTCGGCCGGCGGCTCGGCCAAGCAGGCGCGCAACCGCGCCAACCAGGCCATCCTCCCGCTGCGAGGCAAAATCCTCAACGTCGCCAATGCGACGCGTGAAAAGCTGCATGCCAACCAGCAGCTCGCCGATCTCATTTTGGCGCTCGGCTGCGGCATCGGCGCCCAGTTTCGCGAGGACGATCTCCGCTATGAGAAGGTCATCGTGATGACCGACGCGGATGTCGACGGCGCCCATATCGCCTCCCTGCTCGTCACCTTCTTTTGGCGCCAGACCCCGAGGCTGATCGAGAAGGGACATCTCTACCTTGCGGTGCCACCGCTCTATCGTCTGCAGCATGGCGGAAAGAGCGTCTATGCCCGCAACGATGCCCATAAGGACGAGCTGATCGAGACGGTGTTCAAGGGCAAGAAGCCGGAGATCTCGCGCTTCAAAGGCCTCGGCGAGATGATGCCGGCGCAGCTCAAGGAAACCACGATGGACCCGGCCAAGCGGATCCTGCTCAAGGTCATGGTCGATCACGAAAACAAGGAGGAAGCCTCCGATACCGTGGAACGACTGATGGGCAACAAGCCCGAGGCTCGCTTCGCCTTCATTCAGGAGCGGGCGGCTTTCGCCGCCGAGTTGATCGATCTGTGAGCGGCGAGCCCGACAGTTCTGCGGGGCTGATCGGCGGGCCTGCCGGGGTGCAAGGCGCCAGCGTCGCAGGCAAGGTCGGCTCATGGCCAAGCAAAGCTTCTCCTTCCGCGACCGCCCTGCCCCGACGATCGAGACCGATTGGCCGCTGAGACCATGGCCGAGCCTTCTGCACCTGCATCTCGACGCAACGGCGATCTGGCACCGCCCGGCTGGGACGATGTCCGGATCTTCGACGCGATCGCCGTCGGCGGGTCGATGGCCCTGGCGGCGGCGCGGCTCGGCCTGAGCGAGGCGACGGTCACGCGTCGGCTGAAGGCGCTTGAACGTGACCTCGGGCTGCCGCTTTTCACGCGCGCGGCCAACCGGCTTGTGCCGACGGCCATCGGCCTGACCCTGGCCGCCGAAGCTGGACAGGTCGGGGCGGCGATGCAGCGTTTTCAAGCCCGGGCAGCGGCCGCCCGCCGTGAGCCTGACGCGCCGGTTCGCGTCACCGCCACGACTTCGATCAGCCTGTTCCTGACCCGGCACGCGACGACCATCTCGGCCTGGGCCGGCGGCGTCGAGATCGTGATCCTCAGCACGCGCGAGCGGCTCGATCTGTCGCGCGGCGAAGCCGACATCGCCTTGCGAATGAGCAGGCCACCGCAGGAAGCCGGGCACTACGCGCAGAAGATCGGGCGGCTGATGCAGGCGCTTTATTGCCGGCGCGACGTCGATCCGACCACCGCGCCGCTCATCTCGGTCAATCGCGAAACCTCATCGCGCATCGACGATCACATCCGCCGCTTTGCTTCCGGCCGCCCGATCGCGGCCCGTGTCGGCGATTCCGCAGCCCGATACGAGAGCATCCGCTTGTCGGGCACGCTGTCGATGGCGCCTTGTTTCATGGCGGATCCCGATGACACGCTCATCCGCATCGAACCGCCCCCCGAGACGACGGGGGACGACATCTACCTGCTGTCGCATGAGGTGTCGCGCCAGCGCCCGGCGGTCACGGCGGTGCTTGCGGCGGTGCGGCGCCTGTTCCGGCAGCATCGGGCGCTGCTGGCAGGGGAGCTTCTGTCCGGGCCAGTCGAGCGCAAGCAAAGCCCGTCGATTTAGCACTGTCTCGCTAAGGCCTGGCTAACCAAGCTTTTACCGCTTTGCCTGATAGTGACGGGATGAGCCTGTCATTCGGGCTGCGGAGCGCGTGATGCGTCTGGTCAGCATCTTTTGGAAGAACGAGCGCGGCACCATGGCCGCCGACATCGCCAAGGCGGCAGGCGCCATCGCCTTCCTCTCGGTAATCGCCGCGAATTTCGTCTCGAGCCGGATGCCGGGCCTCGACCGAGACCAGATGGCGCAGGCAACGCTCGCAGCCTCGAAACGCCAGCCTGTCGATCCCCTGACGACCGGCTCGATCGGGCGGATGGCGAGCCAGACCAAACTCGACCCCTGCGCTCTCCCGCGCTGAATCGGCTTGCCGGAGGCCGAGTTCAGGCCAGCCAGCGCACCAATGCGGCCGTGACCTGATCGGGCGCCTCCAGCGTCGCCAGATGCCCGCATCGCGGCACGATCTCCAGCCGGGCCGAGCTTCCGAGGAGAGCCGCCATTTCCTGCGCCTCGGCAACCGGCGTGATCTGGTCTTCGTCACCGACCAGGACCAGCGTTGGTTTGTCCAAGCCGCTGAGCAGAGGACGCGAATCCGGTCTTGCCATGATGGCCTTCTGCTGCCGCACGAAACCCGCCGCGCCCACGGCGTCGGCCATCGCGCGCACCTGCAGCCGCAAGGGCTCGTCGGTGAGGCGGGCCGGCGCGACCAGACGCTGCCACAGCAGGGTCGTGACGTTGTCGTAGGCACCCTTCTCCGCCAGCGCGATCATCTGGACGCGGGCATCGTTGGTTTCCGGCGTCGCGGGCTTGGCGCTGGTGTCCAGAAGAGCCAGCCGGGTGACGCGTTGCGGCGCGCGCCGCAGAACCTCGAACGCGACGTAGCCGCCCATCGAGAGGCCGCAGAGCGCGAAACGAGCAGGCGCCGCCGCCAAAAGCCGGTCCGCGATTGCTCCCAGTGTGTCGTCGCGGGCGTGGTCGGCCACCAGAATGAGACGCCCGTCGGCAAGCGCGCTCCACTGCGGCCCATAGAGCGCAGCGTTGCAACTGAGACCGGGAACGAGAACAAGCGGCTCCGACATGAGATGGACACACGTCCTTTCGAGGCTAGAAGATTGACTTTGCCTTGTTTTCTCGGCATTCCACACGAGTCCGAAGGCGCGCAGAACCAGTTGTCGCGCCAGCGAGCGGTCGAGCAGGTCATCCCGCCCGCATGTCACCGACCCTGAAGAAGCGCTAACGCAATGTCATTTGCCGAACTCGGCCTGAGTGAAAAGGTTCTGACTGCCGTCACGGCCGCAGGCTATACCACACCGACCCCCATTCAGGCCCAGGCCATCCCGCATGTGCTCGCCCGCAAGGACGTTCTGGGCATTGCCCAGACCGGAACGGGCAAGACGGCGGCTTTCACGCTGCCGATGCTGACGATCCTGGAAACCGGCCGCGCCCGCGCCCGGATGCCCCGGACCCTCATCCTCGAGCCGACCCGCGAACTCGCGGCGCAGGTCGAGGAGAACTTCACCCGCTACGGCGTCAACCAGAAGCTCTCCGTCGCGCTGCTGATAGGCGGCGTCTCGTTCGGCGACCAGGATGCCAAGATCACCCGTGGCGTCGACGTGCTGATCGCGACACCCGGCCGGCTTCTCGACCATGTCGAGCGTGGCAAGCTTCTGCTGACCGGCGTCGAGCTCCTCGTCATCGACGAGGCCGACCGCATGCTCGACATGGGCTTCATCCCGGACATCGAACGGGTCTGCAAGCTGGTGCCTTTCACGCGCCAGACCTTGTTTTTCACCGCGACAATGCCGCCGGAAATCACCCGTATTTCCGAGCAGTTCCTGCACAATCCGATCCGGATCGAGACCTCCAGGCCCGCGACGGCGGCAACGACCATCACCCAGCGGCTGGTGGCTTCGAACGGCCAGGATTTCGAGAAGCGCGAGACGCTGCGCAAGCTCATCAAGGGCGCGACGGACCTGCAGAACGCGATCGTCTTCTGCAACCGCAAGCGCGATGTCGCGACGCTTCACAAATCTCTGGTCAAGCACGGCTTTCCGGCCGTGGCGCTGCATGGCGACATGGATCAGTATGCTCGCATGGCCGCGCTGGAATCCTTCCGCACCGGCGAGTATCCGATCCTCGTCGCGTCCGATGTGGCCGCACGCGGCCTGGACATTCCCGCCGTCAGCCATGTCTTCAATTTCGATGTGCCGACCCATGCCGAGGATTATGTCCATCGCATCGGCCGCACCGGGCGGGCCGGCAGGCTGGGTGCCGCCTTCACCATCGTCACCCGCCATGACGAGAAGCTCGTCGCGGCGGTCGAGAAGCTGACCGGCATACCCATCGCCTACGACGGCGAGGGGCTGGACGCGCTGCCCCCCGGCGAGCCGCGGGAGGAACGCCGCGGTCGGCGCGACGAGAAGCGCCCGAGCGGCGGCCGTGGCCGTGGAAGGCCCGAACGCAGCAGCAGGCCGAGCAGCGAGCCGGTCGAGGCCGCACCGCGCGAGACCGCGCCACGTGAGACCAGGCAACGTGAGACCGGGCAACGTGAGACCGGGCCGCGCGAAGCCGCGCCGCGCCAGAGCGAGGATCGGCCGGAGCCGAAGCGCAAGGATCAGCGCCCGCAGCAGAGCCGACGCCCCCTCCCCGTCGAAGGCCAGGATGCCGTTCGCACTGAGGCGCATGAGCGTGACGGCCGTCGCCACCGCCGCGACCACGACGATGATGACGGCCCGAAGGTGAAGGGCCTGGGAGACCATGTACCGGCCTTCATGCTGCGCCCGGTTCGCCTGGGCTGACGCTGCGGCATCAACACGTCCTTAACTGCTCCCCGCTTAGTCTTGGTCTGCCGGGCGACAGAAGTCGCCTTGGTGGACGGGCGCATGCCGCCGTTAATACGGACAGGATGTCCCGCTTCGATTGAATGATCGAAGCTGACGTGGCCGAAAGCCGCGACCCGCTTCGCACGGGATGGCGTTGAGATGAGCGAAGCCCAGGTTTCCGCGCAGCACGAACTCGCCGAGCGAGTCGTCGCAGCGATGCGCCAGCACGGTTCGCCGAGCTACCCCCGGGCATTCGAGGTCTGGTACGCCCATCTCAGCGGCGAGATGCCGTCCGTCAGCATGGCGTTGAACGCCATCATCGCCGGCAGCGAGGGCCATGTCGGTGCGGCCGACATCGACAACCTCTACGACCGCTTCGTCAGCACGGAGCGCTTCACCAAGCAGGCTGAGAGAACGAGCTTGCAGGTCATGGGCGAGATCGACGCCATGATGGCCCTGGTCGACAAGGCGCTCGGCTCCAGCGAGCTCTACCACGACCGGCTTGCGGCGATGTCGGAGGATGTCCCGCCGACGACCGACCGGCAGAAGCTGCGCGAATGGGTCGAGGCGCTGGTGATGTCGACCCGCGAGGAGGTCAGCCGCAAGGCGCAGCTGGAAGCCGAGCTTCGCAACAGCGCCAATGAAATCCGCAATCTCCGCGAGGCCCTGGAATCGACCCGGGCGGAGGCCCTGACCGATTCGCTGACCGGTCTGGCCAATCGCCGTCATTTCGAGGAAATGCTGCAGAAGTCGATCGATCAGGCGACGCTGCGCCGCGAACCTTTTGCGGTGGTCATGGCCGATATCGATTTCTTCAAACGCTTCAACGACGCCCATGGCCACCTCACGGGCGACCAGGTGCTGCGCCTCGTGGCGCGTACGATGAAGGACAAGTTCAAGGACAAGGCGATCATCAGCCGCTTCGGAGGCGAGGAATTCGCGATCATCCTGCCCGAGTCGGATATCATCGCCGGGAAGTTCGGGGCGGAGACAGTGCGCCAGGCCTTGCTGACGCGCGAACTGATCAAGCGGTCCACCAACGAGAACCTCGGCCGCATCACCATCTCGCTCGGCGTGGCGAGCTACCGCCGTGGCGACACCTCGGGCTCACTCGTCGACCGGGCCGACCAGGCGTTGATGCAGGCCAAACGCGACGGGCGCAATCGCACCGCGACCGAGGAAAGCTTCGAGATGGCGAGCCGCGTCGCCTGACGCGATTGCAGGTTCGCGCGGGCAGCGATCTGCCTGTCGCGTCCCCGGCTTACGCAGATAATGCGCTCTCGCTCCGCGGCTTGATCTCGACGGACTCACCGCAGCCGCAAGCCGAGACCTGGTTCGGATTGTTGAAGACGAAGGTCGACGAAAAGCGGTCCGTCTTGAAGTCGAGCTCCGTGCCGAGCAGGAAGAGGACCGCCTTGGCATCGACGATCACCGTGGCGTCCTTTTCGGTGACCACGTCGTCGCCCTTGTTGATCGCGCGCGCGATCTCGAAGGTGTATTCCATCCCAGCGCAGCCACCCTTCTTGACGCCGACCCTGAGGCCGAGCGCCGGGTCGTCCGCGCCCGCCGCCGCCATGATCTGGCGGATGCGTTCGGCAGCGGCATCGGTCAGAGAGATGACCTTGAGGCCTGGAATGGAGAACATTGCTTTCCCTCCTCGACCGGGTTCAAGGCCCGGTGAAGCAAGACGGTATCCCTAAGATAGGGACTGTGGAGGCTTGCGTCGAGATGCGACGGTGTTATACGCGCGATCCGGTGGGGCGTGGCACGGGCGGCATTGCCTGGCCGGGTGGCTCGTGCACAGTTCGAACCCGAACAGGATTTGCCGCGCCATGAGCTACCGCCTTCATCAATCCGAAGCCCTGCACAAGCTGGTTCACGACATGGTCGTCGCGGCGGGCTGGAGCGAGGCTGAGGCGCAGGAGACCGCCAGCCACCTCGTGCTGGCCAATCTGAGCGGCCATGACAGCCACGGCGTCGGAATGATTCCGCTTTATTTCCAATCGCTCGCGGATGGAAACCTGAAAGTCGAGTCGAAGGGCAAGGTGCGCCTCGAGGCCCCGCCCTTCCTGATCGTCGATGGCGAGATCGCCCTTGGGCAGCCGAATGCCCGCAACGCGGTCGACCGTGCCATCACGATCGCTGGGACGAGCGGCGTCGCCATCGTCAACCTGCTCGATTCGCATCATATCGGCCGTATCGGCCATTATGCAGAGGTGGCGGCGGCGGCCGGGCTGATTTCGTTTTTCTGGGTCAATGTCGCCGGGCGGCCGCCCATCGTCGCGCCGTTCGGGGCGAAGGAAGCCCGCTTCGGAACGAACCCGCACGCCATCGGCATTCCCGTGCCGGATGGAGAGCCGCTGATCCTCGACTTTGCCACCAGCCGAATGGCTCATGGCAAGGCGCGCGTCGCACTCAACAAGGGCGAGCCGGTGCCGCCCGGCTACATCATCGACGGCGAGGGGCGCCCGACGACCGACCCGGCGCATGTCTTCCCGCAGGCGATCCCCGATCTGCCGCTGGGCGCGCTGCTGCCTTTCGGCGATCATAAGGGCGCCGGGCTTTCGCTGATCGCCGAGCTGCTGTCGGCGGGTTTGATGGGCGCCGCCCGTATCGACCAGAAGCCGGCCAAGACCTGGATCATCAACTCGCTGTTCGGGATCGTCATCGATCCGGCGCGGCTGGAGCCCGATGAGACCCTGCGCAAAAGCCGCATCGAAAGCTATCTCGCCTTCGTTCACGCAGCCAGGCCGCAAGACCCTGCCCGCCCCGTCCTCGTCCCGGGCGAGAAGGAGCGGCAGATGCGGGCCGAGCGCGGAACCGCCGGCATTCCCCTCGATGACGAGACCTGGTCGCAGATCGTCGCGGCCGCCGCCCGGCATGGAATCGACGCCGAGAGCTACTGAGGCCTGAATGTCGCCTTCGGCTTACAACGCGTTCTGCGCCACTTTGCCCGCCGCGCATCGCGTGGTGCAGTGGGGGGATGCCGAGGTCTGGAAGGTTGGCGACAAGGTCTTCGCGATCGGCCGGCAGCAGGACGATGGCGAAATGGCGGTGAGCTTCAAATGCTCGGCCCTCGCCTACGACATTCTCAGCGAGCAGCCGGGCCTGAGGCCGGCGCCTTATCTGGCATCACGCGGCATGAAATGGATTCAGTGGTTGTCGGCCGAGACCATGCCGGACGACGCCCTGCAGGACTATCTGCGCGAGAGCCATCGCCTCGTCGCCGCCGGCCTGACGCGGCGGGTCAGAGCCGATCTCGGCCTATAACAGCGCCTCGCCTCTGAACATCGGCGCGCAGGCACCGCCGACCGTCGCGCGGATGCCATCTTCGGTCCGGCGCGCCGTGAGGTGCAGCAGGCTCGGCCGGCCCATCTCCACACCTTGCGTCAGCGTGAACCGCGCGGCGTCGCCACCGTCGAGCGACAGCAGCAGGGCCGCGACCGTTGCACTGGCGCTGCCTGTCGCCGGATCTTCCCATGTGCCGCTGATGGGCGCGAACATGCGCGCGCGAATCATCTTGCCGTCGCGTGCGTAGACGAACAGCGAGAACCGCCCTTCCAGGCCCGGTGTCGCATCGCGCACCCTGCGGAACTGGCCGAGATCCGGCGTTGCGCGGGAGAGCGCTTCGGCGCCGACTTCCGCCAGCACGAAGAACACGCCGACCGAAGCGCGGATCGGCCGATGGTTCGTGACAACGATATCGGAGGCGGCAAGGCCGACGCAGGCCGCGATCGCTTCGGCCGGCAGTTCGATATTCGTCGATAGTGGCTGCGGCGCGGCGATCGTCGCGCCCGTAACGGCTGCTGTACTGTCTCGCTCGACCTTGACCTCGACGAGACCGGCGATCTCCTCGAAACGCAGCACGCCGTCGCGGTCGCGCCCATGGCGCGCCAGCACGAAGGCAGTGCCGACATTGGGATGGCCGGCAAACGGCATCTCATGGGTGCGGGTAAAGATGCGGACGCGCGCATCGTTGGCGGGATCGTCCGGCGGAAGGACGAAGGTCGTCTCGCTATAGTTCATCTCTGCCGCAAGCGACTGCATCTGCGCATCGGAGAGCCCACGCGCATCGGTAAAGACCGCGAGTTGATTACCGCCGAACGGCCTGTCGGTGAAAACGTCGACGGTCTCGTAAGCTAAATTCGGCATGGCACGCTCCGGCGGTGAACACGCTCATTCCTGCCAGCCCCGCAAGCTCATGACCAATGCAGCGATGAGATGCGATCCATCAAGGAGATGTCATTGCGAGCGCAGCGAAGCAATCCAGGGGGCTCGGCAAATGCGTTTGAGCAAGTCCCCCTGGATTGCTTCGTCGCTTCGCTCCTCGCAATGACGGGTCGCGTGCCGCTGCCTCACCACATGTCGAGCGCGACGCGAGCCTCGTCCGACATGCGCGACTGATCCCAAGGCGGATCGAACGTCATATTGACCGTCACAGACGCGATGCCCGGCACGGTGCTGACCGCGTTCTCGACCCAACCCGGCATTTCGCCGGCGACCGGGCAGCCCGGCGCGGTCAAGGTCATGTCGATTGTGACCTGCCGGTCGTCGGCGATATCGACGCGGTAGATCAAGCCGAGTTCGTAGATGTCCGAAGGGATTTCTGGATCGTAGACGGTTTTCAGCGCGGCGACGATGTCGTCGGTCAACCGGTCGATCTCCTCCGGCGGAAGTGTCGAGCCGACGCCCATGGTCGGCAGGTTCGGCTTCAGCTCGTCGGTGGTGCTCTCGGTCATCATGTGCAATCCCGGTCAGGCGAACAGGCTCTCGGCTTTACGCAGGGCGTCCACCAGCGCGTCGACCTCGTCCATCGTATTGTAGAGGCCAAAGGAGGCGCGGCAGGTCGACGTCACCCCATATCGTGCCAAAAGCGGCATGGCGCAATGGGTGCCGGCCCGGACGGCAACGCCGGCCCGGTCGATCACGGTCGCGACGTCATGCGCATGGGCGCCCTTCATCTCGAAAGCGACGATGGCACCCTTTTCCTTGGCCTTGCCGAAGACGCGGATCGAGTTCATCTCGCCCAAACGCTCCATCGCATAGGCGCCGAGCTTGGCCTCATGGGCCGCGATGTTCTCGCGGCCGAGATCCATCATGTAGTCGAGCGCTACGCCGAGCCCCACGGCCTCAACGATCGCCGGCGTGCCGGCCTCGAAGCGATGCGGCGGGTCGTTATAGGTCACTGCGTCCTCGGTGACGGTCACGATCATCTCGCCTCCGCCCTCATAGGGCGGCAGCTTGTCGAGCCATTCCTTGCGGCCCCAGAGCACACCGGAGCCCGTCGGCCCATAGGTCTTGTGGCCGGTGAAGGCATAGAAATCGCAGCCCAGCGTCTGCACGTCGACCGGCAGATGCACCGCGCCCTGGCTGCCGTCGACGACCAGCGGGATGCCATGCGCATGGCAGATCTTCGCAACTTCGGCGATCGGGATGATCGTACCCGTTGCATTCGACATTTGCGTCAGCGCCACGACCTTGGTCCGCGGCGTGATCAGCTTCTCGAATGTGTCGAGCAGAAAATTGCCGTCCTCGTCGATGCCAGCCCATTTCAGCACGGCGCCGTGACGCTCGCGCCAATAATGCCAAGGCACGATGTTGGAGTGGTGTTCGAGGATCGAGATGATGATCTCGTCGCCCTCGCCGATGTCGAGATGCCGGCCCAAAGACGACGCGACGAGGTTCAGCGCGCCGGTCGAAGAGCGCGTGAAGACGATCTCTTCCAAATGCTTCGCGTTGAGGAAACGACGCGCGCTTTCGCGAGCGGCTTCATAGGCTTCGGTCGAGGCGTTCGCGAGATAATGTAATCCGCGATGGACGTTGGAATAGTCCTCGCGCATCAGCTTCGTCATCGCATCGATCACCACGTTCGGCTTCTGGGCCGAGGCGGCGTTGTCGAGATAGACGAGCTTCTTGCCGTAGACCTCGCGGGACAGGATGGGGAAATCCCGCCTGATGGCGTCAACATCATAGGGTCGCGAAGCGGGCTGGCCGGTGACTGCGTTCATGTTCACGCCTTTCCGGGAGCTGGCTGGCGGTTGGCGACGAGCACCCCGCCATGCCCCCAATCCTCACGCTCGATCTCCTGAATCACGATGTGCGTATTCTCGGGCTTCTTGCCGAGTACCTTAACCAAGGTCTCGGTGAATTCCTGGACGATCCGCGCCTTCTGTTCGCGGGTCGCGCCCTTCGTGATCTGGAGATTGATGTAGGGCATCAGACGGTGCTCACCTCAGCGGCGAGTTGGCGAGCGTGCAGCCAAGCCTCGACCTCTTCCATCACCAGCGCGCGCACGTTCTCGTCACCGATGAACTCGACCGCCTCGCCGGCGAAGGCCTGGAGCACCAGGGCCTCGGCCTGCGATCGCGGCAAACCGCGCGCCATCAGATAAAACAACTGCTCGCTGTCGATCTGCGCGACCGTCGCGCCATGGCCGCAGACCACGTCGTCGGCGAAAATTTCCAGCTCGGGCTTGTTGAACATGGTCGCGCCCTCGTTGAGGAGGAGCGCATTGCTCTTCATGCTGCCGTCGGTCTTCTGCGCGTGCTGGCGCACCACGACTTTGCCCTGGAAGACGCCGGTCGACTCGCCGCCAGCGATCGTCTTGAACAGTTCGCGGCTGGTGCCGTGCGGCACGGCGTGGTCCACGATCAGTGTCACGTCCGAGTGCTGCGCCTGGCCCAACAGGTTGACGCCGCGCAGGCCGATTTCGGTGTGCTCGCCGGCATAGCGGACGAAATACTGCTGGCGCAGCGTCCCGGCATTGCAGACCAGCGCGAAGGAATCGAACTTGGCCTGCCCACCGACGGTGGCGAGAAGGCTTTGGACCTCGACCGTCGCCGCCTGCTGGCGGGTGACGAGCCGGATGTGCTGAATCTCGCTTTCGTCGCCGGTCTCGAAGACGATCGCGCCGTTGAGCTGCTGTGCGGCGGCCCCGGCTGTCTCGCTGACCTCGACGATCGTCCCCTTGGCACCCTTGCCGGCGAGCACGACCGAGCGATGGAAGACCGCACGCTCGGTTTCACCGGAGGCGAGCGCGACGATGACGATGGGCTGCGCCAGCTCGACGCTGTCCGCGATCTCGACGAAAACGCCATCGCGCATCAGAGCCGTATTCAGGGCCAGCCCCATATCATCGGCACCGACCACCGGGCCGGCGAGGATGCGGCCGAGATCGTCTCGCGACGAAACCAACGCCTCGGCGAGCGAATGTACGGAAACGCCTTCGGGAATGGAATCCAGCGTCGACAGCTCAGGCGCAAAGGCGCCGTCGACCAGCACGAGCCGCAATCCGTCCAGCTTCAGCGCCGCCAACCGGCTCTTGACTGCCTCGGTACGGCTGGCGCCAGCAGCCAGCGGCTGCGCTTCGCGCAACAGGCTGCGCAGATCGGTATAGCGCCAGGATTCGAGCCTGCGATGTGGCAAACCCTTGGCTTCGAAGCCGGCGAAGGCATCCTCACGAAGCTTGCGCACGGCCGGGCCACCCGGCAACTCGGCCTTCGCCCCGGCAAATTGCTGAATGAGCGTCTGTTCGGCCGGCGTCTTCAGCGTGGTGACGATCGCCATCAAGCGGCCTCCCCATAGGCCGCGTAGCCGCTCTTCTCGAGCTCAAGCGCCAGTTCCTTGCCGCCGGTCTTCACGATTCGACCCTTCGACATGACGTGCACGGTGTCGGGCACGATGTGGTCGAGCAGGCGCTGATAGTGAGTGATGACGAGGAAGCCGCGGTTAGCGGCGCGAAGGCGATTGACACCGTCCGCGACGATCCGAAGGGCATCGATATCGAGGCCGGAATCGGTCTCGTCGAGGATGCACATCGTCGGCGAGAGCAGCGCCATCTGCAAAATTTCCATGCGCTTCTTCTCGCCGCCGGAGAAGCCGACATTGAGCGGCCGGCGCAGCATGGCCTTATCGATGCTCAAGGCATCGGCCGCCGCATTGACCTGCTTGATGAAGTCCGGAGTCAGGAGTTCGCTCTCTCCCCGCGCACGCCTCTGCGCATTCATCGCCGCCTTCAGGAAGGTCATGGTGGCGACGCCGGGGATCTCCAGCGGATACTGGAAGGCGAGGAAGATGCCGGCGGCGGCACGCGCGTCGGCCTCCATCTCCAGCACGTTTTCGCCGTTCAGCAGGATTTCGCCGTCGAGGACCTCGTAGTCCTCCTTGCCGGCGATGACATAGCTCAGTGTCGACTTGCCGGAGCCGTTGGGCCCCATGATCGCGGCAACCTCGCCGTCGTTCACGGTGAGGTTCAGGCCATTGAGGATCTGCTTGTCCTCGTCGGCGATCTTGACGACGAGATTGCGAATTTCGAGCATGGTTTCAGGTCCGGATTTCCGCCGCGTCATGCTCGGCCCTGTGCCGAGCATCCACGACTTGAACGTAAGAAAGAAAGACGTGGATGGTCGGGACAAGCCCGACCATGACGGAGAGCTAGCCGACCGAGCCTTCCAGCGAGATCGTAATCAGCTTCTGTGCCTCGACGGCGAACTCCATCGGGAGCTGCTGCAGCACCTCCTTGACGAAGCCGTTGACGATCAGCGCCACCGCCTCCTCCTCGGAGAGGCCGCGCTGCTGGCAGTAGAACATCTGGTCTTCGCCGATCTTGGAGGTGGTGGCCTCGTGCTCGAAGATCGCGGTCGCGGTCTTGGCCTCGATGTAGGGGATGGTATGGGCGCCGCACTGGTCGCCGATCAGCAGCGAGTCGCAATTGGTGAAGTTGCGTGCGTTCGTCGCCTTGCGATGCGCCGAAACGATGCCGCGATAGGTCGAGTCGGACTTGCCGGCCGCGATGCCCTTGGCAATGATCTTGGACGTCGTGTTCTTGCCGAGATGCAGCATCTTGGTGCCGCTATCGACCTGCTGGGCGCCGTTCGATACCGCGATCGAATAGAACTCGCCGCGCGAGCCGTCGCCGCGCAGGATACAAGACGGGTATTTCCAAGTGATCGCCGAGCCTGTCTCAACCTGCGTCCAGCTAATCTTCGAGTTTTTGCCACGGCAGTCACCGCGCTTGGTGACGAAGTTGTAGATGCCGCCCTTGCCCTCGGCATCGCCCGGATACCAGTTCTGCACGGTCGAGTATTTGATCTCGGCATCGTCCAGCGCGATCAGCTCGACCACGGCCGCATGAAGCTGGTTCTCGTCGCGCTTGGGCGCTGTGCAACCTTCGAGATAGCTCACATAGGAGCCCTCTTCGGCGATGATCAGCGTGCGCTCGAACTGGCCGGTGTTCTGCTCGTTGATGCGAAAATAAGTCGACAGCTCCATCGGGCAGCGAACGCCCTTGGGGATGTAGACGAAGGAGCCGTCGGTGAAGACCGCGCAGTTCAGCGTCGCAAAATAATTGTCCGTCACCGGCACAACGGTAGCGAGGTACTTCTTGATCAGCTCGGGATGCTCCTGGATCGCATCCGAGATCGAGCAGAAGATCACGCCGGCCTGGGCCAGCTCCTTTTTGAAGGTGGTCACCACCGAAACGGAGTCGAACACCGCATCGACCGCGACGCGGTTCTCCGGAGCGACGCCGGCAAGGATTTCCTGCTCGCGCAGGGGTATACCGAGTTTCTTGTAGGTCTCGAGGATCGCCGGATCGACCTCGTCGAGCGACTTCGGGTCGGCGCCCATTTTCGGCGCGGCGTAATAGTAGATGTCCTGGTAGTTGATCGGCGGATAGTTGACGCGCGACCAGGTCGGCTCGGTCATCGTCTTCCAGCGGCGGAAGGCGTCGAGACGCCATTCCAGCATCCATGCCGGCTCGTTCTTGCGCGCCGAGATGTAGCGGACCGTGTCCTCGGTCAGGCCCTTGGCCGGCTTGTCGACTTCGATTTCGGTGACGAAGCCGTATTTATACTCGGTCACGTCGATCGACTTGACCTGATCGATGGTCTCCTGGACCGCTGCCATTTCATAGTCTCCAGTGCGGGTTCAAGGCCCGCCGGTTTGGTCTTCGTGTTGCGGAATGCGTCAGGCGGCTGCCCGGGCTTCCCGATCGGATTGCGCGGCGACGAGCTGAGCGTAGGCCGCGAGAAAGAGATCGATGTCCGCCTCGCAGGTGGTCCATCCGAGCGAAGCACGCAAGGCCCCGGCGCTCATGGCAGGGTCGATTTTCATGGCATCGAGCACATGCGAACGCTTGACCTTGCCCGACGAGCAGGCCGAGCCGGAGGACAGCGCAATGCCCGCAAGGTCGAGCTTGATCAGGGCTGTCTCGGCCTTGAAACCGGGGGTTGCGAAGGAACTGGTGTTGGGCAGGCGGGGAGACGACACGCCGAAGATCGCAGTAGTGGGCGCCAGCGCCAGAACCCCGCTTTCCAGCCGGTCGCGAAGCGTGCCGATCCGCGCCACTTCAGTGTCGAGCCCTTTGCGGCCGATGGCAGCCGCCGCTCCAAAGCCGGCGATGCCCGGCAGGTTCTCGGTGCCGGCGCGCCAGCCCCGCTCCTGCCCGCCGCCGCGCAGCAGCTTGTCGGCGAGTTCGAGCGTGCCGGTGCGGAAGACGATCGCGCCGATGCCTTTGGGGCCGCCGAGCTTGTGTGCGGAGAGCGTCAACACATCGGCGCCGAGCGAGGCGATATCGAGCGGAATCTTGCCGGCCGCTTGCACGGCGTCGCTATGCAGCAGCCCGCCGCGGCGATGCACGATCTCCGCCGCCTTGGCGATCGGCTGGATAACGCCGGTCTCATTATTGGCAAGATGGATCGAAACCAGTGCCCGTGCGCCCGGCTGCTCGGCGGCCAGACGAGCAAGGCGCGCATCCAGCCATTCAAGATCGACGAGTCCTGAGCGATCGACGGGAAGCAGATCGACGGCCGATGCCGGGAAACGATGTCCCTCGATGACGCAGCCATGCTCGGTCGCGCTGACGAGAAGCCGCGATGCGGGCGTGCGAACGCAGTCGCGCCCACCGTCGCAAGCCATCAAGCCCGGCGACAGCACCGTAGCGTTCGCCTCCGTGCCGCTGCCGGTGAAGACGACATTCGCCGCTCTTGCGCCCGCCAGCGCTGCGACCTGCTCGCGCGCCTGTTCGATGACGGTCCGGGCAGCGCGGCCCTCGCCATGCACCGAAGACGGGTTACCGGGCAGAGACAGCGCGCGCATCATCGCCTCCACGACCTCGGACCGGACCGGGGTGGTGGCGTTGTGGTCGAGATAGGCGCGTCCTGCCGTCAAGTTCCTGCCTGCTCCGTCATGCTATCCCGGTACGATCCAAGCCATCCCGCTGCGATCGCGACGAAATGCTTGAAATCGCACCACTGCGCTGTGCTATAGCCGCCCATCAGAACCGGCCGGTTCGCAGCGGGATATCGAGTGTTCCCGACTTGTTCACGGCTGTTAGAATAATTCTAAGCGCTTGATATCTAGGGCGCGGAGGGTGGTGCCGTCAAGGCAGCACGGGCTTCTCGGGGCAATTGCCGCGACGCCCGGCTGCATGCCAGCGCTGCCGCAAGAAGCGGTGAGACGATGCCAGAGGTTATTTTCAACGGGCCCGCAGGGCGGATCGAGGGCCGCTACCAGCCGGCCAAGAAGCGAGGCGCGCCGCTGGCGATCATCCTGCACCCGCACCCGCAATTCGGCGGGACGATGAACAACCAGATCGTCTACAACCTGTTCTACACCTTCGTGAATCGCGGCTTTTCGGCACTGCGCTTCAACTTCCGCGGCGTCGGCCGCAGCCAAGGCCATTTCGACCATGGCGCCGGCGAGCTTTCGGACGCTGCCGCCGCGCTCGACTGGATGCAGGCACTGAACCCCGAAGCGAAGAGCTGCTGGATCACCGGCGTCTCCTTCGGCGCCTGGATCGGCATGCAGCTTCTGATGCGCCGCCCCGAGATCGAAGGCTTCATGTCGATCGCGGCGATGGCCAACCGCTACGACTTCTCCTTCCTGGCGCCCTGCCCGTCCTCGGGCCTGTTCGTCCACGGATCGGAGGATCGGGTCGCGCCGGTCAAGGAGGTGATGGCGGTGATCGAGAAGGTGAAGACCCAGAAGGGCATCCAGATCGAGCATACGGTGGTCGAGGGCGCCAACCACTTCTTCGACGGCAAGGTCGATGTGCTGATGGAGCAGGTCGGCGTCTATCTCGACCGCAAGGTCGGGCCCGAGACCCTGAAGAGCGAGCAGGAAAAGGTCTGAGCGGCTATCGTCTCCTCCGTCATTCTCGCCCTTGTGGCGAGAATCCACGTCTTGGACACGACGTTCGACCAGCGAAGACGTGGATGGTCGACACAAGGCCGACCATGACGAGACGACAACTGTCAGTCCCGACGAGATCGATCCCATGACCACCTACAAGTCCGATTTCCTGCGCGTGCTCGACGAGCGCGGCCTGATCCATCAGGTGTCCGATCCGGCCGGTCTCGACGCGCTCTGCCGCCAGGGCACGCAGACCGCGTATGTCGGCTACGACGCGACGGCGACCTCGATCCATATCGGCAATTTGATCTCGCTGACGATGCTGTACTGGTTCCAGGAGACCGGGCATCGGCCTATCACGCTGATGGGCGGCGGCACCTCCATGGTGGGCGATCCGTCCTTCCGCGACGACCAGCGCAAGCTGCTGACGGTCGAGGAGATCGCCGCCAACATCGAGAGTATCAAGCGGGTCTTCGGCCGCATCCTGCGCTATGGCGAAGGGCCGACCGACGCGATGATGGCCAACAATGCCGATTGGCTGCTGAAGCTGAACTATGTCGAGTTCCTGCGCGATGTCGGCCGGCATTTCTCGGTAAACCGCATGCTCTCGTTCGATTCGGTGAAGCTGAGGCTCGACCGCGAGCAGTCGCTGTCGTTCCTCGAGTTCAACTACATGATCATGCAGGGCTACGATTTCACGGAGCTCAACCGGCGCCATGGCTGCCGCCTGCAAATGGGCGGCTCCGACCAGTGGGGCAACATCATCAACGGCGTCGATCTCTCGCACCGGATGGGCGGGCCGCAGCTGTATTGCGTGACCACGCCGCTGCTGACGACCTCGTCCGGCGCCAAGATGGGCAAGACGGCGAACGGCGCCGTCTGGCTGAACGCCGACGTCTTCAGCCCCTATGATTTCTGGCAGTATTTCCGCAATACCGAGGATGCAGATGTCGGCCGCTTCCTCAAGGTGTTCACGCGCCTGCCCTTGAGCGAGATCGCCAGACTGGCGGGCCTCGGCGGGTCGGAGATCAACGAGGCCAAGAAGGTGCTGGCGACAGAAATCACCGCCATCGTGCATGGGCGCGAGGCAGCGGAGGCCGCCGCGGAAACCGCGCGCAAGACCTTCGAGGAGGGTGAGACCGCTGCCGACCTGCCGAGCATCACGCTGGCGCGCGCTGAGTTGGAGCCCGGGCTTGGCGTGCTCAATGCCTTCGTCAAGGCGGGGCTCGTGCCTTCGAGCAGCGAAGCCCGGCGTCAGGTCAAGGCCGGCGGCCTGCGCGTCAACGACGCCGTCGTCACCGACGAGCGAGCGAGTCTGGGGCTCGCCGATCTGTCATCGGACGGCGTGATCAAGCTCTCCTTCGGCAAGAAGAAGCATATCCTTCTGCGTCCGGAATGAAGATCGCTTAGGGGCGCACAGCGGGCTGGCGCGGCTGCGGCGGCTGGATCGGCTGCTGCGCCGGTGCCCCGCCAAGCGGATCCACGAAGCGGCGCAGGATGCCCGGCGCGATCGCGGATAGCGGATTGATCGACATCGTCGGAGCGCTTGCCGCGCCGGCAATCCGGAAGTTTACTGCAAACAGCCCGCCATACTGGCTGCCGCCACCCAGTAATGCGCCGACGACCGGCACTTGCGCGAAGGCATTGTTGAAAGCATAGCCCGGAACGAAGGTGCCGCCGATATCGACCTTATCGCGGCCGTAGTCGATGTGGCCCTGCGCCGTAAAGCCGACCTGCTGACCCCAGATCACCATCTCGGACACGTCGAGCCGGCTGGCCGAGCGCGTGAACTCGGCCCGCAGCTTGGTGAACTCGACATCCGCGACATCCACACGCGGCGGGGCGCTGGGACTACCCTCGCCCGGTGCAGCGGCCGGCTGCGATGCCACGACGCGCTTCAGCGCGGGCTCGTTTCGCACGATGAAATTGCGATAGAGCAGGTCGCCGCTCTGGCTCTCGCCTCCACCCATCGTCAAGACGAGATCGCCGCCATAGGCCCGGTTGTACAGGTCGACGAAGCGCAGCAGGGAGCCGCCGTTCTCGGACTGCACGACGAGTTTATCGTTTGCCTTCGCCTGCCGTGCCGTCACATCGGCCTTGCCGATGCGTCCCTGAAAATTGAGCGAGCGGATCTCGCCCCCGCGCCGGGAGAACTTCAGCGTGCCGCTGGTGATCGCCTCACTGTTAAAGCCGGTGAGTATCGGCACATCGAGATCGACATCCACGTCGCCGCCGCGCTGCGCCTGCGCGTTGCCGCGGTCGATCCTGGGCGCCTGGCTCGAACCGCTTTGCGCATCCTTGATGAAGGGGCGCAGATCGGCGACAGCGCCACGGATCGTGAGCTTGGTCACGCTGCCGTCACGCTTCGCATCGAGCTTCAGGTTATCGCCGGGCGAGAGCCGGAACTGCGAAAAGCTGGCGCTTTCCAAACCGTTCTTCTTGTCGAGCTCGAGTCGGCCCTTGATCAGCGCCGTGCCAGCGTCGAGAGCGAAATCCTCCAGATCAGGCCCATCATTCGAGATCACATAGGTGAAGGAGAGCTTGCCGGGTTTTCCCGCCGGTTTGCTCAGGCCCGGAATGGGCGCATCGAGCCCGACCTTGGTGAGATCGACCTCGATGCGGGGCGGCGCGTCGGCGCTTTTGGCATCCATCGCCTTGCCATCGGCCCCTTTGCCGAAGGTCTTGGTGACCTTGACCGGCAGCGTGCCGGTGATGCCGGCGTCGGCGCCAAAGCCTCGCCGCTGACGCGCGGCAGCGTCCAACGCCAGTTGCAGCGTGGCCTCGCCCTGCCCCTTGGCATTCTGCCTGATCTCGATCTGGCTCTTGTCGCCACCGACGCGAGCGTCTCCTCGCAGCACAAGTCCATTGCGGTCGAAGCTCGTGGTGAAATTGCCGGCCTCGAGCTTTTCGGTGCCGAGCAGGGTGTCGGAGGCGACATTGGACAGATTCCCGCTGCCCGAAATCACGATCTCGTCCGGCTTGACGTCGGGTGCCAACGGCAACGTAACGCCGACTTTCAGGTCCGCCGAGCCTTTGAGAGCCGCGGGATCGAGCTTGCCGGGGCTGAAATTCTTCAGCGCGGGGAAGCCAAGCAGCGCGGTCAGCGCCTCCAGCGAGCCCGCTGCTCGGAAGCCGATAGTGGCCGGCGATCGATGAACCCAGAAATCGGGGATCAGGAACGAACCCTCGCTCATCTGCAGGCTGCGTCCGCCGCCAAGATCGGCCGTCGCGCCCCCGATCGCAAGCTGGACTGAACGGCCCGAGACCTTGCCGTTCACCACCGAATCGTTGAGCGGCGGCAGGCCGGGATCGGGCATATAGCGGATCATGTCGCCGTCGATCGTCACTTTCAGAGCCGATTCCGGCATGCCCGCGCCGTGCACGAGCCTGGCGTGATCGGCCGCCGGAAGATCGAGGTCCACGACCACGGATTTCATCCGTCCCGAGACGAGTTGGCGGCGCAGCGTGTCGTGGGCGTCGCGCGAGGTGAAGCCAGGCCAAATGGCCAGCAGAGCGCGCGCGTCAGAATCGCGTGCTTCGACATGGAAGCGTTGCATCGGCGATTCGCCGACCTTCTGGATAAAACCGGTCAGGTCGACGGTGGTATTGGGGCCTCGCAGCGCCATCGAATCGATCGAAAGAGAGGCGTCGGCCGGGTCGAGCTTTGCCGCCATATCGAGCCGATCGACCGTGACTGGCGGATCATTGTCGAGACCGGCGAGCTGTCCCTTGGCCTGCAGCTTGAGCCGCCAGCCGCCATTCTCCTCGCCGAGCGAGCCCGTGGCGCTTAAATGCAGGGCGCTGGCGTCAAGCCGGGCCTGCGTGATCGTCAGCTGGCTGAGATCATCGGCACTCGCGACCTCCAGATGAGCTCCATCGAGCGTCAAGGCCGGCGGATCGTCATGCGGGAAGCGAATCGTGCCGCCTTGCACGTCGAGCGTTGCGGTCATCGACTTCTTGCCGTCCGGCGTCTGCCTGAGCGTCGCCTTGCCCTGCATCGGCAGGCCTTCGAGCTGCGCGCCGCCGGTGCCGAACGCCAGGGCGACGACCTCGGCTGGCTCGAAGCGGCGGATGTCGATGTCGGCGCGCTGGGTGCCATCTGCCTCGGTCGACAGATCGACGGCCATTTCCTTCCAGCGCTGGCCGGTGCGCCCCTTCATCGTGAGGCGCGTGACCTTCTCGCCGCTTCGGCTCAGTCTGATCTCGACATCTTCCAGCCCCGCGGTCTGGCGCCCTTCGGGATCGACCAGCGCGAGGCGGGCCCCGTTCATGCCGGCGGTTTCGAGCGACCCGAGCAGTCCATCGCCCTTCGCGAGCGACGAGATGGCACCCATGATGCCAGTAAAAGCATTCCACTGGGCCGCATCGGGCAGGCTTGGCGTGGCCGGAGCCTCGGCCGGCGCAGAGTCGGCGTTGACGATGAGCGCTCCCGCTTTGTCGACACCCAGGCGCACATTGACGCCGCGAAGATCGACGGAGGTCAGCCGGATATCGCCGCGAAGCAATGCAAGGGGGTCGTAACCGAGGATCGCTTCCGGCGCCCGAATGACAGCGCCGCCGCTATTGCGGAACGCGACCTGACGCACCCGGAGCTGCGAGTGGCCATCGATGCGACCAAGCTCCGCCGAACCCGCCTCGACTGTCCAGTCCGGGCCCAGCCGGTCGGCGATGGCCGCTGAAATGCGGCCTTCCAGCCCAGACAAAGGGACAATGCCCGTGATCAGCAGGGTGACCGCCGAACCCGCGAGAACCAGAACCGCCACCACGACCGCCACACAAATGGTCGCCAGGCCGGCGCGTGCGCGTGCCTTCACGACCGCGGTGTCGCATGGCTTTTCCTGCCCGGCAGATGTTTCCTGGGCAGAGAACTTGCCCTCGCCCGCTGCCGCCGTTCCTGCTTCACGCTCAGACAAAATCCGCGTGGTCCTTCCGGGGCATCTGCTGATGTGACGAAGGGCGAGGATGCCCCTTGCCGCAACGTCCGGAGACGGCAGGATGTCGATGTGGCCTGACGATGCGATTCGGCAACCCCGCGGGGGGCCGCCTGTTCCATCGACCGATTTTGCCGCCCCCGGCCTTGCCATGCGGCAGATCGGTCCATGCCCGGTGAAGGCGACGAAAGGAAGGCAGCTATGCCCGTTCAGGAAGGCGATATCGCCCCCGATTTCACTCTGCCGCGCGACGGCGGGAGCACGATATCGCTCTCGGATTTCAAAGGCCGCAAGCTGGTGCTCTACGCCTATCCCAAGGACGACACGCCGGGCTGCACGCAGGAGGCGATCGAGTTCAACCGGCTTCGCGCCGATTTCGAGGCCTGCGGCGCGGTGGTCGTCGGCGTCTCGCCGGACCCTGCCAAACGCCACGATCGCTTCAAGCAGAAGCACGACCTCGCCCTGACGCTCCTTGCCGACGAGAGTCAGGCCTTGGCGGAAGCTTATGGAATATGGGTCGAGAAGAGCATGTATGGCCGCAGCTATATGGGCCTGGAACGCTCGACCTTCCTGATCGATGCACAAGGCCGTATCGCGCGGATCTGGCGCAAGGTGAAGGTCCCAGGCCACGCGCAGGACGTTCTGGAGGCGGCCCGGACGCTATGAACACCAGGCCCGCCGGTTCTCCCGCGGGGCCTCAGCGGCGAGGCTCCCCGCGCGAATGCGATGTTCAACTCGGACCGACGTCGGATTTGCGAAAGATTAACCCTAACAATGTCTGATGGCGAAATCGGCAGCGTAACTTCCGGTCCCGCGTATGCATCATCAGTCATCTCCCGCCCCGGCCCTTCCGGCCGCAGGCTTGATCGTCCACCAGACCTATACGGTCCGCCGTTCCACGATGCTGCTCGGCCTCGGCTGGCTGGCCCTGATGACGGCCTGCGCTGGCACATCCGGCTGGTACATCCTGAGCAAGGACGATCTGGCCGCGCGAATGATCGCTCGCGAGACGAGCCGTCAATACGCGTATGAGGATCGTATCGCATCGCTTCGTGCCGATATCGACCGCTACGCCAGCAAGGCGCTGCTCGATCAGGATGGCGTTGAATCGCGCGTCGACGAATTGGCGACGCGTCAGGCCGAGCTGGAATCGCGCCAGTCTCTGGTGAGCGCGCTCGCCGACATTCTGCAGACCAACGGCATCGCGCCCGCAAACAAGCTGCCGCTGCGCGCGCGCATCGCCAAGCCCGACGAACCGATCCGCGCCTCGGGTGTCACCAGCTTCGCCCCTCTCCTGCCGGGCAAACCGACCCCTGCGCCCGAGCAGCCTACAGTGCCGATGCGCCCGAGTTCGGCGGAAGCCGTCGGCGGCTGGCAGTCCGGAGAAGCCGCCCCGCCCGAGCCGCCCGCGAAGCGTGTGGCGGCGAGCCTGGTGCGTCTGGACGAGGCGATGGGCCGAAGCTCCGATGCGCAGCTGGCGGCGTTGAAAGAAATGGACGACAAGCTGTCCGACACGCAGGTCAAGCTGAAGGTGGCGCTCGCCGAGACCGGCCTGAACATCGACCGGATGGCGGCATCCGCGCCCGCCGATGGCGGCACGGGCGGTCCCTTCGTACCGGTCAAGCTGGATGGCTCGGCCGGCCCCTTCGGCGCGGCCATCAACGATATCCAGCCCCGCCTGGCATCGCTGATCCGCCTCAAGGGCATCGTCGCGCAGATGCCGCTCGCGCGGCCGATGGGCGGCGACCACGACTTCACCTCGAACTATGGCTATCGCACCGATCCGTTCACGCGCGGGCTCGCGATGCATACGGGCGTCGATTTCCGGGCCGAGCCGGGCTCGGCGATTCTCGCGACCGCACCAGGCAAAGTCGTGACCGCCGACTATAATGGCGGCTACGGCAATATGGTCGAGATCGAGCACGCGAATGGCCTGAGCACCCGCTACGCCCACATGTCGGCGATTTCGGTCTCGATCGGGCAGGTCGTGAAGGCCGGTAGCGTGCTCGGCAAGGTCGGCTCGACCGGACGGTCGACCGGGCCGCATCTGCACTACGAGACCCGCATCAACGAAGAGCCCGTCGATCCGACGCGCTTCCTGAAGGCCGGCGCGAAGCTGGCGGGAATCCTAGGCTAACGACCCACCACATGCTCGGGCACGACCCGAACATGTGGCTTGAGACAGCGCCTGAGACGGCGCCTATGGCGCCGAAGCTTCAGTCGATATCCTCGACCTCGACTTCCGTGCCGTAGACGCGCTGCGCGAGCGACGCTTCCATGAACGGATCGAGCGCACCATCCAGCACATCGGACGGCGCCGTCGAACTGACGCCGGTGCGCAGATCCTTCACAAGCTGATAGGGCTGCAGCACATAGGAGCGGATCTGGTGACCCCAGCCGATATCGGTCTTTGAGGCCTGCTCGGCGTTTGCCTTATCCTCGCGTTTCTTCAGCTCGACCTCGTAGAGCCGAGCCCGCAGCATATCCCAGGCCTTGGCCTTGTTCTTGTGCTGCGAACGTTCCTGCTGGCAGGAGACCGCGATGCCTGACGGAATATGGGTGATGCGCACCGCCGAGTCGGTTGTGTTGATGTGCTGGCCGCCGGCGCCCTGTGCGCGATAGGTGTCGATCCGGCAATCCGACTCGTTGATGTCGATGACGATACGATCATCGACGACGGGATAGACCCAGACCGAGGCGAAGGAAGTCTGGCGCCGGGCGTTCGAATCGAATGGCGAGATCCGCACCAGCCGGTGCACGCCCGATTCCGTCTTCAGCCAGCCATAGGCATTGTGGCCCTTGAACTGGAGGGTCGCCGATTTGATACCGGCCGTGTCGCCATCCTGATATTCGAGCGTCTCGACCTTGAACTTCCGCCGCTCGCCCCAGCGCCGATACATGCGCAGCAGCATTTCGGCCCAATCCTGGCTTTCGGTTCCGCCGGCGCCGGGATGGATCTCGATATAGGTGTCGAGCATGTCGGCCTCACCCGAGAGCAGGGTCTCAACCTGCAAGCGAGCGGCCTCGTCCTGAATGCCCTTGATGCCCTGTTCGCCCTCGGCGACGGTGGCTGCGTCATCCTCCATCTCGCCGAGCTCGATCAGCGTCAGCGCATCGTCGAGATCGCGTTCGAGTTTGGTGATGCCCTCGATCTGGGTTTCCAGACCCGTGCGCTCGCGCATCAGCTTCTGCGCGGCTTCGGCATCGTTCCAGAAATCGGGCCCCTCGGAAAGAGCGTTCAGTTCGGCGAGACGTCGCTGGGCCTGATCCCAGTCAAAGATGCCTCCTCAGCAGTCCAATCGACTGCTTGGCGTTGTCGAGCTGCGTTTGGATCTCGGGTCTCATGATCTTAAGTCCGCCTTCCGTGGCGCTGTTCTTGTCGGGGCGTTGAGATAGGGGCGAAAGCGTTTCCTGTAAACGCCCCGGCGCACCGCGGATCGAGCCGAACCGCCCTTGCGAGGAGGGGAGCGGCGAAACAACCCAGGGAATTGGACCGAACGTCGCGTCTAGCTCTCCTGGATGGCTTCGCTGCGCTCGCAATGACGCGAAAGGCAAGCGGCGAGCAACTGATCGCTCAATACAGCCCGCCGGTCCCCGATCCGATCGGCCGGGCGCCCGGCGCGACGCCGAAAGGCGTGCTGCCGTCGCCGGCGGAGGCGCCGATCACCGAATAACTGTCAGGCGGAGCGGTGCCCGGCTTGAAAGCCTCGAGGATGCCGCCCTCCCCGCCCGCGCGCATCCCGGTCTTGGGATCGACGCGGATCAGCTTGATGCCGGCCGGGACGCGGAACGGCGTCGCCGGCTTGTCCTTCAAGGCCGCTGTCATGAAATCGCGGAAAATCGGCGCGGCGTACTGGCCGGCTGTCGCCGAAGTACCGAGCGACTTCGGCTTGTCGAAGCCCATATAGATGCAGGCCGCGAGGTCCGGTGAGAAGCCGCAGAACCAGACATCCTTGGCGTCGTTGGTCGTGCCGGTCTTGCCGGCGAGCGGCTTGCCGACGGCCTTGACCACGGTCGCCGTGCCGGCATTGACCACGCCTTCGAGGATCGAGACCATCTGATAGGCCGTCAACGGGTCGATGACCTGTTCGCGGTTGTCGATCAGACGCGGCTCGGTCTGGTTGCCCCACTTGTCGGCGTTGCAGCCCTCGCAGACCCGCTGGTCGTGCTTGAAGATCGAGGCGCCGTAGCGGTCTTGAATCCGGTCGATCAGCGTCGGGCGGATGCGCTTGCCGCCGTTCACGAGCATCGAATAAGCCGCCACCATCCGCATGACGGTCGTCTCGCCGGCACCAAGTGCCATCGAGAGCACTGGCTGCAGATCGTCATAGATGCCGAATCGGCGGGCATATTCCGCGATCAACGGCATGCCGACATCCTTGGCGAGGCGCACCGTCATCAGGTTCTTCGAGAACTGGATGCCGTAGCGCAGCGTGCGGGGGCCGCTCCATTTGCCGTCAAAATTCTCAGGCCGCCACATCCCGATGCCGGGCCCCTGATCGATTTCGATGGGGGCATCGAGAATGATGCTCGACGGCGTGTAGCCGTTGTCCAGCGCCGTCGAATAGACGAACGGCTTGAAGGAGGAGCCGGGCTGCCGCATCGCCTGCGTCGCGCGGTTGAACTCCGACTGGTCGTGGCTGAAGCCGCCGACCATCGCCAGCACGCGGCCGGAGAACGGGTCCATCACGGTGATGGCGCCGTTGACCTCGGGCAGCTGGCGCAGGCGGGCATAGCCCGGCCTGCTCTCGATCGGCTCGATATAGACCACGTCGCCGGCCGACACCGTCTGCGAGACACGGGCGCGGCGAGTCCACTTGATGCCGTCGGCGGCCAGCGTAACGATCTCGCGCTTCTTGTTCAGGGCGCCGGAATTGTCGCGCAGCGGGTGCAGGCCGAGCTTGGCGCTGTCGCCGGACGATTCCAGCACCACCGCCAACCGCCAGGGCGACACGTCCCCGAGCACGGGCAATTCGCCGACGACCTGACCCCAGTCCTTGCCGGCGATATCGAGCTTCTGAACCGGACCGCGCCAGCCGCGCGCCTCGTCGAAGCGCACCAGGCCGTCGACCAGCGCCTTGCGAGCCATCAGCTGGATCTTGGGGTCGACGGTGGCGCGCACCGAAAGGCCGCCTTCGAGCAGCTTCTTCTCGCCATAGCGATCCTGAAGCTCGCGGCGAATCTCCTCGGCGAAATACCCGGCCGCGATCTGGTTCGGCGAGACCTGGCGAGGGTTAACGCCGAGCGGCTGCTTCTTGGCGACTTCGCCGACGTCGCGCTTGACGTAGCCGTTCTCGACCATGCGATCGATCACGTAGTTGCGGCGCTCGATCGCGCGGTCGGCGTTGCGGTAAGGCTGGAGGTCTGTCGGCGCCTTCGGAAGCGCCGCAAGGTAGGCGGCCTCCTGCAGGTTCAGCTCATGCACGGACTTGCCGAAATAGTTCAGCGCGGCAGCCGCGATGCCATAGCTGCCGAGGCCGGGAGCCGGAGCGCCCAGG
This sequence comes from Allobosea sp. P5_A5, assembly GCF_056400625.1. NCBI lineage: Bacteria > Pseudomonadati > Pseudomonadota > Alphaproteobacteria > Hyphomicrobiales > Alloboseaceae > Allobosea > Allobosea sp. P5_A5. The sequence goes on from NZ_JBFUKY010000001.1 coordinate 717,644, forward strand.
TAAATTTCATTGAGATAGAGTTCGAGGATCTTGTCCTTGGAATAGGTCGATTCGAGCTTCAGCGCGACGAGCGCCTCGCGGATTTTGCGCTCGATCGACTGCTCGGGGCTCAGGAAGAAGTTCTTCGCGACCTGCTGCGTGATGGTCGAGGCGCCCTGCGGCCGACGATTGGCACTGCGGTTGCGGTAGTTCGAAATCGCGGCGCGGATCAGACCCTTCGGGTCGATGCCCATATGGGTGTAGAAATCCTTGTCCTCGGCCGAGATATAGGCGTCGATGATCAACTTCGGTACCGCTTGAATCGGCAGATAGAGCCGGCGCTCGCGGGCATATTCCGCGATCAGGCTGCCGTCGCCGGCATGCACGCGGGTCATCACCGGCGGCTCGTAGTTCCGCAGTTGCGCGTAGTCGGGGAGATCCTGCGAGTAATGCCAGATCACACCGCCGACGACGGCAGCGCCGATCATGAAGGCGATCGCGCCGGCTGCGAACAGCCATCCGAAGATTCGCAGGATAAACCGCATTTCTGGCCCTGGACCTCAAATTTCGACAGCCGCCGGCACCAAATCAGGGCGCGTCGCAACGTCGACCTATAACATGACGCTGATGGCGGAACCGTGGCTTCCCGACCACAACGGCAGGTGATTGCGCCTGTGCCGGTCCGTCGAGAATGGGTCGGCCATCCGGCGTTACTGTCGAGCTTCGGCAGCCTGACCGACCGATGCCCGCTCGCGCGCAAAATACTCGTCGACGGCCGTCCCCACAGCTGCGACCGCCTTCCCGCGCCATTCGTTCGATGTCAATAGCGCGGCATCCTTGGGGCTGGACATATAGCCGAGCTCGATCAGCACGGATGGCACGTCAGGCGCACTCAACACCCAGAATCGTGCGGAGCGCAGCGGAATTTTGTGCATCTTCACCGAAGCCCCCATCTTCTCGACGAGGTTGCGGGCGAAAACGCCGGAGAAGGTGCGCGTTTCTCGTCGCGAGAGATCCATGAGGATGCCGGCCACGTCCTGCACCTCCTCGCTTGTTTCCATCCCTGCTGCCGAATCGGCCTCGTTCTCCTTGGCGGCGAGCTTGGCGGCCTCGGCGTCCGTCGCGCGCTCGGAGCGGGTATAGACGGTCGCGCCGCGCACATCCTGCGCCTGCGTCAGCGAATCTGCGTGGATCGAGATGAAGAGATCGGCTTTCTGGTCTTGCCCAATACGGACGCGGTCGGACAGCGAGACAAAACGATCCTCGTCGCGAGTCATCACGACGCGATAGCGGCCGGAGGCCTCGAGCTGCTCCTTGAGCGCCTGGCCGAAGCCCAGAACCACGGATTTCTCCGCGATGGACGCTACCACCGTGCCGGGGTCGATGCCGCCATGGCCGGGGTCGATGACGATGGTGCGGCGTGCCCGGCCACTCGACTCCGGGGCGGGCGCCGGGAGAGCGACGGTCTCTGATTTTCGGGTCTTCGCCGCTTCCGCGAGGAATTCGGCGCGTCCTACCTTCTTCAATTCGAGAGAAAGCTCACCGAACCCGCCCCGCATCGGCTTCACCTCGACCTTTCCGACGATGGCCGGCTGGGCGAGGTCGATGATGATCCGGGCCTTGTCCGCCGTGAACAGGCCGTAGCGATAAGCGGAGACGAAGCCGGCGCTCTTGCGCGCGCTGGGCTGGATCTGAAAATTCGTCGAGGGCAATTCGACGATGACCCGGTCGGGTGTCGCCTGCACCCAGGCCTCGACCGGCACCACAGCCGACAGCGCCATGGTCAATCGCACCGTCTCGCCCTGCTGCTCCATTCTGGCATCGGTCGCGACCGGCAATTCGCTCTGCGGCCTTGGTTCGGCCTGGGCCAACTGCCCCCACCAGCATCCGGCGACGACCAGGAGCACGCCCGGCAACGCCGTCAGGCGCGCTATCACACGCAGCTTCCAGCCATCCAGCGCAGCCAGGCCATGGCCCGCTTCAGCTCGGGGAAAGTGGGAGAACAGCTGCAAAATCCTGTCTGTCGTCACCAACGCTTAACCATATTGCGGCGAGTTCCTAACAGCCGGTTACCATGCCGTGTTTGACCGGTGAACCAAGGCGGCCATGCACGAGGCGCGATGCCGTTGCGATGTGACTTGCAAATCACGGTCACCTATCTGTAATGGGACTTGGCTGCCCTGCAGCCTGCCCATGTGACACATCCGGATCGAACAATCCGTCGGCGTCCGGGAGCAGGCGTGCGTCGTCCTCCAGGGGGCGAAGGCGAGGGGCAAGCCGCAACAGATCGTCCGCAGACGGTCGGGCCGGGTTAGCGTGTGTCTGCAACCCTCCCCTGTCTTGCGAGCGTGCAAACGCGATGTGCCCTGTCGTCAAGGCGGGTCCGTCGCAGGTCAGGGCAGATGGCGGGGCAAACGACGACGCTCGTTTCATCGACGTATCGTCAAGAGCTGCGGGAACGCGCCGGGCATTTCGCTCGCGCCGCCGTCCCCGCCCGCCTTTCCGTTCAGATCTCAACTTCCCCCCTGCAACATGCCGGCTCGCGCCGGTCTGGCGGCGCTTCGGCCCGCGGCGACGGACGCATGTCCGCGGCCGCACGGTGCTGTTCGGCGGCCGCCCATATGGAAATCTCTGATGGCCAACAAGATGCTTATCGATGCCACCCACCCGGAGGAGACCCGGGTCGTGGTGGTGCGCGGATCGCGCGTCGAAGAGTTTGATTTCGAATCCGCCAGCCGAAAGCCGCTGCGCGGCAATATCTACCTCGCCAAGGTAACCCGCGTGGAGCCGTCGCTTCAGGCGGCTTTCGTCGAATATGGCGGCAACCGCCACGGCTTCCTCGCCTTCTCCGAAATCCACCCCGACTACTATCAGATCCCTGTCGCCGACCGGCAGGCGCTGATGGCCGAGGAGGCCCGCGCCGACCGGGACGAGGATCGCGACGAGGAGAAGCGCGAGAAGCGCGGCCGCCGTGGGCGCCGGGGTGACCGCGATCATCGCGCCAAGAAGGCTCATACCGACGAGACGGTTTCCGCCGACGTCGAAGGCACGGACGCCGCTGCCCCCGATACAGAAGCCGGCGAGGCGATCATCACGGATGGCAAGGAAGCCGCGATGGTCAACGAGGGCGGCCCCGCCTTCGGTGAGGAATTCGCGCCGGCCGTCGCCGAATCGACCACGGAAGAGGCGGCCGAGAACGCCGCGCCGCTGACCTTCGAGACGACCGATGAAGCCGCTGCCGACGAACAGGTTAGCGACGAGCACGCCGGCAACGTTTCCGAGACGACGGAGACGGAGGCGCGCCGCTCGACCGAGGACGATTCGGGAGACGACGAAGATCACGGCGAGGACGCCGAGGAGGCTCCTGAGCAGCTCGGCGGCGGCGACGGCCTCGACGACATGCCGGAGCGTCCGCATCGGCAGTCGCGCCGCCAGTACAAGATCCAGGAGGTGATCAAGCGCCGCCAGATCATCCTCGTCCAAGTCGTCAAGGAAGAACGCGGCAACAAGGGCGCTGCGCTCACCACCTATCTCTCGCTGGCCGGCCGCTATTCCGTGCTGATGCCGAACACCGGCAAGGGCGGCGGCATCTCGCGCAAGATCACCAACACCGACGACCGCAAGCGCCTCAAGGAAATTGCGCAGGAGCTGGAGGTGCCGGAGGGCATGGGCCTGATCCTGCGCACGGCAGGCGCCTCGCGGACGCCGGTCGAGATCCGGCGCGACTACGAATACCTGATGCGGATGTGGGAAAGCGTGCGCGAGCTCACGCTCGGTTCCGTCGCGCCGGCGCTGGTCTATGAGGAGGGCAACCTCGTCAAGCGCTCGATCCGCGACCTCTACAACAAGGATATCGACGAGGTTCACGTCGCCGGCGACGAGGCCTATCATGAGGCCAAGGACTTCATGCGGATGCTCATGCCGAGCCAGTCCAAGAGCGTGAAGCCCTACCGCGAGCAGACGCCGCTTTTCGCCTCCTTCGGCGTCGAGAGCCAGCTGGACGCGATGTTCTCCAGCACGGTCACCCTCCGGTCGGGCGGCTATATCGTCATCAACCAGACCGAGGCTCTGGTGGCGATCGACATCAACTCCGGGCGCTCGACCCGCGAGCACAACATCGAGGACACGGCCCTCAAGACCAATCTCGAGGCGGCGGAGGAGATCTCCCGCCAACTGCGCCTGCGCGATCTCGCCGGCCTGATCGTCATCGACTTCATCGACATGGAGGAGAACCGGAACAACCGGGCGGTCGAGAAGAAGATCAAGGAGTGCCTGAAGGACGATCGCGCCCGCATTCAGGTGGGACGCATCTCGGCTTTCGGCCTGCTGGAGATGTCGCGCCAGCGCATTCGTACCGGCGTACTGGAAAGCTCCTCGGTGCCCTGCCCGCATTGCGCCGGCGCCGGCATGATGCGCTYGGCCTCGTCGGTGTCGTTGCAGATCCTGCGTGCGCTGGAAGAGAACCTGATCAAGAGCAATTCGCACAACCTGACGGTTCGTACCCGGCCGGAGGTCGCGCTCTACGTCCTCAACCACAAGCGCGCTCATCTGTCCGAACTCGAAGCCCGCTTCGGCATCGCGATCATGATCGCGACCGACGCGACCCTGCTCGGCACCCGCTACTTCGAAGTCGAGCGCGGCGAGTTCGTCGGCGACGAGGGCCGCGTGATCGCGACACCGTTCAAGGCCGAGACGATCACCGCCGACCTCGACGAGGAGGCTCTCGATGCCGCCGCCGAGGCTGCGGCACTGGGCGCCGAAGTCGGCGACAGCGATGAGGACACCGATGGCGAGGCCGTCGCGGGCGAGACCCAGGGCGAGCGGGGCGAAACCGATCGCGACGGTAACCGCAAGCGTCGGCGTCGGCGTCGACGTCGGCGTGGCGGCGAGCGCGACGGCCAGGGCCAGTCGCTCGAGGCCGGTCAGTCCGAAGGCGATGCCGAAGACGGCGATGAAGGCGAGGATAGCGACGACGAGGCCGGGGAACAGGCCGAGACGCTCAACGTCACGATCGTGACGGAGGAGCCGGCGCCCGCGATCGAGGCCACCGAGACCGAGGCGCCGAAGCCCAAGCGTAGCCGGGCTCGCAAGCCGAAGGCCGCCGCTGTGGAGGCGACAGAGACCGCTGAGGCCGCGTCCGAGGCTCCTCCCGCCGAGGCGGCTCCGGCCGAAAAGCCGAAGCGCAGCCGCTCGCGGAAGAAGGTCGTGCCGATCGGCGAGGACGGCGCGGCACCTGCCGAGGCCGCAGCGACCGAAGCCGAAGGCCAGCCTGCTCCGGCTACACCGCCTGCTTCCGAGCCGGAAGCCACCGTCCAGAGCGAGCCGGAATCCGCCCCGGCGCCCCGAAAGGCCGAAGAGCCGGTCGCCGTCGTGCTGACGGAGCCCGATCCGGACCGCCCGAAGCGTGGCGGCTGGTGGAACCGCCTCGCCGGCCGTTCCTGAGATTCGGGGTACACGGACTGACGAAGACAACCCGCTGCGGTCGCAGCGGGTTTTTTATTGGCTCTTGGCAGCATCTTCCACTGCGTCACAAATTTCAGATGGAGCAGTGGTCCTTCAAAATTCCCTCACCGCCGCCGCCCGACAAAGGTCGCACCGGAGTGATCGCAGCCGGCGTGCTCGGGCTGGCCGGTATTGCGTACCTGATCTGGCGAATGGCCGGATGGTTCGGCGTGGGAGTGCTCGGCCTGCTGGTTCTCTTCCTGTCGGTCCGGATCGAACTGGAAGGAAACAGGCCGGTCGGCTCGCAGACGACACCCGATCTCTATGCGACCCAATACCGTGCGGAAGACCTCCAGCTCCGTCCCGACCGAACCGCAAGCCGTTCGGAGCGTCTCACAGTCATCAGCGGCGCGAGGGTGGCCCAGCTGATGGGCGCTATCCTTGTCGTGATCGGCTTCGGCCTTTTCGCCATAACCCCATAAGCTCGATAGCGACTGAGAAGCACAAGCAGACGGGCGTCGGAACGGGCGACCTCATTCGTTCTCGCCGGTTCTACCGGCGTTTCAGCCAGTCGCCCATCCGCGTCACAGCGTCCTCGCACTCCGCGAGCGAGCCGGCGAAGGACAGCCTGACGGTGCGGGCTCCGCGTTCCTCGTCGAAGTCGAGTCCGGGCGTGATCGCGACCCCGGTTCCCTCCAGGACGTTCCGGCAGAAGCTCATGGAATCGTTCGAGTACCGGCCGATATCGAGATAGACGTAGAAGGCCCCGTCCACCGGCAGGAAATCGCTCAGGCCGATCTGCGGCAGCGCCTGCAGCAGGAAAGCCCGGTTCTGCGCATAACCGGCTTTGATCGCCTCGCATTCTTCGGTCGCGTCGAACGCGGCCTCTCCCGCGACCTGGCTGAGATAGGGTACCGAGATCGAAAGGTTCTGCTGCAGGCGCTCGATCGTGCGCACGAGGCGTTGCGGCACGATGAGCCAGCCGACGCGCCAGCCGGTCATGCAGTAGTATTTTGAGAAAGAGTTGACGACGATCGCCTCGGGATCCGCCGAGAGGGCGGTCGTTGCCGGTGCCTCATAGGTCAGGCCGTGATAGATCTCGTCGGAAATGTACCAGAGGCCGAGCTTGCGGCAGCAGGCTGCGACATCCGCGATCGCGGTGGGCGTCATCACCACGCCGGTCGGGTTGGCCGGGCTCATCGTCAGCACGCCCGCAAGCGGCTTTTCGCGATGAGCCTGCTCGATCAGCTCCGGCGTCAGCGCAAACCGCGTCTCGGGCCCGACCGGGATCGCGACCGGCTCCAGCCCCAGCGCGATCAGGATATTACGATAGGCCGGATAGCCCGGAGCCGTGATCGCGATGCGCGCGCCCGGCTGGAAGCACGCCAGGAACGCTAGGATGAAGCCGCCCGAGGAGCCGGTCGTGACCACGACCCGTTCGGCCGCAACATCGACGCCATAGGCTTCCGCGTAATGGCGGGCGATGCGCGCCCTCAGCGTATCCGTGCCCAGCGCCTGCGTATATCCGATGCGCCCGTGGTCGAGGGCGCGCGACACAGCGGTGCGGATCGACAGCGGAGTCGGGGCCGAGGGCTGGCCCACCTCCATGTGCACGACCGAGCCGCCGCGACGTTCGATCGCCGCTGCCTGGCTCATCACATCCATGACGATGAAGGGGGCGACGCGTTCGGCCCGCTCGGCCAGTGCCGGCAGAGGCGCCGATCCGGGAAAAATCATGCGCGAAGAGGTCGGCTCGGTCATCGTTTCGTCCGCTTCCGGGGGGAGAACGGGCGTAGCCGAGCCGCCCGTTTGCGGCAAGCAGTGGCTGAACCGTGATTTGACGGCTCGCGCCCGAACACCCACAAGCGACCTCAAACAGCCTCTGCTGCCGCACTTCGGGTCCGGCCGCTCATGAAAGGATCCAGCATGTCTTTCTCCACTTTGTCCGGCCCGCTGCGTGGAGTGGCAAAGGCTGCTGGCCTCGCTCTCGGTCTCTGGCTCGTCGCCGGCGCGCCGGCCCTGGCGCAGGCCCAGGCACCGCTGACGCCTGAGCAGCGCAAGGCGGTCACGGATCTGATCCGCGAAACCATCATCAAGAATCCCGAAATCGTTCAGGACGCGCTGGTAGAGCTGGAGCGCCGCAACACGGTCGCTCAGGCCGACGCGCAGCGTAATGCCGTCGCTTCGGAAAAGGCGCGCATCACCGACCCTGCGACGTCGATCGTGATCGGCAATCCGGAAGGCGACGTCACCCTCGTCGAGTTCATGGATTACAATTGCGGCTTCTGCAAAAAGGCGATGCAGGACGTGACCGCGCTGACCAAGTCCGACCCTAAACTCAAGGTCGTGCTGAAGGACTTCCCGATTCTCGGCCCGGATTCGGTCGAGGCCAGCCGCGTTGCGATCGCAGTGAAGAACCAGTTGCAGGGCGCGAAATACTTCGACTTCCACAACAAGCTGATGAGCGCCAAGGGGCGGGTCAACGGCGCCAAGGCGTTGGAGGTCGCAAAAGATGCCGGCGCCGATATCGAGCGTGTCCGCAAGGAGATGGAGGCAGCCCCGACCAAAGCCTCGATCGAGGATACCGTCGCGCTCGGCGACAGGCTCGGCCTGACCGGCACACCCGCCTTCATCGTCGGCGACGAGATCGTCTTCGGCGCCGTTGGCGAGGCCGCGCTGAAGCAGAAAATCGACTCGGTCCGCAAATGCGGCAAGACCGACTGCGCCGGCTGATCGGCCGGGGCGATCGATAACGGCCGGAGGCGGGCAAGCCTTGAGGCTTCCCCTGCCGCCGCGCAGCGTTTATGAGGGCGGCTTCCGCCGCGTTGCGCGGCGCTGGAATCACGCCTTCATGGTCGCCCGCCGCGCCTTCCACGGATCTGCCCTCGACCGGTCGCTGTCGCGCTTTAACGCCGCTGCTTTCGCCGCTCCCGGTCTTCCGCTCGGGCCGACTGACGCGCACCTGTCGGCTCCGCTTGCGGCTCCGGCCGCCTGAACCCGAGACGACGGACGGCAATCTAGTCTTGCGTCCGACGAGCATCCGAAGAAGACGGTGACACCGCCATGGCGACCAAAAGCCCGATCGACCCCGAACTCGTTCGCGAGCTTGCCCAGCTCCTGACCCAGACCGACCTCACGGAGATCGAGGTTCAGAAGGGCGATCTGCGCGTTCGCGTCGCGCGCAATCTCGCAACGATGGTCCATATGCCGGCGGCGGCCCCCGTCGCCGCGGCTGCGCCTGCCGCCGCCGCCCCGGCGGTGACCGACGCCAAGCCCGGCGCCGGCCATCCGGGCGCGGTCACCTCTCCCATGGTGGGCACGGCCTATCGCCGTCCCTCGCCCGACGCCAAGCCCTTCGTCGAAATCGGCAGCGTGGTGAAGCAGGGCGAGCGGATCTTCCTCGTCGAGGCGATGAAGACGTTCAACGACATCGTCGCGCCCCGCGCCGGCAAGGTCACCGCGATCATGATCGAGGATGGCACGCCGGTGGAATATGGCGAGCCGCTTCTGGTGATCGAGTGAGCGCTTCCGGATCCGAGCAGGGCTTCAAGATGTTCGACAAGATCCTGATCGCCAACCGTGGAGAGATCGCGCTGCGTGTGCTGCGCGCGGCCAAGGAACTCGGGATCGCGACCGTCGCGGTTCACTCCACGGCCGACGCCAACGCCATGCATGTGCGCCTGGCCGACGAGAGCGTCTGCATCGGCCCCCCGGCCGCGCGCGACAGTTACCTCAACATTCCCGCGCTGATCGCCGCCTGCGAGATCACGGGCGCCGACGCCGTCCATCCCGGCTACGGCTTCCTCTCGGAGAACGCTCGCTTCGCTGAGATCCTGGAACAGCACAACATCAATTTCATCGGTCCGAAGCCCGAGCATATCCGCTCGATGGGCGACAAGATCGAGGCCAAGCGCACGGCCAAGCGCCTGGGCATTCCCTGCGTCCCAGGCTCGGAGGGCGGCGTCACCGACGATGACGAAGCCTTGCGCATTGCAGCCGAAATCGGCTTTCCCGTCATCATCAAGGCGGCGTCGGGCGGCGGCGGCAAGGGCATGAAGGTCGTGCGCAGCGCCGACGAGATGTCGGTCTCCCTGTCGACCGCACGCACCGAAGCGAAAGCCAACTTCGGCGACGATGCCGTCTATATCGAAAAGTATCTCGAAAAACCGCGCCATATCGAGATTCAGGTGCTCGGCGACGGTCGCGGCCACGCGATCCACCTGGGCGAGCGCGACTGTTCCTTGCAGCGCCGCCACCAGAAAGTCTGGGAAGAAGGCGGCTCGCCGGCACTGAACGCCGGAGAGCGCGACCGCATCGGCGAGGTCTGCGCAAAGGCGATGCGCGACCTGCAGTATCGCGGCGCCGGCACGATCGAATTCCTCTACGAGGACGGCGAGTTCTACTTCATCGAGATGAACACCCGCATCCAGGTCGAGCACCCGGTAACGGAGATGATCACCGGCATCGACCTCGTCAACGAGCAGATCCGCATCGCTGCCGGCGCGCCCCTTTCGCTGAAGCAATCCGACATCGTGATCGAGGGGCATGCCATCGAGTGCCGGGTCAATGCCGAGCATCACGCGACGTTCCGCCCCTCGCCCGGCAAGATCACCTCGTTCCACACGCCGGGCGGTCTCGGCGTTCGCGTCGATTCGGCGGCCTATCAGGGCTACACGATCCCGCCGAATTACGATTCGCTGGTCGGCAAGTTGATCGTGCACGGCCGCAATCGCGAGGAATGCCTGATGCGACTGCGCCGCTCGCTCGACGAATTCGTCGTCGACGGTGTCGATACCACGCTGCCGCTGTTCCGCACGCTCGTGCGCAACCCCGACATCCTCAACGGCGACTACAACATCCACTGGCTCGAGAAATTCCTCGCCGCCGGAGGAATGGATGAGCCGGAAGCCTGAGGCTTCGAGCCATTACCTCATCAAAAGCCCCCTTGCGATGCATGGGGGCTTTTTCTTGGAACGCGCTATTTCTTGGGACGCTTTAACTGAAAGCCGCGGATCATCTCACAGGCAGGCGCGCGCAGACATGGCTCGTCTGCGCGCGCCTGCCTTTGAACCGGAAAGAGCGCTCAGAGCGTCTCCAGCAGCCCCTTGATCAGCGCTTGGCGCGGCGCAATCGAAGAGATCAACGCATATTCCTGCAAGGTATGCGCCCCGTCGCCATCGATGCCGAGCCCGTCCAGCGTTGGGACGCCGAGCGCGGCGGTGAAGTTGCCGTCCGAGCCGCCGCCCGTCATCGGACAATCCTGAAGATCGAAGCCGATCTCCGCTGCGACCTGCCGTGCCGTCTCGAGCAGCGCGGCTACCGCCACAGACTTTTCGTAGGGCGGCCGGTTCATCCCGCCGGTGATGCGGATCGCCACATCGGGATCGCGCGCCTTCAACGCCAGGATGCGGTTTTCCATCATCACGCCATCGGCCAAGGTCGTGACGCGGCAATCGACGCTGAACCAGGCATGCTGCGGGATGACGTTGGCGGCAGTGCCGCCTCCGATCAGCGCGACGCTCGTGGTGATGCCACGCGCATAGTCGGTCATCTCTTCGATCGCCAGGATCTGGTGCGCCGCCTCGCGGATGGCGCTGCGTCCATCGGCATGGCGCGTGCCGGAATGGGCAGGCCGCCCCTCCAGCTTTACCTCGAACCGCCCGACGCCCTTGCGGGCCGTGACAATCCGGCCGCCCTGCCGCGCCGGCTCGGTCACCAGCACGGCCGAGGCCCCTCGCCCGATGTCCTCGATCAGCCCGCGGCTCGACGGCGAGCCGATCTCCTCGTCCGGGGTGAACAGGAAGACCAGCGGCCGCTTCGCGCGACCGGCCTTGGCGACCTCCTTGAAGGCCTGCAAGGCTAGCCAGGCCCCGCCCTTCATGTCGTAGACGCCCGGCCCGTAAAGCCGGTCGCCCTCGATTCGGATGGGAAGGTCGCTCGCGCTCGTGCCAACCGGATGAACAGTGTCGAGATGGGACATCAGCGCAATGGCCGGCTGGCCCGTGTCGAGCCCCGCCCGCAGCAACAGCATGTCGCCGAGCCCGTCCCGCCCCGGGATCCGCTCCACCGCGACGGGAAGCCCTTCGACCTCCTTGACGACAAGATCCATCATGCCGTTGACGCCGGCGGGGTGGCTGGTGGGACTTTCCAGCGCAACCCAAACGGAAAGCGCGGCGGCGGGGTCGGTCGGCGTAAAGGCTGTTGTCATGGCGCCTTTGTCGGACAGCGCCGCCGCCCCGGCAAGTGCCGTCGCGAGCGAGGCACACCGGCAAGGCGCGCATGAACACAGGGAGATCGCGACCATCCGCACAAGCACTCTGTCGCACGCGTTGCCTAGGCCGCTGAAGGGGCAGTGAGATCGTGGCTGAGCTTTACCCGTGAATGCCTCAGCAATGCGACCGACATTCCCCGACGCCGGCTCATTTGAGACTTGCCAAGGCCCATGACATTGATTAGACCGCCGCTCACCAACGCGGGCGCAACAGCCGCACCGTTGGGGGATCGTCTAACGGTAGGACCCCAGACTCTGACTCTGGTTGTCTAGGTTCGAATCCTAGTCCCCCAGCCACTCTCAAGACCTTGAATCATTCGAGGATCTGGGATGGCTATCTGCAGCCATCACCCATTCGAGATCTTCAGCAGTCGCCATTCAGGCACATCGCTGCCTGTGACCTTCGATCTTCCTTGCGGCATTTGCTGTCCAGCGACAGCCCTTATCGAGTTGCGAAGGTAAGTTGCAAAGATGTTCATGCGGACCGCCCCGTGAAGCGGCGCGTCTTAGGGCTCGGACCCATAAAGAGGTTGGCACCGCTGGCTCTGTATGATTCACGGCTTCCCGGAGGAGGCCCGGATGAATCGGGATCGTTTCTGGCTCACGGATGCGCAATTCGCGCGGATCGCACCGCATTTGCCGACGGACACGCGTGGCAAACCGCGTGTTGATGACCGCCGGGTGATCAGCGGGATCGTCCATGTCCTCAAGTCAGGCGGGCGCTGGATCGATGCGCCGCCCGATTACGGGCCGC